>NZ_JAME01000045.1 GCF_000521865.1 Roseivivax isoporae LMG 25204
GCGGGTGTCGACGAGGCCTTCGTCATCTATCGCCCGACGGGACAGATCCTCTGGGCGCTGGTCGACGGCGCGGGCGAGGACAGCCTGATGCTGCAGATCGGGGGCGCGAGCTACGACCTCCTGGCCTGAGACCCCCTCTGGGCAATTTCTCGCGGACGCCGCGAAACCCGACCGCGCCCGCGCGCGTGGCTTCCGCGAACGTGCTCACGGATCCGGGGCCGCCCGCGGGGGGAGGGGCCGGGCCGGGGCGGTCATCAGGAGGATAATCGACCATGGCGACCTTCACTGTCACGACGCTCGCGGACACCGACCCGTCTGACCAGGAGACGACGCTGCGCGAGGCGCTGGCGATGGCCGACGCGGCCGAGGGCGCGGACATGATCACCTTCGCGGACGGGCTCTCGGGCACGATCACCCTGTCCCAGGGGGCGCTCACCACCATGAGCGACATCGCGATCATGGGCGACGTGGATGCCGACGGCCCCTCCGACATCACCGTCTCGGGCGGCGGCGTGTCCGGCGTCTTCATGGTCGCCGACGGCGCGACCATTTTCGACAGCCTCGGCATCACCGGCGGCGTCGCCACCTCGGGCGCCGGCATCCACGTGGCCGCCGGGGCCGAGGCCACGATCCTGAACTCCGAGATCACCGGCAACACCGCCACCGGCGACGCCGCGACCGAGGGCGGCGGCGGCGTCTTCAACGAGGGCGGCACGGTCACGATCTCGGAGACGACGCTCTCGGGCAACACCGCCACCGGTGCGGCGGGCTCGGGCGGCAACGTTTTCGCCGCGGCCGGCACCACCACCATCACCGACAGCATCATCGCCGACGGCACCGCGAACCGCGCCGGCGGCGGCGTCGAGGTCGGCACCGGCACGGTGACCATCACCGACACCGACATGACCGGCAACGCCACCGGCCCCGCGCCGGGCAATGGCGGCGCGCTGCACGTGACCGGCGCCGCCGACGTGACCATCACCGGCGGCACCGTGGCGGACAACACCGCCTCCTCCGAAGGCGGCGGGCTGTGGAACAACGCGGGCGCCACCATGACGGTGACCGGCACGTTGGTGCGCGACAACAGCGCGGCCGGCGACGAGGCCAGCAATGGCGGCGGCGGCATCTTCAACAACGGCGGCACGCTCGTGGTCTCGGGCGCGACGCTCTCGGGCAACACTGCCACCGGCACGGCAGGCTCGGGCGGCAACCTGATGAGCACGGACGGCGACGTCACGGTGTCCGACACGACCATCTCGGACGGCACGGCGGTGCGCGCCGGCGGCGGCATCGAAATCATCGAGGGCAGCCTGTCCATGAGCGGGACCGACGTGATCGCCAACGCGACCGGCGACGGCCCGGGCAATGGCGGCGGCCTGCACGTGACCGGCGCGGCGAATGTCGACATCTCGGGCGGGCGGTTCCTGCAGAACACCGCCGCCTCCGAGGGCGGGGCGCTGTGGAACTCGGCCACCGGCACGATGACCGTCGAGGGCACCCGGATCGGCGACAACTCCGCCGCCGGAGCCGACGCGACCAATGGCGGCGGCGGCGTGTTCAACGACGGCGGCGCGCTGTCGCTGACGGATGCCATCGTCTCCGGCAACGACGCCACCGGCGCCGCGGGATCGGGCGGCGGCCTCTTCTCGGTCGGCGGCGCGGTGACCGTGACCGGCGGCGAGTTCAGCCTCAACACCGCGACCCGCGCCGGCGGCGGGATCGAGCTGATCGATGGCGACCTCGGGATGACCGACGTCATGGTCACGGCGAACGAGACCGGCCCCGCGCCGGGCAATGGCGGCGGCCTGCACGTCACCGGCGCGGCCGCGGTCAGCATCCTCGGCGGTGCGTTCACCATGAACGCGGCCTCTGCCGAGGGCGGCGGGCTGTGGAACTCGGCCACCGGCACGATGGAGATCGATGGCACGGTGGTGTCGATGAACACCGCCACCGGCGAGGCGGCGGACAATGGCGGCGGCGGCGTGTTCAACAACGGCGGCACGCTCGCGCTGCGCAACGCCACCCTGTCGGGCAACGTCGCCTCGGGCGCGGCGGGATCGGGCGGCAACCTGTTCTCGACCGATGGCAGCGTGACCGTCGCGGATTCGGCCCTCATGGGCGGCACGGCGATGCGCGCCGGCGGCGGCATCGAGGTGATCAACGGCATGCTGAGCGTGACCGGCTCGACCCTGTCGGGCAACAGCACCGGCCCCGCGCCGGGCAATGGCGGCGCGCTGCACGTGACCGGCGCGGCCACCACCGAGATCGCGAACTCGCTCGTCTTCGACAACACCGCCTCCGCCGAGGGCGGCGGGCTGTGGAACTCGGCCACCGGCACCATGACGGTGAACGGCACCGACCTGACCGGCAACGCCGCGTTGGGCGCCGATCCCTCGAACGGCGGCGGCGCGCTGTTCAACAACGGCGGCGCGCTGTTCGTCGGCGGCGGCTCGTCGCTCCTCGGCAACACCGCCGAGAACGGCGGCCTCGGCAACGGCGTGCTCGGCGTCGACGGCGGCACAACCGACCTGCGCGACACCGCGTTCGGCGCGGACCAGGACGTGATCGGCGGGCCGGGCGACGACGTGTTCTTCGGCGATGCGAGCGGCAACACGCTGATCGGCGGAGCGGGCAGCGACCGCATCCTCGGCATGGGCGGCGACGACATGCTCTTCGGCGGCGACGGGGCGGACACGCTGAACGGCGGCGACGGTGACGACATGATCGTCGGCGGCACGACCGGGGCCGACCTGTCGGACACGGTCTATGCCGGGAACGGCGCCGACACGGTGATGGCCGGGGCCGGGAACGACCTCGTCTACGGCGGCGCGGGCGGCGACAGCCTGACCGGCGGCGACGGCGCCGACACCCTGGCCGGCAACGAGGGTGACGACGTGCTCTCCGGCCAGGCGCTGGCGGACGTGCTCTTCGGCGGCGACGGCATGGACTTCATCAACGGCGGCTTCGGCTTCGACCGGGTGAACGGCGGCGACGGCGCCGACCGCTTCTTTCACCTGGGCGTCGAGGGGCACGGCACGGACTGGGTGCAGGATTACAGCGCCGCCGAGGAGGACGTGCTGTTCTTCGGCGGCAATGCCCGGGCCGACCAGTTCCAGCTGAACTACGCCGAGACCGACGGCGCCGGCGACGCGGACGTCGCCGAGGCCTTCGTCATCTACCGCCCGACCGGCCAGGTGCTCTGGGCGGTGGTCGACGGCGCGGCCGAGGACAGCATCGACCTGATGCTGGGCGGGCAGGTCTACGACCTCATGGCCTGACGGTCGCCCTCCGAACCGGCCCGGGTCAGCCGAGATCGAACAGGATCTCGTCGCCCGAGCCGGGCTCGGGGACCGGCAGGCGCAGCAGCACGAAGTCGTTCGAGACGGGCTGCGTCAGCGTGAAGACGGTCTGACGGTAGCCGCCCTCGTAGAGCCGGATCACGTCGATATCGAGCACGATCGGACCGTCGGCGCCGATCACCCGCTGGACATCGAGCACGAAGTCGTCCCGCGTCACGTCCGTGCCGTCATAGACCAGCGCGTCGCCGTCGGCGTGATTGTAGTCGCGCACCACGGCGGTCACGTTCTGGGAACCGGGATCGACGAAGAACCGGTCGGCCCCCGCCCCGCCATAGATCACGTCGAGGGTGGGTCCGTAGCCCTGCGCCTCGCCACCGTAGAGGAAATCGTCCCCTTCGCCGCCGAAGAGCGTGTCGTCGTCGAAGCCGCCGTTCAGCATGTCGTTGCCCGATTGCCCTGCGATCGTGTCGCGGCCGCGGCCACCGTTCAGGACGTCGTCGCCCTCCATCCCGTTCAGGACATCGCCACCGTCGCCCCAGTCTTGGTTGCTGCCGAGGACGGTGTCGTTCCCCGCGCCGGCATAGACGGTGTCGGCGTCCTGTCCGGGGCGCACCACGTCATTGCCGATGCCTCCCTGGATCTCATCACGCCCCGGCCCCCCGAAGATCGTGTCGTTGCCCGACCCACCATAGAGCGAGTCGTTGCCGAAATTCCCGGCGATGAGGTCGCTCTGGTTGCCGCCGGCGAGGATGTCGTCGCGGCCTGCGCCGGAAAGCGTGTCGTTGCCGTTTCCACCGAGGATACTGTCGCCAAGCGCACCGCCGAAGATCGCGTCGTCCCCATCCGTTCCGATGACCGGATCACCGATCAGATCCTCGGGCTGGAACTGGCCGTCGATCAGGCGGAACTGCCAGACGCCCTCGACACCGGTATTGCCCGCCGTGCTGTCGAGCTCGCGGCCGATCGGCCTCAGGATGTCGCCGAGATTGACGAAGTTCGGCCATTGCTGGTTGATGGAAAATCCGTAGGGAATCCAGCTTCCATCCGTATCGACATAGCGGAAGACGAGTTCGGAATCGCCTTCTCCCAGATCGAGGATCTCGAGCTGGAAGGTGACCGGGTTGGAATAGTCCTCGAAATAGAACCCGACCTCGTTCCAGGTCACGATCACGGAGTCGCGCTCGGTATCGAGATCGATATAGACGCCCGACCCCTCGAGCCCCTCGGGAAATCCGCCTCGCGGGATGCGGGCATCGAGATCGGTACCGAAGATAGAGACGCTCCCGTTGTAGTAATCTGGGAAAAAGACTTCGCCGTTCGTGCCGACGCGGATCGCCGAGACCCGCTGGTTCCCGAACAGAAAGCCCTCCTCGAAGATGTCCGTGATGTCGTAGGGCCCGCCACGGTTGTCATCGCCCCGGGGAACGAGCGTCTCCCCGAAGGCCAGCAGGGAATTGTCCGCAACGGACGTGAAAAGCGCGGGATCGGCCATCTCTAAATCCTTTCGGTCGCAATATCTCGTGGGAATTTTCCCAGAGACTGTCCGCGAACGGGAAGACAACCGTCAAGAGATGTTTTTCATGCGCACTCGCCCGATGTGCTTCGGAATTCCGGCAGTCGCCGCATCCCGCCTCCGGCCAGCCGGAAGCGGGATGCGCGAGAATCAGGTCAGGAGATCGTAGGTCGTGTCCCCGATCTGCAGCATCAGGCTGTCCTCGCCGGCCCCGTCCACCAAGGCCCAGAGGATCTGGCCAGTGGGGCGGTGGATGACGAAGGCCTCGTCGATCCCCGCCGCGCCGGCCCCCTCGGTCGTGGCGACGTTCACCTGGAACTGGCTGCGCGTCGCTCCGGCGCCACCGTAGAACAGCACATCTCCCTCGGCATCGGAGAAGTCCTGGATCCAGTCCGATCCGTGTCCCGCGACGCCCAGGTGGTAGAACGTGTCCGCCCCTGCCCCGCCGTTCACCCGGTCCGAGCCGAAGCCGCCGTTGATGAAGTCCATGCCGTCGTTGCCGAAGAGCAGGTCGGAGAAGGCCGAACCCGTGAGCACGTCGTCACCCTCGTTGCCGATCACCTCGTCGGCGCCGAAGCCGCCGGCGAGCGTGTCGTTGCCCGTGCCGCCGTTCAGCAGGTCGTTGCCGTGGCCGCCCTCGACAGAATCGTTCCCGGCGCCGGCATAGATCACGTCGCGCAGGTCCGCCGCGGTTGCGCCGCCCATGATCGTGTCGTTGCCCTCCGCGCCGTTCAGCGTGTCGGCGCCATCGCCGCCCTCGATCAGATCGTCGCCGGCGTTCCCGCGCAGCACGTCCGGCCCGTCGAGCCCGCGCAGGGTGTCGTTGCCCTCGGCGCCCTCGAGCGTGTCCGCCCCGGCCGTGCCCTCGAGCGCGAGCTCGGCCCCCGGCATCTCGGGTTCGGGTTCGGGATCGATCGGATTCTCGGGTGGCTGCGGCGGCGTGTCGTCGGGCGGCTGCGGCACCACCGGCGGCGGCGTCGGCTCGGGTTCGGTCACCTCGGCGGCAGTGACGAGCGGGCTGGCGCCGGCTCCCGTCGGTGCCCCCTCGACCCCGAGCTGACCGATATTGGCCACCATCTGCGCATGGCTCCACACGGTGCCGTCAGCGAACTCGAACTCCTCGATCGTGCCGGCCTGACCCGCGGCGAGCGCGTTGACCAGCACCACCACGTCGTTGGTGCCGACGAAGACGAAGGCCACGCTGTTCGCGGGCACGTTCTGGGTGGTGATGCGGGCGTTCTCGGCCAGGTAGTTAGCGAAGACGACCCGGTCGTCCCCCCCCGTCGTCGCGCCGAGATCGTTGACGGAGTCCCGCATGTCACCAGCGTGGAAGATGTAGGTGTCGCCACCGGTGCCGCCGGACAGGATGTCCTCGCCGCCACCGCCGATCAGCGTGTCGGCCCCGGCATAGCCCAGGAGTCGGTTGGAATCGTCATTGCCGCGGATCGCGTCGCCATGGTCCGAGCCCCCCACGTACTCGATGCCCGAGAGCCGGTCGAAGGTGCCAAAGCCGTCGCGGGCGATGCCGGTGACCAGGTCAACCACCACGCCGGCTTCCGAGTTGCGGTAGCGCAACTCGTCGATGCCGCCCGATCCGTTGATCGTGTCGGCGCCCTGTTCGCCCCAGAGCTCGTCGTCGCCGTCGCTGCCGGTGATCACGTCATGGCCGGTTCCGCCGAGGAGGATGTCACCGCCGCCGCCGCCCACCAGCGTGTCGTCGCCGCCGAAGCCGAAGATGCGGTTGTCGCCCGCGTCCCCGGTGAGCCGGTCACCGAATTCCGAGCCGTGCACCCGTTCGATCGAGATCAGACGGTCGGTATCGCCGAAGCCGTCGGTGGCGGTCCCGGCGCCCAGGTCGACGGTCACCGATCCGGTGTCGAAACGGTAGCGCACGAGGTCGAAGCCCTCGCCCCCGTTCAGCGTGTCGTTGCCGCGCTCGCCCCAGATCTCGTCGTCCTCGGCGCCGCCGTCGATGGCGTCGTTGCCGTTCCCGCCGAGGAGCGTGTCGCTACCGGCGCGGCCGGCGAGCGTGTCGTTGCCGTTGTAGCCCTGCAGCCGGTTGTCGGCGGCATTGCCGCGGATGGCGTCGGCATAGCCCGTGCCGTAGACCTCCTCGACATTCGTCACGCGGTCGGTGTCGCCATGCCCGTCGACGATGGTGCCCGCTGCAAGATCGGCGACGATCCCCGAGGTGCCGCCCGTGAGGTAGTCCTCTCCGTAGAACACGGCGTCCGACCCGCCACGGCCATCGATCGTGTCGGCCCCCTTGAGTGCCCAGAAGAAGTTGATGCCGGCATCGCCGCGCAGCGTGTCGTCGAGGATCGTCGCACGCACGTCGTTGATGCGGATCAGCGTGTCGGTGTCGCCGAAACTGTCGGTTGCCCGCCCCGCGGCGAGGTCGACATCGACCCCTTGGGTACCGAATTCCCGTTGTCCGGTCGCGGGATTGGGATAGCCGAGCCGAACCTCGGGATCGTAGATGACGGTGTTGTGGATGCCCGATCCGCCGTCGATCGTGTCGTTGCCCTGGTTGCCGTTGAACCATTCGAGGTAGTCGTGGCGCGGGTTGCCGCCGATCAGGACGTCGTCGAAGGCCGATCCGCCCACCTCGAGGAAGTGCAGGGCCGCGCTGAAGTCGGTGCGCATGCCCTCGGCGGTGGCGATCCCGGTGGCGAGGTTCACGGTCACGGCCGAGTTCGTGCGGAACAGGAGGTGGTGGCCGTACTCGGTGCCCGCCGACCCGAAGCCGGTGATGGTCTTGGTGCCGGTACCTTCGATCACGACGGTGTCACGGGCGTCGCGGGTGGTGGTGCCGACACGGATCACGTCGTTGCCGTTGCCGGTCAGGATCAGGTTGTCGCCGTCGCGGCCGTCGATCGTGTCGTCACCGTCGCCGCCGAAGATGCGGTCGCCGTCGGCATTGGTGCCGAGGATGCTGTCTCCGTAGCGCGAACCGATGACATATTCGACCGAGTTCAACAGGTCGGTGTCGCCGAAGGTGTCAGTCGCCCGACCCGAGGCCATGTCCACGACGACGCCGCGCGTGCCGGCCTCCAGATCGTAGGACACGAGGTCGAGGCCGGTGCCGCCGCGCAGCGTGTCGTTGCCCGCATCGCCGACCATGGTGTCGTCGCCGCCGGCGCCGGTGATGGTGTCGTTGCCGTCGCGGCCGAACAGGTACTCGCCAAGCGCGCTGCCGGTCAGCACGTCCGCGCGGTCGGTGCCGTAGAGCCGCTCGAAGCCCGACAGCCGGTCGGTATCGCCCCAGGTATCGGTGGCGGTGCCGGCGCCGAGATCGACCACGACGCCCCGCGAGCCATTCTCGAGATAGTAGGCGAGATGGTCCTCGCCGGCGCCGCCGGCCAGCGTGTCGTCGCCGTCGTTGCCGATCAGCGTGTCGCTGCCGCCCCGCCCCGAGATCCCGTCGTTGCCGCCGCGCCCGAAGAGGAAATCGCCGGTGGCATCGCTGCCGTTCAACGTGTCGTTCACATCCGAGCCGTAGACCCGCTCGATCGACAGGAGCCGGTCGCGGGCGCCGCTGCGGTCGGTGGCCGTGCCTGCGCCCAGGTCCACGAAGACGCCGAGGGCGCCGGGTTCGCGGTAGTAGAGTATCTGGTCGTCGCCGGAGCCACCGTTCAGCGTGTCCGTGCCCGGGCCGCCGACGAGGACGTCGTTGCCGGCGCCGCCATTCAACGTGTCGATGCCGGCCTGCCCGTTCAGGGTGTCGTTGCCACCCAGCCCGTCGAGCAGATCGTTGTCGTTCGTGCCCGCCAGCATGTTGTTGCCGGCATCCCCCGTGATGTTCGCCATAAACCCGTTCCCGATTGTCCGCTGCCTTGCCCGGGTTAGTCCCGGGTCGTGAAGGCCAAGTTACCCGCGCCCCAAGCGTTCACACCCGATCTTTCAACACGCCCGCACGGCAATTCCATGGCAGAGGGCGACATTCTTCCGGGAATGCCGCAGGTTGTGCCTTCGATGCCGCAACGTCATCCCGCGCCCGGGACATCTTCGGGGACCTGCCACGCTCCGGCCTCGCAGCCCGCGGCCGCGAGTGCGGCGCGCCCCGCGGGATCGGCGGCGCACCAGCGGACCGGGCCTGTGGCGAAGCGGGCGATCGTCGCGCGGCAGGTTTCGGGATCGGAAATCGTGCTCGCGGCGTCGGCGACGATCTCGATCCGGGCGGCCTCGATCCGGGGCAGGTAGCGCTGGGGATGGGCGAGCACGGCCGGATCCCAGAGGATCAGGCGGTCGCAGGCCACGTGATCGCCATGGGTGAAGACCGGCCAGCCCGCGGCGTGGATCGCGCGGCGGACGGCGCCGTCCATCGTCGCACCGGCACCGGGCGCGTAGCGGTGAATCTCGGCGATGCCCCAGCCATGCAAGCGCGCCCCGGCCGCCCGCACCGCGAGCGCCGCCGCGCCCTGCCCGCCCACGCGCAGGTCCCCTGCGAGGATGATCCCCGCGCGCAGAGGGGTCCGCGGCGGCACAAGCTGCATCCGCGCGGGCGCCGGAAAGGGCCGCGCGCGCGCCGCGGGGTCGTAGCGCAACTCGGCGGCGGTCTCGTGGTGGAGCGCCTGCGCGCCGCGATATTCGCGCCGGGCGCCGTAGAGGAACCCCGCGATGCCGAGCACGGGGTCCCCCACCGCCGATCCCGGCCGGTCGCGCTGCAGCGTCGCGGGCCCGGTCGCGAGCCGTGCCACCGCCTCCGGACCGAAGACCCGCCCGGCACGGCGGATGAGCTCGTTGTCGGCCGAGACGCGTACCTCGTCCCAGCCGCCGAGCCGGTCGAGAAGCGGCGCGCGGCGGATCATCAGCGAGGCGGTGTTCTCGAAGATCGTCCGGGCATGCCCGGTCCAGCGCAGCGCGGAGAGGTCGCCGCGCAGCCGCGCCTGCTGGCCGAGGCAGGCGACCTGATCGGGGTGCGCCTCAAGATGGGCAGCCTGTGCCGCGATCCGCAGCGGGTGCGCCCAGTCATCGGCATCGTGCAATGTGACGTAGGCCCCGCGCGCCTCGGCGAGGCCGCGATTGCGCGCGGCATAGGCGCCGCGGTTCACGGGCTGGCGGATGAGCCGGATCCGCGGGTCGCCGGCCGCCGCCGCTTCGGCGATGCGGGCTGTGCCGTCGGCACTCGCGTCGTCGATCACGAGGATCTCGAGCGCACGCCAGCTCTGCGCCGAGAGCGAGGCAAGTGCGGTGGCGAGCGTCGCCTCGGCGTCGTGCGCGGCGACGAGGACCGTGACGAGCGGCCCCTCCGGCACCGGCGCGGGCGTCGCGGCCGCGCGCAACCTGTCGAACGCGGGTCCCGGCCCCGGCTCAAGGGCAAGCGGCGGCAGCGCGAACCGGGCGAGCGCCCGGTTGATCCAGGCGAGGCGCGCCGCAGGGTCGGCCTCGGTATTGCCGCGCACGAGGTCGGTCTCGGCGCCATCCGCGCCGAGCGTCACGGCCACCGCGTAAGCTGCCGCCACCTCCTCGGCCGGGGCGCCGGCCAGGTGCCGCGCGAGCATCTCGGCAACCGCAAGGTGCCCCCGCGCGACGAGGTCGCGCCCGCCGCGCCGCGCCGCCCGCAGCCAGCCGAGCGCCTCACGGGCGGCCTCCGCCGTGCCGCCGCGCAGGGCCCAGAGCATCCGCTCCTCGGCGGCGCGGGCGCGCAGCGCCGGGCTCGTGTCCTCCGCCGCCAGCCGTTCGAGCTCCGCGAGCGGCGCGGCGTCGAAACCCAGCTCCTGGAGGTGCTCGAGGATGCCCGCGAGACGTGGCAGGGCCGGTGCCAGGGCATGCCGCCAGGCAGTAGGCGCGCGCCCCTCGGCCCGGCCGCTCCGCAGGTAGTGCACGAGCGGGTTCCGGCCCGCCGCCGCCACGTCGGGATAGGCCGCGAGGTAGAAGCGGGTCTCGAAGCCCGGTCCCGGATCGCGCCCGAGAGCCGCGCCGAGCCGCAGGTAGTGGCGCGCCGGGGAGGTCCCGGCCCATGCCACGTCCGGATGGCGCGCGCGGTACCAGGCCGGATCGAAGAGATCCGCCCCCGCGCCCTCGATCAGCTCGGCGTCGGCATCCTCGGACATCGGCTCAGAGCCGCCCGATGAGCGCCGCCGCCCAGAGCGACAGCGTGCCCTCGATCCCCTGGCGGTAGACGCCGGTCTCGTGCAGCATCGTGAGCCGTGCCGTGAGCGGGGCTGCGCGGTCACGGGCGAAGCGTTCGAGCACCGCCCGGTTCTCGGGCGTGAGCCGGTGCGCGGAGGCGGTCAGTGCGCGGATGTTGACCGTGTTCCAGTCGCGGAACCCTCCCGCCAGCATGTGGCGCAGCCGGCGCAGCTTGGCCCGCGGGCCGCGGTTGGCGCCGATCAGGTTGTTGGGGTGCTGGCGGTAGTAGAGCACCGGCTCGGGGTCGAAGATCACCCGGCCCCCGGCTCCGGCGACGATCTGGTAGAGCCACCAGTCGTGCACCACGATCGCGCCGGTCTCGCGGCTCGCCCCGCGGGCAAGCTCGAGCCCCGCGCGGTCGAGCATCATCGTGTTGCCGCCGGCGATGTTCTGCACGAGCGCGTGGCGGAACCCGATGGCGCGGCGCGGCCGGCGCGACCGGCGCTTGCGGCGGAGCGCCTGGTCGCATTCCCAGGTACAGCCGCAATAGAGCGCCGGGCGACCCGGGTCCTCGCGGCCGGCGCGGGCGAGCGCGGCGATGCCGCGGGCCAGCTTGTCGGCCACCCAGACGTCGTCCTGGTCCGAGAAGGCGACGATGTCGACCTCCTCGGGCACCGCGCGCAGCAGGCTGAGGAAGTTCTCTGAGGCGCCCCTGCAGGGGCCCTCGCGCAGGTCCACCCGGATCTCGGGATGGGCGGCGGCAAAGGCCTGCACCACCGCGCGGGTGCCGTCGGTCGAGCCGTCGTCGCTGACCATCACGAGGTCGGGCGGCCGGCTCTGCGCGACGAAGCTGTCGAGCTGGGCGCCGAGCATGTCGGCCCCGTTGCGGGTGGCCAGCAGGATGGCGAGGACGGGACGGCCGGGATCGTGCATGTGGCCGGTCTATACGGGCCTGCGGGAGCCGGAAAGCCCCGCCACGCCGAGGCGGCCTCAGAACAGGAAATCGTCGGCGCTCCAGGCGGTGGCGGGCAGGGCGCCGGCGCCGGAGATCACCTGCAGGCTCTCGCCCTGCCATTCGATCAGCGCGCCGTCGGGCCGCGCCGAGATGGCGAGGGCCGAGATGTCGTGGACGAGGCCCCAGCCGCCGAGGTCGATCCGGTCGATCCCCGGCTCGAAATCGCGCACGATGTCGCGCCGTCCGTTGGCGTCGAACACGAAGACGTCCGCCCCGGCACCCCCCGCGAGCGTGTCGGCCCCGATCCCGGCGAACAGCGTGTCGTCGCCCCCGCCGCCGGACAGCCGGTCGTTCCCAGCCCCGCCCACGAGCATGTCGTCGCGTTCGGCGCCGGCGAGCGTGTCGTCCCCGTCGCCGCCCGTGCGGCGGTGGCCCAGGTCGCCGAGGGGCAGCACGAGCTGCGCCACGCCCCCTGCCCGGCTGCCCGTGACGAGGATCTGCAACTCGTCCCCCGTCACCACCATGGCCACGGCAAGCACCGGGCCGATGTCCCAGCCCGCGTCCTGCGCGAGGCTCTGGTGGTGCCAGAGCCGCCCGCCGGGCAGGACCTCGAAGAGCGCGACGCCCCCGTCGGTGCCCGCGACGACGGCAAGGCCGCGGCCTGCCACCTCGACCGCGTCGAGCGCGGCGGCCCCCGCGAACCGCGTGCTGCGGTCGTCGGTCACGATGTCCTCGACGAAGAACACGCCGCGGTCGTTGAGCCGCACCGACGCGAGCGTGCCGCTGCCCGCGGAGGCGCAGAGCAGGAAGGTCACGCCCGCCACCGTGACCGGCGCCACCGCCTCAAGCCCCGAGACCCAGAGCCCGTCCTTGGCGCCGAGCGCGTCGCTGAAGACGAGGGTTCCGCCGGCATCGAGACGGTAGACGCTGAGCCCGTCCTCGAGGCTCGAGGCGGCGACGACCCAGGTCCGCCCTCCCGTCTCGACGGCGGCGAGGTCCGAGATGCCGTGCAGGAGGCTCTTCACGCCGTCGTCCACGCGGTCGGCCTCGGTGGCCCGCAGGTCGTCGCGCAGCCGGTAGAGCGCGAGCCCGCTGCCCCCGGCCGCCGCGCCCGCGAGCCAGTGGGCGCCCTCCGCCTCGAAGAAGACCACCCGGTGCAGCGCTACCTCGACGCCCGCCTGCGTGCGCAGCACTGCCGGCGCGCCGGGATCGCCTGCCGCCGACAGGGTCTGCAGCGTCACGCGATCGGACAGGCGGTCGACCGCCGCCAGCACCGCCCGCGTGCCGAGCCGCGCCGCGTCCCCGGCATCGGGCGCGGCGCCGAGGATCTCGGACGGCGCGCCGGCGCGCACCGGTGCGTCTTGGGCAAGGTGCAGCGCCCGCGCCACGCCGCTGGCGCCGGCAGCCGCCAGCACGGCCGAACCGCCCGGCAGCGGCGCCAGCACCGAGATCATCGAGAGATCGAAATCCTGCCGGTCGGGCAGGAGGGAGCGAAGCGCCAGCACGTCCATCGCGGGTCTTCCGGGTTGCGGGATACGGACGGCCGGAATGGCGGATCGCGCGGGCGCGGGAGGGGACGAATCCGGGCCGCCGGACGGCGCTTTCCCCGGGCTTTCGGAAAATCCGGGCGATATCCCGCCTGCTCTGGTTCCAGGCTGTCAAAGGCTGCTAAAGGGGGACGCGCATCCATGGCAGCCGGCGGAGGACCGCAGAAGTGACCGACCACGAGCCGATAACCGAGGCAAGAAACCATGCCGAGATCCAAGCGCTGCTGCGCGACGAGATCGCGGCGCTACGGCAGGTGATCGACGCCCGCCTCAAGGAGATCGCCACCCTGACCGAGATGCTCGAAAGTGCCGGAAAGACCCCCGGCGCCTCGGCGGAAGAGATCGCCGCGCTCGAACGGCGCCACGCGGTGGAACTCCTACTGGTGCGGCGCGGCTACGAGATGGCGCAGCAAGGGCCGCGCCAAGGCACCGCACCGCTCACGCGACAGGCTGAAGCGCTCGAGGCGTCCGAGCTCTTCGACATCCGCTGGTATCTCGAGCAGAACCGCGACGTGGCCGAAGCTGGCATGGACCCTATCGACCACTACATCCGGTCGGGCGCCTTCGAGGGCCGCGACCCGGGCCCGTCCTTCCGCACCCTGCCCTACTATCTCGCCAATCCCGACGTGGCCGAAGCCGGCTGGCCGGCGCTGGTGCATTACGTGCTCTACGGCCGGACCGAGCGCCGGGCGATTGCCCCGGAGTGACGGCCCCCGACACACCCGGCATGCCCGATACGCACGACGACACCGATTTCGACCCGGTCTGGTACCTGCACGCCCATCCCGACGTGGCACGGGCCGGGATGGACCCGCGCCGCCACTACGACACTATCGGCCGGTCCGAGGGTCGGCTCGGCGCGCCGGTACTGGCGCTCGAGCTCGACCACATGCTCTGGCGCGGCTACGCGGAGGCCGTGCTGGGGCCGCTCACGCGGCTTCTCGCCACGGGACGGCCGCGGGAACGGGCGGCGGCAGGCTGGGCATTGGCGCGCTGGCACCGGGACCAAGGCGATCCGGCGGCGGCACGGACCGCGATCGCAGCCTTCCACGCCACGCCCGACCCGGCGCTGCCGCTGCGCCATGCCGGGCCCTGGCTTCTCGACCTGCAGCTCGCGCTCGAGGCGGGCGACGGCGCTGCGGCAGCGACGCGTCTTGCCGACATAGAGACACGCTTCGGCGCAACTGCCGAGGCCGGGCTTGCGGCATTGCTCGCCGCGCGCGCGGCAGGCGACACGGACGCGATGGCGTCGGCGCTCGGCCGGCTGCACCCGCCTGCGGGGCTCGCGGCGCTGACGCTCGCGCCGGGTGACGCGCCGGCCTTCGACCGCGTGGTGCCGCGCAACCCGCCGCCCCCGGCACCGCCCGAAGGAGAGCTGCCGCTCGTCTCGGTGATCGTGCCGGTCCTGAACGGCGCGGCGCATCTCGACCGGGCGCTGTCGGGCCTCACGGCCCAGGACTGGCCGGCGCTCGAGATCCTCGTGGTCGACGACGGCTCGAGCGATGAAAGCCGCGACATCGCCGCTGCCCATGCCCGGCGAGACCCGCGCGTGCGCCCCATGACGCAGGGCCGCACCACCGGCGCCTATCCTGCCCGCAATGCCGGGCTCGCCGCCGCGCGCGGGGCCTTCGTCACCGTGCACGACGCCGACGACTGGTCACATCCGGCAAAGATCCGCGCCCAGGTGCAGGCGCTGCTGGACGATCCCGGGCGAATGGCGAGCGTGTCGCACTGGGTGCGCGCGGGCGACGATCTCGACATGACGCTCTGGCGGATCGAGACCGGCTGGGTCTACCGCAACGTCTCCTCTCTGATGATCCGCACCGAGCTGCGCGACATCCTGGGCTTCTGGGACCGGGTCCGGGTGAACGCCGACACCGAGTACTACTACCGCATCCATGCCGCCTTCGGTCCCGGGGCGATCGTCGAGGTGCATCCCGGTGTGCCGCTCGCCTTCGGGCGCAGCCGGGCCGGCGCGCTGACCGCGCGCGGCGAGACCGACCTCAGGACGCACCTGCACGGCCTGCGCAACGACTATCTCAACGCGGCGCGCGCCTGGCACGCGCGCACCCTGCGCCCCGCCGGGCTGCACCTGCCCGAGCATCCCCCTGAACGCCCCTTCCGCGTGCCCAAGGCGGTGGCGCTGACCCCGC
Organism: Roseivivax isoporae LMG 25204; assembly: GCF_000521865.1. Taxonomy (GTDB): domain Bacteria; phylum Pseudomonadota; class Alphaproteobacteria; order Rhodobacterales; family Rhodobacteraceae; genus Roseivivax; species Roseivivax isoporae. The sequence goes on from NZ_JAME01000045.1 coordinate 15,543, forward strand.
CCGATCCCGAGCCGGAGATGGCCGACCGCGACAGGATCGCGGCATCCGACATGTTCGACCCGGCCTGGTACCGGCTCGCCCACCGCGACGTGCTGGCGGCCGATCTCGACCCGGCGCAGCACTATCTCGAGCACGGCGCGCGCGAGAACCGCGATCCCGGGCCCGCCTTCTCGACCGGCGGGTACCGACACGCGCAGGGTCTTGGCCCGGACGAGAACCCGCTCCTGCACTGGGAACGGACGGGACGGGCCGCCGGCGCCGATCCCCTTCCCGGCCGGTCCGGAGCGCTCGCCGATCGGAAGGGCCCCCGCGTGCTGGTCTTCGCCCATCAGGTCGGCCGGGCTTTGTTCGGCGCCGAGCGGAGTCTCCTCGACATGCTCGACCGGTTCCTCGCCGCGGGCGAGGTGCCGGTCGCGGTGGTCCCTGCCATGCGCAACCCCGATTATCTCGATGCGCTCGCAGCCCGCAGCGCGGCGATAGAGACCGTTCCACAGCTCTGGCGCTTCGGCGACCGCGCGCCCGCGCCTGCCACCTGCGCGACCATCGCGCGGCTCATCGCACGACACGCGGTGCGCAAGGTGCACGTGAACACGCTGGTGCTCGACGCGCCGCTCGCCGCGGCGCGGGCGGCCGGGTGCGAGAGCGTCGTGCACGTGCGGGAACTGCCCGAGAACGATCCCGGGCTCTGCCGCGGCCTCGCGCTGACGCCCGACCTCCTGCGGACACGGCTGTTGAACGACGCCGACCGTTTCGTCGCGAACTCGGGACTGGTGGCGCGCTGGATCGGCGCCGCGGAGCGCACGGAGATCCGCCCGAACGCCGTCTCTCCCGCGCTCTTCGACATGCCGTTTGCGCCCGGGACACCGCTGCGCGTCGCCCTCGTCAGCTCGAACACCGTCAAGAAGGGCGTGGCCGAGTTCGTCGAGGTCGCCCGCCGGGTCGCGGAGGCGGAAGGCGACGTCCGCTTCCTGCTGATCGGCCCGCCGACGCCTGACCTGCGCGCGCTCCAGCCCTTTCCGCACAACGTGGATTTCGCCGACTACGCAGAGACGCCCGAAGCCGCGATCGCGCAGGCCGACGTGGTGATGTCGTTGTCGCGCTTCTCGGAATCCTTCGGACGCACCGTGCTCGAGGCGATGGCGGCGGGTCGTCCGGTGATCTGCTGGGACCGCGGCGCACCGCCCGAACTGGTCGAAAGCGGTGTCACGGGCTTCGTCGTACCGGCCGACGATTGCGGCACGGCTGCGAACGCGGTCCTGGCGCTCGCCGCCGCCCGAACCGGGCTCGCCCGGATGAGCGATGCCGCTCGCGCCCGGGCAGCCCGCCTGCAGGCCCGCGCCACCGGGGTCTGATCCCGGCGTTCAGGCCGAAAGGACCGCCCCGAGTTCCGTCGCAATCGCGCCCGCCAGCCGGTCGAGTTCCGCCGCGAGGACCTCCGGGTCGCCCCAGAGCGCGGCAAGCCGCGCCTGCGTGGCCGCGTATGCCTCGGCAAAGACCGTATCAGGGTCGAATTCGGCAAGGCGAGCAACGGCTGCAGCCACGTCGTCGCCTGCGAGGTTCAGCCAGGCCTCTTCGGCCGCAAGGTCGCGCGCGCGGTGACCCTGCCCTGCCACGTACAGCGGAACCGCGCCGGCGGCATAGGCGTCGAAAAGCTTCTCGGTCACGTAGTGCGGATGATGCGTGTTCTCGATCGCAGAGACGAGCGCCGCCCGCCCGGCGATGCGCAGCATCTTGTCGAGATGCCAGTCGGGCAGTTCCTGCCGCATCGCGTCGCCCCACCCGGTGCCCGCGCGCAGCGTGGCGGGCAGCGGACAGGCTTCCGCAAGCACGGTGCGCAGGGCCGAGAGCCCGAAAAGGTCGGGACCGAAGGCACGCGAATAGGCCGCGCCGTGGCGCCTGCGCGCCATGAACACCGTGCGCCAGCGCGCCCTGCGCCAGCGGGCGAGCCATTCCGCCGCCGGCACCTGCGCGTTCTGCGCGAACCAGCGACGATAGCGGGTGGCGAAATGGTGATCGGTCAGGGGGAAATAGGGGATCGCATCGAAGGCGAAGACGTCCGAGGTCGCGTGGTTGAGCCAAGTATAGGACATCGCGCCCGCCTCCGTCGGCGCGGTGCGGTCACGGACACGCGGATCGTCCCCCCACACCGTGTCCCAGAACGGCTCTTCCGAGAGCAGGACAAGCCGCTGCCCCGCCCCGAGTTGTCGTCTGAGGTCCGCCCCGTGCGCAGCGATGTCCTTAACATGGGCGACGATCACGATGTCGGCGGTGCCGATGCGCTCGACGAGCCGCAGCCGCCCAACGGCGGCCGCCCGTATCGGCGCGTAGGCGAGCGGCTGGCGGTGGGCATAATCGCCGCAGGCGAAGACGCGGATCACGGGCAGGGACCGCGGGAAACCGGATCGCGGAGGCACCGTTCAGGCACGCGCGCGCATCCAGGGCGGCAGCTGTCCCCGCATCAGTTTCTCGTGATGCTCGATCGCCCGCGCGACGCGCGGGTAATAGAAGAACCGCCCCCGGTCAAGCACCACGCCAGAAGTGCAAAGCCTCTCCAGGAGCTGCATGGAATGCGATACGACCACGGCGCCGCCACTCTCGAGCCGTTCCCGCAGGATCGCCTCACTGCGCGCCTTGAACGAGGCGTCACCCACCGCCGTGACCTCGTCTATGAGATAGGTGTCGAACGGGATTGCCATCGAGATGGCAAAGGCCAGCCGCGACTTCATGCCCGAGGAATAAGTGTTCACCGGCAGATGAAAATGCGCGCCGAGCTGTGAGAAGTCTCGAGTGAAGTCCAGCATCTCCTCGGTGTCGACCCCGTAGACCCGCGCCACGAAGCGGGTGTTCTGCGCCCCGGTGAGATCGCCGTGGAAACTGCCGGCGAAGCCCACGGGGAACGACACCGACCCGTGCGCGACGATCTCGCCCTCGTCAGGACGCATGGTGCCCGCGATCATCCGCAGCATGCTCGACTTGCCCGCTCCGTTCCGGCCGATCAGCGCCACGCATTCTCCAGCGGGGAAGGTGAAGGAGATGCCGCGCGCGATGGTCCGCGTGACACCGTCGGTGCGGTAGCTCTTCCAGACGTTGCGGAGTTCGATCATCGTGCTCAGCGCCGGTCGCGCAGGCTGTAATAGACCATCACCGCCGACGCCCAGAACAGGAACAGGAACATGGCAACCACCCCGGAGATCACTTCGCGCTGCGGGTAGCGCGCGCTCTGCGGCAGGGTCGGGTTCGCATAGACCGCGAGGTAGCGGCTCTTGCGCTGTGCCTCGGCGCGGGCAGTGTCGTAGGCATTCTGAGCGGCGATGTAGCTCTCCTCCGCGTATTGCAGGTCGACCGACAGGCGTTCGTACTCGCCGACAAGGCTGGAATAGTCCCGCTCACCCGGCCGCGTGCCGCCCGAGGCCGAGAACTTCTGCCGTTCACGGTCGATCAGGTCCTCGATCACCGCGATGCGACGCTCGGCTTGGTCGATGCGGGGATCGCTCTCGCGTGCGGTGTCGCGCAGGAGGTTGAGCTCGATCTGCGCAGAGGCGAGCTGGGTCTCGAGCGAGTTCAGGAGCCCCTGCTGCCCGGCGACGTTGGCGGTGGGATCGACCAGCCGGGTCTCGGAGCGGAAGCGCGTGAGCGCCTCGCGCGCCGTCTTGAGCCGCTCGAGCGCGGTGTCGAGCTCCTCTCGCGCATAGGCGGTCGCGTCCGCACGCGCGATGGCGGAGAGGTCGTTGATCATCACGGTCGATTCCTGGACGATCTCCTCGGCGATGCGCTGCGCCTCCTCGGGGCGGAAAGCGTGCACCCGAAGCTCGATCAGCCCGGTATTGCTGTCGTAGAAGACGCGCACCATGCGCTGCCAATACGCCACGAGATCCTCGATGTCGCCGGTCGGACGATAGGCGAAAACCGGATCGCCTTCGGGCCGGGACCAGATCTCCACGAGGTCCAGTTCTTGGTCGATGCCCTGCACCAGGTCCTGGCTCTGGATGAAGGCGTAGAGGATGTCGGTGTCCTTGGAGCTCGAGCCCGAGAGCGAACTCGAGATGCCGCCGAGGAGGTCCTGCGCGCTCTCGATCTCCTCGGAGCGGACCGAGAAGCCCACTCTCGACGCATACTGGTCCGCGGCCGCGGTAAAGAGGTACCAGATCGTCACGATCAGTGGTGCCATCACCATGATCAGGAAGCTCAGCGCGACGCCCACATGCCGCTTGCGCCGCTGCGCCGGCCGGGCAGGAGGCGGCGCACCACCGCCGGCCTTGGGAGGTTTCTGGGCAAGGGAGCGCGCGGCATCGGTGTTCAACGGACGGTGCCTTTCAAAGGGGGCCATGTGATCTGGCAGTCGCCGCAGCGGTGACTGCCAGGCAACCTAACGCCTCGCGCCGCCGGAAGAAATACGATAGGTCCGGCAATGCCGCCGGGCCGCCCCGGCCCCGAAGGAGACCCCGCGCATGGCCAGCCTGGTTTCGTCCCACGGATCGCGCCCCCCCCGGGCCATCGTCCGTGCCGTCGGCGCGCTGATGCTGCGAGAGATGTCCACCTCGTTCGGCCGCGTCTCGGGCGGCTATCTCTGGGCGCTGCTGCAGCCGATTGGCGGGGTAGCTATCATGACGCTCGTGTTCTCTTTCGCCTTCCGCAACCCGCCCATCGGCAACAATTTCGCGCTGTTCTACGCCACCGGCCTCGTGCCGCTTGGCATGTACCAGGACATCAACCAGAAACTCGCAACCGCGCTGCGCTTCTCGCGGCCACTGCTGGCCTATCCCAGCGTGACCTTCATGGATGCGCTGATCGGCCGCGTGCTGCTGAACGCGCTGACCCAAGCACTGGTCTTCTTCATCGTTTTCACCGGCATCATGCTGTTCACCGACGCCCGCGCGGTGATCGACATGACCGCGATCATGCGCGCCTTCCTGATGCTCTTGGCGCTGTCCCTTGGCGTCGGCGTGACCAACTGCTTCCTTCAGGGCGTGTTCCCGGTTTGGCAGCAGATCTGGTCGATCCTAAACCGGCCGCTGTTCATCATCTCGGGCATCTTCTTCGTGATAGACTATATGCCACGCTATGCCCGCGAACTCCTGCTGTGGAACCCGGTGGCGCACCCGATCATGGAGATGCGCGCGGGTTTCTTCCCGACCTACGAGGCGGTCTACGTGTCGGAGGTCTACGTCTACGGCGTGGCCGGCTCGCTCAGCGTCTTCGGGCTGCTGATGCTCTACCGGTATCACGACTGGCTCCTGAACGAGCGGATGTGACGCCGCCTCAGCGGGCCCAGCTGGCCCGCCCCACGGACTCGTAGGCCTCGAACCCGGCAGCGCTGGCGTCGGACGCGGTGTAGATGTTGCGCAGGTCGGCAAGGCGTGCCGTCGCCATGCGCCCAGCGATGGCGGCGAGGTCGAGCGCGCGGAACTCGTTCCACTCCGTCAGGATCACCAGGAGGTCGGCGCCTTCGGCCGCGGCATAAGGATCGTCGGCCCAGGAAACGCCCGGAAGGAGCGTCTCGCCCTCGCGCCGGCCCTGCGGATCGACGACGCGCACCTTCGCGCCGCCGCCCACCATGGCCGGCACGATGGTCAGCGCGGGCGCGTCGCGCATGTCGTCGGTATTGGGCTTGAAGGTCACGCCCAGCACCGCGACGGTCTTGCCGTTGAACGAGCCGCCGCAGAGATCGAGCAGCTTCTCGATCATCCGGCGCTTGACCTCCTCGTTGACCTTGATGACCGCCTCGGTGATCTGCATCGGCACCGCGTACTCCTGCCCGATCCGCGCCAGCGCCTTGGTGTCCTTGGGAAAGCACGACCCGCCGTAGCCCGGGCCCGCGTGCAAGAACTTGTTGCCGATGCGCCCGTCGAGGCCCATGCCCTTCGACACCTGCTTCACGTTCGCGCCGACCCGTTCGCAGAGCGCGGCGATCTCGTTGATGAAGGTGATCTTGGTCGCGAGGAAGGCGTTCGCGGCGTACTTGATCATCTCCGCCGATTCGAGGTCGGTCGTGATGATCGGGAACTCCCGCAGGTAGAGCGGGCGGTAGACCTCCGCCATGACCTGCGCGGCGCGGTCGCTCTCGACGCCCACCACTACGCGGTCGGGCTTCATGAAATCCTCGATCGCCGCACCCTCGCGCAGGAATTCGGGGTTCGAGGCCACGTCGAAATCGAGGTCCGGGTTGGTGGCCGCCACCGTTTCGCGCACGCGGCGGTTGGTGCCGACCGGCACGGTCGACTTGGTGACGATCACCACGTAGTCGGAGGCGGCGCGCGCGATCTCCTCGGCGGCGGCCATGACGTAGGTCAAGTCCGCATGCCCGTCGCCGCGCCGGGTCGGCGTGCCGACGGCGATGAACACCGCGTCAGCGCCGGTGATCGCGCTGGCGAGGTCGCGGGTGAAGGACAGCCGCCCCGCCTCCACGTTGCGGGCGAGCAGCATGTCGAGGCCCGGCTCGTAGATCGGAACCTCGCCGCGCTCGAGGCGGGCGATCTTGTCGGGGTTGTTGTCGACGCAGACAACCTCGTGACCGAAGTCGGAGAGACAGACCCCCGAGACGAGCCCGACGTAACCCGTTCCGATCATCGCGATTTTCATGGCGTTCCCTCGCCCAAGCCGGTTTTCCGGCCATGTCTTGTGCCCGAACGGACCATGTGTCAACGCAAGACCTTCGCGGGACCCCTGCCCGCGTGCTTTCCCGCGATTGCCAGCCGGCGCGCTTGTCGACTACACGGGACGCCATGACCCACGCCGCCCCCCCTGCCCTGTCCCGCAGCCCTTCCGAGATCGCCCGCGGGGTGCTCGCCACCGAGGCCCAGGCGCTGAGCCGGCTCGCGGGAGAGCTGCCGCCCGCCTTCGACGCGGTGGTGGCCGACCTTCTCGCCCTTCCCGGCCGCGTGATCGTGTCGGGCATGGGCAAGTCCGGCCACGTCGCCGCCAAGATCGCCGCCACGCTGGCCTCGACCGGCACGCCCGCGCAGTTCGTGCACCCGGGCGAGGCGAGCCATGGCGATCTCGGCATGATCACCCGCGACGACGCCGCCATCCTGATTTCGAATTCCGGCGAGACGCGCGAGCTCGCGGACATCATCGCGCACACGCGGCGCTTCCACATCCCGATGGTGGCGATCACCCGGCGGCCCGAGTCGACGCTGGCGCGGCAGGCCGACCACCTCCTCGCCCTGCCCGACGCGCCCGAGGCCTGCGCCATCGGCATGGCGCCCACCACGTCGACCACCATGACCATGGCGCTCGGCGACGCGCTCGCCGTGGCGCTGATGGAGCATCGCGGTTTCGACCGCGAAAGCTTCCTCACCTTCCACCCGGGCGGCACGCTCGGGGCGCAGCTGATCCAGGTCTCGGCGGTCATGCACCGCGGCGACAGCCTGCCGGTGGTCGCCCCGGGCAGCACCATGGAGGAGACGCTCGGCGCCATGAGCGCCAAGGGCTTCGGCCTCGCCGCGGTGGTGGAGGCGGGCCGGCTCGTGGGCGTGATCACCGACGGCGACCTGCGCCGCAATCTCGTGGGGCTCGCGGACCGCCGCGCGGCCGAGGTGGCGACGGCGCATCCGCGCACCGTGCCGCCCGACATGCTGCTGGTCGAGGCGCTCGGCATCATGAACGAGCGCCGCATCACCGCGCTTTTCGTGACCGATGCGGACGGCGCGCTGCAGGGGCTTGTGCACATCCACGACGCGCTCCGGGCGGGCGTGGCATGAGCGTCGCGGTCCTGATCCCGGCGCGCTACGCCTCGACCCGCTACCCCGGCAAGCCGCTGGTGGAACTGACCGGCGCCACGGGCCTTGCCAAGAGCCTGGTCCGCCGCGCCTGGGAGGCCGCCTCGGCGGTATCAGGCGTCGACCGGGTCTGCGTGCTGACCGACGACGAGCGCATCCGCGACGCCGCGCAGGCCTTCGGCGCCGAGGTGCTGATGACCTCAGGCGCCGCGCGCAACGGCACCGAGCGCTGCGCCGAGGCGCTGGCGCAGCTCGGCCCCGCGCCGGACGTGGTGGTGAACCTGCAGGGCGACGCGCCGCTGACGCCCGCCTGGTTCGTCGAGGCGCTGGTCGCGGCCATGGCCGACCCGGCGGTGCAGATGGCGACGCCGGTCCTGCGCACCGAGCCCGGGACGCTCGCGAACCTCGTAGCGGACCGCAAGGCGGGCAGGGTCGGCGGCACCACGGCGGTGCTGCGCGGCGACGGCACCGCGCTCTACTTCTCGAAGGAGGTGCTGCCGCACGTGGCCTCGCTCGCGGCACCGCCCGAGGTCTGGCATCACGTGGGCGTCTACGCCTACCGGCCCGCGGCGCTCGCCGCCTATGCGGACTGGGACGAGGGCCCGCTCGAGCGGGCCGAGGGGCTCGAGCAGCTGCGCTTCCTCGAGAACGGCTGGCCGGTGACCTGCGTGCCCGTCGAGGCGCGCGGACGGGTGTTCTGGGAACTCAACAACCCGGTGGACGTGGACCGCATCGAGGCGGTCCTGAAGGCGGAGGGGATCGCATGAGCGAAAGTGACGAAAGCGTTTCGCGCGCGAAACGGGTCGATATCGGCAAGGTGGGGGTCGGCAACGACCGACCGCTCGCCCTGATCGCGGGGCCCTGCCAGCTCGAGAACCTCGATCACGCCCGTATGCTGGCCCATCGCATCGCCGAGGCCGCTGACGCGGCGGGGCTGCCGTGGATCTTCAAGGCGAGCTACGACAAGGCCAACCGCTCGTCGCTGTCGGGCCGGCGCGGGCTCGGGATCGACGAGGGCCTCGGGATCCTCGCGCGGATCCGCGAGGAATTCGGCGTGCCGGTGCTGACTGACGTGCACGCCCCCGACCAATGCGCGCGCGCGGCCGAGGCCGTGGACGTTCTGCAGATCCCCGCCTTCCTGTCGCGCCAGACCGACCTCCTGCTCGCCGCGGGCGAGACCGGCGCCGCGATCAACGTGAAGAAAGGCCAGTTCCTCGCGCCCTGGGACATGGCCAACGTCGCGGACAAGATCGCCTCGACCGGCAACGCGCGGATCCTGCTCTGCGAGCGCGGCGCGAGCTTCGGCTACAACATGCTGGTCTCGGACATGCGATCGCTGCCGATCATGGCGCGCACCGGCTGGCCGGTGGTGTTCGACGCCACCCATTCGGTGCAGCTGCCGGGCGGGCAGGGCGGCTCCTCGGGCGGCCAGCGCGAATTCGTCGAGCCTCTCGCCCGCGCGGCAGTCGCGGTGGGCTGCGCCGCAGTCTTCATCGAGACCCACGAGGCACCCGACACCGCCCCGTCGGACGGCCCGAACATGGTCCCCATCGACCGCCTGCCCGCCCTCCTCGACGGCCTCGCCGCCCTCGACCGGCTGACCAAGGGACGGGGCTGACGCAGCACCAGGACAGACGATTTCGAGCCTGTTCGAGCGCGAAACGTCTCAGCCCCGTGCCTTCAGCCAAGCCGCGAGATCGGCCTGAAGCGTGTCCGTGAGGCCCGGCCCCGACAGCGTGAGCGCATCGCCCCTGCGGCGCAGGAAGACGCCCGGCACCAGCTCTTCGCCCGTGGGCCGCGCGCTTTCCTTCGGTACGGCTGGGCCCGCGAGCGCCTGCGCGATGATCGCGGCCTCGGCCTCGGCGTTTTCCGGGGGCGTGGCGTGCAGGATGTCTGCCAGCCGGGCCCCGAGCGCCGGATCGGCCTCGAGCGCCTTCGCCAGCGCAAGCCCCTGCCGCTCGCCAATGGTTTCCGGAAAGGCCAGCACACCGTCGAGCGCCTCGACGATGCCGAGGAACGATCCGATCTTCGACCGCCGCGGCCGGGAGGCTGTATGGAACAGCGCGCGCAACGCGTCCTGACGTGTCTCGAACACACCCGCCTCGACCGCCTTGAACGCGATCCGCGCACGCTCGTAATAACTGAGACCCACGCGAATCTCGTTTTCCTCGACCATGGCGAGATAGGCATCCGACGCCTCGGCCGGCCGGCGCACCAGCGCAAGTACGCTGCCGAAACGCGCCTCGCCGGTCTCCGCGGCGAGTTCCACGAGCGCCCGGCAGCGTCGCCAGCCCGAGATGAGGCCGTAGCGCCCCTGCCCGAGTTCGGTGACCTCGACCGGGGTCTGCTGGCCGCGGGCACGCAGGGATTCCTTCAGCACCCGCATCTCTTCGTCGTCGGCCTTGAGCCGGTCGCGCACCAGGTAGCCGGTCTCGATCTCGGCGAGCGGCAAGGCCAGGACCAGCCGCCCTTCGGCACGCGCCTTCGACAGGGTCTCGGCCAGTTCGTCCATGGCGGCCGCGGACGAAGCGTCGCGCGCAACCGTGGCGATGGGCGCCGGCCGGGCGAAGGCCGATGCAGCGCCTGCCGGCGGTTCCTCGGACAGGAAAGCGGGATTCGCGGGGGTCAGGCGCTTGCGGCGGGCCATCCGGCATCTCCTTCGGCAGGGCAGGGCAGGGCGCGCATAGACAATGTTTCGCGCGCGAAACGGATCGAGGCACTCATTCCGCGGCCTCCGCCAGGGCCCGCTCGTCGCGGCGCCAGGCTCCGATCAGGAGGCTCTTGAACGCGGCATAGGTGGCGTCGAAGGTTTCTCGCCCGCGCACATACGTCTCTCGGTTGAAGTCGCGGTAATCGGCCTCGTAGATGCCCTGTACCTGCTCGCCGGCCTGGCCGATCAGCGCGGTGTAGCCCTGCCGGTGGGGGGACAGGGTGGGGCCGAGATAGCTCTGCATCAGGCTCGCGAGCTCGCCCTGCTGGCCGGCATCGTAGCGGGTCACCACCGCGCGGACCGCATCCCACTGGAACGCGAGCCCGTCGCGTCCAAGCGCGCGTGCCGCCATGTTCTCCGCCTCCTCGATCGAGGAGAAGGTGGAGTGCAACATGTCGAAGAACCGACCGGTGGAATCGAATTCGAGGAACGAGGCGCCGAGCGGCACCAGCAGCAGGTCCGCTGCCGCGAGCCCGTTGATCGTTAGGTAGCCGAGCGCGGGAGGCGTATCGAGCAGCACGAGGTCGTAGGCCTCGAGGATGCCATCCTCGGCCAGCGTGTCCGTCAGCGCGTCCCAGAGTTTCCAGCCGCGCCCCTGCATCCGCCAGACCGGGATCTGGAACTCGGCCCAGTAGAGATTCAGCTGCGCGCCGATGAGGTCGATGTTGGGCCAGTGGGTTTTTTGCACGAGGCCGGTCGCGCGGATGTCGAGGGCCTCGGACAGCGTGTCGTCGAGCGGCACCGGCGCCTCGCCGCGGTCGAGCCGGCGCTGGTTGTCCGAGCGCAGGTGCTGGGCGTAGTGCCGCGCGAGCAGCGGAAAGACCGTCTGCCATTCATCCGCCACCCGGCCGCCGAAGATCGAGGTCATCGATCCCTGGCTGTCGAGATCGATCACGAGCACCTTGTAGCCGTCAAGCGCCGCCGACATGGCGAGATGCGCCGCAGTCGAGGTCTTGCCGACTCCGCCCTTGAAATTTGCCACCGCCGCGATCTTGGCGGGCTGCCCCTTGGGACGGTAGGGCAGGTATTCCTTCGCCTTCGACCCTTGGGCGCCGAAATGCGCCCTGAGGCGCAGCACCTCGTCGAGGGTGAACCACTTGGCCCCGCCCTCGGTCTCGGACCGGCCCTGCGGCAGGTCCGGGTTCTCCTTCAGCACGCGGCGGAAATGCCCGGTGGCGACGGGGATGAGGTAGCGCGTAATCTCCCAGGTGGAGAAGAGCCGCAGACGCCGGGCGCCGCTCTCCTCGAGCCCCCGGGAGGCGAGATCGGCACGGCCTGCGGCACAGGCGCGTGCGATGGATCCGAACCCCTCCGTCGTCGCAGGGCCGCCGAGTGCGGCCATGGCCGTATCTGGATCGATGTTGAAATAGGGCGGGGTGTCGCCCCGAACCTCGGCCTTGCTCACTGCGCGTCCTCGCCTCTGTGGTCCTGTGGGTCCGTTCCTGGCCCGAGAGCTCCCGGAATATTCCTGCTCGCGCATCGTCTTCCATGTGCGCATTTTTCGACAGGATACACAAAAAGTGCTTACATGGAAGTATTTCTCGCACACCAATCCATTTTCTCAGTAATTTCCGCGGCTTTTCGGGTGCACTGCCGAAGGGGAAGGGTGGCCGCCTAGGTCTTCCGGTTGTGTCGTGACTGTTATATTTGGTTAGTTTATAGTTACGGGATCTCCAATTTTGTCGTAAAGCCCTTGTTTTCATGGCGTGTCTGCGCGGGTGTGAGGGTCTTGGTGACTCTGAACCCCCGATAGTACGATTCCGAACCCCCGCTCTTCCGACTCTGATCCGACGATGCGCCGCTGGACGCAGGCTGTGGATAAATTTAGGCTGGGCGTCACTGAAACCCCGATGCCGGATTCGGCCGAAGAAACGGGGACGGGCAGGCAGAACGGGGCGACCGACGGGGCGTCCGCGGAAAGGGACAGGCAGGCATGGCCGAGACCGAAGACGGTCGGGGCGCGACCCCCCGCAGGCAGGGCGTGGACGGTGATGGGCTCGCACCCGTGCGCCATCCCACCGGCGACTTCTTCGTGGCCGACATCTTCGACGCGGCGCCCAAGGACGACCTCGGGTCGATGGAGCATCCGATCTTCTCGCTCGCTACCCGACCGGATCGCCGGGTCCTGGCCTACGAGCACAACGGCACTGCGGTCGAGGTGATCCCGAGCGTGAAGGGCCGCGCGACCATCCACGACAAGGACGTGCTCATCTATTGCGTGAGCCAGCTCATGGCGGCGCTTAATGCCGGCCGCGAGATCAGCCGCACGCTGCACCTTCGGGCGCACGACCTGCTCGTGGCGACCAACCGCGAGACGAGCGGGGACGCCTACAAGCGGCTGAAGGAGGCCTTCGAGCGCCTGGCCGGCACCCGCATCACCACCAACCTCGCCACGGGCGGGGTCGAGACCACCCGCGGCTTCGGCCTCATCGAGGCGTGGGAGATCGTGCGCAAGAGCCGCGGCGGGCGCATGATCTCGGTCACGGTGACGCTGTCGGAATGGCTGTACCGCGCCGTCGTCGCGAAATCGGTGCTCACCCTCAGCCGCGACTACTTTCGGCTCCGCAAGCCGCTCGAGCGACGGATCTACGAACTTGCGCGCAAACATTGCGGCCGCCAAGCGGAATGGCGCGTCTCGGTCGGCACGCTGCACAAGAAGGCCGGCTCGGCGGCGCCGGTCCGGGTGTTCCGCGCCGCGCTGCGCCGCATGATCGCCGAAGACCACCTGCCGGATTATGCCCTTGCTGAGGCACCGGGCGACCTCCTCGTCGTCACCCGCCGGCGCGGTGCCGCCGGTCCCGCGGCGCCGACCCTCGCCCCGGACACCCTCGAGACCGCCCGCGCGCTCGCGCCCGGCTCGGACATCTACGCACTCGAGGCTGCCTGGCGCGACTGGTGGGCCGCCACCGGCCGCCGCCGCCTCGGCAACGCCGACGCGGCGTTCCTGGGCTGGGTGCGCAAGACCGCCCGCTGATGGCCGGGATATTTCGCGCGCGAAACATGCAGAAATCTGGGTACTTCCTAGAATCAGGACTTTGGTTACGGGGGTGTCCCGGTCAAGCGGTTTCGGCCGCACGAGATTGTCCGCCGGACTGCGGGTACAGGTTCGGTGGTCTCGATCCGCTCTGCCGGCGCCGTATCCCCTCCTGCGAGATCCCCCGGGTTCATGTCTAGGTTTGTGGTCAGAGCGAGGGTAGCCATCAAGATGCTGATTCAGTTCGAGTCCGATGTGTCCATCTCCCAGGCCTGCTCGGCAAAGCCAGTCTTGAACACGACATCATGGGAACACGTCCTTGGGGGACTTCGACGACCTGCTGTCACGCAGGACGCGTAGAAGGTTCAGGCGATTATTCTGCTAGGCTGATCGGTACCTCCGCCTGGAGCCGAGTGCCGTTACGCCACATCCGGTGAAGCACGACCGCAGAGCGAAACGTCAGCGCAACGACCGCGCCAACTCCGGGCATGGACATCAGGCGCCGGAACACCTTGTCCTCGTCGGCCAGCCCGCGAACGTGACGCTCGAGCCGGGCAAGTTCATGGCGCAGGGAAGCACGGGCATGAGGCATCGGCCGGGTGTCCAGCATCCCCTTGTCAGAGGCCAGTTCTTGAATGCGGTGTTCGAACCGCCCTCGTGAGATGGTGCCGATCTTGAGGCCGAAGTTCCGCACCCGAGACCTGCTCG
>NZ_JAME01000046.1 GCF_000521865.1 Roseivivax isoporae LMG 25204
GACTTTTCAGGGGAGCAGGTCACCCACCCAGCTCCATCTTGCAAAAAAGAAACGACACACCGCGGCACCGAATCCAGCAGTCCTTCGCTACGTCAACAAAGTGCCGAAATAGCTATGCTCCTGTCCCGCCAAGAGGTCGATGCTTTAGATGACACGGCATCAACTCAAGCCGCCTTTGCCACGATAGCCGCAAGCGCGGACGCATCGTGACGAAGAGCGGCTTGAGCCTTCATCCAGGCCTCGGGCTCGATGGCGAAATGGCTCCGCAGCCAGGCCAGTGTCAGCCGCCGGGTGGCCTCTAGCGCGTCGGGCGCCTCGATCTCGGTCTCGCGCGCGTCAAGCCCCGCGATCCCGCCCAGCCCATGGCCGACGCCCTGGATCGTCAGAAGGGCGTCAGCACCCGGCGCGTCGTGGAAGGCATCCGCATGCCATTCAGGACCGCGCTGGGTGAAATGCGGATCGTCCTCGGCACCACAGACCACCAGCATCGGCAAGTCGATAAAGCTGAAGTCCACGTCGAAGAACGGAAAGCGCGCCGCATGTTCCGGCGTCAGGTCCGCGCCGCCGCGTCCGGGCGCCGCGAGCAGTATGCCCGCACCGATGCGCCGATCGGAGAAATCCTCTCCGTCAAGACGCCCTCCCAACAGCAAGCTGACGGTTTGCCCGCCAAACGAGTGCCCAGCCACCGCCACCCGGCCGTGATCCAGCCGACCCGCGATGGCGGGCGCCTGTCGTTCGACTTCATCAATCCGATCGAGCATGGCGCGCATCTCGGCAACCCGTTCACGCCAGAAGTAGGGGCCTTCCGGCAAGTCCGGATCGCGCCCCCCGGAACGGGAACTGGCATGCGTCGGCTGGACGACCGCGATCCCTCTTTCGGCCCAGAACTGGGCAAGCGGGGCGTAACCGTCCTTCGTCGGCAGATAGTTCGAGGGACCGAAGCCGTGCGACAGGATCACGATCGGCACGGTGTCGCCGGTTGCGGGCGCGGTCAGGCGCAGTTCCAGGGGTTGCCGGCCCGGCATGGTCAAGTGGATCGGCGTATAGGCCACGGTAAGGCCGGGCTCTGGCGCGGGGAGCGCGCGGCTGAGAGTGATCAGTCGGTTCATCGGTCCATCCGTTGACGATTGTGCGGGCGCGGCGACATGGCCGCGCCCTGGAAAGCCGCAAGGATCAGGCCGCGGTTCGGCCTTCTTCGCGAAACCACGTTTCCGCGTCGGCACCGGCAGGGAGCATCATGGGAGCACCCTCGTCGGTGACGGCGCGCCAGACGGCCTGTGCGACGTCGCTTGCCCGTGTCTTCTCGGTGGCCACTTGCAGGCTCTGGAAGTAGGCCTTTACGAAAGCGCCGTATTCCTCGGGCACGTCCATCCCCATGCGCGCCACGGCATTGCGTCCGAAGGACGTCTCGGGCGCGCTGCCGGGCAGGACGAGCCGGGCACGTATGCCGAATTCCGCGGCTTCCAGCGCGAAACTTTCGGTGAACATATTCAATGCCGCCTTGCTGGCCGAGTAGATGGACAGCGCTGGCAGCGGGCGAAGCGTCACGCTGGAACTGATGTTGACGATCACGCCGCCACCGCGCGCGCGCATCCCGGGCATGACGGCGCGTGTCATGGCCATGGCCCCCAGGACATTGGTTTCGAACAGCTCACGAGCCCGATTGATCTCGGCGCCTTCCAGCACGTTGAGCATGCCGACACCGGCATTGTTCACGAGGGCGTCGAGAGGGCCGGCTTCCACGACCGCTTCGGCGATGCTGGTCGCGTCGGTCACGTCCAGCCGCAGCAGGCGCAGGTTGCCCGAGACGGGCAAGTCCTCCGGCGAAGGAGTGCGCATCGTGGCGACGACCTCCCAATCCCTGTCGAGGAAGTGCTCGACTATAGCGCGGCCGAAGCCTGAAGACGTGCCGGTGACAAGAACGCGTGACATGTGTCTCTCCTGTTTCGATGTACAGGAGAGGTAGACGCCGCCACTCGACCATCCTATGAACGAAAGTCCACCTTGATTGATCATGAGTCCAAACTCATTCCTGACAGTCTCGATGACCCCCTGTCGCGCGTCGTCGCGATGCTCCGGCCGGCGATGTCCATCTCGAAGCTGGTGGAGGCCGGCGGCCAGTGGCGGGTCGAGCGTCGCGACATGGCCAGTCCGTTCTATTGCGCAATCGTCGAGGGGACCTGCCGGATCGAGGTGACTGGTCTGCCAGCGGCAATCATTTTGACGGCCGGAGACTTCATCCTGATCCCCGACGTGCATGGCTTCACCATGACCAGTATCGTTGCTCCGAAGCCGGAACGGTTGGGCCGCCCGTTGGAGGTCGAACCCGGTAGGATGCGGCTCGGCCGGGACTCCGATCCTGTCGACATGCGCGCGCTTGTAGGACATTGCCGTTTCGAGGCGCCCTCCCGCGACCTCCTGGTGTCACTCCTCCCCGCGCTGATCCATGTCTGCCGTCACGACCGCCTCATGGCACTGGTGCCGGTCATCCACGAGGAAACGCGCGCCAACCGACCCGGGCGCGAGTTGATCCTGGAGCGGCTTCTGGAGGTTCTGCTGATCGAGGCGCTTCGATCAGGACCGGCCACCGACATGCCGCCGGGGCTGTTGCGCGGACTAGCCGATCCACGGCTATCCCTCGCGTTGCGGCGCATCCACGCATCTGCCGAAGGCGAGATTTCTGTTGCTGAACTGGCACGTGAGGCGGGCATGTCCCGCTCGGGTTTCTTCGAGAAGTTCCGAAAAGAGATCGGCCAAGCACCGATGGACTATGTGACCGGATGGCGCATGGCGCTCGCCAAGACGCTGCTGAGACAGGGCGGACTGACCAATGCCGAGATCGCGCACAGGATTGGCTACGGGTCCGCGAGCGCCTTTGGAATGGCCTTCCAACGAACCGAAAAGATGTCGCCGGGCAAGTTTGCCGCTCTGGGCGGCGAGACCTGAAAGCAATTGGATCTGTATGCTGCGCAACGCGGAGTGCGATGCGCCCAACTCCGAGGAAATTTGGCGGGACAGACCCCTTGGCCAAGGGAGTTTCTCCATGGCCACGGCACGCAGCCATCTCGCCAAGGGACGCGAGGGCGATGCCGATTGACAAGACACGGCCAGCGACGGCCTGTCAGACTTTCCTGGCGCCTATGCTTTCGCTGCGCATCCAGTCGCAAAACGCAATCATGGCAGGCGACCGGGGTCGGTCGCCAGGCCAGGTCGCGAAGTACCCGCCCGCCGACAAGGTCACTTCGAACGGTCGCGCCAGGCGGCCCTCGGCGATCTGCCGCTCGAACATGGCGAGCGGCAGAAGCGCGACGCCGCCGCTGTCGGCCGCCACGCTCCCCAGGGCCACGGATGAGTCGAAGACCGGCCCGGTCAGCGGGGGACAGCCGGAGCCCGCCGCCTCGAACCAGCGCGGCCATTCGTCGGCGCGGTAGCTGCGCAGCAGACTCTCGCGACCGAGGTCACCCGGTGCGCGCAGCCGCGACGCGATTTCGGGCGCGCCGAGCGGGGCCAGCGGCGCGGCAAGGATCGGCTCCGCCTCCTGCCCCGGCCAGCGCCCGTCGCCGAAGCGGATCGCCATGTCGAGGCCCTCTCGCGCGATCTCGACCCGGTTGTTGTTGGTCAGGATCCGCAGATCGACATGCGAATGCAGGTCCCGGAACCGCGTCAGGCGCGGCATCAGCCAGCCGACCGCGAAGGTGGTGACGACCCCGATATTCAGCACCTCCACATGATGCCGGCCGGTGACGCGGTCGAGCGCGCGCGCCATCGCGTCGAAGCCGCCCTCCAGAACCGGAAAAAGCGCCATCGCCTCGTCGGTCGGCACCAGACCGCCCGAGGTCCTCAGGAACAGCTTTGTGCCGAGAAGGTCCTCGAGACGGCCAATCTGGTGGCTGACCGCCGCCTGCGTGACCCGCAGCTCGATCGCGGCACGGGTAAAGCTGCCCTGCCGCATCGCGACTTCCAAGACCCGCAGGGCGTTAAGAGGAATGTCGGGGCGATCCATCGGCATTATCCCAGTTGATGGCACGCGCGAGGTTTTCTCGTTTGTGCGGCGCACTGCACCTCATCTAGTGACACGGCGCGGCATCCGAGTATGTCCGCTCCCCGAAAACGCCGGATCGGCAGGATCCCGCAAGCGCCTGAAGCGCTGTGCGATCCGTGCCCGCACCGGCTCAACAAGAGGCAGTACCCATGCATCCCCGACTTTCAACTCTCCCGCGGCTCGCGGCGAGGCTCGCCCTTGGCATGCTCATCGCCGGCCCTGCACTGGCGGCAGACGCCGAGGATCGGCTCGTCGACCTCGTCCGCGAAACCGAACAGGCGCTCGGCGCGCGCGTCGGCCTTGTGGTGCGCGACAGCGGCAGCAACTGGTCCTGGGATCACCGCGCGGACGAGCGCTTCCTGATGAACAGCACGCTCAAGGCGCCCTTGTGCGGAGCCGTTCTGGCACAGGTCGATGCCGGCGCCATCGATCTGGACGAGGCGCTGCCGGTTCGGCCCGAGGACATGGTCGACTATGCGCCCGTCACCGAAAACGAAGTCGGCGGCACGATGAGCGTGGACGATCTTTGCCTCGCCGCGCTCGACATGAGCGACAACGCTGCGACCAACATCGTGATCGACCGTCTCGGCGGCCCGCAGGAGGTCACGACGTTCCTGCGCGGGATCGGCGACGAGGTTACTCGGCTCGACCGGAAAGAACCCGATGTGAACACGTTCGACCCCGCGGATCCGCGCGACACCACTACCCCTGAGGCAATGACCCGCACGCTCGAGGCCCTGCTCGCGGGCGACGCGCTGTCGGCTGGGTCACGTGCGCGTCTGACGGCATGGATGACGCCGGGCGGCGTGACAGGCGCGCATTTCCGGGCGCACGTCCCCCGGGACTGGCGCATCGCAGACAAGTCCGGCGCAGGCGATTTCACCCGAAACATCGTCGCGATGATCACCCCACCGGGCGCCGAACCTTACTTCGTGGCGATTTACCTGTCCGGCGCCGACGCCGATTTCGAGACCCGCAACGCGGCGGTGATCGCGCTGTCTGCAGCCGTCGTGGACGTCATCTCCGCACGCTGACAGATGACTTTGTATGCCGGGGCGATGCGCTCCGGCATGCGCCTTGGCAATACGTCGATTAACTACCTCCTTGACGCACCGCGACCATCCGTCCCTCAACCACAGCACCATCTGGGCCGCTGCACGGTGTGCGGATTCAGACCGCGCCAGACCGTCTTGCCCTGATTGCCAGAATCGACGCCGCCGACGCGTCCGCCGGTGCCGAAGCGCGATTTCGCCTGGGCTGCCAAGAGGTTCACGATCTGGGGAATGACGTTTACCGTCACGTCGCCAAGGTCAGCATGCGTTCGGCGATCTCTCTTTGAAGCCCAAACGGAAAGCAATCCCAGCCGCATGTTCTGAAGGATGCCCGTAGCCACGTCGCTGTAGGTGATCACCGCAGAGCTTTGAATGCCGCGTCCAGCAATTCATGAAGCCGTGCTTTTGGATTTCGGGCAAAATGGGCCAGAGCAACATCGAGGCAGGCGAACGATGCATGGACCAGCGCGTCTGCCTCGAGACGGCGTGCGTCGAGGTCGCCGAGACGGCGCGCGATTTCGGGGGCAAGGCCGACCGCCCAAGCGCCATGCTTCTCCAGTGTATGGGCACGCAGGCTCGCCGTGCTGTTGATCACGCGCATCGTCCGGGCCGCTCCTTCGGGGTCGCGATCCACGTTGTCGACGAGGACATCGTAGCCACGCCGCAGTGAAACCCAGACATCCTCCTCCTGCGGCCGGCCCTTCACCATCTCGATGATCATCTCTCCGAACGCAG
Source organism: Roseivivax isoporae LMG 25204 (assembly GCF_000521865.1). Lineage (GTDB taxonomy): Bacteria > Pseudomonadota > Alphaproteobacteria > Rhodobacterales > Rhodobacteraceae > Roseivivax > Roseivivax isoporae. The sequence continues at coordinate 5,830 of NZ_JAME01000046.1, forward strand.
CATGCCCGGAGACGACGACGTCCTCTTTCGTCCCGAAGTAGCGGAAGAAACTTCGCCGGGAGATGCCCGAGGCAGACGCGATCTCATCGACTGTAACGCTGTCAAACCCCTTTTTGTCGAACAACGCGAGCGCGCTCTCGGCGATGGAAGCCGCGACCGCGTCCGCCTTGATCTCCTTGAGTGAACGACTTGACCCAGCCGACGAAGACTGCATTGACACCTCACGTCCTAAATGGCACTCAGTGCCAATTCGCGGTATTTGATGCCAGACCCGGCATACACCGCAAAGGAGACAGTCGTGATCAATGAACGTCAAGAGAACAACCTGCCTTGTCGCAAGCTTGGCCGGGACGGACCGGAGGTTTCGGCCATCGGTTACGGAGCCATGGGCATCACCGATTTTTACGGGTCGGACAGCGAGAACGATGCCATCGCCACCATCAGGCACGCCCACGAAATCGGCGTGACGTTCTTCGATACGGCCGAAATGTATGGCTGGGGCGAAAACGAACGCTTGATCGGGCAAGCGCTGGCGCCGGTGCGGGACGACGTCGTGATCGCCACCAAATTCGGTTGGACGCGCGAATACGGCTACGACAGCCGACCAGGTCATATCCGCGAAGTTCTCGACAACAGCCTGCGCTTTCTCGGTGTGGACCATGTCGACGTCCTTTACCAGCACCGTATCGATCCCGAGGTGCCGATCGAGGACGTGGCCGGGACGGTGAAGGACCTCATCGAGGCTGGCAAGGTCGGTCATTTCGGGCTCAGCGAAGCAGGGCCCGAGACCATCCGTCGTGCTCATGCGGTCCAGCCTGTGGCGATGCTGCAGACCGAGTATTCGCTGTTCGAACGCGATGTTGAACGCCTGTTTCCTGTGCTGGGAGAACTCGGCATCGGTCTTGTGCCCTACGCGCCGCTCGGCCGCGGCTTCCTGACGGGGACGGCAAAGCCGGCGGACCAGTACGACCAGAGCGACATGCGCAGCTTCGATCCGCGCTGGCAGCCTGGCTTCTTCGAAAAGAACGTCGAGGCCGTGCGCCAGCTTGAAGCTTTCGCCGAATCGCGCGGCTTGAAGGTCTCACAACTTGCTCTCGCCTGGCTTCTGGCGCAGAGCGACGACATCGTTCCCATTCCCGGCACGCGAAATATCGCGCGCCTCGAAGAGAATGTCAGCGCCGTCCACCTCGAGTTCTCAGATAACGACCTCGACCGGATTGCGGAGATCCTCCCGACCGGCGGGTTCGGTGCCCGGTATCCCGACGCGGTCATGCCGGAGTGGACGTAGATCTTGTTGCCCGAAGCTGGTCTACTTCGCAGCGGAAGGGACTCCACCGACGCACTGATCCACCAACGGTTCGGCGAGACAATGCTGGATCATCTCTCCAGTTCCACCGCCGCCAGCTTACATCTTGGACTCGGAACCGTTTCCGGCAACAGCTGGTGATTTTCTATCCGCAGCAATACACGCCATTCGCGGCTTTCAATTTTGAGAATTGAAGCACTGGAACGGCATGGACCGGCTGCAATCCCTCAAGGTCTTCGTCGCCACGGCCGATACGGGGAGCTTTGCTGACGGCGCGCGGGCTCTCGGCATCAGCGCGCCCTCGGCCACTCGCGGCGTCGGGGAGCTTGAGAGGGCGCTCGGGGCACGGCTCTTCGCGGACCACGCGACAGGTGCATCTGTCGGATATCGGACGCGCCTACCTCGACGAGGTTCGCGAGATTCTCTCACGTATTGCAGCGGCTGATGATGCGGCCGCCGGCGCGTTCGGCGATCACCTGCGTCACCGTGTCGTCGGCGATACCCTCGATGAAATCGGTCGAGATCATTCCGGGCGAGACTTCGGTCACGCGTAGGTTTGGTCCAGCCTCCTGCCTCAGCACCTCGGTCGCCGTGCGGAGGTCTTGTAAAATTTGAAATCACGGAGAATACCCGTGCATCGATCTTCGCTTGGATGACGCGGCCGGAATTGATCGGTTGCGCCTTCCTGCTCTTCAGCCGGACGTATGATAGACCGCACATCTCCACGCGATGGCTGGCATGCAACAATTTCCTGCTTTCACTTAAGTCTCAGGCATGCGGAGTCGTCCGGTCAGATAACCGGTTTCAACTCGCGCTCGCACCATTGTTGGAACGTGGTCGGTGTCCGCCGCTGCCGTGCGTCATCAGGCTTGGCCATTGTGTCTATACCTTCGTTCTTGGCGCGCATCATCGCGACATAATCACGGACCATGCCAGGGCTCGTGCCCATGCCCGCCAGCATCACCTCGAACTGCTCCATCGGCATCTCCTCGAAGCGGATCGGCTTGCCCAGCACCTCCGTCATCATCCGCGCCATCTCAACATGCGTGATGTCCTCGGGGCCTCGTAGCGGCACCGCCTCGACGCCCGACCAAGTCCGCTCCGTTAGCAACGCCGCGGCGACGTTGGCCACGTCAGCCTTAGCGACCTGCGGCAGTGACAGGTCGCCCGGAGTGGGGGCGTAGAACGCGCCGCCGCCTCGGATCACGCCGACCTGTCGCAGCATGTTGTCCATCAGCGAGGCGCAGCACAGTGCGCGGTAGTTCACGCCGGTGGCGCCGATCATGTCGTCCGTTTCCAGTGTCGCGGTCACAAGGCCCGCGGGATGCGGCCAGCCGCGGCCAAGCGCAGAGATGCCGACGACGTGGGTGACACCGGACGAGGGAAGCGCCAGCGCGAACGCACGCGAGAACGCGACATAGCCGTCCTGCGCGCTCGGGGCGGTCGGGTTGCCGGGCGGAAGCCAGAACACGGCCCTCGCACCGTCGAGCCCACGTTCAATCGTCGTTGGGTCCGAATGCGAGCCCTCGACGAACTCGATACGGCTTCGGATTTCCTCGGGTAGCTTGGCGGGATCGCGTAGGATGACGCGCACGTCCTGGCGGGCATCGAGGACGTGCCTGAGAACGCGGGCACCGATGTCGCCGGTCGGGGTGGTGATTAGGATCATGTTGTTCCTCAGAGACAAAGTGGATGTTCACCAAAGAAGTGTGGTGCGACGTTGAAACGCTCCATGCTAGATGGGACGGTATTTTGTCGCCAACGTTCGGAGTGAAGCGATGACAGCGCCTCCTGCCGGCCTCTGCGTTCCTGACCCGCTATCGGACATCATCTCGATGCTCCGCCCCCACAATTGCGTGGCGGCAGGTCTCGATGCCGGTGGCGACTGGGCGATCCGCTTTGAGCAGCACGCCGGCGTGAAGTGCAACGCGGTCATCAAGGGCGGATGCGAACTGGTGGTGGACGGCCTGGACATGGCGGGCACGTCCAGGCCCGCCTGTCGTCCTGTCGCTCCGATCCGGCTCGAGGCAGGGGACTGTTTCGTGCTTCCGCACGGCCGCCCGTTCCTCATCTCTGCGCGGAGAGCGACGCTCGGGCATGACGCCGAGTCGGTCTATGCCCCTGTGCGACACGGAAGCACGGCGGTGCATGGCGGAGGCGGCGACTTCTTCATGACCGGTGCGCGCTTCCTCGTCTCGGGGCCGGCGGCGTGCGTGCTACTGGATGCGTTGCCGCACGTGCTCGTCGTCCGGCGCGGCACCCGCGGCGAAGCAGTCGCCCGGACACTGGAGCGGATCGTCGGCGAACTCCGAGCGCCGGGCCCGGGGAACGCGCTTGCCATCGCGCACTTGTCGCACCTCCTGCTGATCGAGGTTCTGCGCCAGCACATTGCGACATCTCCGGGCGAGACGGATGGCTGGACGGCGGCGCTCGCCGACCGGGCGCTCGCGCCCGCCATCGCCGCAATTCATGCGGAGCCCGCCCGGCCCTGGACAGTCGAGGCGCTGGCGGGCCGGGCGGCCATGTCGCGCACGACCTTCGCGGTTCGCTTCCGGCGGGTGGTCGGGCAAACGCCAATGGCCTACCTCGCGCGATGGCGCATGCTGCGCGCGGCCGACCGCCTGGTGCGCACTGGCGATCCCATCGCCCGGATCGCGGCGGAGGCGGGCTACGCCTCAGAAAGCGCCTTCGCCCAGGCCTTCCGGCGCGAAATGGGACACTCGCCGCGGCGCTACGCGCGCGAAAGGATCGACAACTCGACATCGTACGACCTCCAGGATTTGAAACGCTCAATTTAACCTGTTGAGGTTCAGAGCCTAGCGGCACGGATGCTCGCCACGTCCGCAGCGCATGTCTGCGATATCCGCACGTCGGTCAGAGGTTCTTGGGCAAGACGGCCGCGCCCGAACCGGTGGTTTACATGTGCCGAGATGTCCGCTCTCACCTTTGGTCGCGCGTCGCCGGTCGGGCGGTCAAGGCGTGGCATCGGAGTTGCATGGCTGGTCGGTGCTTTGGACCAACGCGAAGAACGGACGCGACGCGAGTGGCACGTCGGCCAGGGGTTCATTGCTCTGCAGGACCGGATAGGCCCCGACGCTGGCGATGAGGGCCGTGCCAGCCCCAGAACACGTCGTGACGACGGTCATTCCCCCGTCCCCCGAAAATTGCGACTCCCCCAGGACTTCGATCCACGTCCGAGCCGCCTCCCGGGCTTCGCCCCAGGTCGGCGTCGCGCCCTGCCCGGACGCATCCAGCGCGCCAACGTAGCAGGTGTGGGTAGTGCCTTCCGAGATCAGCGATATGGTCAACGGCCCTTCCACCTCAACATGCGTCATGGAAGGCGAGCCATCCGCGACATAGCTATGACAAAGGTCCAAAGCCTCGCGCACGATCCTCGCGGTCATCTCTTCGCGTCCCAGTGCCTCACCGGCGAACGGGCCAAGCAGGAGACAAATCGCGGCCGAAGCCCCCGTGGCTGAGCGGGCAATCCGACACAGGGCACTGCGCATCGGAATGTTCTCAGACGGATGGTGCAGTTTGTGCTGCATCTTATTGCCTGAAATCCTCATCTCTCGGCTCCGAAAAGGTTGCAAACCACGCGAAGAGGCCGGCCGGCTGCCGATGACGCACGACGATATCGGCGTCTCAACAGATCACGTGGCGGACCGCGTCGCCGGCGCCCGCGGCCAGAAGACCGCGGGCGCCTGTCCTGGGGGACCGGATTCACTCCGGGCGCGTCACGTCGAGGCCTGTCCAGTGCGCCGCAAAGGCCCATTTGTCAGCGACTTCGTCGATCATCTTGTCGGTGGGCTTGCCCTGACCATGCCCTGCCTGCGTTTCGACGCGCAAAAGGTGCGGCCGGGGACCGATTTCCGCTGCCTGCAGCGCCGCGGCGTATTTGAACGAATGCGCAGGCACGACGCGGTCGTCGGTGTCGGCCGTCGTGACGAGGATCGCCGGGTAGTCCTCGCCAGACCTGATCGTGTGCAGCGGCGAATAGGACAGCAGGTTACGAAAATCTTCCTCGGCGCCCGGATCGCCGAATTCCTGAATCCAGAGTTGGCCGCCGGTGAACCGGTCGAAGCGCAGCATGTCGGTGACCGCGACCCCCGGCAACGCCGCTGCAAAGAGGTCGGGGCGCTGGTTCACCACGGCTGCGACCAGCAGACCGCCATTCGACTCGCCCTCGATGGCCAGCCCGTCCGGCGTCGCGATACCCTCGCGTCTGAGGAACTCGGCCGCAGCGATGAAGTCGTCGAAGACGTTCTGCTTGTTCTGGCCTTTGCCGGCGTCGTGCCATGCCTTGCCGTATTCGCCGCCGCCGCGAAGTGCGGCGGTTGCGTAAACCCCGCCTTGCTCGACCCAGGCCATGGCGGCAGGCGAGAAGAACGGCACAAGCGGAATGCCGAAGCCGCCGTACCCGTAGAGCACGGTCGGTGCCGGACCGGTGACGTCACGGCGGCGCACGACGAAGAGCGGAACCTGCGTGCCGTCCTTGGACGAGACGAAGTGTTGCTCGACCACGATGGTCTCAAGGTCGATGTCCACGCGCGGCTCGGCCCAGGGTGTCACGGCGTTCTCGGCCACGTTGTAGCGGTAGATGCTCGTGGGCGCGTCGTGGCTGGTAAAGACGAAGAAGGCTTCGTCATCGCCCGGCCGCCCTTGAAACGTGCCGGTACTTCCGATCCCTGGCAAATCGACGGTGCCGTCGGGCGTTCCGTCCAATCGGTAGCGCAAGACCTCGGTCCTCGCGTCCCGCATGGCGGTGACGAGGAGTCTGTCGCCGACGACCGAGGCCAGGCGCGTGATCATTTCGGGATGCTCCGGCACGACCTCGGTGAATTCCGGCTCGGGCTTCGAAAGATCGGTGCTGACGATCCGGCCGCGCTCTGCCCCGTCCTGGGTCACGAAGTAAAGTCTTGGGCCGACGTTGCCCGCTAGGGTCCAGAAGGTGCCGAATTCCTCGACCAGCGGCCGCACCGTCAACGCCGGATCCTCAAGATCGACGACTGACACAGCCGCTCCGCCGGACAGAGCGGTGGAATAGATCACGAGGTACCGCCCGTCCGGGGTGGTGTCGGCCGTGTGTAGAAGGGGCACATCCGTCTTCGGTGCGTGGATCAACCGATCCTCCGACTGCTCCGTCCCGAGCGCGTGAAAATAGACCGAATGGCCGAGCACCGGGCTCTGAAAGCCGCTGTCGTTGCTCGGCTCGAGGTTGCGGGAATAGAAGAAACCGGTCCCGTCCCCGTTCCAGGCGATCGCGGTGAAACGGGCCCAGTTCACCTCGTCGTCCAGCACCTTGCCGGTCTCGACATCGAGAACCCGGATCGTGCGCCAGTCCGCACCGTCCTTCTGGCTGGCATAAGCGACGCGGGAGCCGTCGCGGGACGGGGCCCATTCGGCCAGGGCGCTGGTTCCGTCCGCCGACCAGCGGTTCGGGTCCATCAGCACGCGTTCCGCGCCGTTGGCGCCCTCGCGCATCATCAACACCGGCTGGTGTTCGAGCCCGGCATTTCTGGTGAAGAAGTAACGTTCGCCGCGCTTTGTCGGGGTGGTCAGCTTTTCGTGGTCGAACAGCGCCGTCAGGCGTTCGCGAAAGACCTCCCGACCGGGAAGAGCGTCGAGATAGTCGCGCGCGGTCTCGTTCTGCGCGCGCGCCCAGTCGGCAACGTCAGTGTCCCGGCGCAGATCGTTTTCCAGCCAGCGATAGGTGTCGGCGACCTGAACGCCGAAATGCTCTTCGACGACACTGCCGCGTCTTGTGTCGGGGTAGTCCATGCCGGACCCTTCTTGGCTCGATGCGGGAGACGTGGCGAGAAGCGCTCCGACCGCGTTGAAAAGGACGATGCGGGCCAAACCGCGCGCCGACAATGGGCGGGCCGCGCCAGCCGTCGCACGGCAGGGCCACAGAAGAATTCCGGTCTTCAAGGCGTACTCCTATAGGATATTTCGTGGTTTGCGTGACATCGCGCATCCCGGACTGCGGATCCGCACGCGGGTTATCGAGAGCGCCCGACACAGAGCCATGACGGGTCCGCCGGTCGACGGGCGCGCCGCAAAGAGGATGGCCACCCTGCCCTGCGCAGACTGCGGCCAATCAGCCCGGGTGGATTTCTCTCGGGTCTCCGTACTCGGTCTTTCGCGGAGCCCTACCGCCAAGCCAGCGCCTCCCACTCACGGACGTTCAGCCGGTGCCCGGCGCGGCGCGCGCTCGAGGTACTGCGTGACGGCGTCCACCACTGACGACGCGATCGGCAGAGCCGGATCCGAATACGTCGCGAGGTTGGCCGAGCGATCATCAGAGTCCACGACCTTGAGCACGTGGTTGACCTCCGGAAGGAGAGCGAGGGTCGCTTCTGGCGCGGCGCTTGCCAGCGCGCGCGCGTCTGCCTCGCCCACTTGGAGATCGCGCATGCCCTGAATGACGAGCATGGGAACCTCGACCTCGGCTGCCAGAGCGACCGGGTCGTAGGAAAACGCATCGATCAGAAAGCCCTGAACTTCCGTGCTAAAAATAGGCTGAAGGGCCGGGCTGAGCGCGCCGGCATCGACGCGCGCGCCTTGCTTGAGCTGCGCGATCGCCCTGTCCGCCTCGTCGAGGACCGCTGCATTCGCCGGGTTGGCGTGCAGTTGCGCGCGCAGCACCGCGTCGAACGGCCGGCCGAGGCTGGAGATTAGGATGAGACCGCAGGCGTCTGGCAGGCGCGGAAGCGAAGCGAGGGCGATGAGCCCGCCCTCGCTGTGCCCGAGCGGGACGACGCAGCGCACACCCTCCTGCGAGGGAAGACGCATCCGGATCGCGCGCGTCCAGGACACAAGATCGTCGCCGTAGGCAGAGATCGTGACATCGTTGGGGTCCGTTATCGCGCCTGCGGAGCCGAACATCCCGCGCTTGTCGATGCGCACCGACGGATAGCCTCGCTCCGCCAGCGCTTCGGCGAGCAATCTGTAGGGCGCCGCCGAGATGCCAAGTGGAGAATTGCCGTCGCGGTCCGTCGGTCCGGACCCCGGCACGATGAGGAGCACGGGAACCTCGTCCGCAAGCGGGCCTTCCTCGGCCGGTATGGTCAGGGTTCCCCCCAATGCGCCGAGGGGCCCCGCGGCGACGATGTCTTCATGTTGCGGCACGGTCGTTCCTCCATGATCGAGGCGTGTCTCGGCACTCGCGAAGGGCACCGCCGCGATGCCCAGCAGAGCGACTAAAATCCAGTGGGCGTATCGCACGCCCGAATTGTCCGGAATTCCGGGGCGCGCGTCGTGCAGGCGTCGGCGCTCAGTCATTCAGGCACCGCGGAGCGTTTTGCGGATGAACCCCGCGACCTCGGTCAGCAATTCGCCGTCCTCCGGACATCCGCCGAAACCGCCATGCGGCATCGCTTCGAAGACATGCAGGTCGGCGTCGACATCTCGGCGCCGCATGGCTCGGTGCAGCCGCACGGCGTTCGACAGAAAGAGATCGCGGGTGCCGCTCTGGATGAAGGTCGGCGGGAACCCGTCGAAGACCTCGCCGAAGAGAGGCGACAGGTAGCGGTGCGCGAGGTCGGCGCCGTTCGCATAAAGCAGGTTCGCCGACATCAGCGGATTCGGAAGAACGACATCCACGGTACGGTTCACCTGAAAGCTGTCGCCCGACTCCGTCAGATCCGCTTCGGGCGAGAGCAGGACAAGGCCGGCGGGTGGCGTCATGCCTTCGTCGTGCGCGCGCAGAACTGTTGCCAGAGCCAGGTTGCCGCCAGCGGAACGGCCGCCTATCACGACCCGGTCAGCCCCGAACCGCCCTGCCACGCTTTCGTAGACAGCGAGGCAATCGTCGAGCGCCGCGGGAAACGGATGATCCGGAGGCATGCGATAATCGACGCCGTAGCAAAGCAGCCCGTGCGCCGCCGCCTGGTTGCGCGCGCTTTCGCGGCAGGCCTCGCCGCCGCCGAACACGAATGCCCCGCCGTGCAGGTCGATATAGACGCATCCGGAAAACGCGACATCGGACGGGGTGGCGACATGAACGGTCGCATCGCCGATCCGGATGGTTTCCACTTCGGCCGTGTCGCACACGGCACGGTCCTTCATAGCGGCGGCATACTGCGCGTCCGCCGCCTCTCTCATGCTGCGCCAAACCTCATGATCCCCGGGGGCCGGCACGGTGTAGATCGCGTTCAGAGGGGTGCCGTCCGGTCCGACGGCCGCTTTCAGCCGGGCCTGTGCCTCCGGACTGATCGAGGATGGAACCGGGACCACCCGTTCCTCTATCTTGACGCCTTCGCGGGCGACCACCCTGTCATTCTCCGGCATGAACCGCTCCCGAAACCATCGACACCTTCGGTGACGTCCTTGAACACTTGCGCCTGGCTGTCCGTTCGATCCCGCGACCTTCAGGGCAATGGCGACGCGCTTGGCGGCGCCCTGCTTTCGGCGCGGGTCATGCCGGCCAAAGGTTGCGTGAACATGGCGCGTTCGAAAAAGGTGTGAGATCGTGGCCGGAACCCGAGGCTCGGTCATGCCCGGATCGTGCATCAGCGCTGCACTCCGCGAACCTGGTGCTATGTCGGCCGAACGGCAGGCTTCGACATCTGGACCTGCTCGAAAGCCGCCCGAATGACGCCCGCGACGTGTTGAACGGCCACATCGCGCGCCTGTCGGGTGTGCGATGCCAGGTGCAACGGGAAGTCGTCGATCCGGATCGGCGGTGAGCGAACGGCCAAGCCGAAACCGGCCTGCGCCTCGATACTCTGTCGGGGAAGCATGGCGATGAAATCGGTCGCCGCAAGCACGCGCGGCACGAGCTGGAACGACGGAACCACCAGCCCGACCTGCCGCCGACGCCCCGATGATGCGAGTTGGAGATCCAAGGCGGTGCGAAGATCGCCATGTCCGGACACCACCACGTGGGGCCAGTCCAGCCAGGCATCGAGGTCGAAAACGGCGGCGGCGGGATGATCCGCGCGCATGGCGACCACGTTTTCGATGTCCAGCAGCGTGTGGATCTCGACATTCTCGATCTCCTGATCGAAGACGGCGATGGCGAGGTCCGTCTCCCCGTCGAGGAGTTCCCGCGTCACCGCCTCCTGCCCCTGCCAGGGCCTGAAGACGATGGTGATGCCCGGCGCCGTCCGCGCCAGCTCCTCCATCAACGGGTGCGCCAGCATTGCGGTCGGGTCGTCCGCCGCCGTGATCCGGACCACGCGCTCCACCCGATCCAGCGGGATGTCTCCGGGCTCCAGCAGCGCCTCCACCTCCGCGAGGATCGATCGCAACGGGGCGCGAAGCGCCTGAGCGAGGGGCGTGCGGGTCATGCGACCGCCCCCCCGCTCCAGAAGCGTGTCTCCGAAGACGTCGCGACAGCGCTGAAGGGCGCTGGATACGGCAGGCTGCGACATGTTCAGCCGCTGCGCGGCGCGGCTGACATGCCCTTCCTCCAGCAGCGCGTCGAGGACGACGAGAAGATTGAGATCGATGCCACGTAAATTCATGAGATGAATAATATGGTATACTTTATATCCGTTGGAAGAATTTTCTGCGGGCTTCCATTTTCGGATCAGTTCCACGCCCAAGGAGGCTACCATGACCCGAACACTCATCCTGCTTTTTCACCGCGATATCAAAACCTCGAAGGTGAACAGGGCTTTGAGCGAAGCGGCCGCGACCGTTCCCGGCACGACCGTGATCGACATGCAGGCCCGTTATCCCGGTGGCGCGATCGACATGCTCGCCGATGCCGAGGCCGAAGCCCGCGCGCTCATCGAGGCTGACCGCATCGTTCTCCAGTTTCCGGTCCAGTGGTATTCGACGCCGGCCCTGCTCAAGGCCTGGCAAGATTCCGTCCTGACGCGGATGTACTACATCCATGCCGACACCGAGGGGGACAGGCTCGCCGGCACGCCGGTGATGGTTGCGGCGACCGCCGGCAATGTGCCTGATGCCTATGCCCGCGGAGGCGCCAACCATTTCACGATGCACGAACTCCTGGCACCGCTGCGAGCAACCGCGCTGCGCTGCGGCCTGCCCTGGCACGCCCCGCATCTCGTCTTTCGGGCGGACAGGCTGACGGCAGAGGAACTGGCGGCGGCCCGGCAAAGCTATGTCGGCGCCCTCGAGGCCTTCATCGCGGCAACGCCCGCCCGCACCCGATCGGCGGCCTGACCCATGACGCATCCGACACACGACACGCTGGTCGACCTCGACCGCGGCACGCCGCGCCCGTTCATCGCTGCGGCTTTCAGCCTTCCCGCGCTCATAGGCCTGCAATTCATCGTCGCCGGTCAGGCGCTCTTCGGCAGCCTGTCATGGGAGCCCCACGGCACGCTTGGCGGGCTCATCGGGATCTGGGTCCTCGCGATCCTTGGCTACTCGCTCGTGCTGCCGCGCCTGCGGGGGTTCGGTTGGTGGACCGGGGTGCTGACGCTGCTTTACGCGCTCCAGCTGGCGCTGGCCTCGTCCGGGCCGGCCGCCCTCGCCTTCCACCCGTTCAACGCGGGTCTCCTGCTGACGGCGTCCCTCGTTCTCGTCGTCAAGGTCGAGCGCCGCCGCTCGTTCCGGTCCGGGGACGTATGATTCTTGTGCCGCGCGCAACGGGAGCCGCTTCTCACCTTGGGCATACTGCCCGCGACCCAAGGCCAGGCCCGGCTACTGACTCCCGAAGGGCCCGTCGGCTCTCACAACGATGCGGCGACCGACATTCGGACCTCGAATGTCTCGATATCGCGCATCGGCGGGTTCCCGAACGCGCGCCGATACTCGCGGGAGAATTGCGACGGGCTCTCGTAGCCGACGGCAAAGCCGGCTTCGGCGGCGCTGTGTGACTCGAAGAGCATCAGGCGCCGGGCTTCCAGCAGACGAAGACGCTTCTGGTACTGGAGCGGAGACGTCCGCGTGATGGCCTTGAAGTGCTGGTGGAGCGCGGAGGGCTGCATCCGCGCGGCCTCCGAAAGGCGCGCCATCTCGAAGGGCTCGCGGTAGCGTTCGCGAAGCCAGGCGATTGCGCGGGCGACATGGCGCTCGGGACCGGGGCCGAGGACGGCGCGGGCAACCGCCCGTCCGCCCGGCGCGCTCAGGACACGGTAGAGCAGTTCGCGTTCGTAGAGCGGGGCCAGTACCGGAATGTCCTCCGGTGTCTCCAGGAGGCTCAGCAGACGCCCAGCGGCATCCAGGATCTCCTGTGTTGTCCGGCCAAGCATCAGGCCCGGCGCATCACCTTCGTGCGTGCTGTCCCCGGGCAGCCGCGCCGCCAGCTCGGCAAGCTGGCCGGCTTCGATGTCGAGCCTCATGCACAGATAGGGCTCTTCCAGCGTCGCCTCGGTGATCTGACCGACGATGGGCAGATCGAACGATACGGCGAGATAATGCGTGGGACCGTAGTCATAGACGCGATCCCCGAGCAGGACGCGCTTGGCCCCCTGCAAGACGATGCAGATCGCAGGCTCGTGGACGGCGTGGACCTCCTGCGTGGGCGCCCCGCTTCTGATCAGGTGCAGGCGCGGAACGGGCGTTGCATGGACGCCGTCAACTCTCGTCCATTGTGCAATGTCCTTGGTGAGGACGCGGAGACATTCCGACATGCGAAACCCGCTTAACTTGGCCCATCATCTGTTTCCTTGTCGCGATCCGCTCCTAAAGGCTCAACAGAAATCACGGCCGCCGGCGAGGATCAGGCAATCATTGCGGACGATCGATCTACCGCCCTGCCAGCCATATTCGCCATCTTGCCGGATGAAGGACGGTCGATCACGGGCCGCTCCAAAAAAACGATGGAGACCGACATGGCACACGACGGCAAGGTATGGTTCACCACCGGCGCATCGCGCGGCATGGGCCTGGAAATCGCGAAGGCCGCGCTCGCGGCGGGCGAAAAGGTCGTGGCAACGGGCCGCAATGCGGAGGCCGTGAAGGCCGCGCTGCACGAAGGCGACAACGTGCTGGCGCTTGCCCTCGACGTTACCGACGCCGACCGCGCCACCCAAGCCGCGGCAGAGGCGGTCGCTCGGTTCGGCCGCATCGACGTTCTGGTCAACAACGCAGGCTATGGCCAGCTCGGCGTCTTCGAGGAGATCGAGGCCAGGACCATCGCGCGGCAGTTCGACACGAACGTCCATGGGCTGATGCATGTCACCCGCGCCGTGCTGCCGCACATGCGCGCCCAGAGGGGTGGTCACATCTTCAACTTCTCCTCCATCGGCGGCGCGCTCGGCTTCGACATCGCAAGCATCTACTGCGCCACGAAATTCGCGGTCGAGGGGTTCTCGGAATGCCTGGCGCTGGAGGTGAAATCCTTCGGGATCGGCGTGACGATCGTCGAGCCGGGCTTCTTCCGCACGGACTTCCTGGGCGGCAGCTCGGTCCGCTTCGGCGACAAGCGGATCGCCGACTATGCCGCGTTTGGCGAACAGACCGAAGGCTTCTACGGCACGCAGGATGGAAAGCAGGCGGGGGACCCCGCCAAGCTCGGCAGGGCGCTCGTGCGCCTGATCCACGAGGCCGAGCCGCCGCTGCGGCTCGCGATGGGCTCTGACGCCGTCCGGTATCTGGGTCAGGCCTACGAGGCCCGTCAGGCCGAACTGGCCAAATGGTCCGACCTGTCGAAGTCCACCGACTTCGATCCTGCGCTTGCCGCCGAGTGAGGCATCCCATCCGACCCGGAAGGCGGCGCGCGATTGCACCGCCTCCGGACGGCCCGACGTCAGGGCCCGCGCACAGGACCGATGCGTGCCATCACGGTGCGCATCGCCAATGCGACCGCAAACGATGCGCGGGACCGGACCCCGATGGCCGAGACGACAGGGGGGCAGCTCCGGCAGACCCACCCTGAAAGACAGGAGAAACTGGAATGAGGACTATGCAAGATGGCGTTTTCGCAATGCTTCTCGGCGGCGGGGTCGCCCTCATGAGCGCGACGGGGGCCGAGGGCCAATTCGTCACCACCGATTTCCCGCCCGGGCCGAGGCCCGCTTCCAAGACCGAACTCCAGGATCACCCCTATGTCGGGATGTGGGTCACGGAGGATGGGCACATCCGTCACGAGCTTCTCGACAACGGTCGCTACGACGAGGCCCGCGGCACCCGTGAAAGCGCTTGGCAAGGCCGGTACCGCGTGACCGGGGACATCATCCAGTACTGGGACGACACCGGCTTTTATGCCGACGGACAGTTCAGGGACGGCGTTCTCTATCATGCCGGGTACGTCTTTTTCCGCCGGCCAAGGTAGAAGAGCGTCCTTAACGCAAGCCGCTGGCCGGCCTGTACCGGGTCGGCCGGCTCCCGGTCCGGACGGCGGAGCACTGGACAGGCGTGTCCGCAGCGTTGCGGTTCCGAGACCGTGGCATGACCAGAACCACATGCCACTCAGCGTTTCCGGAAGCACGCCGGGTCGACGCCGCCGTTCTTCGGCGCTGCGCCGCCAAGGTGTCACGTGTATCCATTTTTGCCGCTTGCGGCACATGTCGAGACTGGACTACGTCGACCTCGCGCCGCGGCCGATAGCCCCCCAACCGCGCACCCGGAACTTCGAGGACATGCCGTGAGACTTCTTCTGATCGAAGACGAGCCTCGGCTCGCGGAGACCCTGCGAGCCGCTCTCGAACGAGAGCGTTTCGTCGTGGATCATGCTGCCAGTCTGGAGGCCGCACGCGATGCCGCATCCCTCGCACCCTTCGATCTCGTCCTGCTCGACCGTACCCTGCCGGACGGTGAAGGCCTATCGCTCCTGCCCTCCTTGCGCGCCAGCAATCCCGGCGTTCACGTCATCGTGCTCAGTGCGCGTAACGGGGTGGCCGACCGGGTCGCGGGCCTCGACACCGGAGCGGACGACTACCTCACCAAGCCGTTTTCGACGGACGAACTGCTTGCGCGGATACGCGCGGTCCGGCGGCGTCCCGCCGAACTGGCCGGCGCGGACATCCGCGCCGGGGGCGTCGTCTACGATCTCGCGCACGAGGAGGTGACCGTGAACGGCGCGCGCATCGACGTGCCGCGGCGGGAATTGCGTGTGCTTGCAACTCTGATTCAACGCCGCGGGCGGACCGTGCAGCGCGAGGCGCTCGAGAACGCGGTCTTCGGCTTTGACGACGAGATCCAGTCGAACACTCTCGACTCGCACATCTCGAGATTGCGCCGAAGGTTGAACGCGGCGGAAGCACGGATCGAAATCCATGCGATCCGCGGAGTGGGCTACCTTCTGAGAGAGGTCTCGTGAAAGGGCGTCCGTCGCTCAAGCGGCCGCTGATCGTCTATCCGCTGCTCGTCCAGTTTGTCATCCTCCTCGCCTCGTTCGCGATCCTGATCGCAATTGCAATCCGTCTCGATAGCGGCGGACCGTATACCGACGAGCGGATCATCCCGATTTTTGCAAACGCTGTGGAGCGTGACGCGGAAGGCGGCCTCGTCGTCGCCACGACACCCGAACTGGCCGACTTGCGGGTCGAGACGCCCGATCTGTGGTTCGTGGCCGAGGATGACAGCGGCGAAAGCGTGACCTTCGGCACCGTGCCCGACCACTACGCCTCTCTCGAAGGCCGCCTGAGCGATATCTCCTACGCTCAGTTGAGGGACCGTGCCGCGCCCTACAACCTCGCGGCGGCGATCCGGAGGGAGACGACGGAGATCGGCCCCCTGACCATTCTCGGACACGGCGCGCTGTCCGAACTCAGCTTTGTCCTTCTGTTCGCGACCAACACCGCGATCCTGCCAATCTTCCTTGTGCTGACGCTGACCTCGTTGATCTTCATTCCGTGGATTGTCCGACGGTCCCTCGCTGGCGTCACAAGGATCGCGCAGGAAGCAGAGGAGATCGACGCCGAGAGCCGCGGGCGCCGTCTGAGCGAAGCCCACGTTCCGAGCGAAATCGCCCCGCTTGTGCGCGCCATGAACGACGCCCTCCGCCGCCTCGACGAGGGATACGAGCGTCAGAAGCGGTTCATTGCCTCCGCCTCACACGAGTTGCGGACACCCATCGCGGTTCTGTCGAGCAAGGTGGAAGCGACCCAAAACGAAGCCATCCGCTCCCTAGCGCCCGATGTGCAGCGGCTCGCGACCATGACGGAGCAGCTTCTCGATCTGCACCGTCTGGATACCAACCGCGACGATACGTCAGTCGACCTTGCGGCGCTCGCAAGGCGCGTCGTCGCAGACCTGGCCCCGCTCGTGATCGCCCGCGAGTGCTCCATCGAACTCGAGATCCTGGGAAGTACCACCTGCATCGGCGATGCCGCCGCGCTGGAGCGCGTGCTCATGAACCTCGTTCAGAACGCACTTGACCATGGCGGGCATAACGTCATCGTCCGGGTCATTCGTGCCGGCTTCGAGGTCGAGGACGACGGCCCCGGAATTCCACCCGAGGAGCGTGAGCGCGTGTTCGAGCCTTTCCACCGTCTTCGCCCGCGGGCCAGCGGAAGCGGTCTTGGCCTCAATCTCGTGCGTCAGGTCGTTGACCTGCACGCTGGAGAGGTCGAGATCCTCGATGCATCCGCGGGTGGGACCGTGGTCCGTGTGACACTCAGCCCCCGGTGATGTTCGCGCAAGGCGCCGGCGCCGCTGTTCACAGACATCTCGCAATCGTGGCCCGAGACCGATCTGACCGGACAAGAAACTTCCTTACCGATGGCTTCGGCGGCAAATAATATGGCGAGCGCCCTTCAGGAAAACGCATAAGCCATGCTGTGCATGCCGTTATAGGTGGCATGAAGACCGACGGACGGCCAAACGGAACCGGTCGTTCGGAAGAGCATGCCTGAAAGCAGGCCAATCGTGATCGCGAGCAGCAGGGTCATGCCCGATCCATGCACGATGCCGAAGATGAGCGCGCTCAGCCCGACACCGGCCCAGGCACCATATCTGTTCAGAGCATTCGCTACGACACCACGAAACAGGAACTCTTCTCCGATTGGCGTAAGGATCGCGCCTCCGATGAAGGACAACACGAAGGGCATTAGACCGGCCTGGACGGATGCGCGCAATGTGGGCTGAGGATCATCGACCAATTGGCCTGATACCCCGGAAACGTGCTGGACGATCAGGCTGACGCCATAGCCGGCGATGCCCAGTGCGATTGCGGGAATGATCCACTGCGCCCGGACTGGCCGGACACCGAGAGCAAAGAGACTTCGCGATCTCAGGAAATAGACTGCGGCGAACCCGCCCAAACCGGCCACACCACCTCCAAAGGACCCGATGATACCGTGCAGGACGAGCCGATCGCTGCCCGTATCTCCGGCCACCAGCGTCGTCCAGGAGAGCAGCAAGTAATAGACCGAGATCCCGATACCGATCGCGGATAGTGAGGGAGGTTCGAGGGATCTGGAGACATGATTTACGGGTGTCATTCTGACCCTCTTGTTCGTGCCCGGCGGCCGAACCGCATCGAGGACGACGCCACGCGGACGTCGACCATCGAGGCGGCCAACCGCCAAACTGACCGGGATGCTGCCGGAACGGGCGCATCGGCGAGATTGATCTCGCAGTGCCCGTTCCAAGCGGTCATGGCTCGGGTATTCCGTCTGTAATCAACGGGGCCGGTCGGTGTTAACAGCGCATGCCGCGCACCGCGGAAATTGATGTCCGTCAGATGGTGGAACTGTCGGCCTGACGCTCGACCGTGTCAGCATTCTCGCCGACTGGGATCGCGGTCGCATCGCTGTTCGCGCGCGCGGTCGGACATGATCTGAGCGTTTAGCGCGGTCTCGGCGGTCAGGTTTTGCAGCCGAGCTCTCTCCAAACTTTCTGAGGAAGAGCCGTTGTCCGTCATGCACCCTGCCACCGAAATGGCGAGTGCAGTCGCGAGAAAAAGGCGCGTTGCCGTTGCATGGCTGCGAGTGAGGAAGAAAAGTTGCATTTTCGTCGACCTTTGGTGTCATTATGCTCGTTCGCGCCAGCAGGCCGCATGCCTGCGACCTGCCGTGCAGGTGCAATATGCCGACCAAGATTGCGCCAAAGTGGCGTGATAAGGAAAATCACGGATTGCGGGCGCCGTGACGTAAGGGCATCTGCATGGTCTGCGCAAACGGGCCCATCTCGCCAGAACGGTGACGCGGGATCTCGAAATATCCCGAATGCTCGCACAATTCATGGATGGGATATCCGGACAGATATCCCGGCAGATGGAGGACAATCGTTCGCGTCGCTCCGGATGAATTTTCGCGAAGCGGAGATGGCATTGAAACAAGCAGTCTGGAAATTGCAGGGCCACCTGTTCGCGTCTCCAGCGCATGGGAGATCTGGCGATGATGGGGAGGGCCGCAGATATCCGGGAGAGCGCTGTTCCAAAGCTTCGAGAAGGACCAGCGACTTGGCGGATCAACTGCTCAAGAGTATCGACGGCCTTGTTGATCTCGGAGGAATGGGCCGTAACTCGCGCCATTCCGCAGCACCAAGAGGCGGCTATACCGCTCCCCTCGGCACGGCATCTCAGCCTATATCCGTAACCCATTGACAGGTGTCCGCGCGGGTCCCGACTTTCGCGTCGTCCACCAGACAATCGCCGTGATCACCGCGATTGCCGCGCTCGGCACCAGGTTGGCTGGTGTTCCGACGATCTCGCCGCGACTGCTCAGGTCCCCTCCAAGATCGACGTGAAGCGTCGTGGCAAGAACTAGGGCGCTGACGTTATAGGTCCCGTGCAGCACGGCGGCGACCTCAAGGCCACCCGTCCTCCACGTTATGATAGCCATTGCGCCGAAGAGCACGAGGTAAGAGCCAAGAATGTAGGGGTCGAGAGTGCCGTGGAACAGCGAGAAAAGAACGGTCGTTGCAACGATGCCCAGGAGTGCGCCGGACAGTGATCCACGCGTCCAGCTGCCGACGACCCGGAACATCACGCCGCGGAATCCGTATTCCTCGCCGGCCGCTGCAAGCGGGGTGAGCGTCATGCCGATGATAAAGAACGCGACCAGATCGGCCGTGCTCCATGGAATCGTTTCAACCGGCGAAAGAAGGAACCCGACTGACATGACGGTGAGGAGAAAGGGGCCGAAAGCAAGCAGAGAGCGGCCAAAAACACTGAAGCGAAAGCTGCCGGCGACCGAATGCAACGAGCCGGCGGGAAGTCCGTATAACCAATGCTGGATCAGCATGCTGTATGGAATAAGAAGAGCGAGCGAGAACAATCCGGCAGCATGACGCAAAGGCGTAAGACTATCCCCCTCATAGAAACGTTCTTCGACCGTCGAGACGATGGCCAGGCAAAGTTGCGCAAGGGCAACTAAACCCGCAAACAGCAGGACGATCGCGATGACTCCGCGGATAAACTGGGATTTTTGACCAGCATAGACACGATGGTATTCCACGCCTTCAGGCAGCCTGGGGTCTTGCACATTCTGGTCATGGCTTAGAAACCAAGTCTCACTGTCGCTGCGCATTCTTTGCCTCCCTCTATTTGCCCTGCGAACGACATCATTCCGCGTCCCACGAAAGCGAAGTGACTGCCAAAGCCGCTTTGACCGAGCCGTGAGACAGCGAACCGATCCCTCGGATAAATTCGCTGTCTTACAGATCGAATTGAGTGCTGCTTGGCATTCACAGCCTTGCTCCGCTAGCGATCCCCTTCATGGGCCGTTCCGCTATTCGCTCCGCGGGGCTAAAGACTGCGATTAACCGGTTAGGCGCACCATACCTGCGAAGGTTGCGCCAACATGGCGCCGCGGAGAAAATCGGTGGCGCCAACGCATGGCGGCGCCACCCCGCCCTATTCGGCGTCCGACCCGGAGCGATGTCATCGTCAAGGATGCACACCACCTCGTGGTTCATAAAGATCGTGAGGCAGAGTCGCAAAGAGCGCCCCCCGTCGCGCGATGGCCGGCAGACGTTCGTCGCATGGCATCACGCCCGGGCAGGGATACGGGCGATGACCTTGATCTCGAAGTCGAAGCCCGCCAGCCAGTTGACACCGATCGCGGTCCAGTTCGGATAGGGGGCGCTGTCGAAGACCTTGCTCTTCACGTCCATGATGGTGGCGAATTGCGCTTCGGGATCGGTGTGAAACGTGGTGACATCGACGATGTCGGCCGTCGCTGCGCCGGCGGCCTTCAGCACGGCCTCGAGGTTGTCGAAAGCAAGCTGAACCTGAGCTGCAAAGTCGGGCTCAGGCGAGCCGTCCTCGCGGCTTCCGACCTGACCGGACACGAACAGCAGGTCTCCCGAACGGATCGCCGCGGAGTAGCCATGCGTCTCGTAGAGAGCGTGACGGTTGGCGGGGAAAACGGGTTCGTTGTTGAGGGCCATGAGACGCTCCTAAGGTTGCGGGTGAGTAGGCAACGCACTATCATATACGCTGCGTATGCGAGTTAGTGACATACGTTTCGTATGTCAACTGGCATACGATGCGTATGTAAAGTGGAGGCGAAAAATGGCGTCAGGCATTCGTGCGGCCAAGATGGAGGAAACCCGCGCCAAGCTGATCGAAGCGGGCCGCAAGGCCTTCGCAGAGAAAGGGTATTCCGCGGCCTCGATGGACGACCTGACCGCGGCGGTCGGACTGACCCGCGGCGCGCTCTATCACAATTTCGGCGACAAGCGCGGGCTCATGGCGGCGGTGGTCGACAAGATCGACAGTGCGATGGCCGCACGCGCGCAAAAGGCCGGGCGAGAGGCCGGCGGCGGTTGGCCGGGGCTGATGGCCGAGGGGCGAGCCTATGTGGAGATGGCACTCGACCCGGAGGTGCAACGGCTCGTCCTTTTGGACGGACCGTCCGTCTTGGGAGACCCCTCGCAGTGGCCGAGCCAGAACCGCTGCTTGCAATCGACGATGGCGACGCTGACCGAGCTGTCCCAGGCCGGCGCCATCAAGGCCGTGGACATCGAGGCGCTTGCCCGCCTCCTGAACGGCGCGGCGCTAAACGCGGCACTTTGGGTCGCGGCAAGCGATGACCCGGAAGCGACGCTGAGAAAGGCTCTTGCGGCATTCGAATGCCTTGCGGAGGGAGCTTTGAAAGCAGATGCCTGTAAATCGGACGAAGCTCCCTGCTTTTTGCGTGACCCCCATTCTTAATCCAACCGAAACCGGAGCCTGGCGGTCAGCGCAGCTGTCCCGAACGTTAGGCCACCCGGATCTGGAACCTCCGAGCTCGATCACGCTGGCGGGCCGGATACGCCGGCGTGATTGATGAGCGCCACCGGAACGTTGTAGCCGACTGCGCTGTGGGGACGGTCCTCATTGTAGAACCTGCGCCAAGCCTCCATCTTTTCGCGGGCATCTTCGTTAAGGCCCCGATCCTTTGCCTGCCGCCTGTCGAATGCTGCCGCGGTATAAGGCCAAGCCATGCCGCGAAATCTCGGCCTTTGCGGAACGCTTCCGGCGGCGGCGCCAACGTGACTATGGCTGTCGCGATCAGCGGACCGACGCCCGGAATGGTCATCAGACGCCACGCCACGTCGTTCTCCCTGGCGCGACGGGTGAGCTCGGCATCCAGGGTTTCGATTTGATCGTCGAGCTGGGCGAGCGTCGCGGTCAGGACCTTCAGCGACGCCCGTGCCATCGCTGGCAGTTCCGCCTCGTCGTGCGCGATGAGCGCAATCAAGCGCCGGGCATTCGTCGCGCCCCGGCGACACGACCTGACCGTATTCGGTGAGAAGTCCGCGGAGCGCGTTGTTGGCCTGGGTGCGCTGCCGGATGAGCAATTCGCGGACGCGGAAGACGTCGGCCGCCCCCTGCGTTTCTTCGCTTTTCACTGGCACGAAGCGCATGTTCGGTCGCTGCGCAGCTTCGCAGATCGTCTCCGCGTCAGCCGCATCGTTCTTTTGCCGCTTGACGAACGGCTTCACGTAGGCGGGCAAGATGAGCCTGATGTCATGATCAAGCCGGGCCAGCTCCCGCCACTAGAAATGAGCGCCGCCGCAGACCTCCATCGCCACGAGGCAGAGCGACAGCTTGCTGAAGAACTCCGGCACCGCGGACCTTCTGAGCTTCTTGCGAAAGACCACGCCACCTCTGGCGTCAGCACCGTGGACCTGGAACACATTCTTCGCGAGATCCAATCCGACCGTGGTAATCTCCGACATGACCGCCTCCCAAAATAAATTGTTGCGATCCCGCCTTGGCACGTCGATGCCGTCGGGGGGCGGTTACAGCATCAAAGCCATCACCCTAGCTCCTCAGAACCGCTCGGGCCGCGCGAGGACGGCGACGAGATAGATGAGGAGCCCGGCTGCGACGACGCTGCCGAGAACGAGATCGAATATAATGACAGTCACTCCAATGCGAATTTCGCTGAGAAGTAGATAGACGCTCACTTCGTAAGGTCGCCATTTAGATTTCGGCGTCGCAGAATGACCTGCTCCCCTGAAAAGTC
>NZ_JAME01000047.1 GCF_000521865.1 Roseivivax isoporae LMG 25204
GACTCCAAAGGGAGCAGGTCACGTGCCGCCGCCCATGCCGGTCAGGCAGGCGAGGAAGGCGAAGCCCACGATGTCGAGCTGGGCGCGCGAGGCGACGAGGCCGCCGCTCAACGCAAAGACCAGGACGGCCGTGTGGTCGAGCAGCGCGAGGAGGCTCACGCCCGGTCCGGCGTGGCGGCCCGCGGGCCGCGATCGGGCTTGAAGGGCGCCATGCCCGCGCGCGCGAGCGCGTCGGCGCGTTCGTTCTCCGGGTGGCCGGCATGGCCCTTGACCCACTGCCAGCGCACGTCGTGGCGCGCCTGGGCGGCGTCGAGCCGGCGCCAGAGCTCCTCGTTCTTGACGGGCTTCCTGGCGGCGGTCTTCCAGCCGTTCTTCTTCCAGCCGTGGATCCAGCCGGTGACGCCGTTCTTCACGTAGGCCGAGTCGGTCACGATGGTGATCGTCGAGGGCCGCGCCAGCGCCTCGAGCGCGGAGATCGCCGCGATGAGCTCCATCCTGTTGTTGGTGGTCGCGGCCTCGCCGCCGTTGAGCTCGCGCTCCTTGACCACCGTGTCGCCGTCCATGGCGCGCATGACGACGCCCCAGCCCCCCGGGCCGGGATTCCCGGAGCACGCTCCGTCGGTGAAGGCGAAGAGGTCGGTCATGTGCCGTCTGTCGCGCGCCAGCCGGGCGGGGTCAAGAGCGGCCGCCGCGGTGCGGGGGCCGGCCCCCGCACCCCCGGGATATTTGCGCCAAGAAGAACGGGAAAGGTCAGAGGAAGACGCCGACCGAGAGGCAGAGGACCACGAGCAGGGTCAGGAGCCCGCGCAGCCGCAGCCACCAGACGGGGGCGAGGCGCCAGTGCCAGAAGGCGTAGTCGAGGACGAGGAGCCCGGCGAAACCGAAGACCAGGTTCATGCCCGCCGAGACCGGGCCGCCGCCGGTCATGAAGAAGGCCCAGAGCGCGGGGACGACGGAAAGCGCGTAGCCCGTCGCCGCGCGCGCGCCCGCGGCCTTCGTGGCGAAGCCCCAGAGGACCCCCGACATGAAGCTCAGGATCACCGCGCCGTAATAGAGCTGGACGTAGGGGCCGACAAAGCGCGGGCCGAGGGTCGCCGTGCCCCATTGCGCGGCCGCGGGCCACAGGAGCGTGAGCGCGCCCCAGGCGAAGGGGATCACCCCGGCGAGCCCGAGGATCAGCGCGGAGCGGGGGATGTCGGTCATGGCGGCGCCTTCCGGATCGTCTGCGCCGCGCAGGATAGCGCGGGCGCCGCGCCTGTCACGCGGCCCGTTCGAGCGCGAGACGCCCGGCGAGCGCCGCGAAGAGGCCGGCGAAGCTGCGGTTGAGCCAGCGCATGGCGCGCGCCGAGGCGAGGAGGCGGTCGCGCGCGGCCGCGGCCATGACGGCGTAGCCCGCGAAGACCGCGAGCGTCAGGCCCATGAACACCGCGCCGAGCGCGGCCATCTCGGCCGTCGCGGTGGCGGGGTCGCCCGACAGGAACGGCGGCAGGAGCGCCAGGAAGAAGACCGGGAGCTTGGGGTTGAGGATGTTGATGAGCGCGCCGCGCCAGGCGATGCGCGGGCCGGGCTCGGAGGCGCGGTCCTCGGACACGGCGAGCGCGCCGCCCTGGTGCAGCGACTGCCAGGCGAGCCAGAGCAGGTAGGCGACGCCCGCCCATTTCACCGCCAAGAAGAGGAGGGCGCTCGTGTGCAGGAGCGCCGCGAGCCCGAGCGTCGCGGCGGCGAGGTGCGGCACGATGCCGAAGGTGCAGCCGAGCGCCGCCCAGAACCCCGGGCGGCGGCCCTGCCCGAGCGAGACCGCGAGCGTGTAGAGGACGCCGGTGCCCGGCGCGATCACCACGACGAGCGTGGTCAGGAGGAACTGGAGCGTCATTCGGCAACCTCGGGGGACGGGAAGCCGGCCGATCCTGCGCCGCGGGCGCCGCCCCCGTCAAGCGCGGGGCGCGCGGGTGTCAGGCGGGCACGCGCAGGATGCGCGGCACCTTGAACTCGACGTTCTCCTCGGCGGTGGTCACGGGCCGGACCGTCACCGCGTAGCGGTCGCGGAAGGCCTCGATGACCTCCTCGATCAGCACCTCGGGCGCCGAGGCGCCGGCGGTGATGCCGACCGAGCGGATGCCCTCGAGCGCGCGCCAGTCGATGTCGGCCGCGCGCTGCACGAGCTGCGCATAGGCGCAGCCGGCGCGGGCGCCGACCTCGACGAGCCGCTTCGAGTTCGACGAGTTGGGCGCCCCCACCACGAGGAGCGCGTCGCACTCGGGCGCCATCGCCTTGACCGCCTCCTGCCGGTTGGTGGTGGCGTAGCAGATGTCTTCCTTGTGCGGGCCCACGATCGCGGGGAAGCGCGCGCGCAGCGCCGCGACGATGTCGGCGGTGTCGTCCACCGAAAGCGTGGTCTGCGTCACGAAGGCAAGCCGCTCGGGGTCGCGCACCTCGATCCGCGCCACGTCCTCGGCGGTCTCGACCAGCAGGACCTCGCCCTCGGGCAGCTGGCCCATGGTGCCGAGCGTCTCGGGATGGCCCGCATGGCCGATCATGATCATCTGCAGGCCGTTCTCATGGTGGCGCGCGGCCTCGATATGGACCTTGGACACGAGCGGGCAGGTGGCGTCCACATAGATCATCTCGCGCCGCGCGGCCTCGGCCGGGACGGCCTTGGGCACGCCGTGCGCCGAGAAGATCACCGGGCGGTCGGGCGGACATTCGTCCAGTTCCTCGACGAAGACGGCGCCCTTGGCGCGCAGCCCGTCGACGACGAAGCGGTTGTGCACGATCTCGTGGCGCACGTAGACCGGGGCGCCCCATTTCTCGAGCGCCATTTCCACGATCTTGATCGCGCGGTCCACGCCGGCGCAGAACCCGCGCGGCGCGGCGAGGTGAAGGGTGAGCGGCGGCAGGGTCATGAGCGTCTCCTTGTCCCCGGATCTAGGGGATCGCGCGGCGCGGATCCACCCCGGAGCGGGAGATCACGCCGCCCCTCCGCCGGCGGTCGCCACGGTGGCCCAGGCGAGGACGGCGTAGCGCCCGGTCTTGGCGAGGGTGACGAGGGCCACGAAGAGCCAGAGCGGCGTGCGCATGACCCCCGCGACGACGGTGAAGGCATCGCCCAGCGGCGCCCAGCTGAGGAGCAGCGTCCAGACGCCCCAGCGCGCGTACCAGTCCCGCGCCCGTGCCAGCTGGGCCGGCGAGGCGGGGAACCAGCGGCGGCCCTGCAGCCGCTCGGCCCCGCGGCCGAGGACGTAGTTCACCACCGCCCCCAGCACGTTGCCGATGCTCGCCACGATCACGAGGAGAAGCGGAGAGGCCGCGTCGCGCAGCTGCAGCGCGACGAAGACGATCTCGGACTGGAACGGAAGGATCGTCGCGGCACCGAAGGCGGCGGCGAACAGGCTCCCCAATGCGACCCATTCGCCGGTCACGGTCACTCTGCCCGCGCTGCGGGCGTCAGCCGTTGGCCGCTGCGGCCACGTCGCGCGGCGGCCGGCCGATCACCTCGCGCAGCTCGTCGAGCTCGATGAAGTTGTCGGCCTGGCGGCGCAGCTCGTCGGCGATCATCGGCGGCTGGCTGCGGATGGTCGAGACGACGGAGACGCGCACGCCCTGCCGCTGCAGGCTTTCCACCAGCGGACGGAAATCGCCGTCGCCGGAGAACAGGACGATGTGGTCGACGCGCGGCGCGAGTTCCATCGCGTCCACCGTCAGCTCGATGTCCATGTTGCCCTTGACCTTACGGCGGCCCTGGCTGTCGGTGTATTCCTTGGCCGGTTTCGTCACCATGGTGAAACCGTTGTAGTGCAGCCAATCGACCAGCGGACGAATCGGGGAATAGTCGTCGTTTTCCAGCAGGGCCGTGTAGTAGAAGGCCCGAAGCATCTTTCCGCGGCGCACGAATTCCTGTCGAAGCAGCTTGTAGTCGATGTCGAACCCGAGAGCCTTGGCTGCTGCGTAAAGGTTCGACCCGTCGATGAACAGCGCCAGCCGTTCGTCCTTGTAAAACATCAAAATGTCCTTCCAACGAAAGCTTTGCGAAACGGCCTTCGTGAGCGCGAAGGGGACGGATCGCTCAAACAGGGAAATTATGCAAGTCCATCCTGTGTTCAAGCAATGGGAATTATGATTGAAAAATTCGGCATTCAACTTAGGCGCAAGACCATGCTGATCGCGCTCGGCGCAAACCTGTCTTCCGAGGCCGGCCCGCCGGCCGCGACCTTCGCCGCGGCACTGGCCGCGCTTGCGGCAGAGGGACTGCGGCTGAGGCGACTCAGCCGCTTCTATCATACACCATGTTTTCCGGCGGGTTACGGTCCCGATTACGTGAACGCGGCCGCCCTGCTCGCGCCGCCGGACGGGGTCGGGCCGCGCGCGGCGCTGGCCGCGCTGCACCGCGTGGAGGACCGGTTCGGCCGGCGGCGCGAGACACGCTGGGGCATGCGCAGCCTCGATCTGGATCTGCTCGCATTCGGCGAAACCGTGCTGCCGAATTCCGACGTTCAGGCGGATTGGCGCCGTCTCGCACCTGCGGCACAGGTGGCACGGGCGCCGGACGAGCTGATTCTGCCGCATCCGCGCCTGCAGGACCGCGCCTTCGTGCTCGTGCCGCTCGCGGACGTGGCACCGGACTGGGTGCATCCGGCCACCGGGCGGAGGGTGATCGACATGCGCGACGCCCTGCCGGACGCGGAGCTCGGCGCGGTCGTGCCGCTCTGAGGTGCGGCGCGTCGGCGGAACGACCCGATCGCGCTTGTCAATACAAATGATCCGCGCTAGACGTGTCCTTTCTCAAGCCGATCCCATGGACTGGAGGCACGAATGGCCCGCGTGACGGTAGAAGATTGCGTCGACAAGGTTCCCAACCGGTTCGACCTGGTGCTGGTCGCCGCGCACCGGGCGCGGGAGCTTGCGTCGGGCGCCGCGCTCACGGTGGACCGCGACAACGACAAGAACCCCGTCGTGGCCCTGCGCGAGATCGCCGAGGAGACGCAGTCGGCCGACGAGCTGCGCGAACGGATGATCGAATCGAACCAGACGCAGATCGAGGTCGACGAGCCCGAGGATGACGCGATGGCGCTCCTCATGGGCGCGGAACCCGACAAGCCGCAGGACGACGACATGTCCGAAGAAAAGCTGCTGCGCGCGCTGATGGAGGCGCAGGGCGAGGGCTGAGGCCCGCGATGCGCGCGCATTCGGGGAATTAAGGGGCCATGATCGCCGCCGAGGACCTCATCGCGCTCGTCCGCAACTACAATCCCAGGACCAACGAGGCCCTGATCCGGGCGGCGTACGATTACGCCGCCCGGATGCACGAAGGCCAGTCGCGGCAATCGGGTGAGCCCTACTTCACCCATCCCGTGGCAGTGGCGGCGATCCTGACCGAGCAGCAGCTCGACGACGCCACCATCATCACCGCGCTCCTGCACGACACGATCGAGGACACGAAGTCGACCTTCGCGGAGATCTCGCAGCGCTTCGGGCCCGAGATCGCGACGCTGGTCGACGGCGTCACGAAGCTGACCAACCTGCAGCTGTCGTCGTCCGAGACCAAGCAGGCCGAGAACTTCCGCAAGCTCTTCATGGCGATGTCGAAGGACCTGCGGGTCATCCTCGTCAAGCTCGCCGACCGGCTGCACAACATGCGCACCATCCGCGCCATGCGGGTCGAGAAACAGAGCCAGAAGGCGCGCGAGACCATGGACATCTACGCCCCGCTCGCGGGCCGGATGGGCATGCAGTGGATGCGCGAGGAGCTCGAGGACCTGGCGTTCCGGGTGCTGAATCCCGAGGCGCGCGCGTCGATCATCCGCCGGTTCATCAACCTGCAGAAGGAAACCGGCGACGTCATCCACCGGATCACCTCGGACATGCGCACCGAACTCGACAAGGTGGGCATCGACGCCGAGGTCTTCGGCCGCGCCAAGAAACCCTACTCGATCTGGCGCAAGATGCAGGAAAAGGAAATGGGGTTCTCGCGGCTGTCGGACATCTACGGCTTCCGCGTCATCACCCGGTCCGAGGCCGACTGCTACGCGGCGCTCGGGGCGATCCACCAGCGCTGGCGTGCGGTGCCGGGCCGGTTCAAGGACTACATCAGCCAGCCCAAGTCCAACGGCTACCGGTCGATCCACACCACCGTGTCCGGCCGTGACGGCAAGCGCGTCGAGGTGCAGATCCGCACCCGCCAGATGCACGAGGTGGCCGAGACCGGCGTCGCCGCGCACTGGTCCTACCGCGACGGCGAGCGCGCCGAGAACCCGTTCGCGGTCGATCCCGCCAAGTGGATCAGCTCGCTGACCGAGCAGTTCACCGCAGAGGACGACCACGACGAGTTCCTCGAGGCCGTGAAGCTCGAGATGTATTCCGACCAGGTGTTCTGCTTCACCCCCAAGGGCGACGTGGTGAAGCTGCCCAAGGGCGCGACGCCGCTCGATTTCGGCTACGCGATCCACACGCGCATCGGCGCGGCCTGCGTCGGCGCCAAGGTGGACGGCATTCGCGTGCCGCTCTGGACGCGGCTGAAGAACGGCCAGTCAGTCGAGATCATCACCGCCGAGGGGCAGACGCCGCAGGCCACCTGGCTCGACATCGCGACGACCGGAAAGGCGCGCAGCGCGATCCGGCGGGCCCTGCGCGAGGCGAACCGCGAACGCTACATCCGGCTCGGGCGCGAACTGGCGCGCTCGGCCTTCGAGAACGTGGGCAAGAAGGCCTCCGACAAGGTGCTCGAGAAGGCCGCGCAGACGCTGCGGCTCGCGGACGGCGACACGCTGCTGGCGCGGCTCGGCTCGGCGGAGCTGTCGGCGCGCGAGGTCGTCCGCGCGGTCTATCCCGACCTCGCTCCCTCCCGTCGCGCCGAGGTGGACCAGAGCCGCGCGGTGATCGGCCTCGACCACAACCAGGGCTTCACGCGGGCACGCTGCTGCCAGCCGCTGCCGGGGGAGCGCATCGTCGGCATCACCTCGCGCGGACGCGGCGTCATGGTGCACGCGATCGACTGCGCCGCGCTCGTCGACTACGAGGACCAGCCGTCGCGCTGGCTGGACCTGCACTGGGCCTCGGGAAGCCACCCGGCGGCCTACACCGTGACGCTCGACATGACGATCGGGAACGATTCGGGCGTGCTCGGACGCATTTGCACGTTGATCGGAGAGCGGGGGGCGAATATCTCCGACCTGCACTTCATGGATCGCAAACCGGACTTCTATCGTTTGTTCATGGACATCGATCTGCGCGACGCCGAACACCTGCACACGGTGGTCTCGGCACTCGACGCGGACTCGGACGTGGCAACGCTGGAGCGTCGGCGCGCACCGGAGCTTGCCAACCGGCAGGCTGCGGAATGATCCCGACCTCCGACCGACGAGGAGCCGGATTTGGTCTTCAAACGCCGTGACAAGCGGCCCTTCTGGCAGGCGGTGAGCCATTCGCTCTGGCCGCGCGGTGGCTGGGCGCGTGCGGCACGTTACGTGCAGCATCGCCTGCACCGCCTCCCCGACCCGCCCGAGAAGATCGCGCGCGGCATCTTCGCGGGCGTCTTCACCACCTTCACCCCGTTCTACGGGCTGCATTTCATCGTCGCCGCGGTTCTGGCGCTGGTGCTGCGCGGCAACGTCGTCGCCGCGCTTCTGGGCACGTTCTTCGGCAACCCGCTGACCTACCTGCCCATCGGCGTCGTCTCGATGACCACGGGCTACTGGATGCTCGGAATCGAGGCCGACCCGCAGCACGGCTCGCTCGGCTACAAGTTCATGCGCGCAGGCGACGACCTGTGGGACAACTTCACCGCCATGTTCACGCCGGACACCGCGGACTGGCAGGGCCTGACGATCTTCTACCACGAGGTGTTCTATCCCTACATG
This sequence comes from Roseivivax isoporae LMG 25204, assembly GCF_000521865.1. Lineage (GTDB taxonomy): Bacteria > Pseudomonadota > Alphaproteobacteria > Rhodobacterales > Rhodobacteraceae > Roseivivax > Roseivivax isoporae. The sequence goes on from NZ_JAME01000047.1 coordinate 7,854, forward strand.
GTGGGCGGCATCGTGCCGGGCATCATCGCGGGCCTCGTGTGCTACTACCTGTCGGTGCCGCTGATCCGCGCCTACCAGAACCGGCGGCAGGGCCTGCTGGCGGCCAAGCTTGCCGCGCTCAAGGCCAAGAAATCCTCGAAGAAGGGCGAAGAGACGGGCTGACGTCCCCCTCCCGTCGGACTAGCTTCGCCGAGCGAAACGAACGATCCCGGAGCATGCCATGACCCCCTATGCCGGCCCGCTGCGCCTTGGCGTGAACATCGACCACGTGGCCACGGTGCGCAACGCGCGCGGCGGAGAGACGCCCGACCCGGTGCGCGCAGCGCTCATGGCGGAAGAGGCGGGCGCCGACGGCATCACCGCGCACCTGCGCGAGGACCGGCGCCACATCCGGGACGAGGACATCGCGCGGCTGGTCAAGGCGCTGCACGTGCCGCTGAACTTCGAGATGGCCGCGACGACGGAGATGCAGGAGATCGCGCTGAAGACGCGTCCGCACGCGGTCTGCCTGGTGCCCGAGAAACGCGAGGAAAGGACCACAGAGGGCGGGCTCGACGTCGCGGGCGACACCGCGCGGCTGTCGCAGTTCATCGCGCCCCTGCGCGACGCAGGCTGCCGGGTGTCGCTGTTCATCGCCGCCGACCGCGCCCAGATCGACGCCGCGGCCGAGGTCGGCGCAGCGGTGATCGAGCTGCACACCGGCGCCTATTGCGACCTTCACGCCGAGGGGCGGCACGCCGACCGCGACGCGGAACTCGCGCGGCTCGTCGAGATGGCCGCGCACGCCGCCGAACGGGGTCTCGAGGTACATGCCGGCCACGGGCTCAGCTACGAGACCGTGCGCCCCGTCGCGGCGATCCCGCAGGTGGTCGAGCTGAACATCGGGCATTTCCTGATCGGCGAGGCGATCTTTGCCGGCCTCCAGGGCGCCATCACCGGCATGCGCCGGGCGATGGACGAGGCGCGGGCCTGAGCGCGCGCCATGGCTGACCGCGAACCCGCCGGGACGTGCCCGTGATCCTCGGCATCGGCACGGATCTCTGCAACATCGAGCGCATCGCGCGCACGCTCGAGCGTTTCGGCGACCGGTTCCGCAACCGCGTCTTCACCGACATCGAGCAGCGCAAAGCCGAGGCGCGCGCCGACACACCCGGCACCTACGCGAAACGCTGGGCCGCGAAGGAGGCGTGCTCCAAGGCGCTCGGCACCGGCCTGCGCATGGGGATCGCGTGGAAGGACATGGCGGTCACGAACCTGCGGACCGGCCAGCCGGTGATGCACGTGACCGGCTGGGCGCGCGACCGGCTCGACGCGATGACCCCTGCGGGCCACGAGGCGATCATCCACGTGACGCTGACCGACGACCATCCGTGGGCGCAGGCCTTCGTGGTGATCGAGGCGCGGCCGCTCGGCCACGGCGACGCAGGCGTGCCGCAGGGCACCGCGGGGCCCGGGCCCGTCGCTTGACTCCGCCCGCCCCCGCCCGCATGTAGCGCCAGCAATCGCGACGAGGCGGAAGGCAGGCATCCATGGCGAGCACCAAGAAGGCGGGCGGCGGGATCGTCGAGACGATCAAGACCATCTTCTACGCGCTGCTGATCGCCGGCGTCTTCCGCACGCTGTTCTTCCAGCCGTTCTGGATCCCCTCGGGGTCGATGAAGGACACGCTGCTGATCGGCGACTTCCTGTTCGTCAACAAGATGGCCTACGGCTATTCCTATGCCTCCTGCCCGTCGCTGTACCTGCCCGGGATCGGCATCGACATCGACGCCTCGGACATCTGCGGTTTCCTCGACGGCGACAACACGCGGCTCTTCGGCAGCGCGCCCGAACGCGGCGACGTGGTGGTGTTCCGCCACCCGGTCACCGGCCGCGACTTCATCAAGCGGGTGATCGGCCTGCCGGGCGAGACCATCCAGATGCGCGAGGGCGTGCTGCACATCGACGGCGAACCGGTGGAGCTGACCGATGCCGGCACCTTCGAGGAGACGGCCGAGCCGCAGGGCCCCCAGCGGCTGCGCCCGCGCTGCGCCAACGGCCCGGTCGGCGACGGCGGCCTCTGCGTCAAGGAACGCCAGACCGAGACGCTGCCGAACGGGGTCAGCCACGACGTGCTGAACATCGCCAACCAGGGGTCGGACAACACGCCCGTCTACACCGTGCCCGAGGGCAACTACTTCATGATGGGCGACAACCGCGACAACTCGTCCGACAGCCGGGTCCCGCAGGTTGCGGGCGGCGTCGGCTTCGTGCCCTACGAGAACATCGTCGGGCGCGCCACGCGGGTCATGTTCTCGTCGGCCGGAAGCTCCATGCTGTTCTTCTGGACGTGGCGCTCCGACCGCTTCTTCGAGAAGATCGAGTGAAGCGGTCCGCCGCGCTGTCCGACCTCGAGGCCCGGCTGGGCCACCGCTTCGACCGCCCGGAGCTACTGAACCGCGCGCTCACCCATTCCTCCATGTCCGGCCCCGCGCGGGAGGACAACCAGCGGCTCGAGTTTCTCGGCGACCGCGTGCTTGGCCTCGTCATGGCCGAGGCGCTGCTGGACCGCGACCCGGGCGCGCGCGAGGGCCAGCTTGCCCCCCGCTTCAACACGCTGGTGCGCAAGGAGACCTGCGCGGACGTGGCGCGCGATGCGGGCATCGGCGAGGCGCTCAAGCTCGGGCGCTCCGAACGGCTGTCGGGCGGGCGGCGCAAGATCGCGCTCCTTGGCGACGCGATGGAGGCGGTGATCGCGGCGGTCTACGAAGATGGCGGGTTCGAGGCGGCGCGCGCCATGATCCTGCGACTCTGGGGCGGGCGCATCGACGCGGTCGAGGACGACGCCCGCGACGCCAAGACGGCGCTGCAGGAATGGGCGCAGGCCCGCGGCATGGCGCCGCCCGACTATGTCGAGACCGCGCGCTCGGGCCCCGACCACCAGCCGCGCTTCACCATCGAGGTGCGCCTCGCCGATGGCCGCACCGCGCGCGCCGAGGCGCCGTCGAAACGTCAGGCCGAGCAGGCGGCGGCCCGGCACCTTCTCGCCCGGATCGAGGACGCGGAAGGCTGACCCCGCCCGCGTCCGGCTTTGCAAAGCCGCCGCTTCTGCGCTAAGCGTCGCCGTCCACCCGAGCCCGAACGGCCCCTGCCCCGAAAGGCACCTGACCATGTCCACCCGCGCCGGTTTCGTCGCCCTGATCGGAGAGCCCAACGCGGGCAAGTCCACGCTGCTGAACCGGATGGTCGGGGCGAAGGTGTCGATCGTCACCCACAAGGTGCAGACCACACGCGCCCGCATCCGCGGCGTGGCGCTGGCCGGCGAGGCGCAGATCGTCTTCGTCGACACGCCCGGACTGTTCGCGCCGCGCCGGCGGCTCGACCGCGCCATGGTCGCCGCCGCCTGGGGCGGGGCCGCGGATGCCGACATCGTCGTGCTGCTGATCGAGGCGCATCGCGGCCTGACCGACGGGGTCCGGGCGATCCTCGAGAAGCTGCCCGAGGTCGCTTCCGGGCGCCGCGTGGCGCTCGCCATCAACAAGATCGACCGGGTCAAGGCCGAGGCGCTGCTGGCGCTCAGCGCGAAGCTGAACGAGGCCTTCGCCTTCGAGAAGACGTTCATGATCTCGGCCGAGCGCGGCCACGGCGTCGAGGACCTGCGCGACTGGCTCGGCGGGGCCCTGCCCGAGGGGCCCTGGCTCTATCCCGAGGACCAGATCGCGGACCTCCCCATGCGCACCATCGCGGCCGAGATGACCCGCGAGAAGCTGACGCTGCGCCTGCACCAGGAACTGCCCTACCAGCTGACCGTCGAGACCGAGAGCTGGGAGGACAGGCCGGACGGGTCGGCACGTATCGACCAGGTGGTCTACGTCTCCCGCGACGGCCACAAGGGCATCGTGCTCGGCCACAAGGGCGAGACGATCAAGGCGATCGGCCAGGCAGCCCGCGCCGAGATCGAGGAGTTCCTGGGCCGAAAGGTGCACCTCTTCCTGCAGGTGAAGGTGCGCGAGCGCTGGCTCGACGAGGCCGAGCGCTATTCCGAGATGGGTCTCGACTTCCGCGACGGCGATGGCTGAGCCGCGCCTTGCCGCCCATGTCTGGGTCGCGGCCTACCGGCGGCGGCTCTCGCTCGTCGACATCCCCTGCTTCGTGGTCTCGCGCGGCGACGACGTCGCGGGGGCGGTGCTGGTCAAGCTCTCGACCCTCGACGGGCAGGCGCGCCTCTTCTGCCGCCGCTACGACCTGATGTCCGACACCCGCCGCTGGGAGGTGCTGAGCGACGGGCCCGAACCCGAGGTCGACGCCGTCATCTCGCGCGAATGCCGCAGCGACCCGGATCTCTGGGTGCTCGAGGTCGAGGACCGCGCGGGCCGGCACCTGCTCGACGAGGACGGTCTCGCCTGAGGCCGCGCGTTCAGGACCGCCGCCCGATCCGCCGCGCCAGCGCCACGAGCCCCAGCCCGCCGATCCAGAACACGCCGCCCAGCGCCACGATCCAGAGCGCCACCTGCGGCCAGCCGATGCGCGCGGGATCGAGGAAGAAGTACGGATGCCGCCCGTCGAGGGCGCCGCGCCCGAGCGCGTAGGCGCAGTAGAGCCCGGGCCAGGCCAGCCACCAGAGCGCGTGCCGCGCGGCGAGCCCCGCCTTGTCGGCGCAGGCGACCCACCAGAGCGCCACCGCGATCGGCAGGACGGTGTGCATCATCTGGTCGACCACGAGCCGCGCGCCCGACAGCTCCCGCGCCAGCAGCACGTGGTAGACGATTCCCACCACCGCCATCCACAGCGCGAGGCCCCCCGCCATCCCCGCGGCCATCCGCCCGCGGAGCGCGGCGGCGGCGAACAGGGCACCCGTCAGCGCGACGGTCAGGATGGTGAAATAGCGCCCGGTGCGCCACAGCTCGACCGCGAGCGTGCGCCCGGGATTCCGGTCGAGACCGAGCTGCACGTGCCAGACCAGCGTGGCGATGGCGGCAAGCGCGAGAAGGGCGGCGGACATTCGGGCGGCATGGGTCATGGGCCCGAGCTTGTCGCGGCTCTTGCAGGAGGCCGCAAGCGGCGGAATAGTCGCGGCCATGGACTGGCGCGACACCGGCATCCTCCTGACGCTGCGCCGCCATGGCGAAAGCTCGGCGATCCTCGAGGTCTTCACCGAGGCACATGGCCGGCACGCGGGCGTCCTGCGCGGCGCGACGTCGCGGCGGGTGGCCCCGGGGCTGCAGCCCGGCACCACGCTCGACCTCGCCTGGCGGGCCCGGCTCGAGGATCACATCGGTACCTTCACCGCGGAACCCCTCCGGTCCCGCGCGGCGCTGGCGATGGCCGACCCGGTGGCGCTCGCGGGCCTGAACGCGGTCACCGCGCTGCTCGCGTTCTGCCTGCCCGAGCGGGCGCCGCATCCCGGGCTCTACCGGGCGAGCGCGGCGCTCCTCGACCTCTTGGCCGAGCCCGACCTCTGGCCGCTCGCCTACCTGCGCTGGGAAACCGCCCTGCTCGAGGAAATGGGCTACGGGCTCGACCTGTCGGCCTGCGCGGTGACCGGGCGGGACGAGGGGCTCGCCTACCTCTCGCCGCGCACCGGCCGGGCCGTCACGGCCGAGGGCGCGGGCGCCTGGGCCGACCGCCTGCTGCCGCTGCCGCCGGTCCTCCTGGGACGGGGCACCGGCAGCGATGCCGAGGTGGTGACGGGCCTCGAGGCGACGGGGCATTTCCTGAGCACCCACCTCGCCGCGTCCCTCGGCGACAAGCCGCTGCCGCCCGCGCGGGCGCTTTTCCTCGACCGGATGCGGCGCCGCGCCGCCGGATGAGCCACGCACCTGAGCGTGTCGCGAACTGACCTTCCGCCGCACCGGCAGACGCGCTAGGACTCCCCCATGAAATGGACCCTGCCCAACGTGCTGACGACGCTGCGCCTCCTGGCTGCGCCCGGTGTCGCCGTGATGTTCCTCTACTTCACCCGTCCCTACGCGGACTGGTTCGCGCTCGTCCTCTTCGTCGGCGCGGCCGTCACCGACTGGTTCGACGGCTACATCGCCCGCAACTGGGCGCAGGAATCGAAGCTCGGCGCGATGCTGGACCCGATCGCCGACAAGGCGATGGTGGTGATCGCGCTGATGGTCATCGTGGGCTATTCCTCGATGTCGCCGTGGCTCGTGCTGCCCGCGACCTTCATCCTCTTCCGCGAGGTCTTCGTCTCGGGCCTGCGGGAATATCTCGGCGACACCGCGGGCACGCTCAAGGTGACGAAGCTCGCCAAGTGGAAGACGACGCTGCAGATGGTGGCCATCGCCGTGCTCTTCGCCCAAGGAGTGTTCGAGCACTATCTCGGGCTCTCGGTCGAGGGGCTCGACGATGGACTCGTCGGCCGCATCCTCGACGGCCAGGCACCGGACCAGCATGGCCTCGTCTGGAAGTATACCGGAATGGTCTGGGCCGGGAACGCCGGCGTGGCGCTCCTGTGGATCGCCGCGGCGCTGACCCTCGTGACCGGGTGGGACTACTTCCGCAAGGCCGTGCCGCATCTGAAGGAGGACCGCTGACATGGACGTGCTCTACTTCGCCTGGTTGCGCGAACGCATCGGGCTGCCGAAGGAGCGCATCGACAGCCGCGCGGCGACGGTCTCGGACCTGGTCGAGGAGCTGCGCGGGCGCGAGGAGCGCTACGCCGCGGCCTTCGCCGACCTCTCGGCGGTCCGCGTCGCGGTCGACCGCGAACTCGCCGATTTCGACGCGCCGCTCGAGGGCGTGCGCGAGGTGGCGTTCTTCCCGCCCATGACCGGCGGCTGAGGGAGGACGAGATGCGCATCGTGGTGCAGGAGGCGGCCTTCGACTTCGGCGCGGAATGCGACGCCTTCGCGGCGGACCGGGCCGACATGGGGGCCGTGGTCACCTTCGCGGGCGTGGTGCGCGGCGATGGCGGGCTCGACGCCATGGAGATCGAGCACTATCCCGGCATGACCGAGGCCGCGCTCGCGGCCATCGCCGAGGAGGCGCGCACGCGCTGGTCTCTCGGCGATGTGCTGGTGATCCATCGCTACGGCCGGCTCGCGCCCGGCGAGCGCATCATGATGGTGGCGACCGCTGCGCCGCACCGCGCCGACGCGTTCACCGCGGCCGAGTACCTGATGGATTACCTGAAATCCCGCGCGCCGTTCTGGAAGAAGGAACACCGCGCGGACGGCACGGCCTGGGTCGCGGCCAGGGATGCCGACGAGGACGCGCTGTCGCGCTGGTGAGGGCGGGCGGTGCGGATCCCGTGCCCGCGCGAGGCCGGGGGCGCCAGCCCCCGGGCGAGAGGCAGAGCGCGGCGCGCGTCCCGCGCGCCGCACCGCCGGATCAGGCCGCCGCGGGCTTCATGAGGCCCTGCGCCTCGGCCTCCGCCATCGCCTCGTCGAGCGAGCGCCATGCACGCTCGATCAGCGTGTCGATCTCGGCCTTCGAGATCACCAGCGGCGGCGACACGATCATGCGGTCGCCCACGTGCCGCATGACGAGGTTGTTGGCAAAGCAGCGCTCGCGGCAGAGATAGCCCACCGTGCCCGCATCCGCGGCGAAGGCCGCGCGGGACGCCTTGTCGGGTGTCAGGGCGATCGACCCCATCATGCCGACAATCTTCGCCTCGCCGACCAAGGGATGTTCGGTCAGGCTCTCGAACTTCTGCTTGAGATAGGGCCCGGTCTCGGTCCGCACCCGGGTCACGATGCCTTCCTCGTCGAGGATGCGCAGGTTCTCGAGCGCCACCGCGCAGGCCACCGGATGGCCCGAATAGGTGTAGCCGTGGTTGAACTCGGCGCCGCCGATCACCTCGGCGACCTCGTCCGACACGATCGAGCCGCCGATCGGCTGGTAGCCCGAGGACAGGCCCTTGGCGATCGTCATGATGTCGGGACGGATGCCCATCGTCTCGGACCCGAACCAGTTGCCGGTCCGGCCGAAGCCGCAGATCACCTCGTCGGCGATGAGCAGGATGCCGTACTTCTCGACGATGCGAGACACCTCGGGCCAGTAGCTCTCGGGCGGCACGATCACGCCGCCCGCGCCCTGCACCGGCTCGGCGATGAAGGCCGCGACGGTGTCGGGGCCGAGCTCGAGGATCTTCTCCTCGAGCGCCTGCGCGCGGGCGCGGCCGAAGTCCTCGGGGCTCATGTCGCCGCCCTCGGCCCACCAGTTCGGCTGGTCGATGTGGTGGATGCCGGGGATCGGCATGCCGCCCTGAGCGTGCATCCCCTTCATGCCGCCGAGCGAGCCCGACCCGACCGACGAGCCGTGATAGGCATTCCAGCGCGAGATGATGTTGACCCGCTCGGGCTGGCCCTTGAGGTCCCAGTAGGTGCGCACCATGCGGATGTTGGTGTCGTTCGCCTCCGATCCCGACCCGGCGAAGAACACCCGGTTCATGTGCTCGGGCGCAAGCTCGGCCAGCCGCTCGGACAGCTCGATCGCCGGCACGTGCGTGGTCTGGAAGAACGTGTTGTAGAACGGCAGCTCCGCCATCTGGCGCGCCGCCGCCTCGACCAGCTCCTGCCGGCCGTAGCCCACGTTCACGCACCAGAGCCCGGCCATGGCGTCGAGGATGGTGTTGCCCTCGCTGTCGGTCAGCCAGCAGCCCTCGGCCCGCGTGATGATGCGCGCGCCCTTCTCGGCGAGGCCCGCGGCGTGGGTGAACGGGTGCAAGTGGTGGCGGGCATCGCGTGCCTGCAGCTCGGCCGTGGGCGGCAGGTTGGTGATCTGCGACGCGACGGTTCTGGGCATCTGGGACGTGGACATGGGCCGCACCTTTCCTGTCTCGACTCGGGGTTCCGGGAGATGCGCCAAGAATATGATCAAATTATCCGGTGTCAATCTCCGCCCGTCGCGAATCGCCGCCCTGCCCGGTCAGGCCGGCGGCGATCTGGTCCATGCCCTGCACCACGTCCGCCTCCATCGCCGCGGCGGCGCGGCCTGGGGCCGCGGTCTCGAGCGCGACCAGCAGGTCCTTGTGGCGATCGGGCAGGTTTCGCGTGCCGAACAGCCCGCAGACGACGCGCAGCGAGGGCCCGAACCGCAGCCAGAGGCCGTCCACCATCTCGGTCAGGATGGGGGCGTCGGCCAGCGCGTTCAGTTCCGCGTGAAAGCGATGGTTTTCCCGCAGATAGCCCGCGACATCGCCGCGGCCGATGGCGCGGTCGAGCCGCGCGTCGGTGGCCCGCAGCCGGTCGATGTCGGCGCCCGTCGCGCGCGCCGCCGCCCGGCGCGCGAGTTCGGGCTCGAGCGCCCGGCGCGCCACGGTCAGTTCCTCGACGGCGCCGGCATCGAGCACTGGCACGGAAATGCGGCGGTTGCCCCGGAATTCGAGCGCACCCTCTGCCGTCAGGCGGCGCAGCGCCTCGCGCACCGGGGTCATTCCCGCCTCGAGCCGGTCCGTCAGTCCCTGGATCGTGACCGGCGCGCCGGGCTCCAGCTCGCCGAAGAGAATCATCTCTCGGAGCGTCCGGTAGACCTGCTCGTGCACCGGCAGGCCCGCCCCGCTCGCGGCCCGCTCGCCCGCTGCCTGCAAATTCATCAACCTCATGTCCTGTCTCGCGGATCTCGCACGAATGACCCCATCTTGCACGCGCGCGCCCGCCATGGAAACATCTCCCTGTTGCCAGGCCGCGCAACGTTTGATCAAATTCGGTTCAAGGGGAGACCACACTCCCCACGACCAACGGGAGCGACGTATGACCACCAAGCTGATGACCCTTACTGCCGCCTGCGCGCTGCTCGCGGGTGCCGCGGCCGCGCAGGAAGTGCGTGTGTACAACTGGTCCGACTACATCGACGAGGACCTGCTGACGAAGTTCGAGGAAGAGACCGGGATCGACCTGATCTACGACGTCTACGATTCCAACGAAGTGCTCGAGACCAAGATCCTCGCCGGCAATTCCGGCTACGACGTGGTCGTGCCCACCGGGTCGTTCATGTCGCGCCAGATCGAGGCCGGCGCCTACCAGAAGCTCGACCCGAGCAAGCTGCCGAACCTCGAGAACATGTGGGACCTGATCCGCGAGCGCACCGCCTCGGTCGATCCGGACAATGCGTACTCGGTCAACTACATGTGGGGCACCACGGGCATCGGCATCAACGTCGACAAGGTGCGCGAGGTCCTCGGCGAGGACGCGCCGGTCGATTCGCTGTCGCTGATCTTCGAGCCGGAGAACATGGAAAAGCTCGCCGAGTGCGGCGTCTACTTCCTGGACGCGCCGACCGAGGTGATCCCCGCCGCGCTCAAGTTCCTGGGCGAGGACCCGAACTCCAAGGATGCCGAGGTCATCGAGAAGACCGGCCCGGTGATGGCCGAGATCCGGCCCTACATCTCGAAGTTCCATTCGTCGGAATACATCAACGCGCTGGCGAACGGCGAGATCTGCGTGGCCTTCGGCTGGTCGGGCGACATCCTGCAGGCGCGCGACCGCGCCGCGGAGGCAGACAACGGCGTCACCATCGAGTACCACATCCCGAAGGAAGGCGCGCTGATGTGGTTCGACCAGATGGCGATCCCGGCCGACGCGCCAAACGTCGAGGAAGCGCACACCTTCCTCAACTTCATCATGGACGCACAGAACATGGCCCAGGCGTCGAATTACGTCTACTACGCCAACGGCAACGAGGCGTCGCAGGAATTCCTGAACGAGGACGTGATCGGCGACAGCGCCATCTACCCGGACGAGGCCACCCTCGAGAACCTCTACACCTTCACGCCCTACGACCCGCGCCTCCAGCGCACGGTCACGCGGCTGTGGACCTCGATCAAGTCGGGCGTCTGATCGCCCTGCGCGCCCCGGCGCGCAGGCCCTGATCTTCCGGTCGGGCGCAGTTCCGCGCCCGGCCGGCCCCCGGCGCACGGCACTGGCCCGTCGCCCGGGACGACGACGCAACGCACGGGCCGCCGCCCCGGCCACGAGATGAGGTGCTGAGAGATGACCACGGCTCCAGCCGACCGACCCCGCCCGGGCCCCGCCGTCTTTGCGCCGTGGGACGAACCCGACGCGGTGCCGCTGATCCAGTTCAAGAACGTCACCAAGCGGTTCGGCGACTTCACCGCGATCGACGACCTGACGCTCGACATCTACACGCGGGAATTCTTTGCCCTGCTCGGCCCCTCGGGCTGCGGCAAGACGACGATGATGCGGATGCTCGCGGGGTTCGAGACGCCCACCGAGGGCAAGATCCTGCTGTCCGGGCAGGACATCGCGCCGATCCCGCCCAACCAGCGCGCCGTGAACATGATGTTCCAGTCCTACGCGCTGTTCCCGCACCTGTCGGTGTGGGAGAACATCGCCTTCGGACTGAAACGCGAGGGCAAGGACAAGGACACGATCCGCGCGCGGGTCGACGAGATGCTGCGCCTCACGCGGCTCGAGAAGTTCGCGTCGCGCAAGCCGCACCAGATCTCGGGCGGCCAGCGCCAACGGGTCGCGCTGGCGCGCAGCCTCGCCAAGGCGCCGAAGCTCCTGCTGCTCGACGAACCGCTCGGCGCGCTCGACAAGAAGCTGCGCGAGGAGACGCAGTTCGAACTCATGGACATCCAGGAGAAGACCGGCACCACCTTCGTCATCGTGACACACGACCAGGAGGAGGCGATGACCGTCGCCTCCCGCGTGGCGGTGATGGACGAGGGCAAGCTGATCCAGGTGGCGACGCCGCCGGTGATCTACGAGCAGCCGAACTCGGTCTACGTCGCGGACTTCATCGGCGACGTCACGATCTTCGAGGGCACGGTCCGGAAGGACGGTGAACATTACCGGCTGGACTGGGCCGAGGGGCAGCCGCCGCTGCGCGTGCGCTCGCCCGCATCCCTGAGGGACGGCCAGACCGCCTACGTGGCGATCCGCCCCGAGAAGGTCGAGATCCACCACAACCGGCCCGACGACCACAACGTCCTGCGCGGCAAGGTCGTGGATATCGGTTATCTCGGCAACCTCTCGACCTACCACGTGGAACTGCCGGGCGGGCGCATGATCCGCGCGCAGAACTTCAACACCGAACGCGACACGCGCCAGCCGTTCACCTGGGAGGACGAGGTGTGGGTCAACTGGACCGAGACCTGCGGCGTCCTGCTGGAGCGTTGAGCGTGATCCCGCGCGCCCCGCAGCCGACCGACGAAAGGACCTGACATGCGGCGCTTCGCCCTGATCGCGGTGCCCTACCTGTGGCTGCTCGCGCTCTTCCTCGTCCCGTTCCTGATCGTCCTGAAGATCTCGCTGTCGGACATCGCGCTGTCGATCCCGCCCTATGCGCCGACGCTGGACCTGTCCGCCGGCTGGGAGGGCGTCCGCAGCTTCTTTGCCGGGCTCGACTTCGAGAACTTCGTGTTCCTGACGCAGGACGATCTCTACTGGAAGGCCTACCTGAGCTCGGTCTGGATCGCCGCGGTCTCCACGGTCATCACCCTTCTCGTGGGCTATCCCATCGCCTACGGCATGGCGCGCGCGGCCCCCGAATGGCGTCCGACGCTCCTGATGCTGGTGATCCTGCCGTTCTGGACGTCGTTCCTGATCCGCGTCTATTCGTGGATGGGCATCCTCGCCAACGAGGGCTTCCTGAACATGGTGCTGGGCTGGTTCGGGATCCCGCCCCTGCAGATCCTCGCCACCAACACCGCGGTCTATATCGGCATCGTCTACACCTACCTGCCGTTCATGATCCTGCCGATCTACGCGACGCTCGAACGCATGGACGAGTCGCTGCTCGAGGCGGCCGAGGATCTCGGATGCTCGCGCCTCACCGCCTTCTGGCTCGTGACCTTCCCGCTGTCGCGGGGCGGGGTGATCGCGGGCTGCTTCCTGGTCTTCATTCCGGCGATCGGCGAATTCGTGATCCCCTCGCTCCTTGGCGGGTCGGACACGCTTATGATCGGCAAGGTGCTGTGGGAGGAGTTCTTCTCCAACCGCGACTGGCCGGTGGCCTCGGCCGTGGCGATCGTGCTCCTGCTCATCCTGATCGTCCCGATCGTCCTCTTCCAGCGCAACGAGCAGAAGCAGCGGGAGGCGGCATGATGAGCGCGTCCCGTCCCGCCGCCGCCACGGAGGTCCGCGCATGAGACGCTTCTCGTGGTTCAACGTCACGTCGCTGACCTTCGGCTTCGCGTTCCTCTACCTGCCGATGGTCCTGCTGGTGATCTACAGCTTCAACGCGTCGAAGCTGGTGACCGTCTGGGCGGGCTTCTCGACCCGCTGGTACGGCGAGCTCCTGCGCGACGAGCAGTTCATGGACGCGGCGTGGGTCACGATCCGCGTGGCGCTGTTCTCGTCGACGCTGGCGACGGTACTGGGCACGCTCGCGGCCGTCGTGATGATCCGCGCGGGCCGCTTCCCGGGGCGGACCCTGTTCTCGGGCATGATCTACGCGCCGCTCGTCATGCCCGAGGTCATCACCGGCCTGTCGCTGCTGCTGCTCTTCATCGGCATCGGTCTCGACCGCGGGATCTTCACCGTCGTCCTCGCGCACACGACGTTCGCCATGTGCTACGTGTCAGTGGTGGTGTCCTCGCGGCTCGCCACCTTCGACACCGCGCTCGAGGAGGCGGCGCTGGACCTCGGCTGTTCGCCATTCGAGGCATTCCGTCTCGTGACGCTGCCGATCATCGCGCCCGCCGTCATCTCGGGCTGGCTGCTGGCCTTCACCCTGTCGCTCGACGACCTGGTGATCGCGAGCTTCACCACGGGGCCGTCGGCGACGACGCTGCCGATCCAGATCTTCTCGTCGATCCGGCTGGGCGTCTCGCCGCAGATCAACGCCCTGTCGAGCCTGCTGATCGGCGTCGTGGCGATCGGCGTGATCGCCGCGTCCCTCGCGACCAAGCGCCGCGCGGTCACCCAGGCCCGCGAGGAACAGGCCGCGGCACGGGTCACCGGATGAGGCGCCTCCACGAGCCGCGGGCCTACGCGGCGCCGCAGGCCTGCTTCTGGAACGAGGGCGTCGCGACGCCCGACTGGCCGGCGCTCGACGGCGATGCGTCCGCCGAGGTCGCGGTGATCGGTGGCGGCTTCACGGGCCTTTCCGCCGCGCTGCATCTCGCCGAGGCGGGCAGCGATGTCGCGCTGCTCGAAGCCGAGACGCCGGGCTTCGGCGCGTCGGGGCGGAACGGCGGGTTCTGCTGCCTCGGCGGGTCCAAGGCGAGCGACGCGATGCTGCGCAAGCGCTTCGGCCCCGCGGGGCTGGCCGGCTGGCACGACACCGAGAAGGCGGCGATCGAGACGGTGCGCGGGCTCATCGCGCGACACGGCATCGACGCCGACACCCACAGCCGGGGCGAGACAATCCTCGCCCACACCGCCCGCGCGTGGCAGCGGCTCCGGCAGGAGGCCGCGACCGCGGGCGCCGCCTACGGCGTGGCGCCCGAGCTGATCCCGCGTGCCGAGCTTGGTGCGCACGGTCTCGGCGGGCCGTTCCACGGCGCGCTGACCCTGCCCCTCGGCTTCGCGCTCCACCCGCGGAAGTACCATTCCGGGCTCGCCCGCGCCGCCGACGGGGCCGGCGCACGGCTGCACGCGCAGACGCCGGTAACCCGCATCCGGCGCGCGGAGGGGCGCTGGCGGCTCGAGACGCCGAGGGGCAGCCTGACCGCCGAGCGCGTCATCGTCGCCACGAACGGCTACTCGTCCGAGGACGTGCCCGATTGGCTGGAGGCGCGCACGATGCCGGTCCAGTCGACGATCATCGTAACGCGGCCCCTCACCGACGACGAGGCGGCGGCACAGGGCTTGACGAGCGCGCAGATGGCCTACGACACCCGCGTGCTGCTGCACTACTTCCGCCGACTGCCCGACGGGCGTTTCCTGTTCGGGATGCGGGGCGGCCTGACCGCGCGGCCGGGCGAGCAGGCGGCGATCTCGGCCCGGATCCGGCGGCATTTCCACGAGATGTTCCCCGCATGGCGCGGCGTCGAGATCACCCACGAATGGTCGGGGCTGGTCTGCCTGATGGCGAACCTGACGCCCTATGCGGGCCCCGTGCCCGACATGCAGGGCGTCTTCGCAGGCCTCGGCTACCACGGCAACGGCGTCGGCATGTCGAGCCACACGGGCCGCATCCTCGCCGCGCTCGCCCGCGGCCGCGCGCCCGAGACGCCGTGGCCGGCGGTGATGCGCAAGACCCCCAAGCGCTTTCCGCTCGGGGCGCACCGGCGCATGCTGCTCAGGCCGACCTATTTCCTCGCCGGTCTCGCCGACCTCTGAGGGTGCGGATCAGTCGACCCGCCGCACCAGGAGCTGGTTGCCGCCGGCGGTCCGCTTGGTCTCGAACACCTTCAGCTCGGCCACGAGGTCCGACAGCTTGCGCTTGCCGTAGGTGCGCGTGTCGAAATCCGGATTCGCGGCGGTCAGGAACTGGCCGAGCTGGCCCAGCGTGTACCACTCGTCCTCCTGCTCGATCGCGTCCATCGCCTTGAAGATGAGGTTGCGCGCCTCCTCGAGGTTGCCCTTGGCGGCGGTCTGCGCGCCCGGGCGGCCGGAATTCTCCGGCGCGCTGTCCATGTTCTCGAGGAAGATGAAGCGCTTGCAGGCCTTGCGGAAGGCTTCGGGCGTCTTCTGCATGCCCATGCCGTAGACGTCGAGCCCCTGCTCGCGCAGCCGGCTCGCGAGGCGGGTGAAATCGCTGTCCGAAGACACCAGGACGAACCCGTCGAAGCGGCCCGAATGCATGAGGTCCATGGCGTCGATGACGAGCGCGATGTCGCTCGCGTTCTTGCCCACGGTGTTGGCCGGCTGGTGCGTCGGGACAAGGCCGAACTCTGCGGTCACCTTGGACCAGCCCGCCATCTGGTGGCTCGAGAAATCGCCGTAGCAGCGCCGGACGCTGGCCTCGCCGAAGCTCGCGATCTCGTCGAAAAGCGCCTTGGCGTATTTCGGCGACGTGTTGTCGGCATCGATCAGCACGGCAAGAAGCGGCGATCGGGTGAGGGGGTCGGGCATGACGCCTCCGGTCATCAGAGCGTGCGGAACATCACCAGCGCGTCGACATATCCCAGCCTGGGATGCCGGAACGCGTCGGGCAGCCTGCCGACGATGTCGAACCCCGCGCGTTCCCACGTGGCGACGGCCCGGGCGTTGCTGGCGACGACGAAGTTGAACTGCATCGCGCGATACCCGTCATGGCGCGCGGTGTCCAGCGCATGGGCCAGCATCGCCCGCGCGACCCCCTGCCCCTGCGCCTCGGGCGCGGTCAGGAAGGCGGCGTTGCACACGTGGTCGCCGCCGCCCTGCTGGTTCGGGCGCAGGATGTAGGTGCCCACCACCCGGTCCGCGATCTCTGCGGCAAAGACCCGGTGCGCCGGCGCCGTCCAGTAGGTGAGCGCGTCCCCGCGCGAGATGTCGCGCGGGATCGTGTAGGTTTCGCCGGCACGGAACACGGGCTCCATGATGCGCCAGAACGCATCGGCATCCCCTGCCGCCGCCGGCCGGATCCGGGGGCTCACGAAAGCTCGTCGATCGAGGTGACGACCCGGCCGAGAAGCCCGTAATCGAGCGCCTCCTGCGTGGTCAGCCAGAAGTCGCGCGCGGTGTCCTCGGCGATCCTGTCGGGCGTCTGGCCCGTCGCTTCGGCGAACAGCCGGTCGAAGCGGGCGCGCATCTGGCGGATCTGCTCGGCCTGGATCTGCA
The DNA here is from genome assembly GCF_000521865.1 of Roseivivax isoporae LMG 25204. Lineage (GTDB taxonomy): Bacteria > Pseudomonadota > Alphaproteobacteria > Rhodobacterales > Rhodobacteraceae > Roseivivax > Roseivivax isoporae. The sequence continues at coordinate 24,455 of NZ_JAME01000047.1, forward strand.
TGTCGGACACCTGCCCGCCGATCCCGCCCGAGGGCTGGTGCAGCAGGAAACGGGTGTTGGGCAGGCAGACACGGTCCTCGCGCGCGGCGGCGATGAAGATCAGCGCGCCGGCGCTCGCCACCCAGCCCGACCCGATGCAGCGCACGCGCGGCCGGATGAACTTGATGACGTCGTGCACCATGTCACCCGATTCGACGTGGCCGCCCGGCGAGGAGATGAAGACGTTGATCGGCGCGTCGCTTTCCTCGTTCAGCGCGAGCAGGTGCGTGACCGCGGTGCGCGCGGCCTTGTCGTCGATCTTGCCGGTGATGAGCACGTTGCGGCTGCGGAAGAACAGGCTGTCGACGCGCCCGCCGGGCATGACGGTCTCGCCCTTGCGATCGTCCCCGTCCTCGTCGTCGTCCAGAACCGTGTGGGCCATCTCGCGCGCTCCTCTCGAGGGGTGTCCGGGGGCAGTGGAACCGCCCCCGGACGGCCGCGTCAATACGTGACGAC
>NZ_JAME01000048.1 GCF_000521865.1 Roseivivax isoporae LMG 25204
CATTTCCGCGCCATCTTCGCCGAAGGTGCGTTCAACTCGGCTTTCCTTCCGGCGTGGACCACAACGGATGTGCGTGATGGAGATACGACCACCCTCGGAGGTCAGGTGCTCGGCTGGCTGATGCTGGCAAATTTCGCACTGCTCGCGCTTGCCGTGGGTGCCACCGGGTGGATGCTGAGCCTTCTGGCGCCGGGATTGTCGTCCACCGACCCGACCTGGCCGCTGACCATCACGCTGACGCGGATCACCTTCCCCTATCTTCTCTGCATGTCGCTGGTGGCGTTCCTTTCAGCTCTTCTGAACGCTCGGGACCGCTTTGCCGCCGCAGCCGGCGCGCCGGTCCTTCTTAACCTCTGCATGATCACCGCACTCCTTCTGGGGGATCACTTCCCGAGCACGCCCCATGCTGCGGCATGGGGCGTGCTGACAGCGGGTCTGGCACAAGTGGGGTTTCTTGCACTCGCGGTCGCCCGTGCCGGTATCGGCCTTCCTCGCCCGCGTCTTGGCCTTGCCCCGGAGACCCGGGCGTTCTTCCGCCGGCTCGGACCGGCTGTTCTGACCGCGGGCGCCCTCCAGATCGCCATCTTCGCCGATACCGTCATCGCCACGTTCCTGCCGACCGGGGCTCTGTCCCACCTCTACTACGCCGACCGTTTCTACCAGCTGCCCATTGGCTTGCTGGGCGTAGCCCTCGGCACGGTGATCCTGCCGGATATCGGCCGCCGCGCCGCGCTCGGGGATGATACGGGCATGCGCAGCGTTCTCGACCGGGCCCTGACGATCTGCCTTGTCGTCGGAGCTCCGATCACGGTGATCATGGCGCTGCTCGGCGACTGGGCGATCCAGATCCTGTTCGTCCGAGGTGCCTTCGGCCTCGAGGAGGCCCGTTCCTCCGCGCAGATCCTTGCCGCCTATGCCGTGGGACTTGTCCCAGCCCTGAGTGTGCGCTCCGCGGTTGCCGCCTTCCACGGGCGAGGCGACACCCGCACCCCGCTGAACCTTCTTGTCGCGGCCACGGCGGTCAACGTCGCGCTCAAGCTGGTGCTCGCGCCGGTTCTCGGAGCAGCGGGGCTCGCGCTGGCGACATCTGCCGGGGTCGGGCTCTACGCCGCACTACTGATCCGAACGGGACGACAAAGAGGCTATCTTCAGGGGCCGAAGGTCTCGATGGTTGTCGTGGTGCCCCTGACCGCCCTGAGCTCCGCTGTGGCGCTGCTTCGGTATCGTGTCGCGATCCTCGACGCAGCCTTGAACCTCTTCGGTCCGGTTGCTTTGCCGCTCGCCTTTCTGGGCACGGCCCTGGCGATAGCCGCGGTTCATGGTCTGGCGGCTTGGGCTGTGTCGACTTGGCAGCAATCGGCGCGCGCGCAGTGAACCGGTCCCCGGGAAATGTCTCGCTCATGATCGGACGAGGAGTGAGTGGCCTCTGAAGAAGCGTGCCCCGCTCAGGAGAATGCTGCGCGCGCGAGATCACGAACGTTCCCCTCGGTCAGAAAGGGGGCTCCTTCCTGCCATTCGCCGCAAGAGGTCCGAATGGCATGTGTGGATGGCTCCTGCATAGCAAGTCCAAAATGCGGCGTGGCGCACCTATCAAAAGCGGTCGTGTGTCCGGCCTGTTTGCGCGGTGCGTCTGACCGCTGGCCCTGATGGTTTCCGCGGACAAGGTCCCTATCGGCTTTCCGGGCTGTGGTGAAGCGCGTCGATCAGGATGAGAAGCGAGCGACAGTCTGGATGAGAAGCGAGGTTGTCGCGGCAGGTGTGAGCATCGCGGCGCTGGTCTTGCTATCTCGAATGCCGCGTCTCTCAGGCGGCGGGTTGAGCGTAGGGTCGGTTTTTCGTCAGCACGGCCCAGACGACCCGGGCGGTCTTGTTCGCCATGGCGACGGTGGCGAGGCGAGCGGGCTTTCGGTCGAGCAGATCCCTGAGCCACGGATCGCCGCGCTCCGGGTGGTTGCGGACCTGCTGGACGCGCGACGTCATGCCCACGACCAGCAACTGCCTCAGGTATCGGTCGCCCATCTTCGAGATTCCGCCGAAACGCTCCTTGCCCCCGCTGGATCGGTTCTTCGGCGTCAGGCCCAGCCAAGCCGCGAACTCGCGGCCGCTTCGGAACTGATGCCCGCTTCCGACCGTGGCAGCGATTGCGGAGGCCGTGATCGGGCCCACCCCGGGGATGGTCTGTAGCAACCGGACCTGGGGGTTTGCCCGGGCCTCGATCCTCAGTCGAGTCTCATACCATCCGATCCAGTTGTGCAGCGCCATCACCTGCCTGCAGAGCACACGAACGACATCCCGAGCGATCTCGGGGATCTCCGGCTGAGCGCCCTCAGTGACGTCCTTGGCATAGCCGAGTGCCTTGCCCAGACCCTTGGGAATGGTGATGCCGAATTCGGCCAGCAAGCCGCGGAGCATGTTGACCAGCTGCGTTCTCTGGCGCACCGCCAAATCGCGCGTGCGGTGAAGGCTGAGCAGCCTTGCTGATCCTCGGACTTGATCTCCACGAAGCGCGTCGTCGGCCGGGTCACCGCCTCGCAGATCGCTTCGGCATCGATAGCGTCCAACTTGCCCCGCTTGACATAAGGCTTCACGTAGATCGGCGGAATGAGCCGCACCTCGTGACCGAGCTTGGAGAGTTCCCGCGCCCAGTAATGCCCGGAGCTACATGCCTCGATGCCGACCAGGCAGGGCTCGAGACGCTCGAAGAAGGCCAGAACCTGCGCCCTCCGGAGCGGGCGGTTGAACACGACCTCACCCTGATCGGTGACGCCATGAACCTGAAAGAGAGTCTTGGCCAAATCCAGGCCGATGGTCGAAACTCTCATGGGTGGCTCCTCTCACATGCAGATCATGTCACCTGCACTATGGCGCATCGCGACGCCGGGGAGCAGGAGCCATCCACCCCATCGGGTTTGGACCGGATCACGTATACTCGGCGATGATTGCCCGCGTTGTCTGAACCGCCTTCGCCAGATCGGTCCTATCTGCCTCCTTAAGTCCCAGACTAGCCAGATCGACCGACAACTGATCGGACACTTCACCAACAGCAACGCGGGCAGCACGCCCTCGTGCGCGACGCGAATGCACGGGCTTTGGATGATGCGCCGGCGTGGTTGGGACCTCTGCCGTCACCGAAGCCGCTGGAGTCCCAGCCTCCTGCGCCCCTGCGCCCGCCCTCACTTCCTGCAGTTCCTGCTTCAGCTTCTCCACGGTCTCGAGTGTCTCTGACATCTGCCGATCCCGCCGCAGGCAGTCCTCATCCGGGTATGGGAAACTCCCGGCCTGACTGGCATGCAGCACCTTCAGCGCAGGGTCCTCAAAATACTTGATCCGCTGCGCCCGGATCGGCATCTGCGCGTCGATCACGAGGATCACCTCGTCGAGGTCCATGCGCCGGACCTGGTCCTCGGTCAGGAGCGGTGTATCCTCTGTCCGCTCGGAAACGCTGCGCCCCTCGAAGGGGTTGCGCCCGACCGCGCGAGATCGGGTCACCACGCGCTTGGTGGTTTTGCCAACAGCTTGGCTGAGCTCCTCGATGGTCTTCTGCTCGGACGGGGTGAGGTAGAGTTTCACGCCCGCGCCACCCTGCAGCGATCGGCGCGTATTTTCGCCATAGATCTCGTCCAGCGCCGGGATGGTCTGGGTGACGATGGCGAGGTTGCCGCCGAAGGAGCGCAGCGTCTTGATGCTCTCGGCGACGATCGGCATTTTCCCCAGCCGGTCGAATTCGTCGAGCATGATCATCACCGGCCATGGCTCGTCATCGCCCGGTTCCTGCGCCTGCAGCGAAGCGATCAGATCGGAGAAGAACAGCCGGATCAGCGGGGCGAGGGGGCGGATCATCTCGGACTCGATCACGAGATAGATCGCGTGGGGGCGCCGCCGGATATCTCGGAAGGAGAAGTCTGAGGTCGCGGTGGCCGCGTCGATGGCGCGGTTGTCCCAAGTGTCGAGGCCTGAGGTCATTAGGAGCGACAGATACGAGGTCAGGGTGTCATTGTTGGTCGAGGCCATGCGCTCGAAGATCAGCTTGGCCGACTTGTTCTTCACCTCCTGCGCACGTTTCAGGTATTCCTTCTGCTTGTCGCCCCCCGATGCGGTGATCCGGTAGATCTCACCGATGGTCGGCATCCCGCGCTCGAAGGCCAGAAGTCCGGCCGCGACGAAGAGATCTATCCCCCCGGTCAAGAGGCCGCTCAGTTTTTCGTTGTCGGTTTGCAAGAAAAGTTTGGCGGTGAGCTTCAACTCCATCTGCTGCCGATCGGGGTTGGTCATGGCGGCGATGCGCGCCAGCGGGTTGTAGCGGTGCGTCGGGCGGTCCCAGTCGGTCGGCGCGAACCGGAAGACCTTGTCGCCCATGCTGGCGCGGAAACGCGACGTCTCGCGGAAGTTCTCGCCCTTCACGTCCAGAACCACAGCCGAGCCTTTGTAGGTGAGCAAGTTCGGGATCACGAAGCCCACGCCCTTGCCCCGGCCCGTGGGCGCCACGATCAGCGCGTGCGGGAAGGTCTTCGAGACAAGGAAGGGGCGCTTCGATTTCGGAGGGCCGAGCTTGCCGAGAAGGAAGCCGCCGCCCGGTTTGGCGAAGAAGCCGTTGCGCTTCATCTCGCCCCGTGTCTGCCAATGGGTCGTGCCGAACCGGGTCAAGGGATCGCCCAGAAGCGTGACGCTGAGCATCAGCGCGGCGATCCCAAAGCCTGCGAGGATCAGGTTCACCCAGAGGAAGTCCGGCGGGGCGCTGATGCCGAGGACGCGATACTCGCGCGCGAGCAGGGTGACATCGAAGGCTTGCGTCGACAGTCCATAGCGAATGGTCAGGTAGCCCGTGGCCACGACATAGCCGATGGCGAGGCCGACTAGCGTCAGGCTCAGGATCCCGCCCGCGATCTTCCCCTTATCCATGGGTGATCCCCTTCTCGCCATGCGTTGCCGCGTGACGCGCGCGCTGCGCCTCGATCTGCTCTTCGGCCAGGGCATCCAGCACCCGCTCCATGGCGGCGGGGCCGTGCGCGGTCACTTCGCTGCTCTCGAGATAAGCCTTGGCGAGTTCCAACTGCCGCAGCGGGTGTTCGGTGAACTTCTCCAGCACATCCGCGTGCCCCGCGCGTAAGGCGGTCACCGCGTTCGGCGTAAGGTTGCGGTCGATCTGGGCGGCGAGGCGCTGCCCATCCGTCTCGGTGAGCGGCTTCACGTCCTCGGCTTCGGCACGCTGCAGGAACGTCAGCACACTAGGTGCGGTCTCAGCCATGAAACGCCTTTCGGCATAGTCCTGTCGCGCCTGATCCTCGATCTCAAAGCTCCGCTCGCTGATATAGGCGCGGGACGCCCCCATGGCGCGCAAGCGGTTGATTTCCTCCTGCACCGCCGCCCCGAACTCCTCGTCGGGCATCTCGGCGCGGTAGCGCGCGAGGGTGCGGTCGTCTTCCGTGATCGGCCCGAGATGCTGAATCGGATCACGCAGCACGAGGTCCATGTCGCCGGCGTGGAGTGTGCGGTCCTTTTCGTCGACGGCGAACTCCTGTGGCTTGCGGCTGTCAGTGATCTTGTCCCAGGCCATTGAGGCCAGTTCGGCATGATCGGGCGACCGTTGCGCGAAGGCACTGAAGGCGGCGCGGGCCTCTTCCACTTCGACAGCACCGGCCCTGCGCACGGAAGGACCGTCCGAGAAGGGGTGGTCGAAATCCGTTCGACGGAACTGGGCAATGAGCTCCTGGAAATCCCGGCGCTCGGATGGGGCGAAGATGTCGGGCTCGCCCGCCGTACGCTCGCGCTCCGGCAGCGTCACGCGCTCGGCCAAGGCAACCGGGTCATCCTTGGTGTCATCCACCTCATCGACGGCCCGCAAGATGCGCGCATCGGTCAGGGTGTCGCCTAAACGGACATGGACGGCTTCCAGCCGGTCCAGTGCTTCCTCGCGGTCCTCGCCTCTCTCCAGATCGAGATCGCCCGCCTTGGCGATGGCGCGCAGATCCTGTGCCAGCCACTGGCGCTCGAGGGCTGCATTGCCGGCACCCTCGCGTATGCGGGCGGCCAAGGCTTCGGGATCAATGCCGGTGCCCTGCAGCGCCTCGGTGAGACGCGCCTTTACTGCTTCATCATCGAGGCGCGCGAGCTGGTCCTCGCGCATGTTGCCCCGGGCATAGACGCCGTCCCGGGACGGCGCGTCGAGGAGTGCAGCAGAGCGGTCGCCGAGCGGGTTTAGATGCGCGACAGAGGCCAGCACATCGGCAAGCTTGCGCTCGATCTCCGGCCGCTCGACCGTGGGCGCCCGGTCGATAGCCGCTTCGATCTGACGGATGTTCTGGGAAAACTCGGTGATCAGCGTGTCGAACGCCGTTTCGTCTTGGGACATATAAGTGGCTCCGTCAGATTGGACCTGACCGCCACTGGCAAGGATGGTGCTGGCCCGCTCGAGCGCCTCGGCCACGTCATCGAAGTTCGACCGGGACGCCTCTGCGGCCAGACCCCGGTAGGTCAGGGCATTGCGCGCCACCGTCTCCAGGGCTGCGGCGAGATCAGCCCCTGTGCGTTGCCGCTCGACGGGGGGCCGGCCTTCGTCACGGGCCTTGTAGACCTCGTCGATCTCGGCGCGGTAGGTCGTGACCCCCCGGTCGAGACGCCGTGTCGCCTCGAGCCGGATCCCGTGGACCTGTGCCGCCTCGACCATCGCCGCCCGGAAGGCATCGTAGTTGAAGTGGTGATCCTTCCCGAGAAAGAACATTTCGCCATCCTTGCTGCGGCGGTTCAGAACGATATGCGCATGTGGATGCGCGCGATCTTGGTGTATTGCAGCAATATAGTCGAATTGCGATCCCTCACCTTGAAAGAACCGCTCGCAGACGGCTTCCGTGATCGCGCAGACCTCCTCGCCGCTGGTGCCGACGGGAAACGCCATCAGCAGATGCGAGGTATGGCCAAGCTTCGGGCTGTGCCGCTCACCCCACTGGTTCTCAAAGCGCCGCACGACCCGGTCGATCTCGGCCTCGGTCAGAGTCTTCTTGCCGTCATGGGTACCACGGCTGTCGAGGATATGGCTCGACTTGGTGGTGAGGTAGGTCAGCTGAGCCTTCAGCTGCGCACCCGTGTGACACCCGCCTTTCGAGATGGGCTTGAAGATGGCAGGCGAATAGCCGCGCGCCGCTCGGACCATCTGCGCCTTCCTGGCGAGCCCCTGCCAACTGCCCGAGACCCGGCTCCAGTCACGATCGAAGAGGGCGGGCCCAACACCGCGCGCCTCACTCCGCGCCATATTCGGCCACCTGCTCCGCTTCCTGCCGCGCCAGACCGGCGAGCGCCTTGGTAACCTCGAGGTCCAGTTCGCGACGCCGCGCGCGGAACATCTCCTGGATCTGGTCGGCCATGTCGAAGACGAGCACCGCGAGGTCACGGATCTCGGCATGGCTGGCGGGGGTATAGGGCAGACGTTCGCCCTTGAGCTTTGCCTCGTTCAGGCGGCGCGCGACCTGGTTCACGTTGTTGCCGACCCGGTTCAGCGCCGCGCTCAACCCTTTCAGCTCATCCGTCATGCCCTCATCCGGGCGCAGGAGATCGTCCGCGGCCAGCATCAGGCAGCGCATGGCGTCCGAACGATGCGAAATCCCGCGCCGCGCAAGGGCTGCATCGAAGCCGCGAAGGTCGCGGTCGGTGACGCGCATGGTCAGCACGCGGGTGCGGCTGTCGTTGGCGGAGACGGCGGAACGTCCTCGGCGGAGGACGTTGTAGACGGTCTTGGGCGAGACCTTCAGCACAGCGCTGATCGCACTGACCGAGACGCCTTTCGCCCGTTCCCGGACGATCTGACGGCGCTCCTGATCGGTCAGTCTGCGACTGCTGCCCATGTGAAGTATACGTTCCTATTTCTTGCCAACTTCGTACAAGCCCGCCTTCTCCCAGCACAAGCGGAGGAGGTATCAAGGGCTTGTACTCAATGTAGAAAATCGGCCTCTGGGGCCGATTCGACGTCCTTTGTCAAATGCAGCGCGCAACGCGCTCAATGCACCGCGTCCCGCGTTTCCTGCATCGCGTATCGCGTCCTTTGGACTGCGTTTTGCGCGCCCTGCAGCACGGCGTATGGCAAATGTCAGATGGCCCGTGCCGCCCGCATCGCGCCTGGTGCCGGATGGTCCACGTCCCGTGCAGAATGTGTCGTGTTTTCTGCGTTGCGGACTATGGCCGATGTCGAATGTCGCGCGGCATCTGGGGACTGCATCGCGCGGACGGGAGGACGACAGTTGCTAGGTGCAGCGTGCAGCGTGCCTTCCGTCCCCAGCGCGATGCACGCTGCGCCTCGCATTCCGCCAGAGGGAGCCCGCATCCCGTCTTCCGCTTGACGCCATCGCGCACGGGGGTTAGCGACAAAGAAGTTTCTTTGTGGCATTTCACTACTTTTGCGAGAGGTCCCCTCATGCCGAACGACAGTCTCGTGGTGGTCGCCGCGATGGCCCGGAAAGGGGGTAGTGGCAAGACCACGCTCTCGCGCGCCCTGATCAGTGCTGCCGTTGCCGCCAGGCGTCGCGTCCTCTTGATAGATACGGACAGCACTGGCGTGCTCGGCACTTGGCACAAGCGGGCTGAGGCTGCAGGTCTGGGATCACCACTCTTGCGCTCGGCGACCGTCGAAAGCGTGGGGGCCGTGGATCGCAGGATCGAGCAAGTCTATGCTGCAGACTCGGCGGATTTCGTCTTCATCGACACGGCAGGCGTCGGCGCGGAATGGTCGGACGGGATCGCCGTTCTCGCCGATCACATCGTGACGCCGGTCATGCTGTCGACCTCGGATTTCGATGTCGGCGCGCAGACGGCAGACTGGTTCGAGAAACTCCGCGCCCGCGTCGATGACCCCGCCAGTCTGCCGCGCCACCATGTCGTTCTGAACATGGTCGATCCTAAGGCCACGCGTGCAGATGCCGCCCTCATCGAGGCGGCAATCGGGCGGTTTCCGGTCGTCGAGACCGTGATGATGCGCCGCAATGTCTACAAAGAGATGGACGAGAAAGGTCTCCTGCACGCTGTGGCGCTGCAAAAGCAGGCCGATCCCAACCCCCTCATGCGGCCGCATGTGCGCCATGTGGTCGAGGCCCTCGAAGAGGCGACCGACATCCTCAACAACATTCTGGCCGCATGAGGACGGGTTTGTGAGGAAGAAAATCCCAACCATCACGCGGCCCGATCCGACCTATGCTGCATCACTGCGCCCAGAGGTGGAAGAAGACCCGGGAGGGGAAGAGGTGCGGCGCGCGGAAGCGATGCCAGAGCCTGCGAACGTGGAGCCTGTGTCAGTGGGAGATCACCGCGCCGCGTCCCCAAATCCGCAGCCTGAGCGTCCGCCTCAGCCCAGACAGGAGACGGGCGCAGGGGCGGCGCCTGCGCCCTGGGCATCTCCAACCCGCCTGCGACGCAGTCCGACGACGCGCAAGATCGACATACGGGTGAATGCGCTGGAACGGCAGGAAGATGCCCTGATCGATTGCGGCGTCGATCCTGCCCACGTCATCCGCGCCGCCCTGCGCCGCGCGGTCAAGAACTGGGAGCTCGAGCCTGACTTCGTCGCCCCCTCAGAAGAGAAGCGGACGCGGATCACCGAATGGCGCGCACGAACATCATTGGCCGTCGACGCCAGCGCGGTGAGCGCCCTCCTGCGCGCCTATGACCCGCTCGACGTACTAAGCAAATGGACTCTGATCCGCGGGCAGCTGGAGCCCCGTGTCTGGGCCGAAATTGACGCCATTCTCGATGAGATCGCCGACCGTGCAGCAGCGCCACAAGAGGTGCCGGACGAACCAAGAACGTAGGGACAAGACCCAAACACTTACTATTCTTGTATATATTTCGGATTTTCGCCTTGAGGTTGTGGCCTCTGCACGTTATCCGTTCATTAAGCTATTGAAACGCCTACCACATCTCCGGTGTCTGGTCTGTTAAAAAGGAGCGCATCATGACCCCCAAAACCCGCCTCACCGGCGAACCGATCATGCGCATCCTATGTAAGAAGTCCAACACGCTGGTCGGCTACCTCTACCAATGGAACAACGGCGACCTGCAGCCCGCCTGGCTGGAGTCCGCCACGGCCGAAGTGCGGTACGAACCTATCGCGGCCGCCGCCTGACACACTAAAGAGCCCAACCTGACGGGCCTCGGACACGTCGAGGTCACCATACCGAGACTTCCACTTGATGGGATGAACGGCTCTCCCGCTCAGGACACAGGATCAGGGTGTTGGAGATGCAGCTGCCCCGAACCTTAGGCCGCCCGGTTCTGGAATATCCGAGCTCGATCACGCTGGCGGGCCGGATGCGCCGGCGGACCGGGCTTCGGAGAGCTGCGGCCCCGCGCCGTGCTTGTCACCGGCGGCGCGCGCCACTGGGAACCAGTGGTAGGCGAGCGCGGAGCGGACGACGCAAGTTGACCCGCACTCAGCGCTGAAGATGCGCTCGCTTCGAGAGCTCATCCACGCTGAAACCGCAACGCATGAGCGTCCGGCGAAACGGGGCAAGACCACTTCAGCAGTCTTGCGCTAGGCAGATTCTCGATCTCGCGCCGCTCGCGCCACCATCAAACATGTGTTGCCGCAAGGACGCTGTTGCGAGCCATCTCCACAAACTCGCCATAAACTTCTCGTTGTTCATGTTAGTGCTCGCGCGAGAGTCGGCTAGTCGTTACACACATGGGATAGAGTATATCTCCTGCTGAGAATGTGCGCCCATTTAATTCTTATATTGGCGCGGCGGCAACGCTAACCCTCATAATAGTGGACTGCTGGAGAATATCGTGGATCGACCCGAGGAATTCTTTTTGCGGATGATACTTCTCATCCCAACGGCATTAATTCGGAAATCCCCGATGAACCGCGAAATCCCAATATAAAACTAAGAGGTTAGAGCTACCACCAATTCGCCCACGTAATTCAATGAGGGCCCGCATTTTTTCCGGGCCTTCTAAAGATATGCCTTTTCAGCCCCATTACACAAACAAGCGTTCATACGCGTAACGTCCACCCCGAGTAAATGAGTAAGTACCGAGATGAACACGACTACTGGAACAATCCTTTCTTACAGCGTCAATAACTGGCCCTGGGCCCAAATGGCCTTGGCTCCAGATGGGTCATTTTATGCTGTTATGGACGACAATAACGCATCTGGCGCTGAACGTGGAATTGCCGTAGTTCGTTACGATCCCAACACTCAGTCGTGGCAAGAATTCGCATCATTCACGCCGAGTGACGCTGGCGTTTCAGGATTCTCAGATGATCTCGACATAGCATTTTCAAGCGATGGAAACCTCCATGTCGTTTTCAAGCATTATATTGGGACCGGCGTTTCAAGCACTCGTGGAGTTATGTACGGGGAGTTCGATGGCTCTTCTTGGAACTTCCAAGCCGTAGAACAAGCGAGTAGCTCAAATGGCGGGATCAACATGGACAATCCTCGAATTCTTGTGGATTCGAGCGATACAGTTCACATCACATATGAATACACCGACAGCTCGACATCGAACCGAACGCAAGCCATTCGATATGCAACAGAATCTGTATCAAGCTTAGAACTTCAGACACCATTTTCCTGGTCTGGCGAAACCGCCTCCGGAATCAACGAGGTTCACAATCCTATTCTCTTTGAGAACGAGAGCGGCACAATAACAGTTCTCTATCTTTATGAGGATAACTTCAACGGCTCGGGAAATCTCTATGCACAGGAGCTAACCTCAGGCGGTTCCTGGTCGTCTCCGCAGTTACTGGATGGAACTCCAGGACAGGAGAATCCTAACTACTACTCTTTCTTCGGCTCCGGTGCTGATAACTCGGTGCATGTGTTCTATATCGAAGGTGGTAGCTGGAATACCGGCGGCACCCTTTACAGCATGAACAACTCATCTGGAGACTTTCAATCTCAGATTGTTTTGCCCGGCATCTCCAACGTATACAGCGTTGGAGGTTTCCAGGAAGTAGATGGAACCGAGTACCTGCATGTAACACTTCTGAATAGTTATGACCCGGACACCTACACCGCGGACCTCTCGGGGTATCTCTACTCAAGAGCATCCAGCGGTGGCGCTTGGTCGCAGGTTCTGGAGATTCAAGGAGGTGGTGCTGACACGGATTTCTTGGTGAATGGATCCGGTCAAGTCATGTTCATATTGTCGGACGAGTTGGGGTCAGGTCCGGGCGGGAATGGAAATGCTGTAAACTTTGCAACAGCCGAGATTTCGACGAATTCAACTCCTGTGGTAGCTTCTACTGGAGGTGACGCTTCTTTCTTGGAGGGATCTGGGCCTGTTACAGTCGACCCCACCCTGACAATCACTGACGATGACGGAGACAGCATCACCGGCGCTACCGTTTCAATTACAAGCGGGTTTGACTTGGGGAATGATGTTCTGTCCATTACGGACGGATCAGGCATCTCGTCTAGCTACAATGCCGGGACGGGCGTTCTTTCCCTGACCGGCACTGCCGCGGCCGCCAGCTATCAGTCAGTTCTGCGGACCTTGGTGTTCAACAACACGAGCGACAATCCTTCCGTTACGGCTCGAGAGCTGACCTACAGCGTTACAGATGCCGGTTCAGGCAACGCTGGGGTCTCAACGCAAGGCATCGTGATCACTCCGGTGAACGACGATCCCACTCTGACTGGTCTTCCAGGATCGGTGACGTTCGCTGAGGACGTTACCAAGGGGCTCGACCTTTCGACGGTCACGTTTCTTGATGTGGACTCAGGTGGTGGAAGCATCACTCTTACGCTTTCGGCGAATGCGGGAATAATGTCGGCGACAAGCGGTGGTGGCGTCACCATCGGGGGGTCGGGCACTGGGACGCTGTCTCTGACTGGCTCAGCAGCTAGCCTCGACGCATACCTAAACGCTCCGTCGAATATCCAATATAGTCCGCCCGCGAATGCGAACGGCACGAACGTCGCGACCATCACGTTTACGGCGAACGACGGAGGCAACACCGGAACCGGCGGCGGCGGAAATGTGGCCCTCGGTACGGTGAGTGTGAACGTTACGCCCGTCAACGACGCACCCACGGGCGCGGTGACGATCTCCGGCACCGCCACCCAGGGCGAGACCCTGAGCGCCTCGGACACGCTGGCGGACGTGGACGGGCTTGGCACGGTCACCTACCAGTGGCAGCGCGACGGGGTCGACATCACCGGTGCCACCGGCGGGACGTATACCCTGACGCAGGCCGATGTCGGCACCGCGATCACGGTGGTCGCCTCCTACACCGACGACGGCGGCGCGAACGAAAGCGTCACTTCCGGCGCGACCTCGGCGGTCACGAACGTCAACGACGCACCCACCGGCGCGGTGACGATCTCCGGCACCGCCACCCAGGGCGAGACCCTGAGCGCCTCGGACACGCTGGCGGACGCCGACGGGCTCGGCACGGTCACCTACCAGTGGCAGCGCGACGGGGTCGACATCACCGGTGCCACCGGCGGGACGTATACCCTGACGCAGGCCGATGTCGGCACCGCGATCACGGTGATCGCCTCCTACACCGACGACGGCGGCGCGAACGAAAGCGTCACTTCCGGCGCGACCTCGGCGGTCACGAACGTCAACGACGCGCCAGTAGTAACCGGCGATTTCCACGGCGCGGTCACCGAGGGCAATGTTGGCGACACGAGCATCGCCACCGGTAGGCTGGCAATCGCCGATGTAGACTTCGACGAAACACCAGACTTCGCCGATATTGCCTCCACAGTAGGTGACAATGGCTTCGGCAGCTTCACTTTGGTCTCAGGTACCTGGACCTATACGCTCGACCAGACGAGAGTGCAGGGCCTGGACGACGGAGACACAGTCAACGATCATATCACCTTCGTCGCCAGCGACGGGACGACCCAGCTGGTGACAATCGCGATTACGGGGACCAACGATGAGGCTATCGTCTTGGGGACGACGGCTGGCGCGGTGACTGAGGGCAGCCTCGATGACCTCGCCTCCACCACGGGAACCATAACGATCGCGGACTTGGATGGCGACGATACGCCCTATTTTGCTGACGTGGTCTCAACATCCGGCGACAATGGCTACGGGTCCTTCACGCTGGTGTCGGGAAGATGGACCTACACGCTGGACCAAAGCACGGTCCAAAGCCTCGACACTGACGACAGTGTCACCGACACGATCACCTTCATAGCGACCGACGGGACGTCACAGACAGTGACAGTTGAAATTGCCGGCATGGACAGCCCGCCTCAATACACTGTTCCAGAGGTAACCGTCATTCCCCTTGAGGGAGAAGCCATCGTCATCGATCTCTCGGAGGGTGCCATTGATCCAGAGGGGATGGCTATCACAGCATCGAACGTGATGATCACCTCCGACCGGCGAAGTGATATCGCATTCAGCCTTGGAACAAACGGTCGACTTTTCCTCGACCCCGCGCTTTTTGCTGCACTTCCCGATGGTGCAACGGAGCGGCTGACGGTGAGCTTCGAGCTCTCTGACGGATCTCAAACGACGGAAGTGACAAGGGACGTCCTGATTGAAGGGCGCAATGCTTCGCCCTTGGCTGGGAATGACCGTTTCATGCTGCCTGGCAGCACCTCCGCATTTGAAGGAAACCTACTGGCGCCAAATGGTGAGTTGGCAGATTCTGACCCGGAAAGTAGCGCCCTGAAGATTATAGAAGTCGCTGGAACACCTGTTGAAGCGTCTGGTCCGACGACGGTGGCACTTCCCTCAGGAGCGAGCTTGACGATCTGGGCGAATGGACACTTCGTCTATGATGCCGGAGAGGGCGGGACGGTCGCACCGCGATCCGAAACCTTCTCCTACGTCATCTCCGACGAGAATAATGCTAGCGATACAGGAACTGTCTCAATCACATTCAGTGCGGGGTTCGGCAGCTTGAACAGCCGCAGCTTCGTTCTTTCACTATCCGATCTGCGGGATGACACCACTCTTGATGCGGTGACGCCGGGGGCGAAGCTGGTATTCGACATCCCCGGTCTCGGGACAGACAATTTCGCTTTCACGACAACGGATACCGGATTCGAAATCTCCGTCGACAGCAACGGAGATGGTGCGTTTGACAGCACAGTGGTGCTCGCGACAGATGGCATTGGGGGCGGCCTCCTGATCAGTGAATTTAGCTCGGACACTGCACCTCAAGTCATCATTGACTACGTGCCCGACGCGCCAAACGTATCCGAAAAGCAGGAGATCGATCCAAATCTAATCAACGGCCTGACAGCAATGTCATTTCTAACTGGAAACGGAGTCCGAGGATATGAGGTGACGTTCGACCGGAATGATGCTGGTTTGGCAAGCGCAGTCGGAGCCTACGTCGTCGCAGCCGATGGCTCAATCGGCGAGGTAGTAATCCTGTTCGACAATACGCAGACGGCGACTCCAGGTTCGACGGCGACCATCGATCCGCTGGCGGAAGGTGAACAGCTCGGCCTCTTCCTCGTAACCGGTGGTGCAGGGTTGGGAAACACCGATGCGTTCGAGTTTGTTCGCTCCGACGACTACGAGGCACCGGCTTCCGCTCACATCAGCGACATGCCAATCCTCGTGGCCGACGGCGACATCGTGACAAATAATGTCTTTCACGCCTTCTCGCATCTCAATCCAGATGGTGCTTTCATGGTGTGGAGCGCACTACAGGAGGACGGCAGCGGCCTTTCCATTGGATTCGAGGATCTGCTGCTTGACCGATCCGATCGGGACTACAATGATGTGCTTGTGTCAATTGATGTTCTATGACAGCGCATAAAGGTTCCCTATCTCCGGGCGTTGCTTCATGGCCGTCATCTCCCTCAGCTCCGTGCCGCCGCGGTTTCCGCGGCTGCACGACACCCTTGATACCATTCTCACGCAGCGCAGGCATGACCTTGAAATTTGGTTGAACATACCCCGAGCCTATCGTCGGTTTCCGGATTGGGATGGAAGCGTGCCCCGTGTCGATCGTCGGATCAGAATTATCCGTGCAGAAGAGGATCTCGGTCCGGCAACTAAAGTTTTGCCAGCCGTGACTGAACTACGCGGGTCAGATGATCAGATCCTATTCTGCGACGATGACCGTCTGTATGAACCTGATTGGGCACAGCGATTACTTCATGAACAGTCCCTGCGCCCCGAAATGTGCGTGGCCGCCATCGGCCGCCACCTTTCCGATGTTGTTCCGGAGGCTTCTGATCGACTACTTGGTCAGAGGGCCATCCTTGGCCCTGTGCGGGACACCCGCTATACCATGCAGAGGTTATGGCAACGGCTACGTGAGCACCGCAACATCGAAACGACGGCAAAACCCGCAAAACCCCGGGTGAAGCGCGCTGGGTTTACCGAAATCTTACAAGGGTTTGCCGGTGTAGTGATCCGCCCGAGCTTCTTCGACGACGCGGCATTCACGACCCCGACCCCTTTGATTGCTGTGGACGATATCTGTCTCTCTGGTCACTTGGCACGACGCGGGGTGCCAATCTGGCTGCCTGCTGGAATAAGAGTAGCTCGACGATCTCAGAACCATCAGGTGGAAGCCTTGAAGGATCAAATAGTCGAAGGGATGATCAGGCAGGAGCTCGATCGTTTAGCAGTAGCATATTTTCAAGAAAAGCATGGAATTTGGCTATAAAGAAATTAGGAGCCCTTTAGTATAATTTTGAGGCTCCGAGTAAGGTATGATCTGCCAGTGAATTTTTATTTGGCCGCGTCCAGATGCTAATTAGCGCACGCCGATGGGTGCAGATTGAGCAATCGCCTGATGTACGGAGCCCTCATCTCGCGCAGCGGGTGGGGGGGGGTGACCTTAGTCTCCACGCATATCCTTGATCGCGCGCCGTTCTCTCAAATCCAGATCGGTATGCGACATCTCCGTTTTCCCTGCTTGTCAGCAAAATAGGGGGTCTGTCGCAACCCAGGCTAGAATATGCCAAAACGCCATGTGTAAACGCCATTCAGAAATGTCGCTCTGATCGCAAAGCAGAAATGTCATCCCGTGCGCTGCGGAAGCGCAGCCGGGCAGGGCGGAGACCTCAAGTATCGGAGCCCTGATCGGCTGCGCAGGCCTGCCGCTCCGCGCGCTTCTTCTGGTAGTAGGGTCCATCAGCGATGGTCGCCCGGAAGACTTGCGTCCGGACTTCTCGTATTTGGTCCGCTGCTTGCCGGCGCGACGCCTCTTCGGCGGAGCGTTGTCCTGCTCGGCCTTGATGTGTTCGAGCACCGCGCTCAGGTGCTTGTTCTCGGTGATCGCGGCATGGGTCACGCGCTGATCCTTGTCGAAGACACGGAACGGCAGCGGCACACCTTTCCAGCGGAACTCGAGGCGGCCATCGGCGAACTCGTAGCTGTCGACGTATTTGCCCGGCAGGCCCCGGCTGAGCTCGGTCTCCTTGAGAATGATGCGCTTGCGGTCGTAGGAAAACGCGAGCTGCTGACCGACATAGCGCTCATCGCGCAGGCACAGGATCTCCCGCAGCCGGTCCGGTTCTACGTTGAGCGCACGATGAAAGTTGTCGGGGCGATGCGGACGCTTGGCGAAGCGGGCGTTGTGGCGGGCCATGAAGCCCGGAAGGAAGGTGTTCGCCGCGGCGATGTCCGAGATGCGAGCCAGCCGCAGCTCCTTGACCAGTCGGTCCTGCAGGGTTCGGTTCGCACGTTCGACGCGGCCCTTGGCCTGGCTCGAATTGGCGCAGAGGATCTCGATGTTGAGCGCGTTCAGCGCCCGGCCGAACTGGGTCTCGCCGTGGCCGGACGTCGCGGCCTGGTTGGTGACGCGGAACACCGTGTGCTTGTCGGAATAAAATGCGACCGGCCGGCCGTGCGCGAGCAGGTATCCCTCGAGCGCGTCGAAATAGCTGAACGTGCTCTCGGAAGGCACGAAGCGCAGCTGCATCAGCGTTCCGGTCGCATCGTCGATGAACACCAGGAGTGTGCAGGCCGGAGCACGGTCCTCGAACCAGCGATGGTCGGAGCCATCGATCTGGACGAGTTCACCGTAGCACTCCCGGCGCAGGCGCGGCTGGTGAAACGTCCGGCGCTGCTTACGTGACAGCCAGAGCCCGTCCTCGACCATCCACTTCCGCAACGTCTCGCGCGAGACCGTCAAACCGTGGTGTTCGGCCAGCATCTCGGCCGCCAGCGTCGGGCCGAAATCCGCGTAGCTTTCCTTGATCACGCTCAGCGCAAAATCGCGCTTGGCCGGATGGATGAGATTGTTCGGCGCGCGGCCGCGGGATTTGTGGCGTATCGCCGATGCGCCGTCAGCACGATACCGCTTCAGCAATCGGAACATCTGCCGCCTCGACAGCGCGAGGTTGTTCGCACCAGCCTCGACGCTCAGGCTACCGTCGTCGACCTGCGCAAGAATTTCGATCCGCCGCATCTCGCGCTTGCTCATCATCACCCATCCCATGCCCGAACTCTCCGCCAAGCTTCACCGTGGAGGAGAGTGACACTTCTGCTTTGCGCACGGGTGACATTATCGGTTTGCGGCTACAGCGGTGTTGCGCGTAATAACTGTTATGTATTTAAGTACACCGTGCGGAGACTCCGGCACTCGCTTCCACCGGACACTTGGGCAGGTGCTTATGTCTGAGTTGGAGATCATCACTGATGGCTGCCGTCGCCACCGCTTGCCTGTTGCGGCACCGCGACCTTCGGAACGCAGTCTGGTCGAGGGCTTTGCCCCCTCCTCACTTCGCCCGCAGGCTCTCGGCATCCTGCTCTAGGAACCAGTCGTAGGTGCCGCGGATGCCCTCCTCGAGGCCGATCGACGCGGTCCAGCCGAGCCGGGCGAGGCGGCTCACGTCCATGAGCTTGCGCATGGTGCCGTCGGGCTTCGTCGTGTCGAAGGACAACCTGCCCTCGTAGCCCGTCACCCGCGCCACCGTCTCGGCCAGTTCGCGGATGGTCACGTCGCTGCCGGTCCCCACGTTGATGTGGCTCAGCATCGGCCGGGTCTCGCGCGCATAGGTGGCCTGGTCGAGGTCCATCACGAAGAGCGAGGCCTCGGCCATGTCATCCACGTGCAGGAACTCGCGCCGGGGCGTGCCGGTGCCCCAGATCACCACCTCCTCGCGGCCCTCGCGCGCGGCCTCGTGAAAGCGGCGGATGAGCGCGGGCAGGACGTGGCTGTTCTCGGGGTGGAAGTTGTCGCCCGGCCCGTAGAGGTTCGTGGGCATGACCGAGCGGTAGTCGACCCCGTATTGCCGGTTGTAGCTCTCGCAGAGCTTGATGCCGGCGATCTTGGCGATGGCGTAGGGCTCGTTCGTGGGCTCGAGCGTGCCCGTCAGGAGCGCGTCCTCGGCCATGGGCTGGGGCGCTTCCTTCGGATAGATGCACGACGAGCCGAGCTGCAGGAGCCGCGTGACCCCGGAGGCGTAGGCCTCGTGGATCACGTTGCACTCGATCATCAGGTTCTCGTGGATGAACTGCGCGGGGTAGGTGTTGTTGGCCTGGATGCCGCCCACCCTGGCCGCCGCGAGGATCACCGCGTCGGGCCGCTCCTCTCGGAAGAAGGCGCGCACCGCCGCCTGGTCGGTCAGGTCGAGCTCCGCGGAGGTGCGGGTGACGAGCGTGTCGGTGCCGCGCGCCTCGAGGCGGCGCAAGATCGCGCCGCCGACCATGCCGCGGTGGCCTGCCACGTAGATCTTCATGAGGGGCCTCCCCGGGGCTGTGGGATCAGTTCTCGATGCTCACCGGCACGGCGTAGCCGTGGCTCTTCAGCAGCGCGTGGCGGCGGGCGGTCCTGAGGTCCTCGGCGACCATCTCGGCGCACATCTCCTGCGCCGTGATCTCGGGGGTCCAGCCGAGCTTCTGCTTGGCCTTCGACGGATCGCCAAGCAGCGTCTCGACCTCGGCGGGGCGGAAATATTTCGGGTCGATCCGCAGGATGACGTCGCCGGCCTTGACCGCCGGCGCCATGTCGCTCGTCACCCGCGCGACGGTCGCGACCTCGTCCACCCCCTGCCCCGTGAACTCGAGCTCGATGCCGAGCTCGCGCGCCGACCAGGTGATGAACTCGCGCACCGAATATTGCAGGCCGGTGGCGATGACGAAGTCCTCGGGCCGGTCCTGCTGCAGCATCATCCACTGCATGCGGACATAGTCCTTGGCATGGCCCCAGTCGCGCAGCGCGTCGATGTTGCCCATGTAGAGGCACTGCTCGAGCCCCTGGGCGATGTTGGCGAGCCCGCGGGTGATCTTGCGGGTCACGAAGGTCTCGCCGCGGCGCGGGCTCTCGTGGTTGAAGAGGATGCCGTTGCAGGCATAGATCCCGTAGCTCTCGCGGTAGTTCACCGTGATCCAGTAGGAATAGAGCTTGGCCACCGCGTAGGGGCTGCGGGGATAGAACGGCGTCGTCTCCTTCTGCGGCGTCTCCTGCACGAGCCCGAAGAGCTCGGAGGTCGAGGCCTGGTAGAAGCGCGTCTTCTTCTCGAGCCCTAGGAAGCGGATCGCCTCGAGGAGCCTCAGCGTGCCGATGCCGTCCACGTCCGCGGTATACTCCGGCGCCTCGAAGCTCACCGCCACGTGCGACTGGGCGCCGAGGTTGTAGACCTCGTCGGGCTGCACCTCCTGGATGATGCGCGTCAGGTTCGAGGTGTCGGTGAGATCCCCGTAATGCAGCCGCAGGCGCGGATTGGGATTGTGCGGGTCCTCATAGATGTGATCGATCCGCTGGGTGTTGAACAGCGAGGCACGGCGCTTGATGCCATGCACCTCGTAACCCTTCTCGAGCAGGAACTCGGCGAGGTACGAGCCGTCCTGGCCGGTAATGCCGGTGATCAGGGCTGTCTTGGTCATGAAATTCCCTCTGGCAGAGCGTAGGCGACTCATAGGCAAAGCGAGGGTACTGCGCAACGGGCGCAAGGCAACGGACGCAGGAGGAGGCCCCCGTTAAGCCCCCGCCGCGCACATCTTGCGGCATCCTTCCCGAGCGCAGCGGACCGCCCCCATGCCCGAGATCTCGCCCCGCCTGAGCCTGCCCTACCTCATGCCCGCGCAGGCGCAGAAGCATGTGACCCACAACGAGGCGCTGACGCGGCTCGACATCCTCGTGCAGCTCATGGTCGAGGCCTTCGACGCGACCGTCCCCCCCGAGACGCCCGAGAACGGCATGGCCTGGGCGCTCGGCACGGGTGCGGCGGGCGCCTGGAGCGGGCGGGACGGGCTCCTCGCCGCCTGGGTGGACAATGCGTGGCTGTTCCTCGCCCCCGCCGAGGGCTGGCTTGCCTGGGACCGCGCCGAGGGCCGGATCCGCGCCTTCGCGGGCAGCGGCTGGCAGGTGCCGGGCGCGGTGCCCCAGCAGGTCGCGCGCCTCGGCATCGGCACGGCGGCGGATGCCGCGAACCGCCTCGCGGTGGCCTCCCCCGCGACGCTTCTGACCCATGCCGGCGCCGGTCACCGGGTGAGCGTGAACAAGGCCGCCACGCCCGAGACCGCGTCGGTCATCTTCTCCTCGGACTGGACCGGGCACGCGGAACTGGGCCTCTCGGGCGGCGACGATCTGACGGTCCGCACGAGCGCGGACGGCACGGCCTGGACCACGGCGCTCACCGTCGCGCGGGGCACCGGCGCGGTCGGCATCGGCATCGCCGCCCCGGCACGGCCCCTGCACGTGGACCGCGTCCTGCGGATCGAGCCGGGAGCCGCGCCCGCCTCCCCCGCGGCGGGCGATCTCTACTTCGACGCCGCAACCGCCAAGCTGCGCTGCCACGACGGCACCGCCTGGCGCGACCTCTTCTGAAAGGGCGCCACGCGGGCCCGTCCCGCGCCGCGTGATCGAGGGCGGGCGGGGGCCCGCGCGCGGGGGCGAAAGCCTTTGCCTTCGGGGGGCCGCGTTGCTAAGGCACGCCGGACGAAAATGGCTGGAACGCATTCATGTCATCGGTTTCGGGCGACCCGCTCGCGCGCCTGCTGCGTTTTTTCCGCATCTTCCTGCTGACCCGCCAGGAGTACCGCATGCTGCGCGCGGTGCGGGGATCGGGGATGTTCGACCCGGTCTACTACCGGGGCGCCTACCCGCTGATCCACCCGGTCTTCCACCGCTTCCCACTGCGCCACTACATCGTCTTCGGCGAGAAGCGCGGCTTCCGGCCGAACCCCGACTTCTCGCCCGCGGCCTATCTCCGCTACAATCCGGACGTCGCCCAGAGCGGCGTGTCGCCCTTCCACCACTGGGTGGCGGGCGGACACCGCGAGGCGCGGGTCCACAAGGAACTGCCCAAGGTCGAGGACCTGCCCGAGACGCTGACCCCGCGGCTGCGCTTCGAGCAGGAGCGTGCGACCGCGCGCTACGCGGTGGTGATGCATGTCTACTACCCTGACCTCTGGCCCGAATTCGCCGAGACCCTGCGCCGGCTCACGCTCGATTTCGACCTCTACGTCACGCTGACCTACCGCGGCGACGAGACCGAGGATCTGGCCCGGGAGGTCCGCGGCGAGTTTCCCCGCGCGACGGTGATCCCGCTCGAGAACCGCGGCCGCGACCTCCTGCCCTTCCTGACGCTGGTCAATTCCGGCGCGCTCGACCCCTACGAGGCGGTCTGCAAGATCCATACCAAGAAGTCGCCGCACCGCGAGGACGGCGATCACTGGCGGCGCCACCTGATCGACGGCGTGCTGCCCGAGGAGGGGCTCGAGACCCTGCTCGAGACCTTCCTCGCCGATCCCGACGCGGCCTTCTGGGTGGCCGACGGACAATATTACGCCGACACGAAATGGTGGGGGTCGAATTTCGAGATCACCCGCGCGCTCCTGCGCCGGATCGAGATCGAGATCGACCGCGCGCGGCTGAGCTTCCCCGCGGGATCGATCTACTGGCTGAAGCCCCTGATGCTGGGGCTCCTGCGCCGCATGGCGCTGAACGCCGACCAGTTCGACCGCGAGGAGGCGCAGGTCGACGGCACGCTCGCCCACGGGCTCGAGCGCGCCATGGGGCTGATCGCCGAGGCCGCGGGCCAGACGGTGCGGCAGACCACCGAGCTGCGCGAGGCGGCCCTGTCCCGGACGCCCCCCCGGGACCTGCCCCGGCCCTCCTTCGTGTCGGCCTTCTACCTGCCGCAGTTCCATCCCGTGCCCGAGAACGACCGCTGGTGGGGCCGGGGCTTCACCGAGTGGCGCGGCACCGTGGCCGCACGGCCCATGTTCGAGGGCCACACCCAGCCGATGCTGCCGGCGGATCTGGGCTTCTACGACCTGCGCGTGACCGAGACGCTGGGTGCCCAGGCCGAGATGGCGCGCACGGCCGGCATCGACGCCTTCTGCGTCTACCATTACTGGTTCGACGGCCGGCGCATCCTTGAGGCACCGCTCGACCGGCTGCTCGATCGCCCCGAGGTCGACTTTCCCTTCTACCTCTGCTGGGCGAACGAGAGCTGGCGGCGCAACTGGGACGGCCTCTCGGGCCAGGTCCTGATGCCGCAGACCTATGCCGAAGGGTTCGAGGACGCGCTCGTCACCGACAGCCTGCCCTACATGCGCGACGCCCGCTATTCCCGCCCCGACGGGACGCGGCCGCGCTTCGTGATCTACCGTCCCGAGGACATGCCCGATCCGGCAGGCAGCGTGGCGCGGATGCGCGCGGCCTGGCAGGCGGCCGGCATCGGCGCGGTCGAGCTCGGCGCGGTGCGCTTCCACGTCGAGGGCGAGAACCCGGTCGCCGACGACCTCTTCGACTTCTGGATCGAGATGCCGCCGCACGGCATCGTCCGCGAGAAGGACTACCTGTTCGGCGGCCCCAAGGGGAACCGGCTCGACCGCGACGTGCACCCGGGCTTCCGCGGGCTGGTCTACGACTACGAGGGCGTGATCGCGAACGCCACCGACCCGGCCTACCTGCGCGGCCTGCCCGCGCACACCATCGCCGGGGCCATGCCGTCCTGGGACAACAGCGCCCGCCGCGGCGCCGAGGCCCACATGGCCTACGGCGCCAACCCCGCCGCCTTCTCGCGCTGGCTGACCGTCATCCGCGAGAAGCGCCTCGCCCGGTCCTACCGGGGCGAGCTGTTCCTCAACGCCTGGAACGAATGGGCCGAGAAGGCGACGCTCGAGCCCAGCACCAATTGGGGTGATCTCTACCTGCGCGTGCTCGCGACGCATCTTGCACCCGGAACCGGGAGCGACGCCCAGACCGAAGCCTCCCTGCCCGCCGTGCCGGCGGCGCAACGGAGCGGGTGAACGCCATGTCCAAAGTCGTGCTGCACA
>NZ_JAME01000049.1 GCF_000521865.1 Roseivivax isoporae LMG 25204
CTGCCGGACCGGCGCCGCCCGGTGCCGATGCTGGCCGCGCACATGGCCGACCGCGCCGCGGCCGGGGGGCCCGGCCGGCACGACCTGACGCTCGACGCGGGCCTGCAGGCGCGGATCGAGGCGCTGGCGGCCCGGTGGCGCGCGGGCCGCGACGCACGGCTCGGGCTCGCCGTCGTGGTTGCGGACCACCGCAGCGGCGAGATCCTCGCCTCGGTCGGCGCCGCGGATTACGGCGATGCGGCCGCGCAGGGCTGGGTCGACATGACGCGCGCGCCGCGCTCTCCCGGATCGACGCTGAAGCCGCTCGTCTACGGGCTCGCCTTCGACCGGGGCCTCGCGCATCCGGAGACGCTGATCCGCGACACGCCCGTCAGCTTCGACGGCTACGCGCCGCAGAACTTCGACGGGCTGTTCCGCGGCGACGTGTCGGTGCGCGACGCGCTGCAGCACTCGCTCAACATCCCCGTGGTGCGGCTGACCGAGGCGCTGGGCCCGGCGCACGTGACCGATGCCATGGCCCGCGCGGGCGCGGACCCGGTGCTGCCGGGGGGCGCGGCGGGGCTGGCCGTCAGCCTCGGCGGTGTCGGCGTGACGCTCGAGGGTCTCGTGCAGCTCTACGCGGCCCTCGCGGAGGGGGGCACCGCGCGGCCGCTGCGCTGGCGGCGGGAGGGACGCGACGACGATGGCGGGCGGGCGGAACGCATCCTGTCGCCGCGCGCGGCCTGGCAGGTGGGCGACATCCTCGCCGGCCGCCCGCCGCCCGGCGGCGGCGCGCCGGGGCGGGTCGCGTGGAAGACCGGCACCTCCTACGGACACCGCGACGCGCTGGCGCTCGGCTGGGACGGGCGGCTCGTGGCGGGGGTCTGGATCGGCCGGCCGGACGGCACGCCGGTGCCCGGCGCCTTCGGCGGCGACCTCGCGGCGCCGCTTCTCTTCGAGGTGCTGGGGCTTGCCGCACCGCGCGCCACCCCCCTGCCGCCGCCGCCGTCCGACACGCTGATCGTTCCGAACGCGCGTCTGCCGCAGGCGCTGCGCCGCTTCGGGGGCGCGGCGGCCGAGGGCCCGGCCTTCGAGATCGTGTTCCCGCCCGACGGCGCGCGGCTCGGCGCGCTCGGCCGGGCGGCGGTGCCGCTCAAGCTCCGCGGCGGCACGCCGCCCTTCGCGGTGCTGGTGGACGGCGCGCCGGTCCTGACCGGGGAACGGCGCGCGGACCTGGCCGTTCCGGTCGCCCGGAGCGGCCCCGCGACCCTGTCGGTCATCGACGCCGCCGGCCGGTCGGAACGCGTGCGCGTCCGACTGGACTGAGCCGCGTCAGAGCGCCTCGAGCGCCACCGCGATGCCCTGGCCGCCGCCGATGCACATGGTCACGAGCGCCCGCCTGCCGCCCGTCCGCTCGAGCTCGTAGAGCGCCTTGACGCAGAGGATCGCGCCCGTCGCGCCGACCGGGTGGCCGAGCGCGATGGCGCCGCCGTTCGGGTTGACCCGCGCGGGGTCGAGGCCGAGCCCGCGGTTGACCGCGATCGCCTGCGCCGCGAAGGCCTCGTTCGATTCGATCACGTCGAAATCCGCCGCGGCGAGCCCGGTCCGGCCGAGCAGCGCCTCGACCGCCGGGATCGGACCGATGCCCATGACCTCGGGGCGCACGCCCGCATGGGCATAGCCGAGGATGCGCGCGCGCGGCTTCAGCCCCGCCCGTTCGGCGGCGCCGGCGCGCGCGAGCACCAGCGCCGCGGCGCCGTCGTTGATGCCGCTCGCATTGCCGGCGGTCACGGTCCCGTCCTGGCGGAACACGGGCTTCAGCGCGGCGAGCTTCTCGGCGGTCGTGTCCTTGGGGTGCTCGTCGGTGTCGAAGGCGACGGTGTCGCGCTTCACGCGTACCTCGACCGGCACGATCTGCCCGGCAAAGCGGCCCTCGGCGATGGCCGCGGCCGCGCGCTTCTGGCTCTCGAGCGCGAAGGCGTCCTGATCCGCGCGGCTGATCGCGTGCTCGTGCGACACGTTCTCGGCGGTCACGCCCATGTGGCCGGTGCCGAAGGGGCAGTTCAGCGCGCCGAGCATCATGTCGAGCGTGCGGATGTCGCCCATCTTGGCGCCCCAGCGCTGGTCGGGGACGATGTAGGGCGCGCGCGACATGGTCTCGGCGCCGCCGGCCAGCGCGAAGTCCGCGTCGCCCATGGCGAGCGCCTGCACCGCGGAGACCACCGCCTGCGCGCCCGAGCCGCAGAGCCGGTTGACGTTCATCGCGGGCGTCGTGTCGGGGATGCCCGCCTCCATCGCGGCGACGCGGCTCAGGTACATGTCGCGCGGCTCGGTGTTGATGACGTGGCCGAAGACCACGTGGCCCACCTGCGCGGCGCCGATGCCGGCCCGGTCGATGGCGGCACGGGCCGCCGCCGCCCCGAGCGCCGAGGGCGGCTTCCCGGCCAGCGCGCCCCCGAACGTGCCGATGGCGGTGCGCGCGCCGGAGAGAATAACGATGTCGTCCTGCATGGCCGGCCTCCCTGTGGTGTCGCCCGCAAGGTGGCGCAGGGCGCGGGCCGTGTCACCTCCCGACGTGGCGTTCGGGACGCGCGGGGCAGAGGGGCTCCTCCCCGTCCGGCCTGCCGGCCGGACTCCCCGGGATATTTTTGCCAAGAAGAAGCCCCCGGGGGGGCGTTCAGGGCAGCGCGCCGGTACCCGGGGCCCCGCGGGTGGGGAGCGTCGCGCCTTCGAGCACGCGCACCTCGCGCTGGGGGAAGGGGATCGAGATGCCGTGGTCCTTGAAGGCGTCCCAGAGCGCCAGGTAGACGTTGCCGCGGATGTTGGTGAGCCCGCCCGCGGGGTCGCGGATCCAGAAGCGCAGGATGTAGTCGACGGACGAGTCGCCGAAGCCCACGATGTGGCAGACCGGCGGGCGGTCGGCCAGCACGCGGCCCGTGCGGGCGGCGGCCTCGACGGCGATGCGGCGCACGAGGTGCGGGTCGTCCGCGTAGGCGGTGCCGAAGAAGATGTCGAGCCGCACGAAATCGTTGGAATGCGACCAGTTCACCACCTGACCGGTGATCAGGTCCTCGTTCGGGATCAGGTATTCCTTGCCGTCGCGCGTGGTGATCGAGACGTAGCGCGCGCCGAGCGCGTTGATCCAGCCGAAGGTGTCGCCGAGGGAGATCACGTCGCCGGGCTTGATCGACTTGTCGAGCAGGATGATGATCCCCGACACGAGGTTCGAGACGACCTTCTGCAGGCCGAAGCCGAGGCCCACGCCGATCGCGCCCGAGAGCACCGCGAGGCCGGTCAGGTCGACGCCCGCGAGCCGGAGCCCGAGGAAGAAGGCGCCGCCGTAGAACAGCATCTGCAGCACCTTGACCGCGAGCACCTGCATCGAGGGCGAGATCGCGTCGTTGCGCCGGATGCGCGCCGCGCTGGTCATGGCGAGGAAGCGCGCGACCGCGATCAGGAGCGTGAGCGTGATCGCCGCCTGCACCGCGAGCCACGCGGTCAGCCGCGTCTCGCCGAGGCTGAGCGACACGTTCTCGAGCACCTCCCGCGTCTCGTCGGTCAGCCCGACGATCGACAGCGTGACCCAGGTCCAGGCGCCGTAGCGCACCACCGACTGCAGGATCGGGTTGGTGATGAGCCGCGTCGCGACGGCGATGAAGAGCCAGGCGGTGGCGAGGCTCGCGACGATGGACAGGATGTAGGACCGCGAGGGCCAGGTGAACTCGCGCATGGTCCACACGACGAGCCAGGCGAGCGCCACGAAGAAGATCATGCGCAGTCGCCGGTGCAGCAGGACCAGCACGCGGATGCGCCATTTGGGCCAGCCCTCGCGCCCGCGGATCCAGTCGTGCGCGCGCGGCCGCGCCAGCGCCGCGAGCCCGTGGGCGAGCGCGAAGAGCGCGAGCGCGATGCCGACCTGGTAGGCGTTCCACGGGCGCAGGAGCGCCGCGAGGAAGAGCTGCGCCTGCGCGAGAAGGTCGAGGGCGATCGCCTGGAACTGCTGGAACGTCTCGGTCTCGGGGATCATCCTGCCACGCCGTCGCTGCCGTCGGGCGAGCGTGGCACCGCGCGCAGGCGCGCGCAAGCGCGCGGGTGGCCCCCGTTCCCGGCGGGCGCGTCCCTTGCGGGCGGGCCGCGAAGCCTGTATCTCATCCGGCCATGACGCGCGTCTTCGACATCTGCGACCGGACCCGCCTCCGGGAACGCTTCTTCGGCGCGAGCCACACGGTGCTCGCCCGCCGGTGATGCCCGCGTGGCCCGTCCAGCACTGCCGGCGCCCCGCTGCGCGCCGGACCCGCAACCAAGCCATACCTGCCAATTCTGCCAACGCGGAGAGGATCCATGTCCGGCAAGACGCTCTACGACAAGATCTGGGATGCCCACCTGGTGCACGAGGCCGAGGACGGCTCGAGCCTGCTCTACATCGACCGCCACCTCGTGCACGAGGTGACGAGCCCGCAGGCCTTCGAGGGCCTGCGGATGTCCGGCCGCAAGGTCCGCGCGCCCGAGAAGACCATCGCGGTGCCCGACCACAACGTGCCGACCGACGAGGGCCGCGCCAAGGGCATCGAGAACGAGGAAAGCCGCATCCAGGTCGAGGCGCTCGACACCAATGCGCGCGCCTTCGGCGTGCACTACTATCCGGTGTCCGACGTGCGCCAGGGGATCGTGCACATCATCGGGCCCGAGCAGGGCTGGACGCTGCCCGGCATGACCATCGTCTGCGGTGACAGCCACACCGCGACGCACGGCGCCTTCGGCGCGCTTGCCCACGGCATCGGCACGTCCGAGGTCGAGCACGTGCTGGCGACGCAGACGCTGATCCAGTCGAAGTCGAAGAACATGAAGGTCGAGATCACCGGCACGCTGCCGCCGGGGGTCACCGCCAAGGACATCACGCTGACGATCATCGGCCGCACCGGGACCGCCGGCGGCACGGGCTACGTGATCGAGTATTGCGGCGAGGCGATCCGCGCGCTGTCCATGGAAGGCCGCATGACCGTCTGCAACATGGCGATCGAGGGCGGCGCCCGGGCGGGCCTGATCGCGCCGGACGAGACGACCTTCGACTACGTGAAGGGCCGGCCCCACGCGCCGAAGGGCGCGCAGTGGGAGGCCGCGATGGCGTGGTGGAAGACGCTCTATTCCGACGACGACGCGCACTGGGACAAGGTCGTGACCATCGACGCCTCGGAGATCGCTCCGGTCGTCACCTGGGGCACCTCGCCCGAGGACGTGCTGCCGATCGACGCCGTGGTGCCCGACCCGGCGAGCTTTGCCGGCGGCAAGGTGTCGGCGGCGAAGCGGTCGCTCGACTACATGGGCCTCACCCCGGGCACGAAGCTCTCGGACATCGCCATCGACACGGTCTTCATCGGCTCGTGCACCAATGGCCGGATCGAGGACCTGCGCGAGGTCGCCCGCATCATGGAGGGCCGCCGCGTCAAGGAGGGCATCCGCGCCATGATCGTTCCGGGCTCCGGCCTCGTGCGCGCGCAGGCCGAGGAGGAGGGCATCGCCGACCAGCTGAAGGCGGCCGGGTTCGAATGGCGCATGGCGGGCTGCTCCATGTGCCTCGGGATGAACCCCGACCAGCTGAAGCCCGGCGAGCGCTGCGCATCGACCTCGAACCGCAACTTCGAGGGCCGCCAGGGCCGCGGCGGCCGCACGCATCTCATGTCGCCCGCCATGGCCGCCGCCGCCGCGATCACCGGCCGGCTGACCGACGTGCGGGACCTTGCATGAGCCACAGCTTCGAAGGTCGCTGCCCGGTCTGCGAGGCCGAGACGCGTTTCGAGAGCCCGGACGACTGGCTGCGCGACCATCTGCGCTGCGTCTCCTGCGGGTCGATCCCGCGCGAACGCGCCTTCGCGTGGTGCCTCGACCGGTACCGCCCGGGATGGCGCGACGAAGTCGTGCACGAATGCTCTCCGGGCGGCACGCGGCTGTCGGAGCGGCTGCGCACCGGCTGCCCCGATTATGTGGCCTCGCAGTACTGGCCCGATCGGGCGCCCGGTTCGGTACATGAGGGCGTGCGCTGCGAGAACCTCGAGAAGCTGACCTTCGAGGATCGGAGCGTTGACCTGCACTGCCATCTCGACGTGCTCGAGCATGTGAACAGCCCGGAAGCGTGCTTTGCCGAGATGGAGCGCACGCTGCGTCCGGGCGGTGCCATGCTGTTCACCACGCCCGTCTACGCCGAGATCGCCGAGACCGCCCGGACCGCCTACTACGACGACAAGGGCGTCTGCCACTTCCTCGGCGCCGCGGAGTATCACGGCAACCCGATCGACGACGCGGGTTCCCCGGTGACGTTCCACTACGGACGCAACCTCGCCTTTCTCGTCACGCTCTGGACCCGGTCGTGCCGGGTCCAGCAGATCGCCCTCTGCGCGCCCGATCTCGGGGTCGTCGGGGATTTCTGCGACGTCTTTCTCGTGGAGAAGGACGCCGCCTGACCGAAGGGGCTGCGGCGCGCGTGCCGCGTGCCCGACCGCATCGCGCCGGACACCCGCCGGCATGGAGAGACAGATGGACAAATTCGACACGCTCACCGGGATCGCGGCACCGCTGCCGCTGGTCAATGTCGACACCGACATGATCATCCCCAAGCAGTTCCTGAAGACGATCAAGCGCACCGGGCTCGGGGTGAACCTCTTCGACGAGATGCGCTATGACGACGACGGCAACGAGAACCCCGACTTCGTGCTGAACCAGCCGGGATACCGCGAGGCGGAGATTCTCGTCGCGGGCGAGAATTTCGGCTGCGGGTCAAGCCGCGAGCACGCGCCGTGGGCGATCAAGGATTTCGGCATCCGTTGCGTGATCGCGCCGAGCTTTGCCGACATCTTCTTCAACAATTGCTTCAAGAACGGCATCCTGCCCATCGCGCTGCCGCAGGAGCAGGTCGACCTGCTGATGAAGGACGCGGAGAAGGGGCAGAACGCCCGCATGACCGTCGACCTCGAGGCGCAGACGGTGACGACCTCGGACGGCGAGGTGATCCGGTTCGACATCGACCCGTTCCGCAAGCACTGCCTGCTGAACGGGCTCGACGACATCGCGCTCACGCTGGAGAAGGCGCCCGCCATCGACGCGTTCGAGGCCCAAGCGGCGCAGGCGCGACCCTGGGTGTGACGGCTGGGCCATGCAGGCCCTGGCACATATCGGCGGCCGCGGCGCGACAGGCGTTGCGGCCGTTTCGCTTTCGGACACAACATGTTGACGTCGCGCGGAAAAATGCCGCTTTTCGGGCGCGGAATTGATGCAATCCGGCATCAGCGTTCCGCGATATCGCCGCATTCCGCCGCCAACGTGGCATCGCAGTTGAGGTGAAACGGCGATCGGGGCAGAATTTTGTCAAATTCGGGGCAGTCCGTCACATTCGGCGGTGCGCGTTTGGAACAAGGATTCGGCATCGCATCGGGTCCGTCCGGACCGAGAGGATGAAGCAGTGATCCACCGCATCGCCGGCGCGACCGTGCGCGCGTTCCTGATGGCATGGCTGGTGGCACTGCCGGCGCTCGTCCTTCCCGACGTGGCGCCGGACATCGCGCAGATCGTGGCGCTCCTCTCGATGCTGGCGGCGCTCCTGACCTTCGTGGAGTATTTCGGGAACGCGCCGAGCGTGATCGAGTTCCGCTCGGCCCCGCCGTTCAACCGCCTGCGCTACATGGCGCTCCTGCTCACGCTCCTGTCGCTGACGGTGCTCGTGCGCCATCCGGTCGAGCCCTCGCTCCTTGGCGGCGCGCTGAGCGGGCTCGGCTACCAGGTCGGGCTCGCGATGGATTTCCCGTTCTCGCCGGTGCGGCTGATCCTGCTCGCGCTGCCAGAGGACGCGGATGGCGCGCAGGTCGCGCTGATGCGCTCGGTGGCGGGCATGGCCTACGTGATCTCGATGGTCACGGTGATGTTCTTCGTGACCATCATCCGGATGATGAACTGGCCGGTGCGCAGGCAGCCCTTCAACGTCTGGACCAACCTGCCGCTCTTCGACCCGACCGCGGGCGGCGACGTGCTCGCGCGGCTCAAGCGCGATGGCCACGTTAACATGGCGTTGGGATTTCTTCTGCCATTCATGATCCCGGCGGCGATCCGGCTGGCGCATGCGCTGGGCGGGGTGCTGCCGCTCGACGCGTCGCTGACGCTTGTATGGACGATGACGGCATGGGCCTTCCTTCCGGCCAGCCTGGTGATGCGCGGCGTCGCTCTGTTGCGCATCGCCAACCTCATCGAGGAGAAGCGTCGCCGCGCCTACGCGCGGTCGGAGGCGCTGCACGCCGTCTGATCGCCGTTTTCGCGGCCGTTGCCTGCCTGGCCGTACCGGCCGCGGCGGACCGCCTGCGCATCGCGACATGGCACGCGGCGCTCACGCGGGACGGACCGGGCCTCCTGCTGCGGGACCTCCTCGCGGCGGAGGATGCCGACCTCGCCGCCATCGTCGCGGGT
The DNA here is from genome assembly GCF_000521865.1 of Roseivivax isoporae LMG 25204. GTDB lineage: Bacteria > Pseudomonadota > Alphaproteobacteria > Rhodobacterales > Rhodobacteraceae > Roseivivax > Roseivivax isoporae. The sequence continues at coordinate 8,428 of NZ_JAME01000049.1, forward strand.
CTCGCCGGTTCCGGGGCGGACATCCTCGTGCTGACCGACATCGACTACGACGCGGGCGGCGCGGCGCTGGCGGCGCTCGCCGCAAGGATGGGTGCGCTCGGCGCCGACTATCCCCACCACTTCGCCGCGCGGCCCAATACCGGGCTCGGGACCGGCCGGGACGTGGACGGCGACGGCCGGCGCGGCGGGCCGCGGGACGCGCAGGGCTACGGAACCTATGCGGGCGAGGGCGGGATGGCGGTGCTGTCGCGGCTGCCCGTCGACGCGGAGGCCGTGCGCGACCTCTCGGGCCTGCTCTGGCGAGACCTGCCGGGCAGCCTGATCGCCGCCGACGACCCGGCGCGCGACGTGCAGCGCCTGTCCTCCTCGGGACACTGGATCGTGCCGGTCGCGGTGCCGGACGGAACGCGGCTCGACCTCCTCGTCTGGCACGCGACGCCGCCGGTCTTCGACGGGCCCGAGGACCGCAACGGCCGGCGCAACGCCGACGAGACGCGGCTCTGGCAGCACGTGCTCGACGGCGCGCTGGGGCCGCCGCCGACCGCTTCCTTCGTGCTGACCGGCAACGCGAACCTCGATCCCGACCGGGGCGAGGGGCGGCACGAGGCGATCCGCGCGCTCCTGTCCGACCCGCGTCTCGCCGATCCGCTCGCGGGCGGCGCAAGCGTCGACTGGACGCGGCTCGGGCTCGGTCCGATGCGGGTGAGCTACCTCCTGCCGTCGTCCGGACTGCGCGTCGTGGCCGCGGGAACGGCCGCCCGGGACCCCGCCGCGGGAGACCACCGCCTGCTCTGGATCGAGGTCGAGACGGGCCCGCCGGACGCTCCCTGAGGCGCGCTTCCCGCGGGGGCAACTTTCTTGACGCCACCGGTCGCTTTGCGTAGCGGTTCCGCGATATTCCAGTGCCCGAAGGACCCCCCGCATGACCAACCCCTCGCTTCTCATCCTGCCCGGTGACGGGATCGGCCCCGAGGTCATGGCCGAGGTGCGGCGCATCATCGACTGGTTCGGCGACCGGCTCGGGCTGACCTTCGACGTGAGCGAGGACCTCGTGGGCGGTGCCGCCTACGACGCCCACGGCACGCCGCTCACCGATGCCACCATGTCCCGCGCGCAGGAAGTGGACGCGGTGCTGCTCGGCGCCGTCGGCGGGCCGAAATACGACGTGCTCGACTTTTCGGTGAAGCCCGAGCGCGGCCTCCTGCGCCTGCGCAAGGAGATGGACCTCTTCGCCAACCTGCGGCCCGCGCAGTGCTTCGACGCGCTGGCGGACTTCTCGTCGCTCAAGCGCGACGTGGTGGCGGGGCTCGACATCATGATCGTGCGCGAACTCACCTCGGGCGTCTATTTCGGCGAGCCCCGCGGCATCATCGAGGAAGGCAACGAGCGCGTCGGCATCAACACCCAGCGCTACACCGAGAGCGAGATCGACCGCGTTGCCTGCGCGGCCTTCGAGCTGGCGATGAAGCGGGGCCGCAAGCTCTGCTCGATGGAGAAGGCCAACGTGATGGAATCGGGCGTGCTCTGGCGCGAGGTCGTGACGCGCGTCGGCGCCGACTATCCCGATGTCGAGCTGAGCCACATGTACGCCGACGCGGGCGCCATGCAGCTGACCCGCTGGCCCAAGCAGTTTGACGTCATCGTGACCGACAACCTCTTCGGCGACCTGCTGTCCGACCTCGCCGCGATGCTGACGGGCAGCCTCGGCATGTTGCCCTCCGCGAGCCTCGGCGCCCCCATGGCGAACGGCCGGCCCAAGGCGCTCTACGAACCGGTGCACGGCTCGGCACCGGATATCGCGGGGCAGGGCAAGGCGAACCCAATCGCCTGCATCCTGAGCTTCGCCATGGCGCTGCGCTACAGCTTCGACATGGGCGACGAGGCGACCCGCGTCGAGAAGGCGGTCGAGCGCGTGCTGGCGGACGGCCACCGCACCGCCGATCTGCTGGGCGAGGAAGGCCGCGCGCCTCTCTCCACCTCCGAGATGGGCGACGCGGTGATCGCGGCGCTCGACGCGAGCCTCTGACGCATCCGGTCCCGCGCGCCCCGTCCGGGGGCGCGGGACCGACACGGCGCGTGGCGGCGCGACCCCGCCGCCGCCCCTTGCCCGCCCCGGCGTGCGCGGTCTAGGACGGGGTGATCCCCCAGACCGGTTGCGGACACGCCATGGCCCCGAACGCAAAAGCCGCCCTCATCGCGCTTGCCGCCTTCGGGCTCTTCGCGACGCACGACGTGATCGTGAAACGGCTCGGCGCCGACTTCTCGACGTTCCAGATCCTGTTCTTCAGCGTGCTCTTCGGCTTCCCGCTGGTGACGCTCACGCTGATCCGCGACACCGATCCCGGCCACCTGCGCCCTGTCCACCCGTGGTGGACGGCGACGCGCACAATAGCGGCGGTGGTCACCGGGGGCTCGGCCTTCTACGCGTTCTCGGTGCTGCCGCTGGCGCAGACCTACGCGATCCTCTTCGCCGCGCCGCTTCTCATCACGCTCCTGTCGATCCCGATCCTCGGCGAACCCGTGCGGCTCCGGCGCTGGGTCGCGGTGATCGTGGGGCTCTGCGGCGTTCTGGTGGTGCTGAGGCCCGGCGCGACCGAGCTCGAACTCGGCCACCTCGCGGCGCTCGTCGCGGCGTCGGGCAGCGCCGTCACCTCGATCATCGTGCGCAAGATCGGCCAGGACGAGCGCAGCGTGGTGCTGGTGCTCTACCCGATGCTCGCGAACTTCCTCGTGATGGGCGCGCTCCTGCCCTTCGTGTTCCGGCCCGTGGGGCTCGAGGCGCTGGCGCTCAACGGCGCCATCGCGGTCCTGGGCTTCGCCGGCGCGATGCTGGTCGTCGCCGCCTACAAGACCGGCGAGGCGGTCGTGGTCGCGCCGATGCAGTACTCGCAGATCATCTGGGCGACGGGCTACGGCATCCTCTTCTTCGACGAGGTGCCGGACGTGGCGACGCTGGTCGGGGCTTCGATCATCATCGCGAGCGGCCTCTACATCGTCTACCGCGAGAGCCGCGCGGACTCGTCCTCGCGTCCTGTGCTCAAGAACCGCACCCGCATGGACACCGCCACGCAGCCCCGGATCAGCGCGTTGCTGCGGGCGATGAAAAACGATCGCGAAGGCCCCCGGTGACCTCTTGTCAAAGCCGCCGCGCTGGGCTATCCCGCCCGCCACGGTCGGAGTGTAGCTCAGCCTGGTAGAGCACTGTCTTCGGGAGGCAGGGGTCGTAGGTTCGAATCCTGCCACTCCGACCAGTAACGCAAGGGCCCCTTCCGGGGCCCTTCGTCGTTTCCGGAACCCGCCATCCTCGACGGCGCCTGTGCCGCCTCAGCCCGCGGGCACCGCGGCACGTCGGCGGGCGGGCGTCGCGATCATCGCGCCGGCGAGGATCAGCGGCGCGGCGATCAGGAAGGCGCCGCCGGGCAGTTCCGCGAAGAACAGCGCGCCCGCGGCCGCGGCCCAGAGCACCGAGAGGTACTCGAAGGGCGCGAGCGCCGCGGCTTCGGCATGGCGGAAGGACAGGGTCATCAGGATGTGGGCGACGCCGCCCGCAAGACCCGCGCCGAGGAGCAGCGCGAGCTGGCCCGGATCGGGGGCCATCCAGCCCAGCGGCAGCGTCAGGAGCCCCGCGACGGCCGACACCACGGCGAACCAGAAGGCGATCGCGCCAGCGCGTTCACCGGCGAGCGTGAGCCGCCGCACCTGGATCAGCGCGCCTGCCGTCAGGACCGCCGTCAGGAGCCCCATGGCGACGCCCGGCGTCGCGCCGGTCGTGAGGCCGCCGGTCATCGCGGGCAGGCAGTAGGCGGTCCCGCCGGCGATGCCGAGGACCACGCCGCCGATCCGCTTGAGCCCCAGCCGTTCGCCGAGCAGCGCCCAGCCCAGCACCGCAAGGAGGACCGGCGCGAGGTAGGACAGCATCGTCGCCTCGGCGAGCGGCAGGAGCCGGATCGTCGCGAAGGAGGTGAACATCGCCGTGGCCCCCATGAGGCAGCGCGCGATATGGCCGAAGGGCCGGTGCGTGGCGAGCCCGCCCGGCCAGTCGCCCGTCCACCACAGGAACAGCGCGAGCGGCACCAGCGCCACCGCCGAGCGGAAGAAGATCACCTGCCCGAGCGGCACCTCGTTCCCGAGGCCCTTGATGCAGGTGACCATCACCGCGAAGGCCAGCGTCGAGCCGATGCGCAGGGTGATCCCGAGGGGCTCGCCCCCAGTGGGGAACCGCGGAAAGGAGCTGGCCTGCATGCGTGTGGTGTCCCTTACCCGGCCTTGAAGCGGATGTGCGGCTGTCCGGGCCGGGAGGACGGGCCGACTTCCGCCTCGACGCGGAAGATGTCGCGCAGCAGCGCCTCGGTCAGGACCGCCTCCGGCGTGCCCGAGGCCGCGACCGCCCCGTTTCGCAGCACGACGATCCGGTCGCAGAACATCGCGGCGAGGTTCAGGTCGTGCAGGGCGACGACGCTGGTCAGGTCCAGGTCCCGGACCATGCGCAGGATCTCGATCTGGTGGTGGATGTCGAGGTGGTTCGTGGGCTCGTCGAGAAACATCACCCGCGGCGCCTGCGCCAGCGCGCGGGCGATGTGGACCCGCTGGCGCTCGCCCCCGGACAGGGTCTGCCATGCCTGCGCGCGGTGCCCCGCCATGTCGACGCGGTCGAGCGCCGCGGCGACGGCCGTCTCGTCCTCTGCCGACCAGCCCGACAGCGCCGAGCGGTGCGGTGTCCGTCCGAGCCGCACCACGTCGCGCACCGACACGTTGGTGTCCGTCGCGGCGCTCTGCTGCACGAAGGCGACCTGCCGCGCCAGCGTGCGCCGCGGGACGGACGCGATGTCCTGCCCGCCGATCTCGACACGGCCCGAGAGCGGCCGCCGCAGCCCGGCGAGAAGCCGCAGGAGTGACGACTTGCCCGAGCCGTTCGGCCCGATGAGGCCCAGCGTCTCGCCCTCCTGCACGTCGAGCGAGACGTCCGAGACGATGGTCCGGCGGCGGACGCCCCAGACCAGGTTGCGGGCCGCGATCCTCATGTCTGCGGCCGCGCGCGGTAGAGGATGATCGCGAAGAACGGAACGCCGACCAGCGCGGTGACGACGCCGATGGGGATGGTCTGCTGCGCCACGACCACCCGGCTCGCGATGTCGGCGAGCACCATGAAGATGGCGCCCACCGCCGCGCAGGCGGGGATCAGGCGCAGGTGCATCGGCCCCACCACGTAGCGCGCCGCGTGCGGCACCACGAGGCCGACGAAGCCGATCGCGCCCACCATGCTGACGATGGTCGCGGTCACGAGCGCCGTGACGCCGAAGAGGATCAGGCGGATGCGCGCCACCGGCACGCCGAGCGCCGCCGCGTCCTCGTCGCCGAAGGTGAAGGCGTCGAGCGACCGCGCCATCCAGAGGCAGATCGCGAGTCCGAGGACCACCACGCCGATCAGCAGCTGGAAGTCCGGCCAGCGCACGCCGCCGAAGCTGCCGAGCAGCCAGAACATCACGTCGCGCGCCTGCTGGGCGTTGCCGGAGGTGGTGACGATGTAGGAGGTGATCGCGTTGAAGAGCTGCGAGGCGGCGACGCCCGCGAGGATGGTGTGGTTCGGTCCGCTCGTCGCCCCGTTCGACAGGAGCGCCACCAGCGCGAAGGCCGCGAAGGCGCCGGCGAAGGCACCCATGGACAGCGACAGCCCGCCCGCGCCGATGCCCAGCACGATCACGCAGACCGCGCCCGTGGATGCGCCCGCCGACACGCCGAGGACGAAGGGCTCGGCCAGCGGGTTGCGCAGGAGCGCCTGCAGGATCGTGCCGCAGAGCGCGAGGCCCGCCCCCGCGAGCGCCGCGACCAGCGCCCGGCTGAGCCGCAGGTCCCAGACCACGCTCTGTTCGATGGGCGGAATGTCGGCGCCGGTCAGGCCGAGCCCGTTCGTGACCGCGAGGAAGACCGTGCCGAGCCCGATCGCGAAGTCGCCGATCGCGGTCGCCACGGCGACCGCGAAGGCGAGCACGACCACCGCCGCGCCCAGAAGCAGGAGGAGCCGCCCCGTCCCGCCCTCGGCAGGGTCCGCCGTGCTCACGGCAGGTCGAGCGCCTCGAGCTGGCGGGCCACCTCCTCGGCGCCGTAGAGGGTGCGGATGCTCGGGTTCATCGCCGCGCCGCTCATGACCACGATGCGGCCGTTCCGCACCGCGTCCATGCGGCTGACCGTCGGGTCGCTTTCGAGGAAGGCGATCTTGGCATCCGCGTTGTCGAGCTCCCAGCGGTCGCGGTCGACCTGCGCCACGACGAAGACCGTCGGATCGGCGGCCATGATGCCTTCCCACCCGAGCGTCGGCCAGTCGGACTGCGTCTGCACCGCGTTCGATCCGCCGAGGATGTCCGCGATGTAGCCCGAAGGGCCGTTGCCGCCGCCGAGATAGGCGTCGTCGGCGGGCGAGGGGCTCGAGAACCAGAAGAGGAAGGTCAGGTCCTCGGCGTCTCCGAAGGTGTCGCGCAGCGCCGCCTCGCGCGCCTCGAAGTCCGCGATCAGCGCCTCGCCGCGCTCGGAGACGTCGAAGATCCGCGCGAGGTCCGCGATCTCCTTGTAGAGGAGGTCCATGGTCCAGAGCGCGTCGCGGTTGCCATAGGCGTCCTCGCCGGTCAGCGTCGTCGCGCAGGCGCTGGGCGACAGGTAGGTCGGGATGCCGAGCGCCTCGAAATCGTCGCGCTTGGCGACCTTGCTGTCGGGGCCCATCAGCGTGACCAGCATGGCGGGCACGAAATCCGGGCGCTTCGACAGGATCGATTCGAGGGTCGGGAACTCGACGGTCAGCACCTCCACCGCACCGTTCGCCGCCGCGACCTCGGGCAGCACGTCGTTCGGCCAGAACGCGGTGGCGGCCATGCGGTCCTCGAGACCGAGCAGCAGCAGGATCTCGGCGCTGTTCTGCCCCAGCGCCACGGCGCGTTCGGGCGCCTTGTCGAAGGTGACCTCCTGCCCGCAATTCTCGATGGTGAGGAGATACTGCGTCTGCCCGGCCTGGGCGGTGGTGCAGAGGGTCGCCGCGGCAATGCCGCCGAGCGCCGAGAGGCTCATGATCCGCATGGGGTCCGTCCAATTCCGACAAAAAACGTCGGCGACTCCGTAGGCGCGTCCCGCGGGAACATCAAGGGTGTTCCCGCGGCCCTCAGCCGAGCCACACGTCGAGGAACAGCATCAGGACCAGCCCGATCGACAAGCCGAAGGTCGCCTTCTTCTGGTGACCGCTGCGATGGGTCTCGGGGATGATCTCGTGGCTGATGACGTAGAGCATGGCACCCGCGGCAAAGGCGAGGCCCCAGGGCAGGAGCGGCTCGGCCAGGGCGACGACGCCCGCGCCGAGGACGCCGCCCACGGGTTCCACCAGGCCGGTCAGTGCCGCGACGCCCCAGGCGCGGAGGCGCGGATAGCCCTCGCCGAGAAGCGCCACGGCCACCGCCAGCCCCTCGGGAATGTTCTGCAGCCCGATCCCGAGCGCGAGCGGCATGCCGCCCGAGACGCCGTCCGCGCCGAATCCCACGCCCACCGCCAGTCCCTCGGGGAAGTTGTGGATCGCGATGGCAAAGACGAAGAGCCACACGCGCCGAAGCGACGCCGCCTCGGGCCCCTCGCGCCCCGTGCGGAAATGCTCGTGCGGCAGGCGTTCGTTCAGCATCGCCACCGCGCCCATGCCGAGCAGGATCGCGATGCAGACGATCGCCGCCGGGGCCGCGTCGCTGGCCAGCCGCGCCTCGGCCGCGTCGAGCGCCGGGATGATGAGCGAGAAGAACGAGGCGGCCAGCATGACGCCCGCCGCGAAGCCGAGCGACAGGTCGCGGGTCGCCCGCGACGGCACCCGTCCGAACAGGACGGGCACGGCGCCGAACGCGGTCAGCGCGCCGGCGGCAAGGCTTCCGAGGAAGCCGAGCATGACGGGGGAAAGCGTGTCCAAGCGGGGCCTGTCCTGCTGTGCGTCCGGTCCGGATCAGGCGTCGTAGCCTGGCGCCGCGGTCTCGAGCCGCCGCAGCATCGCGTCCCATTCGGGGTTGCGCCCGCTCTCGTGGATGCGGTCGTTCGCGTGCTCGTACTGCCGCGCGGTGTGCTCGGCCACGTCGTCGGGCAGCACGACCGGCGTCAGCCCCATCCCGAGCGCGGCGATCTGCGCCCGGCAGGACCGCTCGAGGTTCATCATCGAGATCACCGCCTCGGCCACGCTGCGCCCGAGCACGAGGACCCCGTGGTTGCGCAGGAACATCACGTTCCGCGCGCCCAGATCCGCGACGAGGCGCGCGCGTTCGTCGAGGTCGAGCGCGATGCCCTCGTAGTCGTGGAACGCCACGCGGTCGTGGAACTGCGCCGACCACTGGTTGAGCGACAAGAGCCCCTCGCGCACCGACGACACGGCGACGCCTGCCACGGTGTGGGTGTGCAGCACGCAGACCGCATCGTGGCGGGCCATGTGCACCGCGGAATGGATGGTGAAGCCCGCGGCGTTCACGCCCGCGCCATGGGGGTCGTCGAGCACAGCGCCGCTCTCGTCCACGGTCACGAGGTTCGCTGCCGTCACCTCGTCGAAGCGCAGGCCGTAGGGGTTCAGCAGGAACCGTTTCTGCCCGTCCGGTCCGTCGGGCAGCCGCGCCGAGATGTGGGTGAAGATGGAATCGTCCATCCCCTCGAGCGCAATCAGGCGGTAGGCGGCCGCGAGGTCGCGGCGCAGTCGGGCGATGGGCAGGTCGCGGGTGCCGTCGGGCATGGGCAGGGGATCCTCGGATGGCGTTTTTCCGCGGCCAGCATCGGGACGGGCGCCGGGCTGTCAAGGTAATTGTCGACAATCGACATCCGGGGCGATATGGCTGGCACTCTCCGCACCCTTGTCCGGACGGCCCATGCACGACCCCGATCCCGCCTTCGGCCCGCTTGCCCGCGACGGTCTCGTCGACCGGGTCGCCGGGCTCATGGCCGAGGCCATCGTCGCGGGGCGCGTGCTGCCGGGGGCGCGGCTGTCCGAATCGACCATCGCGCGCGATCTCGGCGTGTCCCGCGCGCCGGTGCGCGAGGCGGCGCGGCTGCTCGAGAACTCGGGCCTCGTGCGCTACCGCCCGAACCGCGGCTTCTTTGTCCGCACGCTCTCCTCGGCCGCGCTGGACAATCTCTACGAGTTCCGCATCGTGATCGAATCCGCGGCCATCGCGCGACTCGTCGCGCGGGGCGACGTGGAGGCGCTGCTGCCGCGGCTCGACGCACAGATCGCCGAACTTTACCGGGTCGCCGAGGCGGGGGACGACATGCTACGTCAGGTGGAGGCCGACATGGCCTTTCACAGGCTCATCTGCGAGGGCTCGGGCAATCCGCGGTACCTGGCCGCCTTCGACCAGATCGCCAACGAGACCAAGCTCGGCCTCATGCTGATCGGGCGGCTCTACGACTCGCCCCGCCGCATGGCCGGGTCGCACGTGCCGATCCGCGCCGCCATCGCCGCGCGCGACGCGCAGGGCGCGACGGCGGCCATCGAGGATCACATCGGGAGCGCGCGGCACATGGTGACCGAACGGTTCCGCAGTCTGGAGGAAGGCCACCCCGCATGAAGTGCTACTACGCCCCCGAGACCGCATCGCACGACCCGCAGTTCCGGCTGACCCACGGCGCGCTCATGCGCAATGCCGAACAGGCCGAACGCGCGACGCTGCTGCTCGAGGGGCTCGACCGCCTGGACCTCGCCGCCGAGAGCCCGCCCGTCGCCCCGCGCGAGGCGCTGCTTGCCGTGCACACCGAACGCTTCCTCGCCTTCCTCGAGACCGCTTGGGAGGAGTGGCAGAAGCTGCCCGGCGCCGGTCCCGAGGTCGTGCCGAACGCCTTCGCGCAGCACGCGTGGGCGGCCTATCCGCCCTCGGTCGTGGCGCGCGCGGGCTGGCACATGGGCGACACCTCGGCGCCCCTGGGCCGCGGCAGCTGGCAGGCCACGTGCCGCGCGGCCGACTGCGCCGTGGCCGCGGCCGATGCCGTGGCGGGCGGTGCGCGCTTCGCCTACGCGCTCTGCCGGCCGCCCGGGCACCACACTTCGGCCGAGACCGCGGCGGGCCATTGCCTGATGAACGTCTCGGCGATCGCCGCGGCACGCCTGCGCGCCACCCATGGCCGCGTCGCCGTGCTCGACATCGACGTGCACCACGGCAACGGCACGCAGGCGATCTTCTACGACCGCCCCGACGTGCTGACCGTGTCGATCCACACCGACCCGTCGCACTACTATCCCTTCTTCGTGGGCTACGAGCACGAGACCGGCACCGGTCCCGGCGCCGGCTTCAACGTCAACATGCCGCTGCCCAGGACCACCGGCGACGACGCGTGGTGCGCCGCGATCGAGGCGGCGCTCGCCCGCATCGCGGATTTCGCGCCTGGCGCGCTGGTCCTGAGCCTCGGGCTCGACGCGCACGAGAACGATCCGCTGAAGGGCATGAAGGTGACCTTCGACGGCTTCGCCCGCGCCGGACGGATGATCGCCGCCGCCGGCTACCCCACCGTGTTCGTGCAGGAGGGCGGCTACCTGTCGCCCGACCTCGCCACGTCGCTCGCATCCTTCTTCGGCGGAGCGCTCGACCGCGCGCCCCGCGCCCCCACAGGAGCCTGATCCATGAACAAGCTGTCGAATTCGCTGGCGGCCGCGGACATCGCGCACAGCGTGCACCCCTACACCAACATGCGCCTGCATGAGGAACAGGGGCCGATGATCATCACGCGCGGCGACGGCGTGCATGTCTACGACGACCAGGGCAAGGAATACATCGAGGGCCTGTCGGGCCTCTGGTCTGTGGCCGTGGGCTTCTCCGACACCCGGCTCAAGGACGCCGCGATGCGCCAGATGGAGGCGCTGCCCTACTACCATTCCTTCGCGCACAAGGCGCACGAGCCGTCGATCCGCCTGGCCGAGAAGCTGGCCGAGATGACGCCCGAGGGCCTGAACCGCATCTTCTTCACCAATTCGGGGTCCGAGGCGAACGACACCGTGGTCAAGATGGTGTGGTTCATGAACAACGCCCTCGGCCGGCCCGAGAAGAAGAAGTTCCTCGCCCGCAACAAGGGCTATCACGGCATCACCGTGGCCTCGGGGTCGCTGACCGGGCTGCCCGCGAACCATGGCGACTTCGACCTGCCGGCGATCCCGGTCCGGCACCTGACCTGCCCCCACCACTGGCGCTGGGGCCACGAGGGCGAGAGCGAGGCGGAGTTCACCGCGCGCCTGCTGAAGGAGGCCGAGGACGTGATCCTCGAGGAGGGCCCCGAGACCATCGCCGCCTTCATCGGCGAGCCGGTCATGGGGGCGGGCGGCGTCATGGTCCCGCCCGAGGGCTACTGGCCGGGCATCGCCGCGCTCTGCCGGAAATACGACATCCTCCTGGTCTCCGACGAGGTCATCAACGGCTTCGGCCGCCTCGGCACGCCCTTCGGCTGCCAGAAATACGGCTTCGTGCCGGACATCATGGTGATGTCCAAGCAGCTGACCTCGTCCTACATGCCGCTTGCCGCGATCGCGCTCAACGACCGCGTCTATGACGCCATCGCCGACAATTCCGCCAAGCTCGGCACGTTCGGGCACGGCTTCACCGGGTCGGGCCATCCGGTGGCCTGCGCCGTCGGCCTCGAGAACCTTCGGATCATCGAGGAGGACGACCTCATGGGCAACGCCGCCCGTCTCGAGGAGCGCTTCCAGTCCGGGCTGCGCCGCTTCGCCGATCACCCGCTCGTGGGCGAGGTGCGCGGCGTGGGCCTGATCGCGGGGCTCGAGCTCGTGGCCGACAAGGCCACGCGGCAGAGCTTCCAGCCCGCCGGCAAGATCGCCGCGACGGTCGCCAAGATGGCCGCCGAGGAGGGCCTGATCTGCCGCAACGTCTACGAGACCGTGGCGCTCTGCCCGCCGCTCATCGTGACCGAGGCGCAGGTCGACCAGATCATCGACCGGCTCGGCCGGGCGCTCGATCGCGGCTGGGCCTGGGTGCAGGACACCGGGTTCGGCACCACCGCCTGATTGCTGGCGGGGATGCGCGCGCGGGATCCCGCGCGCGCATCCCTATCCCCGGAGCGCGCGCCAGAGCCCGGTGAGCGCGTCGCCGATGTCGCCGAGCCGCGCCACCAGGTGCTCGGGCGCAAGCCCCGCGCCGTCGCCCGCCGCCGCGCGGTCGAGCCGCCGCAACATCCGCCAGAGCCGCCGCCGGTGCATCCCCGTCCAGAGTTGCACCGGGTCCGCGACGAGCCCGGCAAAGGTCGTGACGACCGACCCGATCATCGCCAGGCTGAAACCGATCGCGACCACCTCGAACGGCGAGAGCCGCGCAGGGAACACGCCGTACCAGGCGCGGCCCAGCGTCTGGCCCGCCCAGAAGCCCTGCACCGCCTGCGCGCGCGCCAGTTCCTCGGCCACCGGGCCGGTCAGCGACACGACGCCCGGCGTGGCCGTGCCGAAGACCCAGAACCCGGTCAGCACCACGACGAGCGAGGTGGTGATCTCGGACACCGCGCCGCGCACGCCGGCATAGTCGGCGATCGCGCGGTCGAGCATGTCCGGCGCCGCCCGGGGCGCCAACCCCGCCGCGGCCAGCGCGTCGAGGAAAGTGCCGAGCCGCACGCGCAGCCGCCGCGCCACCGCGGTCTCGAGGAAGATGCGTCGCGTCATCAGCCACCCCGCCGCGCGGCGCATCCGCAGCAGCCCGAGCACGAGCGCGACGAGCCGCGTCAGCAGGAAGACCGGCGACAGCGCCACGTTCACCGGCGCGCGCAACAGGTCGAGCCCGAGCGCCGCGCGGTGCAGCGAAAGCGTGCCCCGCGGCCCGTAGGTGTCCCGCACGAAGCGGACGACCGCCGCCCGCCGCGCCGCGAGCGTGGCGTCGTCAGGACCGGGCCAGTCGTCGGAGTTCTGCACGTGCGGGGACCCTCGGGGCGTCTCTGCCCGTCAGGTAGGCGCTGCGGGTCGCCGCTGCAACGCTCCTCTGCGGTGCGGGCGGGGGTGGCGGAGACCGGCCGCGATCCGCCGGTCCGGGTCGGGAATACCCGACCGCGGGGAATAGGGGCGGGGCGGCGGACGTAACCCCGGCATCACGGACCCTAAGGAGACCCTCCGATGAAACCGATGCTGCCCCAGTCGTTCCAGACCAGCGCGCTGAGCGAGGTCTGTGTGCCGACCGCCGCCGGCCGGCTGAGCGCGCGCGTGATCCGGCCCGCCATCGTGACCGCCGCACGGCCCCTGATCGTGCTGCACGGCATCTCGCGCAATGCCGAGCGGCTGGCCGAGCTGTTCCGCCCCGAGGCGGAACGCAGCGGGCGCCTGATCGTCGTGCCGCATTTCGACGCGGCGCGCTGGACGCATTTCCAGCGGCCCTGCCGCGCCGCGCGCCCCGACCAGGCGCTGATCGGCCTCATCGAGCATCTCGCCGCCGCGCATCCCGAGCTTGACGGGGCGGTCGATCTCTTCGGCCATTCGGGCGGGGCGCAGCTCGCCCACCGCACGGCGATGCTCTATCCGCAGCGCTTCGGCACGCTGCACCTCGCCGCCGCGGGCTGGTACTGCCTGCCCGACACGCGCATGCCCTATCCCTACGGCCTCGGGACCCGCGCGACCGACCCGGCCGCCGCCGCCTGGCTGCGCCGCAAGCGCGCGACGCTCGCAGCCTATCTCGGGCGCGAGACGCATATCTACGTGGGCACCGACGACACCGCGCGCGACCCCGCCCTGCGCAAGACCCGGCCGCTCGACCGGGTGCAGGGCCGCACCCGGCGCGACCGCGCGCATGCCTACCGCGCGGCGTTCGAGGACGCGGCGCGCGCCGCGGGCATCACCCCGCGCGTCACGCTCACCGAGCTTCCGGGCTGCGCCCACGACGTCGAACAGGCGATCGCGACCGCGGGCCTCGCCGCCCGCGTCGTGCGCGGCCGCGACAGCTGATCCCCAGACCCTTCCATTGATGGAGCCCCTCATGATCCCCCGACACACCGACACCGTGCCCGCCGACGCCAAGTGGACCTTCGCGACCCGCCGGGTGCCGCGCGACGCCGTCACGGGCCTTGCTCCCGACGTGGCGGCTGCACAAGCAGGCGATCTCGTCCTCGCCCACGTGGCCGAGATCGGCCAGCACCGCCGCGTGCAGCTGCCCTCGGGCCGGCCGTCGGAGATCTATCCCGGCGACGCGATCGTGCTGGCCTGCGGCGCCCGCTACGCCCCGGACCAGTTCGAGGGCCTGGCCGAGATCGACCCAGCCGGCGCCGACCTCCTGGCCGGCGGCGGCTGCATCGGGCGCATGGTGTCCCGCAACGAGCGCGTCCGCCCGGCGACGCGGCTGATCCCGGCCGCGCGGCTCCTCGGCGCGGACGGCGGGGCGCTCAACTTGCGCGACTTTGCCCTGCCGGCGCGGCCCGATGCGGGGACCCTGCCGGTGATCGCGGTCCTCGGCACCGCGATGAATTCCGGCAAGACGCTCGCCACCGCGCAGACCGCGCTCGGCCTGCGCCGCGCCGGCTGGCGGGTGGCGGCGCTCAAGGGCACCGGCACCGGGGCCTTCGGCGACTACAACGAATACAGCGACACCGGTGCGCACGTGGTCGCGGACTTCACCGATGCGGGCATGGTCACGACCTACCGCGAGCCGCTCGACCGCGTGCGCGCGGGCATCGAGAGCCTTCTCGGCCATGCCGCCGCACAGGGCTGCGACATCGCCGTGATCGAGATCGCGGATGGCCTGTTCCAGCGCGAGACGGCGCAGATCATCGCGGATCCGTGGTTCCGCGGCCGCATCTCGGGTCTCGTCTTCGCCTGCGGGGACGCGGTCGCGGCGGCGGGCGGCGTGGCGGAACTCGCCCGCCACGGGCTCCGGCCGGACGCCATCACCGGCATGGTCAGCTGCTCGCCCATGGCGTCCGCCGAGGCCGAGACCGCGACCGGCATCCCGGTCCTGCGGAAATCCGACCTTGCGGACCCGGCCGAGGCCAATGCCATGGCGCTGCGCGCCGGCGCGCGCTGGCCGAGGGCCGCGTGATGGCCCTGCCGGGACTGCTGGCGCACGGCCGCGGGCGGGTCCTCGCCCGCGTCTGCGCGCTGACGCTGGTGCAGGGCGCGGCGGCGGCCGCGGCCGCACTCGCGACCCGCGGCCTCTTCGAGGCGCTGGGCGAGGGCGCGGCGCTGCCGCTGCCGCTCCTCGCCGGGCTCGCCGTGTCCGGCGCGGTGATCGCCTGGGCCCGGGTCGCCGCCCGCGTGGCGGGCGAGCGGCTGGGGCAGGCCTATGCCCGCGACATGCGCCTCGCGCTGTTCGATCGCGCGGCGGGCATGGCGGCGAGCGACGTCGCGCGCCGGCGGCAGGGCTACATGAGCCTGCGCTTCGTGGGCGACATGACCGCCTTCCGCAACTGGCTGGGCCTCGGCCTGCCACGCCTCGTGGCGGGCGCAGTGCTCATTCCCTGCGCGCTCCTGACACTCTGGGTGCTGGACCCGGCCTTTGCGGCCCGGGTGGTGCCGCTCGCGGTCCTGTCGCTCGGCGTCCTCGCGCTGGGCGGCCTGAGGCTCGTGCCGCTGCACCGCCGGCTGCGCGCCCG
>NZ_JAME01000050.1 GCF_000521865.1 Roseivivax isoporae LMG 25204
CAAATCCTACCCCCGCAACCAGCAATACAAAAAAACGCCGCGCCCAATCAGGCAGCGGCGTTTTGGTGTTCCGCGCAACGTCCCGGACCCCCGGCCCAAACCCCCAGGCCACCGTCCGGCCGGGGCAGGAGCGCGCCCCGCGCACCCGGCTCAGAGCACGAAATCCCCCGCGCCGCAGCTCGCCGCGACGACCGCGCCGTCGTCGATCAGGACGCCCAGCTCCATAAGCCCGTCGGCGCCGATGAACACCTGCACGAGGCTCATGTCCCCGAAGCTCTCCACGACCCGGACCGTGCCCGGGCCGCCCGCCCCCGAATAGGTCAGGGACTGCATCCCGCGCAGCCCGGGCGCCGCGTCCAGCTGCCGAAAGTCGAAAACGTCCCCGTCGATCTCGAACGCCGCTCCACCGTCCCCTGCTGCAACAACGTCAAGCCCCGCCAAAGGCGCGTCCGGAAGAGTCGGAGCGATGCCGGGGGCAGTGCCGCCGGTGCCCCGTCGCGGCGGGCTCAGCGAGGGCTGTCCTCTCGGCGCAGCCGCGTCCGAGTTTACGCACGATCGCGCAGACCAAGGTCGATCGCTGGCCGAACAAAAATCTCATGTGTGATTAACTTTCTGCAATCCGGTCGAATGCGCAAATGCCTGCCGAGATATCGGCGGCATGCTTCCGATTCCGATTTGTTCTCCGCCGGAATATAAATTGTCTGCCATCATAGTTGGGCGGTATAGGGGTCGCTGCGTGCGAGGGGCGAGCGAGTGAGCGTGTTTTCAAGTGTTTGACAATGTCCCGGGCACGGCACTGGGCAGTGAAACGACGACTATGTGGGCTGTGCGGCCCGAAAGGAAGAACGCATGAACATGCGAAAAGACGCGACCATCAGGAAGAGTTGGGCAGACGGGTACGTGGCGGACATGACCGTGACCAACGACACCGGGACACCCGGTCCGGTCACCGCCATCATCGAGATCGAGGGCACCATCCGCAAGCACTGGGGCGCAGAGATCGAGGCGCTGGAGGATGGCCGTTACCGCGTCACCTTCGACGCGGTGGCGCCGGGAGAGACCGTGTCCGGCGGCTTCGTCGTGGACGGCGACGCGGGCGGGGGCGTGACCTTCGCGGCGGATCCGGGGCAGGGCGGCGAGGCGCCGCGCGACGCCCCGGGGAACCGTGTCGATCCGGAGGAGGATCGCGGCGTACCGGACGTGCCGGCGCCGGTGCGGCCGGGGCCAGAGCCCCACGTCACGGTCTCGGACGACATCACCGCGGACGAGTTGCAGGCGCTGATCGCGGACAGCCCGGCGGGCACCGTCATCGCGATGGCACCCGGAACCTACAGGTTCGACAGGACGATCGAGATCCTGCGCGACGACGTGTCCCTTCTGGGCGCCAGCTCGGACGCCGTGACCATCCGGGTGGACGGGCTCGGGCAGGAGGCGTTCCGCGTCGGCCATGGCACGCTCTCGGGCGAGGTCGCGCTGTCGCGGGCCGCGGACGAGGGGGCGCGGGCCATCACGCTCGAGACCGCGGACCACGGCTTCGAGGCGGGCGATTTCGTCTATCTCGAGCGCGAGACGACGCCGGACTTCCTCGATTCGATCGGTGACCGCGCCTGGCGCGAGGATGCGCCGCTGCGTGCCTCGATCGTCGAGGTGCAGGCGGTGGACGGCGCCGAGCTGACGCTGGCAAGCGGGCTGCATTTCGACTTCGACCCCTCCGACACGATCGTGCAGGAAATCGACCTCGTCAGCGACGTCACGCTCGGTGGCTTCACCGTGTCCTACGGTCTTGGCCGGGCCGATCCGTCGGACTTCTCGAACACCGAAGACCGCTACAACCGGACTGCGGTGATCGAGGTGGAGGGAACGTCGGATCTCCGGCTGACGGACATCGTCGCGCACGACGTGCCGTCCCTCGGGACCAACGTCGCGCTGTCACGCGCGGTGCAGGCGGACGGGCTGACGATGACCGGGGCCCACAACAAGGGCGCCGGGGGGAACGGTTACGCGCTGCAGATCCGCGACGTCTACGACAGCGCCTTCACCGGGCTCAACGACATGGACATGCGTCACTCGGTGGTCTTCGCCTCGTGGCGATCGGCGGTGAACAACGAGGTCCATGTGGAGAGCACCGACCGGGACATCAACTTCCACGGCGGGCGGGACCACGGAAACGTCGTGCGGGTGGACCGCAGCCTGCGGGATGCCGAATCGGACGTGATCTCGCCCACGGTCTTCGTGAACACGGAAGGCACGCATTACGGGGCGCCAACCGATGCGGACGCCAACATCGTCACCGTGCGTCACGCGGTCGGGTCGGCGCGGCGCGACGACATCACCGGCGACGATCGCGGCTCCTGGCTCGACGGCGCGGGAAGCCACGACATCCTGCGGGGCGGCGCGGGCGACGACGTGCTGATCGGGGGCGCGGGACGCGACAGCCTGGTCGGCGGGGCCGGCGAAGACGTGGCGCTTTACACGGGGTCGATCGACGACTTCCGGCTCGTCGCCCTCGGGGGCGACGGCCACCGGCTGGAGGTCGACGACCGCGCGGGCGATCAGCACCGCGACCGGGTGGAGGAGGTCGAGTGGCTGGTCTTCGACGACGCGGCCTACCGCGTGTCGGACGGCGCGATCCTCGACCGGGCCGGCGCGCGGGGCGACCTGACGCCCGAGGCGGTCCTGGCCCATGCCGACCGCGTGACGGACCTGCTCGATCTCGGCTCGGGGCCGCACCTCGCGGAGGACAGCTTCCTGTTCTGAGGCTGGCAAGCCCCTGCGCCGGCGGTGTTTCCGCCGGCGCCTTCGGCGTCTAGCTGAGCCAGCCGTTCGCGGCGGCAAAGCGCACCAGTTCGCTGCGCGCGCCGAGACCCAGCTTGTTCATGCCGCGCGCGCGGTGGGAATCGACCGTCTTCGGGCTCAGGTCGAGCACGCGCGCGATCTCGCGGTTGGAAAAGCCGAGGCTCGTGCGTTTCAGCACGTCCTCCTCGCGCCGCGTCAGCGGGCGCACATCCGGTACCGCGCTGTCGGTCATCAGCCGGCGCCCGACCGTCCTGTCGATGAAATTGCCGCCCTTCACCACGACCCGCACTGCCCGGACCAGCGTCGCGGCATCCGCGGTCTTGGGCAGGAAGCCGTGAAAGCCGAGGCCGAGGCAGAACCGCGCGAGCTCGATCGTCGGGCGGGTTGCAAATGCGAACAGCCGCATCGACGGCGCCTCGAGGCGCCATTGCGGCACGAGGTGGTCCAGAGGCCGCACGAAGAGCGGGTCGAGGATCAGGAGGTCGGGCCGCGCCTCGACGACCGCGTCGGCGACGAAGGGCGCGATGACCGGGCAGGCGCCGTCCGCGAGGTCGAACGCGTCGCACAGGAGCCGGGCCGCGGCATCGGCGAAGATCGGGCAGTCGTCCGCGACCGCGATCCTGTCGGTTCTTCGGGAATCCATGCCGCCGGCCTCACCATCCGTTCAGGCGGGAATGCTCCACCAGCTCGGAGCGCGCGGTGAGGCCCAGCTTGCGCATGGCCCGCGCCCGGTGGGTCTCCACCGTCTTGGGACTGATCCCGAGATCGCGGGCAACCTCCTTGCTGCTGGCGCCGCGGGCCACGCCCTCGAGCACGGACTGCTCGCGCGGCGTCAGGCCGAACGGGTCCTGCGCCTTCGGCTCCGGGGCGATCATCGTGTCGGACAGCGGGCCGTACTGCTCGTCGGCATAGATGCCGTCGGCGAGCACGGTCGAGATCGCCGTGACCAGCTTGTCCATGGACCGGTCGCGCGACACCACGGCGGCGAACCCCGCGCGAAGGCAGGCATGCGCCGCGCAGGCCGCGTCCTGCGGCAGGTAGGCCACGAGGTCCTGCACGCCCCGGTCCTCGCGGAAATGCTGCACGAGGTCGGAGGGTGCTAGGTCACCCTGGAGCGGGTTCAGCACGGCGATGGTGGGCGGCGGCGAGGTCGGAATGTCGCGCGGGATGCAGTGCGGCGCACTGCGGCCGAGGCCCTGCATGTCCGGCTGTCGCGAGACCGCGTCGGCGATCGCATGAACGAGGATCAGGGATTCGTCGACGATGAGAATTCCCGCGGATCCTGATGTCTTGCACGCGGTTGCCATGAATGTCCCTCCATCGTTCTTCTGCAATTTGGGCGAAATTGCGCCGTGCTGTCAGGCATAATAATTGACGGGCGGCGTATCTGTTCCACGTCCGGCTGGGGACAACTCCGGGCCGATCCAGAGGCCGTAACGTCATCGCCTCAGGTGGTCGCAACCTTAAGTTGTTGCATCTGAAAATCGGCTTATGTCAGGCGGACATAAGCGTCCGTCACGCAGCCGGGTTTGCACGCTGAGGGTTGTGTCCGAAGAATTTTCGAGGAAGTCGAAAAAATTTTCGGGAACATTCGCCACCGCTCCCGGATATCGCGCGAGCCGCCCGTCAACGACCCTGTCGTTTCCGGTTTCCGGGCGAAAGATGTCGGGCGAAACTCCAATCCCGGGAACGCCTGTGGGGAATTGCCCCACACGCCGTCGGGATTAATCCCCCGGTCCTCCCCAACGTCCTACACCCGATTGCGGAATATTCCGGACTGAAACCTCTTCGCCAACCTGTCTAGTCCTGCCGCCATCCCGCTGCGGTGCGGCGGATCAGGTTATCAGGTTCGCGGCCGACAGGCCGATCGGACAAACGAAGAGGAACAAGCATGTCACGTATCAGCGTCTTCGGCATCGGCTACGTCGGTATCGTCTCCGCCGCGTGCCTCGCCCGGGACGGGCACGAGGTCATCGCGGTGGATGTGGACCGCGCCAAGGTCGACGCCCTGAACGCGGGCCGCCCCCCGATCGTCGAAAAGGACCTCGACGCGCTCGTCGCCGAGGTCGTCGGAGCGGGCAAGCTCCGCGCGACCACCTCGGCCGAGGAAGCGGTCCGCGGCACCGACGTCTCGTTCGTGTGCGTCGGCACGCCGAGCGCCCCCGACGGCGCGGTCGGCCTGAACTACGTCGTGTCGGTCTGC
The DNA here is from genome assembly GCF_000521865.1 of Roseivivax isoporae LMG 25204. GTDB lineage: Bacteria > Pseudomonadota > Alphaproteobacteria > Rhodobacterales > Rhodobacteraceae > Roseivivax > Roseivivax isoporae. Next base: position 5,000 of record NZ_JAME01000050.1, read on the forward strand.
GAGGATCTCGGCCGCGCGATCGGCAACAAGGACGCCTTCCACTCGGTCGTCATGCGCTCGACCATCGTGCCCGGCACCATGGAGGAGGTCTGCATCCCGACGATGGAGGCCGCCTCGGGCCTGCGCGCCGGGACCGGCTTCGGCGTCGGCTACTTCCCCGAATTCCTGCGCGAGAGCACGGCGATCGAGGACTATTACGATCCGGGCCTGATCGTGTTCGGCGTGCTCGACGACCGGACAGAGACGCTGCTGTCCGACATCAACCACGACCTGCCGTGCGAGATGAACCGAACGGACATCCGCACCGCCGAGATGGTCAAGTACACGTCGAATTCCTGGCGCGCGATGAAGATCAGCTTCGCCAACGAGATCGGCAACATTGCCAAGGCGAACGACCTCGACGGCCAGACCGTGATGCGGATCCTCTGCTCGGACCACAAGGTCGCCATGTCGCCGGCCTTCCTGCGGCCGGGCTTCGCCTTCGGCGGCTCCTGCCTGCCCAAGGACGTCCGCGCGCTGCGCCACGTGGGGGCAAGGGCAAAGGTGCCGACCCCGCTCCTGAACGCGATCCTCGAGGCGAACGACGCCCAGATCGGGCGCGCGGAATCGATGGTGCGCTCGGCGGCGACCAAGGCGGTCGGCCTCGTGGGCGTCAGCTTCAAGTCCGGCACGGACGACCTGCGCGAGAGCCCGCTGGCGGAACTGGCGGCGCGGCTGATCGAGCAGGGGCAGGACGTGCAGATCTACGACCCCTACGTGTCGACCGCGTTCCGGAACGATCCCTCGGCCATCGGCCGCGGCAACGCGGTGGTGCCGGATCTCGGGAACCGGATGGAATCGGACATCGACAAGCTGATCGAACGCTCCGAGGTGATCGTGGTCGGCAACAAGTATCCCGAGGTCGAGGCGCGCATCCGCGAATCCGCCGGCAACCGCCGCATCGTCGATCTCGACCGCATCGACCCCTCGATGGTCTCTTCCGCGGGCTACCAGGGCATCTGCTGGTAAGCCGCGATGATCGGACACCTCGCATATGTCGCGGCGTTCGTCGCCCTCGGCCTCGCGGTCCACGACCGGACCTTCGCGGGCGCCGAGGAGGCGATCCTGACGCTCGGGGTGATCGGGCTCTGGCGCTACAGCTGGGCCGGGATCAACTTCGCGCGCGGAATGGCCTATGTGCGTCGCCGCTATCCGCGCCAGCGCCGCCGGGCCGAGGCGGCCTATGCCGCGCGCCCGGTGCCCGCGCACGGCTATTTCATGGTCACCACCTACAAGATCGAGCCCGAGGTCACCGCGCGGGTCTACGCCTCGATCTTCGCGGCGGCGGCGCGGTCGCGCGGCGGGGCGACGATTGTCGCCTCCGTGGTCGACGGCGCCGACGCGCGGGTGATCCGCGACCTGTTCGAGGCGCGGCGGACGGGCCTCGACGGGGTCAAGCTGGTGGTCGACCAGATTCCCGGCAGCGGCAAGCGCGACGCCATCGCCCGCTCGTTGCGGCTGATGCAGCGCGAGGCGCCGAGCGCGCGTGACGTGATGATCTTCGTCGACGGCGACAGCTGCGTGCCCGAGGACATCGTCGAGCGCACCGCGCCGTTCTTCACCGACCCGCGGGTGGGAGCGCTTACCACCGACGAGACGGTCGAGATCCCCGATGCGCCGCTCTTCGCGCACTGGTTCGACCTGCGTTTCATGCAGCGCCAGATGATGATGTCGTCGATGGCGTTTGGCGGGCGCGTGCTGACCCTGACCGGGCGCATGTCGGTGTTCCGCGCCGATCTCGCGACCGATCCGTCCTTCGTGGCGCAGGTCCAGCACGACCACATCGACCACTGGCGGCTCGGCCGCATCGACTTCCTGACCGGCGACGACAAGTCGACCTGGTACTGGCTCCTGAGCCGCGGCTACCGGATGACCTACCTGCCGGACGTCGCCTCGGTCTCGATGGAAAGCCAGCCCATGCCGGGCTTCGTCGAGAGCGCGGTCGCGCTGATGAAGCGCTGGTTCGGGAACATGCTGCGCACCAACGGGCGGGCGCTCGCGCTCGGACCGCGCCGCATCGGGGTCTTCACCTGGTGGTCGATCCTCGACCAGCGCGTGTCGATCTGGACCACGCTGTTCGGCCCGATCGCGATCGCGCTGACGGCGCTCCTCGCCGCGCCGGCGGTGATCCCGGCCTACATCGCCTGGGTCATGTTCACCCGCTACGTATTCTGCGGCGCGCTGTCGCTCTTCCGAGGGGGCGGGTTCCCGATCGTCTACCCGCCGCTTCTCTACTTCGGCCAGATCGTCGGCGCGGCGGTGAAGAGCTACGCCCTCTTCCGGCTCGACGTGCAGCGCTGGACCCGCCAATCGGCCGCGACGGCCGCCGTGCGCCGGCCGCTCGGCCAGCGCCTGCGCGCCGCATCCTCAACCTTCATGCACACCCTCGCCGTCGGATGGCTGACCCTCGGGGTCCTCCTGATGACGGGGCTGGTGTGAGATCTTCAGCAGGAACAATGCCATGAGCCAGACTTCCCCAACCGGAACCGCGGCACCGCCCGCCGGCGCGGCCCCCGCGCCGCACCATTCCGGCAACGAGTACCCGCTGCTCGACATCCCGTTCAACGCGGTCATCGACGGCCGGCGCTATGCGGGCGAGGGCCTGTCCCTGGTCGAGGCGCGGCTTTCGGGCCTCGTCGACCGCTCGCTGCACGGCACCGAGCACGTCGTGCGCCTCGTGTTCGAGTTCCCGGGCTTCCAGCTCGTGCTGACGCCCGACGCGCGGGTGTCGGTCGAGGACAGCACCACGGCGGCGCTCTACTTCACCAACCCGACGGGCGAGCACCACGCGCAGCTGCGCAAGGTCCTGAACGACTACATTTCTGGCGACCTGACCTCGGCCGGCGCGCTGATCCGCAGCGGGTCGCTGGCGCAGGGCCGGGGCGGCAAGCCCGCGGCACCGCGCCGCGGCGTCCTGCAGCGCCTCAGGACCGGTATCGCGAGCGTCGGGGTCCTGGCCCTGACCGTGGCGCTCCTGCTGTTCGCCGTGGCGCTGGTGCAGGCGCGGCTCTTCACCACCGACATCGCGACGCCGGGCCGGGTCGTGCCGCAGGGCCAGACCATGCGCGCCACCGCCGACGGCCAGCTGTCGTTCCTCGACACCGGGGCCGGGCAGGGCGAGGTGCTCTATGCCGTGGACACGACCGGGGGCGAGACGCTGTCGGTCGCGATGCCGTGCGACTGCACGGCGACGCCCGTGTCCGTCGCCGAGGGCAGCACCGTTCTCGCGGGCGAGCCGGTGGTCGCGCTGTCCGAGGGCGACGCGCCGCTGGTGATCGAGGCGCGGCTGCCGCAGGGCCTGCTCTTCGAGATCCAGCGCACCGGCACCGTCGACGTGGCGCTGCCCGGCGGACAGGATTTCGAGGCGCGCCTCGACGACACGTTCCGTGTGCCGGGGACCGGATCGGCGGGGGATGCGGTCGAGGCGACGCTCGTGCCCGCCATCGACCTTGCCCCCGGCACAGAGGGGCAGGTGGCCGCGCTGAGCGTCACCCGCGACGCCTTCGCGCCGATCGCGCCGGTCCTCGAGGCCGGACGCGCCATCGCGGCGCAGGGCGAGCGCCTCTTCGATGCCGCCGCGCCCGCCATCGCAGATGCCCGGGACCGGGTGACCGCCCTCTGGGGCCGGGCGTCCGGTGCAGACCTTTCCAGCAACGACATTCAGTCCGGAGAAGACCAGTGACCAAAATCGTTCCAGTTGTGCTTTCCGGCGGTATGGGGACCCGGCTCTGGCCGATGTCCCGGATCCGCCAGCCCAAGCAGTTCCAGTCCTTCGACGGCAATGGCGGGCCGAGCTTCCTGCAGGCGACCGTCCTGCGCCACCACGGCGGCGTTTTCGCCGACCCTCTGCTGGTGGCGAGCGCCTCCGAGGAGGATCTCCTCGAGAAGCAGCTGTCCGCCGTGGGCGTGACCGGCCAGTTCATCGGCGAACCGGTGGGCCGCAATACCGGCCCCGCCGTCCTCGCCGCCGCGCTGCGCCTCGCCGAGACGGACCCGCAAGCCCTGATGCTCGTGCTTCCCTCCGACCACGCGATCACGGGCGATCTCAACATCACCGTGACCGAGATGGCGCGCGGCGCCTCGGAAGGCCGCATCGTCCTCTTCGGGATCGTGCCGCGCCATGCCGAGACCGGCTTCGGCTACATCTCGGCCGGTGCGCCGATCGACGGGCACGGCGGCCTGCACGATGTCGAGAGCTTCATCGAGAAGCCGTCGCTCGAGCTCGCCGAGAGCCTGATCGCGGAAGGCAGGACCTTCTGGGCATCGGGCATCAGCCTGATGCGGGCCGACGTGCTGATCGGGGAGTTCGCGGTGCACCAGCCCGAGACGCTCGCCGCGGTGCGCGCCGCGGTCGACGGTGCGACCCCCTCGCGGACCGGCATCGTGCTCGACGCTGAGAGCTTCGGCGCCGCCGAGGAGGAGCCGACCGAGCGGCTGATCTTCGAACGCTCGGACCTCGTCTCGGTCGCGCCGACCGACGTGGACTGGAGCGACGTGGGCGCCTGGACCGCCGTGCACAGCCTCGGCGACAAGAGCGCCGACGGCAACGTGTCGTCCGGCGAGGTCATGTGCATCGAGACCAGCAATTCGCTGATCCGCGCCAACGACAAGCTGGTGACGGTCATCGGCCTCGAGGACGTCATCATCGTCGACACCGCCGACGCGCTGCTGGTGACGAACCACAAGAACGCGCAGAAGGTGAAGGAGGCGGTCTCCGTGCTCAAGGCAGACGGCCGGGTCGAGGTCGTCTCGCACGTGGCCGCCGATGTCGCCCGGGAGACCGCGCCAGATCCCGCGCCCGCCTCCGACCGCGTGAGCGAGCACGTGCTGGAGGACAGCGAGCAGATCGTCGTCGAGGCCCCGGGTCCCGGCGCCACGATGCTGGCCGTCGCGGAGGGCTGCGCGCAGATCGACGGCCCGACCTGCAACCGCGATACCCCCCGCGAGAGCGGCGCGCATGTCACCATCGCCGCCGGCCAGCGCGTCAGCGTGCGCAATTCCGGCCGCGTGCCGCTGCGGTTCGTGACCGTGCGGCTCACGCCCGCCGAGAAGGCGGCGCATGCGACGAGGGACCGGGCCTTTGCGTGATCTCGTCCGCATCCTGACGGCGTTCGCGCTGGCGTTCTCCCTCGGCGCGGCCACCCCGGCTGCGGCGCAGGACGGGCCGTCGGTGTCCATCTCGAACGTGCGTCTCGCGCTCATGCAGCTCGTGACCGCGACCGGGGACGACGCGGGGACCGCGCTCGCCCCGGAGGCCGGGGACGCTCCCGCGCGCGCGATCTACCTGCAGTCGGGGGCCGTGACGCTGAAGGAACTCGCGGCCCTCGTGGAGGATACCGGAAGCCCGGGGGCGCTCGCGCGCTCGGGCGACAGGGTGACCGCGACCCTGCCGATCGTCGTCCTCCAGGGGGCCGAGCTGTCGGTCGGGGCCGGCACGAACCTGGTCCTCGACCGCGCGGCGCCGGCGTTCCTCCTGTCCTTCGGCCGCACCCGCATTGCGGGGGCCGAGGTGCGGGTCGCGGGCGGCCGTCCGGACCGGGACGCGGTGCGGCCGTTCCTCGCCGGGGTCGGACAGGGCAGCCTCGCCCTCCGCGACAGCACCCTGTCGGGCCTGGGCTTCGGGACCGAAACCTACAGCGCGGGCGTCTCGCTCAGCGGCCGCGGCCTCCTTCGCGGGGGCGACGCCGCACCGATGACCGGCAACACCTTCCGCGACGTGCGCGGGGTCGTGTTCGCAGGCATCGACGCGCCGCGCGTCCTCGGCAACCGCTTCGAGGGCGCGCGCGGCACCGCGCTGCAGCTCTCGGACGGCGCGGGCGGCGTCGTGCGGGACAACACCTTCGCCGGCACCGGCGGAGGCCACGCGCTGCGCGTGTCGAACATGAGCGGCCTCGAGGTCGCCAGCAATTCGTTCCGCGGCGGCGCGGGCAAGGCCGTGCGTGTCGACGACGGCGCCCGCGACGTGACGCTGGTCGAGAACTTCGCCAGGGGCTTCGCCGGCACCGCCATCACGGTGGCCGAGGGCGCGCGCTGCACGCGGCTGTCCTACAACGTGGTCAGCGCCAACGATGGCGGCGGCATCCGCGCCGACGGTGCGGGCGCGCTGATCCTCGAGGGCAACGTCATCGCTGGCAATGCGGGCGCGGGGATCGCCATCGCCGACCAGCAGGCGGACGCCGCGGCGCTGCTCGTTCACAACACGCTGCAGGACAACCGCTCGGGCATCCGCGGCACCGGTCTCGCCGAGCTGCGGCTCGCCCGCAACGATCTCAGCGCGCAGCTGCCGCGGCTGTTGTCGGGCGATCTCGACCAGCTGACGCCGGTCTACCTGCGCGCCGCGCGGGGCAGCGGCCGCGCCGACATCGAGGTCAGCGGCGTGTCGGCGTCCCCGGCGCGCGCCCTGCGCCGCGACGCCGCCCAGAACGCCTTCGACGCCTGTTCGCAAGGAGAGCCCGCCTGATGGTCTTTTCCTCCGAAACCTTCCTGTTCCTCTTCCTGCCCGCCTTCCTCGCGCTCTACTACCTGACGCCCTGGCGCTGGAAATCGCTGACGCTGCTTGCGGGATCCTACGTGTTCTACGCGTGGTGGCGGGTGGATTTCCTGCTGCTTCTCGTCGGCACGACCGTGTTCACCTACCTTGTCGGCCGGCGCATCCGGCATGCGGGGACGGACCGGGCGCGCAGGCTCTGGACCGGCATCGGTGTCGCGGGCTGCCTCGGCGTGCTCGGCGTCTTCAAGTACGCCGTTTTCTTCCTCGACAGCCTGACCGCGCTCTTCGGCACGACGCCGGACCAGATCGGCGTGCACTGGCAGATCCTCCTGCCCATCGGCGTGTCGTTCTACGTGTTCCAGTCGGTCAGCTACCTTGTCGACACCCATCGCGGGGACGCGCCGGACGACGTGCGGCTCATCGACTTCATGGCATTCATCGCGCTCTTCCCGCAGCTCATCGCGGGGCCGATCCTGCGCTACAAGGACCTCGCCGGCCAGTTCCGCCACCGCACCCACTCGGTCGAGCTGTTCTCGGACGGCATGAGCCGCTTCTTCATCGGCCTCGCCAAGAAGGTGCTCCTGGCCGATGCGGTGGCGCCGGTGGCGGACCTCGCCTTCTCGGGCGGGAACCCCTCGCTGACGCTCGCCTGGCTCGGGGCGGCGGCGTACATGCTGCAGCTCTACTTCGACTTTTCCGGCTATTCCGACATGGCGATCGGGCTCGGCCGCATGCTGGGCTTCCGGTTCATCGAGAATTTCGATGCGCCCTACATCTCGCGATCGATCACCGAGTTCTGGCGGCGCTGGCACATCTCGCTCTCGGTCTGGCTGCGCGACTACCTCTACATCCCGCTCGGCGGGAACCGCGTCGGCAATGCCCGGACCTACGTCAACCTGATGACGGTGATGGTGCTGGGCGGGCTCTGGCACGGCGCCGCCTGGACCTACGTGCTCTGGGGCGTCTGGCATGGTGGGTGGCTCGCGCTCGAGCGCGCGACGGGCCTCGCCCGGTCGCGCACGCCGCTCGCGCTCGGCCGCACGCTCCTTGTCGTGCTCGTGGGCTGGGTGACCTTCCGCGCGGCCAGCGTGCCCGACGCGCTCGACGTCTATGCCGGGATGCTGGGTCTCAACGGCGTGCGGATGGACGCGGCCGCCGCGTTCGACCTGACCGGCGAGGGCCTCGCCTTCGTGGCGATCGCGGCGCTGGTGGCGGCGCTCGAGCCGCGCCTGCGCCGGCTCTCGGGCGGGGCCTTCGCGCCGCGCGCCGACGGCACGCTGACGGTCGCGAGCGCGGTCGTGCCCTCGGCGCTGGTCACCACGCTCGCCGCGCTCACCGTGCTCAAGCTCGCCGAGCAGAGCTTTTCGCCCTTCCTATATTTCCAGTTCTGAGGAGAGCGCGATGCAGACGCTTCTTTTCGCGATCCGGCACGCCCTGCCGGCGCTGTTCCTGGGCTACGCCGCCTTCGTCAACGTCGAGATCTTCCTCGGCGACGACGGCCTCGGCGGTGCGCCCGAGGGCGACATCGTCACCGGTGCCCGCGCCGACAGCCTCAACGGGCTCTATGCCGCGGCGCTGCCCCATCGCGGCACGGCGGTGAGCCTGATCGGGGCCGGCCGCTACCTTCTGGTGGGCGAGGGCCGCGACGGTGTCACCGTGGGCGCCGACGACTGGCTTTTCACCGACGAGGAGATGATTCCGGCGGATGCGGGCCAGTTCGACCGGGCGCTGGCGCAGGCCGAAGAGGCGCGCGACCGACTCGCGGCGCATGGCACGGACCTCGTCGTGGTGCCGGTCCCGGCCAAGGTCGACGTCTACCGCGACGCGGGCCTGCCGCAGGCCGGGGCGGCGATGGAAGCGCAGTACGCGGCCTTCCGGGCCGGTCTCGCGGCGCGCGGCATCGCGTCCGTCGACACGCGTCCCGCGCTTGTCGAGGCACGCGGCGAGGCGCCGGTCTTCCTGACCAGCGACACCCACTGGACCCCCGAAGGCGCGCGGCGCGTGGCGGCGGCCGTGGCCGCATCCGGCCACGTGCCGCGGGGTGACACGGCGTTCGAGAAGACACCGGCGCGGCCGGAGGAATTCGTGGGCGACCTCGTGTCCTTCGTGACCTCGGACGCGGTCGCGCCGCTCGTGGGCATCGCGCCCGAACGGGTGACGCCCTACGTGGCCGAGGACCCGGACGCGGCCCGCGGCGGCATCTTCGCCGAAGGCTCCGACGCCATCGGCGCGGCCCTCGTCGGCACCAGCTACAGCGCCAACGAGAACTGGAGCTTCGTGCCGGCTCTCAAGATCGCGCTCGGCCGCGACATCCTGAACCTCGCGCAGGAGGGCCGCGGACCCGTGGCACCCATGCGCGACCTGCTGACCGACCCCGCCCTCGGGCGCGAGGCCCCCGACGTGGTGATCTGGGAATACCCGGTGCGCTATCTCGGGGTGCCCGCCGAGGCCGAGGGTGACGACACGGAGATCCTCCATGGCTGACATCCGTTTCTGGGCCGCCGCGGCGGCCCTCCTGGCCGGCGGTGCGCAGGCCGCGCCGTTGGGGCCGCTGCCGTCGCACGACGCGGCCGCGCTTCTGTCCCCGCCGCTCGTGCGCGTGCTCGACGACCGGGTGCGCCACACCACCGACCTGCCCACCGCCGAGCTGCGCCTCTTGCGCCGCCGGATGCTGAACGACCAGTGGATCTCGTTCCAGGACATGCGGCGACTCGCCGATGCGGGCGACGGGCTCGCGGCGTTCGAATATGCCGAGCGGCTCCTGCACATGGACGATCCCGACCTCGTGGGTCCGGCGGCGTTCTACTACGCGACCGCCGCCTATGCGGGGCGCGACTACGCCGTGTGGAAGCTGGTCGACCTTCTCGGCCGGCGCGACCTCGAGTTCTCGGACCGCCGGCTCGATCACCTCGAGAACGCGCTGCGGTCGCTGGCCGTGCGCGGCAGCGAACGCGCCGAGGCGGCGCTGCTCGACTTCTACGAGAGCGGGCACCCCTTCGGGCGCCGCCCCGACCGGGTGGCGACCCTCCTGACCGAGATGGCCGAGGCCGGCGACACCGACGCGGCCATGCGGCTTGCCAAGGAGGCGCTGTCGGACCGCGACTACGACATCGGGCAGGACCGCCTCGTGGCGCTGCTCGAGATTGCCATGACCTCGGAGGAGCTCGGCACCCGCGCGGCGGCCGCGGCCCTCCGCGACCAGGTCCGCGCCGGGACGATCGGGCCGGACCAGACTGCAGAGGCGACCCAATGACCTACAGGACACTTCTTCTTTCCATCGCCGCCTGCATCGCGGCCGCCGGCGGCGCCGCGGCGCAAGCGGACAGCGGCGCGGGCTCTGGCTTCGGCTGCCAGGGCCTGCAGTCGGCCGATCCCATGGCCGCGCTCGAGGGCCGCGACGGCGTCTTCTACCGTCTGAACCTCGACATGCGGAACAACCACGCGCTGTCGCCCCAGACCGCCAGCATGATGGGCGCCATTTCGGACGCGCTCGCGGCGCGCGGAACGACCCTGATCTACGTGCCGGTGCCGACGAAGAGCCTCGCCATGCCGGCCACGCTGCCCGCGGCCGCGGCAGGCTACGGCTTCGACATCGGCATCGCCGAGACGGTCTACCGCGACTTCCTCGCCACGCTCGAGGCGCATGGCGTGACCACGGTGGACAGCATGGGCGCCATGCGCGCGGCCGAGGGCGATCCCTTCCTCGCCACCGATTTCCACTGGTCCCCCGACGGCGCCCGCGCCGTGGCCGGGGCGGTGGCCGAGATCATCCGCGCCGCGCCCGCCTACGGCGACATCGAGAAGACGGCCTACACCACCGAGACGGGCGAGATGCACCAGCGCTATTCCGAGATGCGCAAGCGCATCCAGGCCCATTGCGCGCAGTCGATCCCGCGCGTCGAGATGCCGTATTTCGAGACCACGGCGGAAAGTGCCGGCGACGCGAGCGGCGGCATCTTCGCCGCCGAGGCCGCGGGCCCGCCCATCGCGCTGACCGGCACCTCCATGTCGGCCGAGACCGATTTCCACTTCGAGGGCTTCCTCGCCGACGCGGCGGGCGCGGCGGTCGCGGACTACGCGATCACCGGTGGCAACCAGTTCGGCGGGATCACCTCCTACCTCCTGTCCGAGGACTACCACGACAACCCGCCGGCCTTCGTGATCTGGGAGAACCCGATCTACAACAATCTCGGCGAGTTCGGCGAGACGCCCCTGCGCGAGCTCGCCGCCGCTGCCGCCAGTTCCTGCCGGCCGCTCGAGACGAGCATGCCCGGGCCCTCCCGGCTCGTGGCGGATATCGGCGCCGACACGCTGCCGCGCGACGGCTTCGTGCGCGTCGACACCGGCGCGCCCACGGGGCGCCAGGCCGAATTCACCTTCGTCGATGCCGACGGGATCGAGGTGTCGGCCACCATCAGCCGCCCGGCGCGCTACGACGCGACGCGGTGGTTCTACCAATATGCCGCGCCGCTCTGGAGCGAGACGCTCGCCCGGGTCCGCGTGGACCTCGACCAGCCGGCGCGGGACGGCGCGCGGCTCGAACTCTGCACCACCAAGGACATCCAATCATGATCGCACGTTTCACCTCCGCCACCCTCGCGTTCCTCTCCGTCGCAGGCGCCGCTGCACCGGCCGCGCTGGCGCAGGACGGCGGGCTCTATCCCGATCCGGGCGCGCCCGATGCGTCCTTCGTCCGGGTGATCGCGCCCGACACACTGTCAGCGACCATTGACGGGCAGGACGTCGACCTGACCGATGCGGGCGTCTCGCCCTATGTCGAGGTCTCGCCCGGAACGCTCGTCATCGATGGCGTCGAGGACGGCCGAGAGGTCGAGGTCGGCGCGAACATGCACTACACCTTCGCCGGCGGCACGCTGGTCGAGGACGCGGTGCGGGACAGCCCGGCCCAGGCGGACCTTCTCCTCTACAACCTGACCGACCGCGCGGGCGTCGACCTCTACGCGGTCGAGGCGGACACCGTGGCGCTGCAGGACGTCGCGTCGGGCGGCCATGACGGCGTGGGCCTCAAGGCGCCGCTGACACTCACCTTCGAGGTCCGCGACGGGCAGGAGACGCTTGCCGCGCTCGCCCCCGTCGACCTGCGCCGCGGCACCGGCACGACGGTGGTCGTGAGCGGCGGCGCCGGCGAGGTGTCCGCGGACGCCATGACCAGCACTTACGCGGAATGATCCGCCGCCAGACCCGCACACGCCCGAGGAGGTTCCCCATGCACCCGACCCGAGCAGGCGGCGCCGTCGCCCTCGCCGCCGCGGCCTTCACCCTCTGCGCGCCGCGCGCGGAGGCGGAGCCGATCGCGGTGCGCTTCGCGCCGCCCGAGATCGAGGCCCGCGACGTCTGCGTGGCGCGCGCGCCCAAGCACGTGCTCGCCGAGCGCTGGAACGGCTGGGAGGGCACCGCGCTCCCGGACCGGCCGATCCCTCTTGTCCGGCGCGACCTGCGCCTGCTCGCGCAGATGGACGTTACGCGCTGGGCGGACACGATCCGCGCCGTGAACGACCTGCTGCTCCGCGAGGTCGACAGCTACGACGACATCGACCGGATGCTCGACCGCATCGACCTGCTGATCGCCGAGGACAACCTCGGCACGCTGCGCGAGGAAGGGCTGGTCGCGCGGCTCCTCGAGGTCGCGCCGACGGGATCGACCAAGTCCAAGCTTATGGCGGCAGAGCTCCTGCGCGACGGCATCGGCACCGAGGCCGACCCCGCCCGCGCCGAGGACTTCCTGCGCGACGCGGCCTTTGCCGGACACCCGGACGCGATCCTGCAACTCGTCGCGCAGACCGAGCCCGGCGAGACCGTCGAGGCGTTGGGCATCGATCCCGAGGTCGCGGTGCCGCTGGCCTTCGGCGGCATGCTGGGCAGCGTCGACGCGCGCGTCTGCGATCGCATCAACCAGATCGCCGACCATTACCAGACCGGCGACGTGGTGGCGGCCGATCCCGCGCTCGCCGAGGAATGGTATCGCCTGTCGGCCCGCCTCGGCGGCAGCAACGGCGCGTGGCAGGCCGCGCAGATGCACGTGGCCGCGAACCGGATCGCGCGGGACCCCGAGGTGATGGTGTCGCTGCTCGAACAGGCGGCCGACGCCGGCCTGACCTATGCGATGCTGGAACTCGGGCGCATGTACGCCACCGGCGGACTTGTGCCGAAGGACGTCGACCGGGCCGAGGAGATCTATCGCAGGGCGGCCGATCTCGGCGACGAGACGGGCCTCACGCGCCTCGTGAACCTCAAGCGGGCGCGCTCGAGCGGCTCGCGCGAGGACACGGGCGAGATCATCGCGCTCCTCGAGCGCATGACCGGGCTCGAGGAGCCGCCGGCCTGGGTCTATTCCCGGCTCGGCAACATGCTGCTCGTGCACGAGGGCCGCTGGGCCGGCGAGGCGCGCGCGGAGGAACTGTTCCACAAGGCGCTGTCGCTCGACCCCTACCAGGTGCCCGCGCGCAGCCGGCTCGCGCAGATCGAGATGCGCTATGCCGACACCGAGCAGGAGGTGGCGGACGTCACCTCGCGCCTGCGCCGCGTTGTCTCGGCCAACGGCCGCGCCGACCCGATGCAGGACCTGCAGGCGATCTATCGCTGCCGCGCGGCGACGGCGCCGCACCCGGCCAAGCACGAGTACTGGGTCGAGATGGAGGAGTTCTCGGGCGACAAGACCGTCGACCTGACGGCGGCAGAGGTGCGCGCGCAGGCGGCGGACCCGGACCCGTTCGTGGTTGCGCAGCTGCAGACACAGGCGCTCAACGGGCGGGCCGCATCGCTTGCGAACCTCCTGCAGATCCGCGGCGGCGACGACGCGCTGGCGCCCCTGGTCGACGTGGTCGGCCGCGAGGGCGGGCAGACGCACGAGGCCCGCGGCGACACCGCGCTCACCCTCGGCGACCGCGACGGGGCCGAACGGCTCCTGCGCGCGGGCGTCGCGGCCGGCGAGACCGGCGCGCGCATGGGGCTTGCCCGGCTGCTCGAGGACGACGGCATCGCTTCGGAAGAGGAGCGCGCCGAGATCCTGTCGCTGGTCCGGCCGCTCGCCGAGAACGGGCAGGGGAGCGCGATCCGCATGATCGTCGCGCTCGACGAGGACGTCGACGCCGACGCGGCATGGCGGACCTACCGCGACGCCATCGACCGCAACGGCGATTTCGCCGCGCTCGCCTTCGCGCTGACCCGGCTCGGCGACCCCGGGGCCGTCGACGACTATCTCGGGCGCATCCGTGCGGTCATGCCGTGCTACAGCGGCAACGCGCTGGCGCTGGCCCGCGCGATGGATGCGCTCGGCCGCACGGAGGCCGTGCCGCACTGGATCGACGTCGCCGTGGCCTCGGCCCGAACCGGCTGGGAATACGTGGCGACGGCCGATACCCTGCGCGACCTCGACTCCTCGGACGCGGCGGTCGACCGGGCCGCCACGCTCTACCGCGAGGGTGTCGAACGGGGCTACGCGCTTGCCATGCGGCGGCTCCTGAACCTCGGAAAGGAGGGGCGGATCGAACTCGCGGAGGCCGAGACCGTTGACCTGTACGCGCGGATGATCTCGTCCTCGCCGCCGCAGAACATCCCGTCGGTGCTGACCATGGTGGGTTTCGCCCCCGAGGCGGTGCAGGCGGAGGTCGAAAAGCGCATCGACCGGCGCGCGCTCCTGCAGGCCTCGGCCGACCAGGGCAACGCCACGGCGCAGCTCGACCTCGCGCGGATGGTGCAGGAGGACGCCGAGACCGCGGACGACCTGCGGCGCTATGCCGAGCTGCTGGCGGCCTCGGCGCGCCAGGGCAATGACGCCGCCATGCTGCGCCTGTCCGAGGCCTACACCTACGGCCTTGGCGTCGAACGATCGCTCGAGATGGCGGATACCTGGCTTCTGCGTGCCGCGGAGGCCGGCAACCAGGACGCCATCAGAACCACCCGGATGCTCGAAACCGCAAAGGAGCCGATACAATGAAACTCTTTCCCTCCCTCCCGCTCGCCCTCGCCATGCTGGCCGGGACACCGTCGCTTGCCTCCGCGCAGGACGATGCGGCGCAAGGCTGCATCGACGTGCCCGAACCCGTCGTGTCGCTGTCCTATGGCAGCCGCTACACCGACGAGAGCGAGGACCGCTCGGATCTCGACGCGGACTCGAATGCCGCCGTCAACGAGGCGCTGGGCCCGATCGACGACTTCATCCAGGACCTCGCCTCCAAGGCCAACGCGGCCGCCCGCGGCGACCGGGACGCCGCCGCCTGCGTGGTCGACGCGGTCCTGGCCTGGGCCGATGCCGACGCGCTGAGCGAGCTCGAGACCATGAACGCCCAGATCTCGAGCCCCGCGCGGATCGCGGGGATCGCCATGGCCTACCTGCAGGTCCGGCAGACCGCGGAGGTCGATCCGGACGCGGCCGAGACGATCGAGGGCTGGCTCGATGCGCGGGCCCGCGCGGCGGCCGACTATTTCGACCGCGACGCACCGCCGGGATCGAGCCGCAACAATCTGCGCGCGTGGGCGGGCCTTGCGGCGGCCTCGGCGGGCGAGGCCACGGGCAACGACTACCTCAAGTCCTGGGCGGCCCACACAACCGCCGTGATCGCCTGCCAGGCCGACGAGGACGGCGCGCTGCCGCTCGAGATGGACCGCGGCCCGCGCGCGCTGCACTACCAGCTGCACGCGGTGGCGCCGCTCGTCGTCAGCGCGGCGCTGCTCGACGATGACGGCTACGACCTTTTCGAGACCTGCGACGGCGGCATCCACCGCGTCGTCGGCTTCATCCCGCGCGCTTTCGAAAATCCCGACCTCGTGACCGAGAAGGCGGGCGAGGCGCAGACCTACTTCTCGGGCGACGACGAGCTGGCCGCGTTCGAGCTTGCCTGGGCCGATGCCTACCTGTCGCTCTTCGAGGCACCCGAGATCGCCGCCTTCGTCGAGGAATTCCGCCCGCTCGGCAATTCCAAGCTGGGCGGCAGCCAGGACGCCATCTGGTGAGGCCCGCGGCCCCGCCCGCCCGGGCGGGGCGCCACGAGGTTCTGGACGGCGGCCGGAGCACCTGCGACAAGTGCGGCAGCACGTGGTCTCGGACAAGACAAGGAACGACAAGATGGAAGGTTTCGTGGAAGCGGTCGGGATCGTGGCACTGGTGCTCCTGATCGCCGTCGGTCTCGCCTCCGGCTACATTGCAGGGCGGGTCGCGGGGCGGAACATGCCGCTCTACCTGGTCGCCGGGGTGCTCGCGGCGCTCGTGACGCCGTTCCTGCTGGCGGCGCTCGGCCTCAGCGTGCTGGCGGCGGGCGGCCTGCTGCTGCTGCTCGCGGTCGCCGCGGTGGGCGCGCTGATCGTGCTCGTCGCCGTGCGGGCGGTGGTCGACCGGCGCGGGTAGCGCCCATGGCGCCACGGTCCCGGCACGCGGGCCCCCCGCCGGAGGCGCGGGGTCCGGTCGCGTGAGCCGCGTCACCGCCAGGGTGATCGCGGAGCGCACCGGCTATTCCGTGTCGGCGGTGTCGCGCGCGTTCCGGCCCGGCGGCTCGATCGACCCGGGAAAGCGGGCCGAGATCCTCGCCGTCGCGAAGGAGCTCGGCTATAGCGGGCCCGCCGCGCGGTTCTCGGACGGGTTCGGGCATCCGACCGTGGCGCTCGTCGTGGGCGACATGCTGAACCCGTTCTACCCCTCCACTGTCGAGGTCCTGTCGCAGATCCTCTTCGAGCGGGGGATCCGCATGATCTTCCACTCGATCCCCGAGGGAAAGAGGGTCGACGACGTGCTCGAGCAGGTGCTCGACTACCGCGTGGACGGCGCGATCGTCGCCTCGGCGGTGATGTCCTCGCGCCTCGGGCGCGCCTGCCAGGCGGCGCGGATGCCGGTCGTGCACTACAACCGCGTCCAGGCCGACCGGAACTCGAACGCCGTCTGCTGCGACAATTATGCCGGCGCACAGGACGTGGCACGGCTCCTGCTCGGCGGGGGCCGCCAGCGGATCGGCTTTCTCGGCGGCATTCCCGACACCTCGACCCATCTCGAACGGGCGCGGGGCTTTTCCGACGCGCTCGACGGGGCAGGGCAGGCGGTCGCCGCCACCGCGCTGGGCGGCTTCCGCTACGAGACCGCGCTCGCGGCGGCCGAGGCGCTCTTCGGGGCGACGCCGCGGATCGACGCGGTCTTCTGCTGCAACGACGTCATGGCGCTCGCCGCGCTCGACGTCGCGCGGCGCAAGGGGATCTCTGTGCCGGACGACATCGCCATCGTGGGCTTCGACGACATTCCCATGGCCGGGTGGGAGAGCTACCGGCTCACCACCGTGCGCCAGCCGGTGCGGCGCATGCTGCAGCAGGCGGTCGCGATGATCTTCGACCCGGACCGCCGCGACGGCGACATCCGCATCCTGCCCGCCGAGATGAAGCTGCGCGCCACGCATTGAGTGAAAGAATTTCACGCAGCCCCGAAATTGTTGCACGCGGCGACCACTGCCGCTTAGGTGACCGGGCCCGAACGGGGCCGGAGGACCGCGCCGGCCCGCTGGGCAGATTCAGGGAAAGGACCGCGGAATGACGTTCAGGGACAGGCTCCTCGGGGGCGAGACGGTGATCGGGACGTTCTACAAGACGCCGCATCCGATCGTGCTCGAGCTGCTCGCGGCGGCGGGGTTCGACACCGTGGTGATCGATGCCGAACACGCGCCGTTCGGGCGGGCCGAGATCGACCTCGCCATCCTCGCCGGACGCGGGCTCGGCCTCGAGATGGTCGTGCGGGTTCCCGACGACCGCGCCGCCACGATCCTGCAGGTGATGGATGCGGGCGCCGCGGGGATCCTCGTGCCGCACGTGACCGACGCGGACCAGGCGCGCGACCTCGTCGCCCGCATGACCTACGGTGCGGGCGGGCGCGGCTTCGCCGGCACGACCCGTGCGGCCGGCTATGGCCGGCGCCCGCTGCGCGATCATCTCGCCGCGAACCGCGACGCCGTGGCGCTCGTCTGCCAGATCGAGGATCCCGAGGGCGCGCGCAATGCCGCGGAGATCGCCGCGGTCGAGGGTGTCGACGCGCTGTTCGTCGGGCGCGCGGACCTCGCGGTGGGATCGGGACGGGACGATTTCTTCGACCCCGACGTGGCCCGCGAGACCGCCCGGATCCTCGCGCTGCCGGACGTGACGACCGGCCTCTACTGCGCCCCGCACGAGGACCTCGCCGCGCACCGCGCGGCCGGCGCCCGGTTCCTCGTCGTGGGCTCCGACCACACCGCGCTCCTCGCGGGTGCCCCGGTCGCGCACTGGCGCAGGAGCCTCGACGGCGCCTGAGCCGCCGTCCCCCACCTTCAGGGAAACGGAGCCGCAATGACAGTCGACTATCTCAAGCGTGGCAAGTCCGA
>NZ_JAME01000051.1 GCF_000521865.1 Roseivivax isoporae LMG 25204
AGCCGGTAATCCCCGTAGGCCGCAATCGCCGCGTCGCGCAGCTCCGCGACGGTCCCGGCCGCCTCCTCCAGCTCCGCATCGTGCCGCTCGAAGGCCGCATCGATCTTCGCGCCCAGCTCGTCGACCAGGTCCGCCGCCGAAAACCGCACGTCCGGCGCCACGACCGCGAGCCAGGCCGTCCAGACGGGGTCCACCGCGGCGCCGTTGAGGTGGCTCATCCGCACCTCGTAGGTCTCGCCCGGCACAATGTTGCCCGAGACGATCGTGGCGCCTTCCTGCGCCTCGGCGCGGCCGCCCTGCTGCACCACCTGCCCCGTCGCCTGCACCCGCACGGCCCACGTCATCTGCCGGATGCGCGAGGGCGGCGGCGTCCAGGTAAGCCGCAGCGCCGGCCGCCGATCGGCGCCTGCGCTGTCCGCAATCACAAGCGGCGCGACATCGAAGCCGTTCACCACCGGCGGCGGCACCGGGTCGGCCGAGGCGAGGACCTCGCCCGCCGCGACCCAGCCGCGCGAACGCGCCTGCGCGTCGACCGTGCGGACCTCCACCGTGTAGGCGCGGCCGAGCAGCAGCGCGCCGGTATGAAACGTGTAGTCCTGCACCGGCGTCGCGACACCGTACGCCCAGGGATTCTCGGTGCCGGCGCGCCGCCAGCGCAGCTGGGCCGAGATGCCCGCGGACTGGAACGTGGAGATCGGCGCGATCGTCACCGCGATGCGGGGCACGACGGTGCCATCCTCCGCCACGAGCTTCGTGCCCTCGCCCGAGACTGCCTCGACCACCACGGGCTTGACCGGGCCGGAAAGCGCCGAGGCGCGCGGTTCGGTCACGATCGGCGCATAGGGCGGGATCGCACCCGTCGCCGCCTCCAGCACCTCGGGGCTGGCGTCAACGGCGGTGATGCGCGCGCTCTCGTCGGGGCCGGGATAGATGCCGGTGATGAGAAGTTCCTGGCTTTCCTGCGTCAGCTCCTCGATCACCACGAGGTCGCCCGCGGCAATGCCCGTCGCCGGCGCGCCCCCTGAGACCCACGTCCAGGTCCGCGTGGCCGGGTCGTCCGGAGAACGCGCCTGGAAGACGTGCCGCGTGCCGTCCCGGCCACGCACCGTCACGCGGAACGTGGCCGCCTCGAAGTCGAAAAGGTCGTCCAGGACGAAGCTGTCGAGCGTGCCGGCCGCGAAGATCGCCTCGGCGATACGCGCGGTCCCGACGCCGATCTTCGGCACGTCGTGCACGAACTGCACCTTGTCCCCGCGCTGGATGCGGATGTGTTCCCAGTCCGCGTGCCACTCGAAGACCTCGGTGCGGGTCCGCGACACGGCGAGGTGATAGCGGCCGAGCCGGTAGGCGTTGCCTTCGTCCTCGTCGCCGGCCGTGACCACCACGCCCGGCAGGTCGAGCGTCTCGAGCTCCGTCGCGGTGCGGGCGTCGTAGCCATCCATGAAGACGAGGACCTCGTCCTCCTCCCATTCGAGCCGCTCGGAGCGCACCTTGCAGCGCAGCCCGTGGATCTCCCGCGGGAAGGCCAGCGCCGAACGGAAGCCCCAGCTGTTCCGCGGCCCGAATACCTGGCGCACCGGCCCGGCGCCGCCGTCACGGATGACCGAATACTGCAGGTCGGTCAGCGCCCGCTTGGCGCGCCCCGACGCGGCGATCACGTCGAGGACCTCGGCGAGCTGCGTGTCGGTATCGACCACGTAGTCGCAGGTCCAGTGCGGCTCCTCCTCGGCCCAGGCCTTGATCCCAGCGAGGTCGATGCGCGCGTCCGGTACCGGCCGGCGCAGGTGCGGCCCACGGATCGCATCGAGATAGATCCATGCCGGGTGGCGCACCGGCTGCGGCGCGGTCCAGCCCGACCCGGTCCAGACCGGCGCCAGCTGCTGCACGATGCAATTCAAGCTGTCGACCTGGCCCGAGAGTTCCTCGCTCGCCTTGATGCGGAACGCGATCTCGGCGATGCCCGCGTGGCTCGGGATACGGCCGTCGCGGAACGACCGGATCGCGGTCAGCCAGCCCTTGTTCTGGTCGCCGGAATCGCCGTCGATCGACGAGGTGCGCGTGATCTCGATCTCGTATTCGCCCGGCGTCGGGAACGTGATGTCCTTCGAGAACCGGATGAGCGTGGTCCATTCGCCGGTCCAGGTCTGGCTTCCGGCATCGGTCCACGCGGTCGCGCCCACGCGGCGGTAACGGAACGCGAAGCTCGCGGAGTGCGCGTCGGTGCTGCCGTCGTCAGAGTCATAGAGCCCCTGAGAGAACTGGATGTCGATCGAGGCCGAGGCGGTCTCGTCGCGGGTGAAGCGCGACACCGGGTCGTTCTGCTCGAGGAGCACGTTGTAGGTGTCCTCGGCCACGTCACCCGGGTAGGTCAGCATGGTCTCGGTGCCCGACCGCCACCCGGGCGTCGCGCCCTGGTCGGCGTACTCGGCATAGGCCGAGGTCACGATCAGCGCCGCCGGCGCACCGAACCAACCGGAGACCGGGGGCGCAGAGTTGCCAGCGTCGCCCGCGATCGCGGTGACCACCACGCGGAACTCGCGCTCCTGCCCGTCCGCGTAATTGCCGGTCCAGGTCCGCTCCCCGGTGCCAGCCGCGAAGACCGCCTCCTCCACCGTCCAGGCGGCAGCGCCCTGCGCACGTGACTGGATCTCGTAGTCGTAGGACTGCACGCCAAGGCGCGCGTTGGCGCGCACCGCGATCTCGACCGAGTTCGGTGCAGCATCTGGCCTCAGGACGTATTCCGCGCCCACGCTGCGCAGCTGCGCATCGGGGGCGTGTCGCTCGCTGCCCTTGGTGCGGATGATGTCGGCGAGTTCGGGCATCGCGGCGAGCGTGCGTGCGCGGTCGACGTTCAGGAACTCGAGCTCGACGCCTTCGTACTCCGTGATCGGCGTCGTGCCGATGCGAAGGTCCTCGAGGGCCACCGGTCCCCAGCCAAGCGCCATGCGCCCGCGGTAGTAGATGTCGCTGCCGACCGTTTCCGAATAGCCCGTCGCCGTCTTCACCGGGAACATGCGGTGTCGGCCCAGCACCTTGGGATAGACGCCGTAGCGGTTCACGGCGTTCTGCACGCCGGTGATCGCGTAGTTCTGCGGGCCCTGCCCGCCGCCCTGCTGTGCCGGCGGGATCAGCGCGTTGATCAGGAGCGAACCCACCACCGTCACCGCGGCAACCGTGAGCCCGTAGGCGAGGGTCCCGGCCGTCAGCCCGAGGAGCGTGCCCGCAACGTAGCTCGCGGCGTAGGGCAGCGCGGCCGCGGCGGCGACGGCCACGACCGCCGGGCCCTCGGGCGCGGGATAGGTGATCTCGACACGGGTGCCGGGCTTCGGGCGCACGTGGCGCCACATGTCGAGCGGCAGGATCCGCACATCGCCGCCCCGGATCAGCCAGGCCTGCGGCAGGCCGTACCGCGGCGGCAGGTCGAGATCGCGCACGATCTCGCCAACCGTCGCGCCCGCCGGGACGGTGCGGTGCCGGGCCGCGGTCGCAAGCGGATGGCACTGCGCGACCGTGTCGATCGTCATCGGGGTGTCAGGCATGAGGGCGGAAGATCCCTTCGAGGCGGCAGAGCCAGCGCGAGGCGCGCCAGCGCTCGAGCACGCTGACGCCGGTGTCCTGCCCGATGTGCAGCATGTCGCGGTCGTCGATGGCGTAGGCCACGTGCAGCGGCCGGCCGGCGGCGCGGAACAGGATGGCGTCGCCCTCCTCCGCCGTCTCGACCGGGCGGTAGCGGATGCGCTCCACGGCTACGACGCGGTTCCGCACGGCCGCTCGCTGGTCGCAGCCGGGGTCCGGCAGCACGCGGCCGAGCCGCGCGGCATTCAGCGCGAGATAGAGGCCGAGGCAGTCATAGACGTCCGGCCCCCGCCCCCGCGTCGCGTAGGGCAGGCCGATCCAGGCATCGGACCACATGGCTCAGAACACCGCCGGCGTGGTGCGCGGCGTCATGCGCAGGCGCGAGAAGGCCTCCTCGAGGACGGGCTCGACCGTCATCTCGCCGGTGATCGTCCGGGCGTCGTAGGTCACGCCTGTGATCTCGACATCGAAGGGCCCCGCCTCGACGGTGTCCGGCTGCGACGTCAGCACCCAGGCGATCGTCGCCTCGATCTTGTCGGTCACCACGCGCAGGTGGGAGACCAGGTCGCGCGAGACGTTCTCGGCCGTCCAGCGCAGGACCGCCCTGCCCTCGTCGTCATCGTCCGGCAGCGCGATGTCGAACGGGTACGCGATGAAGGTCTGGCCGGCATGCACGAGCGGCCTGCTGTCCCTGACGAGCCTCAGCGGCGCCTCCCAGGACGGGTGCCGGAGCTCGATGATCGGCACAAGGACCTCGCCGCTCTCCTGCGCGTGCATCGCCTCGAGAAAGACCGGCGACAAGAGCCTCATGACAGGATCTCCAGTTGTGCGGACACGGTGCAGGCGATCTTGCGGTAGGGCTCGACCGTATAGGGACCGGCGAAGGCGTAGGTCCGTGTCTCGCCGGTCAGCGGATCGGTCGCGGTGAACGAGAGGGCCCCGTCGAGGAGCGTCTCCGCGTGGAAAGACTCGAAAACCGCGAGCAGCGCGAGGTCGAGGTTCCGGATCGCGCCCTCGAACCGCGCCGGCGCCGAAGACGTGCGCCGGCGGCGTTTCGGCGGGCCGTATTCCATCTCGGTGCGCAGGACATTCCCCTCGGGGCTGCGCCGCCGATAGGCACTCGCGGCAGTGAAAAACGGCACGCTGGCCGGCCAGATGGGCATGCTCACGCCCCCTGCGGCCTGGCACGCATGCCGAAGCGTCGGCGGAGCGCGCCGTCGCCGCGCCCGCGCGCGAAATAGTCGTCGATCATCCG
Source organism: Roseivivax isoporae LMG 25204 (assembly GCF_000521865.1). GTDB lineage: Bacteria > Pseudomonadota > Alphaproteobacteria > Rhodobacterales > Rhodobacteraceae > Roseivivax > Roseivivax isoporae. Next base: position 4,832 of record NZ_JAME01000051.1, read on the forward strand.
GTCGGTCACGTGCACGTCGATGCCGCCCTGCGGATTGCGCTCGGCCGACACCTGCGCCCCGCTCTCGTTGCGCACCGTCACCGGCACGTTCACCACCGGCGCGCCCCCGCGCGGCCCGGTCGGGACCGCGGGCATCCCCCCGAGGCTGCCGCCGTCGGCCAGGCGCGGGAACCGGCGCTGCCGGACAGCCTCCATGAAGTCGGCGCCGTAATAGTCCACGGCGGCGGCCGGCTGCATGAACTCGCCGCGCGATCCCCAGAACAGGAGGTTGTCCTGCCGCTTGCCACCCGCGCCCGACAGCAGCCCCGCCGCCCGTTCCGCGATCCGCCCGCCGCCCGCATAGCGGTCGAGGCCCCCGCCCGAGGCACGGCTCGGAACCGCGGCCGGTGCCGGCGCGCCGACGCCTGCGCCGAACCCCCCGAGCACGTCGTCGAGAAGCCGCGCCAGGATGTCCCAGACCGGGTCCAGGGCGAGCTGCCAGAGCTTGTCGCCGATATGGCCGAGCAGGCTGTCCCAGAACGCGGTGATCCCACCGCCTCCGGGCTTCAGCTCCTCGAACGCCGAGCGCACGGCGCCCTTCGATTCCTCGAACCGCGCGCGCTCCGCGTCGCTTGCCGCCTGCGACTGTTCCTGCGCCGTGGTGCGCGCCGCGATTGCCGCGGCCTGCTCGCGGTAGACATCGATCAGGCGTCGCCCGTCCTCGGTCAGCTGGCGCTCGGGATCGATGCCGGCCTGTTTCGCGGCCGTGAGAAGCTCGAACATGGTGCGCAGGCGCACCTGCTCGGCAGCGCTTTTGCCCGTCAGCTCGGTCTCGAGCTGCAGCTGGGCGATCTGCTCGTCACCGATGGCCACGAGGCGCTGCAGGGTCTCGGCCTCGCGTGCCTGAGCCTCGGCGCGATCCTCGGCCGCCTGGGCGGCATCCTCCGCCGCGGCCTTCCGCGCGGCTGCGGCTGCCTCCACGCCGGCGTCGACGCCGAGCCCGCGGCCGAACACGGCCGCCTCGGTGCGCCGGCGCCGCGCGTTGATGCCGTCGTTGTCGCCCTGGAGCGAGCGGATGGCCGCGGCGATATCGGCATCGCTGCCTCCGCGGACCGGTCCGAGGATCCGCCCGGGCAGTTCTCCGTAATTGTAGGCGATGGACGTCAGCGCCGCCTTCTGCGAGCCGGTGAACGCGTCGAAACGCTCCGCGCCGATCTGCCCGATCACCACGTCCTGGAACTCGCCCACACGGCGGTAGAGGTCACGCTCCGCATCTTCGACGCTGACGCGCATGCCCTCCACCACCTTGCGGATCGAGCCGTCCGCAAGTGTCACGGTGTCGGAGCCGTAGCCTGCCCGGTACGCGTTCACGTCCATCTTCGCGGTCGCCTGGAATCCCTCGAAGAAGCGCAGCAGGATGGCGCTCGCCTCCTGTCCGTCTGCCACGCCCGAGATGCGCTTCAGCGTGTCCTCGGCACCGGCGGGCGGCTCGGACCCGAGCTCGCGGCTGCGATAGTATTCCGCCGCCGCGCCGGTCAGCCGGCGTACCGCCGCCGCGGCTTCCTCCGCGCTGTCCGCCGTCTCGTCGAAGGGGCGCCGGCCGTCGATGTCCTCGGCCAGGTCCAGATTGCCTTGCAGCGCGTCCCGGATCTCGTCGAGCCGGTCCTCCGTCTCGACCAGGCTGTCGAGGTTTTCCCGGAACCCGGACAGCCCCTCCGCGCGCAGGAGCTTGCCCGCTTCCGTCGCCTCGGTGAGCGCCCGCACGAGCTCGAGATAGGCGTCGGCAAGCTGCTGTTCGGATGCCGCCTCGGCGATGGCGGCGAGTTCGTCCTCGAAGAGCCCGGCTTCGCGCGCCGCCTCGCGGAAACCCGCGAGTGCGGGATTGTCGCGGAGCCGGTCGCCGCTGTCGAGAATGTCGAGGATCCTGTCCCGCACGCCTTCCAGCACCGATCCGGCCGCCTGCAGCCGCTCGAATTCCGCGGCGAGATCTCCGACGTCGTTGCGACCGTCGCGGACCGACTGCGCCATGCTCTCGAGGCGCTGCATGAAGCCGTTCGCCGCGTCCCGCGGGAACAGCATCGCCTCCAGTTCGGAGCGGGCACGGCCCGGAAGAGACCCCTCGACCGAGAGCTGGCGCTGGAGACCGCGCAGGTTTCCGCGGCCGAAGGAGTCGCGCGCCGCCTCGTAGGTGCGTTCGACGTCGGAAAGCGCCTGTTCGAGCTGGGCGCGGCTCTGCTCGAGCATGCTTCGGGTCGCGTCCGACACGGTCTCGCCGAGCCGGGCCTGTTCGTCCGCCGCACGACGGCTGGCGTCCCGGAAGGCGTCGAGGGCGCGCACCGCCTCCATTGCGGCGCTGTCGGCGCGCTCGACGGCATCCGAGGTGCTGTCGAAATCGATCGCCAGCGCCGCGACCGAGGCGGCGGTCATGGCGAGCGAGAGCGGCCCGCCGAGCGTTCTGGTCAGAACCCGCGCCGCGGCACCGAGCCGTGTGAGCGCGCCGACACTGCGCGAGGCTGCCGTACCGACACCGGTGACCGCGCCCGCAAGCTCGATGTAGGCCGCCCGCATGGCTGCGGCCTTGGCGATGGCGAGGGTCACGCCGCGCCCCACGAGGAAGACCACAAGCGCCTGCGCCACGCGCTCGGCGACTTCCTCGACCTGCGCGAAGTTCTCCGAGACGTAGCGCAGCGCCTCGGTCAGCCGGCGCACCGCCGCCTCGGCCAGGTCGAGCCCGCCCGCGTCGGCAGAGGCGAGTTGCATTGCCTCCCAGGCTGCCGCGACCTCCTTCAGCGCACCTTCGAGCCCGCGCAGCCGCACCTCGGCCTGCTGCGCCGCCGACACGTCCCCGAGCGCCGCGGCCACGTCGCGCAGGCCGTCCGCGCCCTGGTCCGCCAGAAGGAGGGCGGTGCGGATCGCGTCGGTACCGAAGATGGTCTGGAACGCGGAGTTGCGCGCCTCGTCATTGAGCGCGACCGTCGCGTCCTGCAGCTCGCCCGCGATCTCGATCATGGATTTCATGCTGCCATCGGCGTTGTAGAACTCGAGCGCGAGCCGCTGCATGGCGTCCGCTGCCTGGTCCGACTGAGGGGTCAGCCGCTGCAGGAAGTTCTTGTAGCTTGTCCCCGCATCGGAGCCCGACGCGAACCCCGCCGCGGTCGCCGAGATCACCGCGAGGGTCTCGCGGTAATCCCCGCCGAACTGACCGGCAACGCCACCCGCCTGCCCGATCGCGAGCCGCAGGTCGTCGAAGCCGAACTTCGACTTCAGCGCAGCCCCGGTGATCGCGTCGACCACGTCCGGCAGGTCGGATGCGGCGAGCCCGAACTGCTGCATCACGTCGGTCACGAGATCGCCCGCGGGGGCGAGCTCCGCGCCGAGCCCGCCGGCAAGGTTCACGGTCGCGGTCAGCGCGCCGCCCAGGATGTCGGCGACGCCGAGCCCGTTCTTGGCGAGGATCTCGATCGCGTCCGCGGCCTCGCGGGCGGTGAAGGCGGTCGAGCCGCCGGTGTCGAGCGCAGCGCGGCGCAGCCGCTCGAGCGCGTCGGCCGGCGCGAGCGTCGCTGCCTCGACCCGCTTCATGGCGGCCTGGAACTGGCCCGCGACGTCGAGAGACGCGCGGCCGAAGGCGACGATGCCGCCCGCGAGCGCGGTCGTGCCGAGAAAACCCGCGAGCCGCTGCAGCGCCGGAAGCTCCCGGCCGACCGCCGCGAGCGAGCCGCGCAGCTCGCGCGCCGAGCGGTCCGTTGCCTGCAGCCCCGCCGAGGCCGGCCGCGCCGCGCCCTGGATCCTGCGCAGGCTGCGCTCGCCGGAGACACCGAGCGCGCGCAGGTCGGCCTCGAGCTGACGCTTGCCCTCCGCCGAGAGGCGGATGCTGTAGGAGCGGGTACGTCCGTTCATGTGTCCTTCCGCGGTCGGTTGAGCTCTGCCGCCCTGAGGAGACCCTGCTCCCAGGCCGGCAGCAGGAGGGCGAGGATGTCGGGGTCATGGCCGCGCCGCGCGAGCAGCGCGATGCAGCCCGGCAAATCGAGCCCTCCGAAGCCGGAGATGCCCGATCGTGCCTGTCGGATGATCACGGCCGCGTCGGCCGCGATGGCCCGGCCCTCGATCGAACGGGGCCGGTGCGTTGTCTCGGGGCACGCGCCCTCGCCGCCGAACCTTGCGCAGGCGAAGCCCTTGGACTCCGCGCAGCCCGCGCAATGTTCTAGCCCGCCGGTGTACCGGTACCTTGCGAGGGCGCGGAGGCGTTTCCCTCCGACACCAGCGCCTCGAAGGGTGCGAGGAGGTCGCGGGCAAGGGTCAGCGCGATCCCCGGGAAGAGATCGAGCAGCTCGCCGATCGCGGCTGTCGTGAACGGCGCCGCCGTGCCGTCCTCGGCCTCGACGCCCTCCCAGCCACGGCCGTGCCGCGCGAGCAGGATGACCACGAGGTGCTGGGCGAAGAGCCCCCGCACGCTGTCCATGGTCTCTGGCGGGAGGTCCTCGTCGTCGATCGCCTCGACGAGAGCTGCCTCCTGCGGCGGCCGGTGCGCCTCGGCCACGCGCATCGCCGCGGCCTCGGCCTGCTTGAAATCCGCGAAGGAGAACGGCGCCACCGTGACGGCGACGCCGTAGCCCAGCTCGAGCCGCCGCTCGGCCGCGAGCTTCCGCGCAAGGCGCAGCGCCATCAGGCGGGGTTCGCGTAGTCGGCCGTCTGGTTCTTCAGCACAAAGGCGACGAGCTCCGCGCCGGCGGCCGGACGGTTGGCCTGGAAGGTGAAGTCGGCCGAGATCGGGCCCCGGCCCTCGACCGGGATGCCGGTCAGTGCGAAGCGCAGGTCGGGCATGTCGATCAGCAGCGAGCGGGCCGCGTCGATCACGAATTTCAGCTGCAGGTTCACCGGCGTGTCGTTCGCGGCGTGATCGTACCAGGTGTTGTCGACGTAGCGGGCGCTGAGGCTGCCGGTCAGCGACCAGCGCTGGGATTCGAAGCCCGCCGCCGTGCGCGCCTGGTTCAGTGTCTCCTGGTCCATCTCCACCCCGGAGGTGACGGTGAGGTCGATGCCCGTGACCTCCGCGACCGGAGTGCCTGCCACCAGCGCCTGCCCCTGGAAACCGAGCGGCACCGGGTCGGGATCGTAGACCACAGGGGAATCGTCGAGGGCTTCCGCCGCCGAGGTCTCGGCGCGCCCCATCATGGTGAGCGTCGCGCGGGCCCGCTGGTTGTCCTTTCGCGCCGCGATCTGCAGGCCGGTGCAGGTCATGCTGTCCTGCACGAAATGCCGCCCGATCCGCGTGTGCGAAATGCCCTGCGTCAGGATCGTCAGGGGCGGCTGCGCCTGCGCCGTGAAGGTATGCGTGTAGTCCGGGCCGTCGCCGGTTGTCGCCGGCGCGCCGAAGATGCTCTGCAGGTGCCAGCCGAAGGAGTTGAGGCCGAGCGGCACCGACATGTCGCCCGAGAGGCTGACGAGGCCCGGCGGGAAATCCCCGGGGAAGGCATCGCCCTGGATCACCTCGTCCTCGCTGCGGTCCTCGGACGGCACGACGCCGAAGCGGTAGAACGGCAGGGCGAGGAACTTGCCGGGCCCGGCGGCCTCCGCCGCGCCGAAGGCGGCCTGCCGCCGCGAGAACAGTTTCGCTTCGTCTCCGCGAGCATTGGGCATCAGAATGTCTCCATCGGGTTGTCGGGGGTTTCGTAGAAGGCGGTCACCGTCACCACGGCGCCCGTCAGGCTTGCCGCGCCCTCCATCGGCACGGTGTCGGTGTCCTGAGGTGCCGAAAGCCGGAGGAAGTCCACGAGACCGCCGAACCTCTGGCCATGCAGCGCGGTGGCGACCGCGACGACCAGCGCATCGAGGGCCGCGGCGCGCGCTGCCGGTTCGGGGTCCTGGACCACCAGCTCGAGCGTGTACGCGCGGGCATAGTCCCGCACGCCCGTTCCGAGCCGCTGCTCGATCTCCTCGGGGTCCTCGGGCACCACGTTCACGAGGCTCTCGGGCGGCACGATCTCGGGAAGGTCCGCCTCGCGGTGCACCTCCGCCGCGAGCGGCGCGAGTGCCTCGACCAGCGCACGCGTGATCGCTTCATGCCTCGTCGGCATCGGTCGTCGCCTCAGGCGCCGAGGGCGCGGAACGCCCGGTCGATGTTCGAGGCGAGCTTCGCGACCTCCGCCTCGGTGATCTCGTCCACCCGCAGCCGCGGTTTAAGGCGCACCTGCGGCAGGAGGTAGAACATCGGCACCGAGACGAGGCCGTAGCCGGTGCGGAGCGCGCGCTTGCTGCGCGACCGGACATATCCGCCGCGCTTGCCCTTCCGCTCGCGCTGGTTCTCCGCGACGAGGAGCGAGAGGCGGCGGTTCACGTAGACGTAGCGCAGCGGGCCGTAGCGGTGCTCGGGGAAATTCGCGGGCGTCAGGCGCTTGCGCCCGATGCCCTTTTCCGGCGCGGCGGGCGTCGGCACCGCGAGGAATCGGCCCGACTGCGAGCGGATCGTCGCGCCCTCGTCGAAGGCCCGCACGAGTTCCGGTGCCTTGGAATGCAGGAAGGACGCGGCCTCGAGCGAATAGCCGCGCGCGGGATAGTTCGCGACCCGCCAGGTCCGCCCCATCCGCCGGCCGAGCGCCGCCTCGGTATCGGCCTTGAGCGCCGCCTTGAGGTTCGCGCCCGTGGTAAGCACGCCCAGCGTCACGGCGCGCTCCGCCAGCTCCAGCTCCTCCTCCATGTAGCGGGCGAGGTCTCCCTCGAGCGCGGCGGAAAGGCGCATCAGGCCGGCACCGTGTCGAGGTGCCGCTTCAGCCGGCGCGGGTCCTCGGCCCGTGGCGTCGCCTGCACCCGGCGACGCTCGGCGCCGATCGCGATGATCGTCCCGCGGGTGACGCTCGCGGCGTCGGCGGCGCGGATCTCGAAGACGGCAGTCTCGGACTGCACGTTGAGCCGGCCCATGTCGACGACCGCGTCCGGCCGGAGCGGGAGGAGCCGCACGGGACGCGCCGCGCCATCGGGATCGACGACAGCGTCAATTCCATGATGCCGGAAGACGGCGCCGACCGCCGCCGCGAACGGGTCAGCCATGGTCAGACGATCACCTGGTCGGCACCGGAGCCGCCGGCCGTCGCATCGCTGCCAGAGGCGGCCGCCGCGGTATCGGCGCCTGCCCCGCTACCGACGGTATCGCTGCCGTCCGGGCCCTTTTCGCCGGGCTTCGGCGCGGGTGCGGCTTCGGCCGCGTCGGGAATGTCGGCGCCGGGCGTGCGCTTGCCGTGCCTTTCCTTCTCGATCTCCTTCGCGACCTTCTCGGAGACGTAGCCCGTCCAGCCGGCGGGCAGCGTGCGCTTGGTCGAGGTGTCGACGCGGAAGGTGTGGTCCTGCGAGAGGGTCACGTGGACCCGGGCGGTGGATGCGGCCTTGGCCATGGAAGTCTCTCCTCCAGATGAATGCGCCTCGCCGTCACTGGAATGGCGAGGCGCGGGGAACGCTCGGCCCGTCAGCGGGCGGATCAGTTGGACGTGTGGCCGCGCACCAGGACCGCGGGGCGCATGCAGATCGGCAGGGTCTGCATCATCGCCTCGACATCGACGTACCGGTCCTCTGCACGGTCGGGGAACAGCGCAGAGTAGAACTCCTGCCCCGGCAGGTTCGCCATGCCCATGTAGTCAGCCGAGCCGTTGAACTGCCGGAAGGTCGAACGGGTGCCGAGCGGGAAAAACTCCGCTTCCGCCTGGGGGATGAACTCGCGCGTGACCGTCGAGCCGTCTTCCTGGGGAACCGACGCCTCGGCGAGGTACTCCTTCCAGCGGATGCCGCCGAAGTCGAAGCCGTCCGACGTGTCGTCGCGCAGCGGGTCACCCCCGTTGACGTTCTGGTAGTACTTGTACCGCTCCTTGAAATCGGCGTGCCCCATGAGCTTGTCGGTGAAGTCCGGATGGATCAGGCCCATGACGCCGGTCGAGACGTCGCCGAGCAGGTTCGTCTTGATGTGCCGCGTCACCTCGCGGCATTTCGCCATCAGGTCCGTGGTCGCCGTGCCGAAGACGAAGTCGACCGACTTCCGGGTGATGCCGAACTTGTCGAAGAGGTCGGCGATCTCCGAACCGTCCGCATCCCGCACGATGCCCTGCAGCGCGCCCGCGCGCAGGTACTCGCGGGTGATGTCGGTCGAGCCGCGGAGGTCCTCCTGCCGCTCCATCACCTCGTCCTGCGCCTGCTTCATCTCGGTCTCCGACCCGAACGCGCGGATGCTGTCGATGTCGTCGGCGGTGATGCGGGACTTGAGGCCGAAGCGCTCGGTCGCGAAGTCGACCATGCGGCGCTTGCCACGCTGATGCCCGGGAAGCGAGGTGCCCCGCTGCGACGATTGCACCAGCTGGATCACGCCGTTCTTCAGCTCGACAGAGAACCTGGTGCCGCGGATGCCCTTCGACGTGAAGAGACCCATCTGCCCGATCAGGCCCCACTGGTTCGGGATGATGCGGATCGCCTCGCCGAGCGTCATGGCGCTGAAGGCGTCGCCCTTGAAGATGTCGATATGCGCCATGGTGACGCTCTCCTTTCTGACGGAAGGTGCGGGAGAGCCCGCGTTCGGATGGGTCCCGGCGTGCCGCCGGGGCCGGATCAGGTGGCGACGATGCCGGCCGCCTCGAGCGCGGCGCAGGCGGTGTCGCGATAGGCTTCGGTCGACCAGCTCGCGTCGAAGGTCAGGCCGAGCTGCCGGACACGCGCGTGGCGCGCGATGATGACCGCGCCCGTCACATCGGCATCCGCGGCCTTGGCTTCGCGCAGCAGGACCGCCGCCGGCGTTTCAGAGCCATCGCTCGCGGTGCGCACGCTGCGCACGTACTTGCCCGAGGCCGTCACGCGGCCCAGCACGGTGCCGGGCACGAGGTCCGCACCGGAGGCGATCGTCGCCTCCTTGCGGCTGAAATGGTCCTGCTCCTCGAAGAGCAGGAAGTCTCCGGGCGTCTTGCCCTCGGTCAGGGTCGTCATGGGTGTCTCCTTTGCAGGTTCAGGCGAAGGGAAGCGCGGCGGGTCCGCCGCGCCGGATCAGGACGCCCAGCGTTCCCTGGCGCGCTGCGCGAGCGTCGGCTCCGCGGCCGCTCCGGACGGCCCAGGCGCCTCGAGTTCGGTCGCCTCCGCGTCCATCGACGCGCTGAGCGATTGCTGGGGCGACGCCTTCGGAGCCGCGGCAAGGTGCCTGCCGGCCTGCTCGGCGCTCATGTCGCTCTCGAACGCGAGGCTCTTGGCCAGGTCCTCGCGGCCGGCCGCCTCGGGATGGTTCAGGATCGCCGAGATGCGGGCACGCTCGTCAGCGGCGGAGGGGCCCTGCGGAGGCGTCGCGGGCTCGGGCGCACCTGCCGCGGGCGCCGCCGGTTCGGGGACCGCTGCGGTCGGAGCCGGCTCGACCGGATTCGTGGGCTTGTCGCTCATGGGGAAGTTCCTCTTGCTGGTTGCACCGACGGCCGCAGATGCCTGCCGGCCGTTGACCTGAGCGACGAAGCGCTCGAATGCCTCTCTGGGGTTGGCGACCTCGTCGGCGAGGCCAGCCTCGACGGCATCCGCGCCGATGAAGGTCCCCGCCTCGGTCGCGAGCGCGCCGGCCGCGTCGAGCGCCGCGCCGCGTCCCGCGCCGACGGTCTCGGCGAAGATCAGGCGCAGCTTCTCCATTTCCGCCTGCAGGCTTTCCCGCACGCTCTCGGGCAGCGGTTCGTAGGGATTGCCGTCGGACTTGTGGTCCCCCGCCGCGATCACAGTCACCCGGACCCCGACAGTTTCGAGCCGGCCGCTGAAATCCGCGTGCATGGCGATCACCCCGATGGACCCGACCCCGGCCGTGCGCGGCAGGATCACCCGGTCGGCCTGCGACGCGACGGCGTAGCCGGCCGAATAGGCGTGGTCCGACACGAACGCCCAGACGGGCTTGTCGGCGCGGAGCGCCCTGATCTGGTCGGCGAGCGAGAAGCAGCCCGCGACCTCGCCGCCGAAGCTGTCGATTTCCAGGGCGACACCGCGGACGTAGGGATCGCTCGCCGCCGTCTCGATCTGTGCCGCGAGGCCCTCGTACGAGGTCTCGCCCGACGACTGGCCGAGCCAGGCGCCGCGATGCACGAGCGTGCCGGTGACGGGGATCACGGCCACGCCGTCCTTCGTCCGGTACCCGGCACGGCGCCCCGCGCGCAGGTCGTCCTCGAGGCGGTCGTCGAGAAGCGAGGCACGTGCCCGGACGCTTGCCTCGGGTGTCGGCGCCGCCCCCTCGACCTCGACCTCCACGCCGGTGATCCGCGGGCCAAACCCCATGATGAAGGCCGCGGCCTTTGCAGGCGCAGCCAGAAGCGGCGTGTGAAACACACGCGCCGCGACGTTCGGATGTCGCATGATCTCAGTCCTCGTATGCCTGCCGATCGTGATCGGACGGGTAGCCGACCGCGGGACCCAGCAGCTTGGCGAAGCTCTCCTGCATCGGGTGCAGCGTGCCCTCGGGCATCGCGTCGATCTCCGAGCGGATCTGCTCCATGTTGTCGGCGTAGTCGGTCCCGGTCAGTTCCGCCGCTTCCTCCTCGAGCGTCGAGAGGCCGAGCGCCACGCGCATGGCGGCGGCCTGCGCCTCCTTCACCGGGTCGACGAACCCCTTGCCGGGCCCGATCCACTTCGTCCGGGCGTAGGCGGGCCAGAATGCGTAGAAGTCGGGCGCACCGGACGGCAGCGGAATGTGACCGTCCATCACCTGTTCCTCGAGCCAGGCCATGAAGAACGGCTGGCAGAAGCCCTGGGCGAAGGTGGTCCGCCGCGCGGCGAAACCGCGCCAGATCTCGATCATCGCCGCGCGGGCCGAGCTGTAATTCGTCTTCGACCAGTCCGAGGCGAGCTGCTCGTAGCTGACGCCGAGGCCCGACGCGATGTGCCGCAGCACCGCGGATTCGAAATCCGCGAACTGCGCGGCGGGCCGCGCCGTGTTCACCATGCCGATCTCGTCGTTCGGATAGAGCGTCTGCACCCGGGCGCCGCCGATCTTCATGCCGGGCCGGTCCCGGTAGTACTCGGACCGCGCGGCCTGGTAACCGAGGAACGCCTGCCCGTCGCCTTCGCCGAAGAGCTCGTCGATGACCTCCGGGCCCATCGGCGACTTGATGAAGGCGGCGAGCACCGCGTTGATCACCGCCGCCTGCAGTTCCACCCGGCTGTAATGGTCCTCCATCTTCAGCTTCTCGACGATCGGCGCCAGACGGCTGATGCCGCGGGTCTGCCCGTCGCGCACCTTGTCGAAGAAGTGCAGCACCTGCGGGCGGCCATTCCGGCCTTCCCGCGCGATGCGTTTCCAACGGAACGCGTCGGCGTAGTTCGCCCACGTCGTCGCCGGGTGACCCTGCCGGAAATGGTAAGCCCGCGCCGCGCCGTCCCGGCTAATCTCGACCCCGCCGCGCAGCCCGGCGGTGTCGGCCCCGCCGTTCGGGTTGGTCAGCAGGTCCGGGTCGACGAGGCGCAGCGTCGTTTTCGTCGGGCGGAACCGGCGCCAGTTCAACAGCGCCAGCGCCTCGCCATCGACGAGGTAGGTCCGGTACGCCGTGCCGAACATCTGCGACACCGTCTGCGACCGCGTGGTGTCGGCCAGCTTGCGGGGATCATCCGCATAGGACCGCCAGCGAGCCTCGACCGCCTCCTTGAAGGCGCGCGCCCATTCGGCCGAGAGACCAAGGGCCCGCCAGTCGGGCTTCAGGAGCGGCCGGAAGTTCGCGCCGATGACGCTGTCGACCTCCTTCGCGATTGCGCCCGTCGCCCAGCCGTTGTTCCGCACCAGGTCCCGGGCGCGGGCCGAGACGCGATCGCGGCCCGGCAGGATCTCCGCGTCGATCGCCCGGTTCTCGGGCAGGAACCCCGCCAGCGTGTCGATCGCCGAATCCGCCGCCGTGTAGGGCGTCGCGCCGTTGAAACCCGCATCGCGCAGACCGCCCGCCGTCGCCCGCCTGCGCGGAACCTTCGGGATTTCCGTCAGCGATCGCACCATCAGAAGATCACCCGATGCGAACCGCGTCCGACCTGCCGGCCGAGCTGCCGCCTGAGCGTCGCGATGTACCGCCGGAGCCGGCTTTCGTCGCCGGGCGCGAACTCGGTCCGGTGCCCGTCATAGCCGACGACGGTGACCTGCTGCCCGAGCGCGAGCTGGTGCAGCGCGGTCTCGGCCTCTTCGAGCCGGGCTTCGAGGGTGGCGGTGTCAGCCATCGGGGTTCAGGACCTTCAGCAATCGGGCGCCGGCATCCGAGGGGCCGACGGGTTTCGGTTTGGCGGGCGCCGCCACGGCCGAGGCGGCCGCCAGCGGCAGTTCTGCGTCGAAGAGATCGCCCTGCGCCTCGCGCGGGGCCGCGGAGCGCTCGGCCTCGAGCGCGTCCCACTGGTCGTCGGTCATCGCGGCCCAGCCCTTCCGGAGCGCCGCCGCCTCGGCGTAGTTCATCGTGTCGAGCGCCTCGTTCCGGCGCGTCGGCTCGACCAGCACCCATTTCGAGGTCATCACGCCGACGGCGTTCCGCTGCAGCACCCGCGTCTCCGCGGTCAGCATGCGGTAATACTCGTCGCCGAGGTCCCGCGCGAACCGCGTGTAGCCGCGCTCCTCGGGATCCTCCTTCTCGAGATGGCCGTAGAGGCCGGCCTTCATCGACGAGACGTTCAGGTTGAACGCCCGCTTCTGCGCGCGCTTCGCCTTGCCGTCGCGCCGGCGTTCGAACTTCTGCGCCGCCATCAGCGGGCCGTTCTGCGTCCCCGCGCCCTTCACGATGATCACCCGGCTCCACGGGTGCGTCTTGGCCCAGGACCAGACGTCGTCGGTATAGGCGCCGCCATCGATCGCGAGCGCGTCGAGCGGCAGTGACAGGCCGAGCGCGGTGCGCCACTTCTGCTTCAGGAGCGCGTTCAGCTGCGCCCGCCCGTCGTCATCGCCGATGTGGTGCGGGATCACCCGGTAGTCGATCACCCACCGCCGACGGTTCCGCCCGAACGCGACGAGCTGCGCCTCCATCCGGTCGTCCTGGCAATCCACGCCCGCCGCGAAGATGAAACCCGCCGCCGGCAGGATGCCGCGGTCCAGCACCGCGCCCGGCTCGGCGTTCTCGGTCCGGTCGCGCAGCTGCTCCCAGTCCGGCGCGTCCGTCGCCTGCTCGTAGGGCAGCCCCAGCACGTCGTTCCAGAACACCTGCTCGGCCGCCGCGCTCACGGTCGGCGTCGTCGCCTTGCCCGGTCGCGCCTCCGAGCCGGGTGCAGCACTCCGCCCCTCGATCCGCGTCCAGCCCATGATCTGGGCGTATTCCACCGCGATCGAGGCCCAGTCGCGCTGCGGGGCGTAGGCCCGCCAGAGGTGGAACCCCGGGTGGTCGCCGTTGCGGTTCTGCGCGACCCAGCGACCACGGGCGACGATCCGTTCCTTGTCCGCGTGCCGGATCGGAGCGAGGCAGGCAACGCAGGTGAAATGCGAGGCGTGCAGGCGTTCCGGATCGATCGTCGCCCGGAAGTTTTCCCAGGTCAGCGGCTGCGCGTGCCCGCATTGCGGACACGGCACGTGGTAGAGACGGCGGTCGCTGCGCTCGTAGGCCAGCGTGATCCGGCAGGTGCCCTTGATCATCGCCGTGGAGACGCGCAGCAGCTTCGCGTCCTCGTAACCCGACGCCCGGCTCTCGGCGAGCTTCTCGGGATCGCCCTTCTCCGAGGTCTCGAACTTCGACAGGTCGTCGAGGATCACGAGCCGGCGGCTGGTGCCCGTCAGGTCAGAGGGCGAGCCGGCCGATGCGACTTTCAGCGATCCGTTTCGGTCCAGCGTCTCCTGGTTGAACGTGTTGTCCCGGTTCTCTCCCCGGCCGGCGCCGAAGATGCGGATGAGGCCGGGCGCCGTTCGGCGCATCGGCATCCACTTGTTGTTCACCCACTCGGTCGCCGCACTCTGGGTCGGATGCACCACCAGGCTGTCGAGCGGCGTGTGCTCGTGCCACTCCGCCAGCGTCGGCTGGATGATCGAGACCGTCTTGCCCCATTGCGCGGAGCCGCGGATCGTCACCTCGCGGCTCGGATGCTCCGGCGACAGCACCTCGTGGATCTCGCGCAGGAACGCGAAACGCGCGATGTCGAACGGTCCCGGCATCGGCGAGCGCGCGTCGAACACGATGTTCTCGGCGCACCACCGGGTGATGTCGGGCGGAGGCGGCGGCGCCATGGCCTGGGCCATCGCCCCGCGGACGACCGCCTCGGCCGAGGTCAGGAACCCCATGTCAGATGTCCGCGTCCCGCTCGTCGGCGTCCATGTGCGCCTCCTCCGCCTGCGCGGCCAGCGCCACCGCGCGCTCGCCGCGATGGGCCCGCCAGCTCTCGATCATGATCCGGCGCACGGTCTTGAAGTCGACGCCGAGCTCGTCGGCCACACCGCGCGCCGCGCGGCGCATGACGCTCTCGAATTCCGCGACCTCCTGGGCGAGCGCCCGCGCCGTCGCCTGTGCCACCTTGTCCGCCAGGACCAGCGTGCCCTCCGCCTCGAGGTTCTGGCGCCGCAACCGCCGCGCCTCCTCCTCGGCCTTGTGGATCCGAGCGAGCTCGTAGCGGTCGGGATCGGTCTTGCGCAGCTCGGCGTCGGGACGTGCCGGCGGATCTTCGGGGACCGGCGCGGGCTCGGGATCGAGATCCCGCAGCCGCCGGCGCGTCTCCGCCCCGTTGCCCATCATCTGGCCCGCGTCGAGCCGGCGGCCCAGCCGCGCCGCCACCTTGTCGAGGTCGAAGCTGCGCTGCCGCCCGTCGCCGGTGTAGCAGCCGTCGAGCTTGCCCTCCCGCACGTACTGGCTGATCCGGCCCTTGGTCAGGCCGAGCTTCTCCGCCAATTGCGTGGTGTTCATGCCCGCCTGCCTTCGACGTTTAGCCTTGGCTCCAAGGTTTAGCCATTCGGTTTAGGCTTCTGATTTCGTTTAGCTTTCCGAAACACGTGCGCTCAGCCGCCCCGTATACGGCCGCAGCCCGGGAAGGACCCGCGGTTTGGGGGCCGGCCAGAGTTCGAGCGCAGAACGGTTGCCGCAGCGTCGGCCGCCAAGCTATGCTTCCCGACATTATTTTCGGGAGACCCCAATGCTTACGATTGTTGCTTGGTCGAACCTAATTATCTGCATCGCCGCTGCCGGGTCCATGGCCACACTTCAGGCGTACGCCCCAGCAACCGGTTTCCTCATTGCCGGTCTGACGATCTTCGCGTTTCTCAAGGCGTTAGATCGAGCTCTTATTAACCTCGAGAAGATCCGCTTCCACTTGCGGTCACTTAACCAGCACATCGTGGACTAGGGGCCGTCCCGCCGCTGCAGCTGGCCTGTAACTGTCGCGCCGGTCGGCGGGCGCGCCTAGGGTATCCCGAACGAGTTGCGCCCGGCGGCATCTCTGCCCCGGGCGCATTTCGTGATGATGCCACAAGTGATGAATCCGGCGGGACTAACTGTCAAGCCGCATCTTGCGGTCTTGCCAAGTCAAAGCCCCGCATCCTGTCGAGCGCACCACATAGGGCGCCCCGGAGCTCTCCGCGCATCTTTGCGTTGACGTTCCTCCAGCCGCAGCGATCGAACACCTGGTCAAGCGTCAGCCCGTTCAGCGTGACGTCATCGACGAGGCGCCGCACCCGGATCGCCGACCGTGGCCCGCCGGTGGCGCTTGGCCGGTTCCGGCTGACCTCGCGCGCGAGCCCGTCACCGATCCGCCGCCTGAGCACGCGCAGGCGCTCGATGTCCCGGAAGATCGCGGCCTCGCGGTCGCCGGGTCGGCCGCCGCCCGCGCCCTGCGTCTCGATCGAGGAGCACTTCATGCCGGCGGCGTCGCACCGCTCGGCCAGCTGGGCGTATTCGCGCGCGACCAT
>NZ_JAME01000052.1 GCF_000521865.1 Roseivivax isoporae LMG 25204
GGTCGAAACCGGGGCCAGTTCACGCGCTTCCATTCGCGCGCGATCCGCGTCGGCAATGGGCGCCTCTACCGACACTAAGGTTCGGTTAAGCTCGGGGCGTCAACCAACGGGGCAGCGACGCGGTTCCGACCTGAGCTCAGGCTTTGCGGCGCGGGAGCGCGATATCGGCGTCCGGACAGCCGTCCGGAACAGAACGCAGAAGGAGACGACAATGCCACAGAAGACCTTGCTCACCGCAACCAGCGCGTTGGTCATGACCCTTGCGGTCGGGCCTATTTCCGCTCAGGAGAGCGGACAAGCAAATGCGGCGTCAGGCGACGCGCAAACGCAAGACCAGACCGCACAAAGCGGCAAGAATACCGGTCCGGCCCACGAGACCGCCGACGGCCAGTCCGTCGACACCGCGAGCGCGGCCGACGGGTCACGCCCCGAGTCGAATGCCCTAGTCGTGACGGTCGGGGATACCGACATCCTGAGCTCGGATGTGTCGAGGCAGATTTCGATGCTGCCGCCGCAAATCCGCCAGCAGCCGCCTGCGATGCTCGTTCCGATGGCCATCAACCAGCTGATCATGCGGGAGCTGATCGTGCAGGCAGCCATGACGGAGAATCTCGACGAGGATCCTGAAGTCATCGCGCTTGTCGATGACGCAGAGCGGGCCAGCACCCAAGATGCAGTGGTTCAGGTCTGGCTTGAGCGTGCGCTGGCCGAGCGTGTGACCGAAGAAGAGGTCCGTGCCGAATACGAAGAGATCAAGGCGAACACGGAACAGGATCTCCCGCCGTTCAAGGCAGTTAGGGCGCAGATCGAACAGCAGCTGCGACAGGAGGCCTTCGCAGGTCTTCAGGAAAACCTACGCGAGGACGTCCAGATCACCTACTACAGACCGGATGGCGAACCACGCACGGCCAGCTCGGACAACGCCGCCAAGAACGGAGACTGACGCAGCGAACACGTACGTAGCATCATCGGATCATCTAGCGTTCGGCACCCCTCCGGGGAGTGCCGAATCTTACAGCCTGACAACGGTTATCAAGTATCCCGGTCATGCTGGAAAGCGCTGGCGCAAGGTTGTCATCGGCTCTGCCCGGACCATCGCTGAAGCCACCAGCACCCGATGGTGTTCTATGCCAACCGGACCTGTCTCAAGCTTTCCAAGCTCGCCATGACCACCGACGAGGCAAGTAGTTTACGTCAATATTATGAAAGAAAACAGAACTGCGGAAAGAAGCGTGCAGGCGGCATAGCCTAAAGATCTATCAGGCCAATAGCTAAACCCGACCAAGCCAAATACAAGTGGAAAAATCGCAGTTCCGTCCAGCATCTCCAAAGTCCCTGCGATACTATGATCTGGGGCCAAAGCCGTATCTTCGAAAACAAAAAGCCTAGCGACGGAAAGCAAAATAACAAAAAAGATGGCAAAAATTGTGCTCTTTCCCACCATGCGTTCATGTCTCGCTTCTCTGCATGATGGATTCTGGAAAATTAATGTATCTGTAAAAATATAACGTGACAAGCAGGTCGCTGAGCCATGTCTAAAGTTGCCAAATCAAGCGTATCGTGCGCATTAACTAAGAGATTATGGGTAGGTCATTTCGCGATTTGAAAGTATTGATCAGTCAATTACCGCCATATATCTAACTTTAGCCACTGCGATAGACGCAAAAAATCATGAAGGCGCAGATCATTTCTATTTAAATATAGAAAAGCTCGCCTTAACGAAGAGGGTAGAGGGCAGAGCCCTGAATTTTAGTGAATAGAGGCTCAATTTCATACTGGGATATATGGAGATAAGTCGCCAACGCCTGCCGCAGATATGGAATAGGCAGTGCGGGCTTAGCCAGAGATAAGATCTACCACGGCGAGAATCAGCACCAAGCCAATCACGCTGATGAAAAATTTTATCGCAGCTGCTTTCAGGGAATGAATTTCTTCCTTCCCTTTGTCGCGTTCATCATAATCCAAAGATTCATCTGATACCTCAGTACTTTGAGAGCTTTCCATGACTGCGTCGGATCTTATCTTAGATTACGGTGAGATACTGGGGGCTTTATTGACCTGATTACGTCATATCATGTGGGTCGTCTCAATTTAATCTAAGAACACACTTATCCCCATCGCGATCATACGCATTGTTGCACTTCCAATCGTTTCCAGAGTATCCAGTCGGCCCGTCTGAGGGCGCGCCGCATGTTGGCGGTCGAAGGTGAAGCGGACCATGCTAAACGGCGGGCTTGCGTGATTGCGCGCAGAAGCAGCACCAGGCACTCGTGCGGCCTTCGCCTCATCCCCGTCCCTGACGTGACCCTTAGCACAGCCACCGGCTATCGCGTCGCGCAGGACACGCATCGTCCCTCCGAAGCGGCCCCTGCGCGGGCGGCGCCGACTTGATCCCTTGGCGGCGGTTTTCGACGCCGAGGTCGTCCCGATGCTGGAGGCGAGTCCGGGTTTGCGGCCCGTCGCCGACTTCGAGGAGTTGATGCGGCCTTGGAGTCCGGCGGCCACCGGAGCGTCGCATCCCTCAGTAGCGGACCTCTTCAAATCCGTAGTTGCCCTCGTGATCGCGCCAGTCGACGAAGACCGAGTGGTAGCTCATCCAATTGCAGTGGCCGGTATTAGGCAACTCGGAGGCGGTCGGGACTTGGGCAACACTTGACCGGGTCCATTGATAGTCACCCTGAACTCCGTAGGAGCCGAGGCGCGTGGAGTCTGAGGAGATGCAGTTACCATCGCGGTTCTCGCGCTGACTGAACTGGATGTGAAACACGCGGATACTTCGGACAAAGTCAAAGGCATCGCCCGAGATGTCGATGTCAGCTCGCTCGTCCGACTGGACCCGAACCAGCGGCACTCTGACTTGAGGCGCGTCTTGGATGTTGATGTCGTAGAGACGCTCCATTGGTGACAGCGGGGCAGGGGCGTTGAACGACGCCCCCATCGGGCAGCGCCAGATCTGCAACGGTGGTTCGATCGGCCAAGGCGTGATCCTGCGGATGAAGACCGCTTGCGCATGGGCACAAGGTGCCGATGTCGGCCAGCCCCCTGCCAGGCAGAGCAGGATGGCGCAGTCCACCTGGTAGGCTTGCGCCGGATCGACCGAACCGACGAGGCTCGATACGGTGATGGCCGCGGCAGCCGCTGCGGTGCGGACCCTGTTTTTCATGGCGCCAACTCTCATTATAACGTCTTATCGATACAAAAAAACACTTTCGATGGCAAGAAAATATTATCGCGGAAAGTACGATCTGGTCCCCAATTGTAGGTTGTAGATGCCGACCCGAAGCTTGACTTGGCTTTGCGGCACTGCTTGGACACCGATATACATGACTCAAACGCAGGCAACCATCGAACCGGCCATTTTTCCGGACGTACTCTCCGTATCTTGTCACGCAATATTTTGATAAAAATAATATTTTAGGAGGATGCGAACGGCCACGAAAGCGGCCAGAAAGAAGGTCATGTGATCGTGCGCGACGATGGAGAGGCGGTAGGCCTGTTCGAGCCACTCCTAGTCTCGGAAGGTTCTCCCGCCCGTGCGGGCTTGAATGATCTCGTGCTTGAGTTGGCGGAGAAGTCCGCCGGCTTCCGCAGCAGCTTGCCCACGTCATTGGCAGAGGCGCTTGTCGATATCGTGCGAGCGATGACTGCTACTATAGCAATCTCATCGAGGGGCATGACACCCATCCCATCGACATCGAACGCGCAATGCGTAACGACTACAGCGCGGACCCTAAAAAGCGAAACCTTCAGCTTGAAGCCAAGGCGCATGTCGCCGTCCAGAAATGGATCGACGAAGATGGCATGACGGAACCGCCGACGGCGCCCGCGTCGATCATCGAACTGCATCGCCGGTTTTATGAGCTTCTGCCGCCCGAGCTTCTTTTCGTCGAAAACTCGAAGATAGGCGAAAGGATCCCGGTAGGACCCGGCGAACTGCGCACCCGATACGTTGAAGTCGGGCGCCATGTCGCCATCAGCCCTGGTGCCGTCCCCCGCTTTCTGGAGCGGATGCACAAAGCCTACAGCCTTCCCGGTAGGATCGAGCCGATCCTTGCCGCTCCTTGTGCCCATCACCGGCTACTCTGGGTGCACCCTTTTCTTGATGGGAATGGTCGCGTTGCCCGCCTCATGTCCTACGCCATGCTGCGCAAAACCCTCGACACGCGCGGACTGTGGTCTGTGGCGCGCGGGCTTGCGCGGCAGGAGGCGGCATACAAGGAACACCTCGCCGCCTGTGACGGACCTCGCCGTGGCGATCGTGATGGGCGCGGCACGCTCAGTGAGGCAGCACTTGCCTCCTTCGCTCTGTTCTTCCTGCGCATTTGCATCGACCAGGTGGAGTTCATGGAAGGCCTCATGAGGCCGGACCGGCTGCGCGACCGCATCCTGATCTGGGCAGAAGAGGAGATGCGTATCGGAGCCTTGCCACCAAAATCCGATGCAGTGCTGAAAGCTGTGCTTTATCAGGGTCAGATCGCGCGCGGCGAGGTTGAGGGCATCCTTGGGACGAGCAGTCGCACCGCGCGGCGGGTGACCTCCGCGCTTCTGGAAGCGGGCACGCTGTCCTCAGCATCGACCCGCGCCCCGCTCAAGCTGGCGTTTCCCGCCAAATATGCCGGGCGATGGATGCCGGGCCTGTTTCCCGACCAAGGCGAATGAGGCTTAGCGGCGCGAATGAGGCGTGTCGCAGCCCATCTTTTCGGTGATCCGGCAAAGGGGAGTGTCGCTACTCCACCGCCTCGACGAACCGCCCGTATTCCTCGCTTACCTCCTTGGCTTCGACAAAGACCCGCGTGCGTTCCTCGTCGAGGCAGCGGAAGTAGTCCTGCACGTCAGCGATGTAAGCCTCGAAATCCCCCCGGATCAGATCCGCATAGGTGCGCATGTCTTCTCTGGATGTGGGCAGGAACGGTCGCTCTGGCGGGGTGCAGGCATAGACCGGAACACCTGGAATGAGCACGGTGAACAACAGCGTTAGGGGGATGTTGCACGCACAGGTCATGTGCAGGGCAAGACTCCTTTGCAGCCTTTAAGAGCACAATGCCGTCGGGTATCACTATTATCGGAGCAAGTCGATCTTCGTCAAGTCAATTTGATTTTCTTGCTATCATTTATGTTGTCTTGTATCGCTCACGGTGTTGCAACCCGATGGGCCCAAGACTGCACCTCAGGCAGAAGAAGGACCCAAGGGAAGGCCATGATAGAAGAAGCACCGAATGTGGTTACAGAAGACGGGCTGCGCGGCCTACTTGCCGAGGGCTACCTCGTCGAGGTGGTCTGCAAGGAAGGTGCGGAGAAGCGCCACAATAGTTGGTACGGCGCCTGGGTCATACGGGCCGTTGCCCCGGACGGGCGCGACGACAAAATGCTCGTCACCAGCCGCAGTGTCCTCAAGCTGCGCGATTTCAAGACCATCGTCGGCCTTGTCAGCTTCCTGGCCGACATGGGCTGCACGACTGCCAGCATCCCGCTCGTCGAGGGCGCCCGCGAGCGACATGCAGCACCGGGGCGCACGCCCGAGCCACGGCCCGGCCCGGTTCTGGTCAAGGACAACTGACCGCGCGTTCGCGCTCGTCGTGCTACTCGGTACAGGTGTTTGTTCCGCACCCCCGGCCGCGTATGCACAGACTGGAGCCGACGGTTTCATCTTCCAGGTCAGTCCCGATGGTCGGCTCATCGATACCGCCGAGACCACGAACAGCCTGCGCTCGTTCACCGGCGACGACGATGGCCAGAATGGGCCGCTTCCAGATCGTCTCTTTCTCTTTGCAGCACCGCAGTCCCGTGGGGACGATGATCCCCTGAGCGATGTAACCGAGGCCGTAGCGGTCGCCCCACGCGCTGTCCGCGCTACCCCCGAAATCCTCCACGCCATCGAGACCACGGCGCTGCGATACGGCAGCCATGACGCTCTGCGCCATGCGGGTCTGTCGATCACCGATTGGGCGCTCTTCTACCGCGCCAATATCGAGGTCGAGAGCGCCTATAGCCCAGGCGCACTGAGCCCTGTCGGGGCCATAGGGCTTGGTCAGCTCATGCCTGACACCGCGCGCGATCTAGGTGTCGACCCTCATAACATCGCCCAGAACCTCGACGGATCGGCCCGTTACCTGCTGATGATGCTCGAGCAGTTCGGCGATCCCGCGCTGGCGCTCGCTGCCTACAATGCCGGTCCCCATGCGGTCACCCGCCATGGTGGCATTCCCCCCTTTCGAGAAACCCAAGGCCATGTGGCCCGTGTGACAGCCGTGTTCCAACGGCTGAGAGGAGACCTTTCGTGACGTCCAAGAACATTCAAAGCGTGCTCCGCACGTCGGCCTTTGTCGCGCTCGGCGCAACCGCCCTCATCGTGCTGGCCGGCCCCGCACTGGCGCAAAGCATCGACCTGTCGCCAGTACAGACCCTGCTTCAGGGCATCGTCGATGCCATCACCGGCCCCTTGGGCATCGTGATCGGGACGCTCGCGTTGATCGGTGTGTTCCTCTCGTGGCTCTTCGGGGTCCTCGATTTCCGGCAAGCGCTATGGGTCGTGGTCGCAATCGCAGGCATCGCCGCAGCGCCCACCATCGTCGCAGCCATCTGGACGACCTGAGCAAAACTGATGTCTGACCAGTCCCGCGTGTTCATCGGCCTTCTCAGGCCGCCCAAGCTGATGGGCCTGCCGATCATGTACGCCATGGTCTGGCTCTTCGGCTCGACGCTGCTGTTCCTCTGGGTGCAGAGCTGGGTGGTGGCCGTCTTCGCTGGACTGGCCTGGCCTGCGCTCTGGAAGGCCGCGGACTGGGATCCGAACTTCCTCGATGTCCTGATGATCACCTTGCAGGAAACCCCGCCCACGACAAACCGCAAAATCCACGGGGGAGACAGCTATGCCCCGTGATGGACTTGCCAATGACGTCGCGGAGGCGCTCGATCCGCTGACTGCGCTACCCTCATGGGTCAAGGGCGAGAAGCGGCTCTCGTCGATGCTTCCTTACGTCAGCCTCGTCACCGACCGGACGATCCGGACCCGCGGCAACGAGCTGATGCAATGCATCCGGCTCGAAGGGGTGAACAGCACCACGAGCGAGGACGCGCATCTCGACCGGATCGGCGGGCTGCTCGCCGGGATCGTCGCGCAGGTGGGGACGGAGTTCTCCTTCTACCTGCACAAGGTCTCGAAAGCGGTCGACGTGACCCTCCCACCCATCCCGGGGGAAGGGTTTGCGGCGGCTGTCGATCAGCGTTGGAGGGCGCATCTGGGTCAATCTGGCCTGCGCGACAAGACGCTGACGCTGACGGTGCTGAAGCGGCCGGAGCCGGGGAGCCGATTGCCATTCGGCCTGGGTGCGTCCCGCGCCCGCCATGCTGCCGACACGACCCGTCGCCTGCGCAAGCTTGATGAGGTCGTGGGGTTTCTCCTGTCGTCCTTCGACGAGTTGAAACCTCGCCTCCTTGCGGCAAGCACTGGCGAGCTTCTGGGCTTCCTTGGCTCGCTCAACACCGGCGAAGAGCATCCGCTCTACCCGCGATCGCGCCTCGGTGTGATCGCCGAGGACGTGGCCAATACCCGCGTCACCTTTCGCGGCACGACCATCGCACTTTCCGATGGCGCGGTCGGCGACAAGCTCGGCGCAATCTTCGCGGTGAAGAACTACCCCGCCAAGACCGAGAGCCTGATGCTCGACGAGCTGAACCTGCCCGTCGACATGGTGGTCACGCATTCCTTCGTGCCGATCAATGCCAACATGATGGCGGGCCGCATCAAGCGGCAGCTGCGACTGATGCAGGCGGCCAATGACGGGGCCGTCAGCCTCGCGCAGGAACTGGAATTGGCGCAGGACGATCTGGAATCGAAACGCCTGATTTTCGGCGAACACCATATGACGGTGGCTGTCTATGCGCGATCCCAGGCCGCACTCGACGACATCGCAGCCGAGATTCGTAACATCTCCGCCACCTCCGGCATCAACCTGATCTCGGAAGCCTTCGGAGCGCGGGCGCATTTCATGGCGCAGCATCCTGGCAACACCGGGGCGCGCAGCCGAAAGGCTGCGATCACGAACCACAACTTCGCCGATCTCGCCACCTTCCACCGCACCCCGCTCGGCAAGACTGGCCGGGAAGTGCCGTGGGGCGTTCCAATCACGCTCTTTCCCACACCTGAGCGCAGTGGTTTTCGCTTCAACTTCCACGAACAGGGCGCACCGGACCGCGAACCCACGGGAGGCCACACGCTGATCCTGGGCCGTCCCGGCTCCGGTAAATCCGTACTGGCGGCCTTCCTGATGACCATGGCACGGCGGGCAGGTGCGCGAGTCTTCGTCTTCGACTACCGCTCCGGCATGGAAATGGCCGTCCGTGCGCTTGGCGGCAGCTATTCAACCGTGCGCGCCGGACGGCCCACGGGGCTCAATCCCCTGCAGACCGAGATCGACGCCCGCGGGCAGGCCTGGCTTGCCGACTGGCTCGCGAGCATTCTCGAGCGCCGTGACCGGCCATTGACCCCGGTTCAGACCAACCGCCTGCAGGAGGTCGTGCGCCAGAACGCGAGCGCAGGACACGCAGGCCTGCGGAATTGGTCGGATTTCGCCTCGCTGCTGGTCTCAACGGATGACGAGGGCGATCTTTTCGAGCGGATGCAGGAATGGACCGCCGATGGCCGCTATGGTTGGATCTTCGGGGCGAATCTGCACGACACGTTCCAAATCGGGGGCAGCACCGACGCAGACGTCGCGGGCTTCGATCTGACCGGCATCCTCGATTCCGAGAGCGAGCGGGAACGCATGGCGGTCCTGTCCTATCTCTTCCGCCGGGTCGAACGGGTGATCGAGGACCGCAAGCCCACGATCATCGTCATCGACGAGGCCTGGAAGGCGCTCGACAACGCGTATTTCGCGGAGCGGCTCTCGAACTGGCTGGTGACCGCGCGCAAGCAAAACGCGGTCGTCGTGATGATGACGCAATATGCCAGCCAGCTCGAGCGGACCCGGACCGGCAAGACCATCGTGGAAGCGGTGCCAACCCAAGTGCTTCTGCCCAACATCCGGGCCTCGGCTGCAGATTACGCAATGCTCGGCCTCAGCGAGAAGGAACTCGACGTGCTTCTGGGCGTCGGGTCGGCGTCGCGCCTCGGCCTTGTCCGCGATGACCGGGGCGCGGTGGTGATTGACGCCGATCTCAGCGCCCTCGGTCCCCTCGTGACCATCCTTGGCGGCATGGAGAAGGGCGAGGCCCTTGTCGGCCCTGATTTCCGCGACCGCCCTGGTTTCTGGAGAGTGATATGACCCATACCATCACGCGCAGCGCCGTGCTGCTTGGCCTCGGCCTGAGCCTGACAGCCTGCGCTCAGCATAACCCTGTGCGGGCCAACTGCTTCAACTTCCGCGACGCGCCCGGACAGGCGGCAACCGCGATGACGACGATCTCGACCATGGGGGCGGAGGTCACGCGGCGAGACACGGCTTGCGATTTCGTGATGCTGGGGGCGGGCGGCTAAGCCGATGCGGAGCTGGCTTACTCTCTCGATCTTCGGCCTGGTGCTGGCTGGTCCCGCTGCGGGGCCAGCCAACGCCCAAGGCGTGCCGACTTTCGACCTGCGCCTCTTCGCAGAGCGGCAGGCAATCCTCGGGCAGACCGATCAGGATCTGGCGCTACAGCAGGACCGGCTGACCCGGGAAGAGGAGCTGGCCGAGCTCGAACGCCAGCAACTCGCCTCCCTCGAAGGGCTGATGGATGCCATGTCCCTCGGCTCCGGCGATGTGGCTGGCACCGTGGCCGGGCTCGAGGCGGGGCAGGGGGCGGTTGAGGACGTCGAGAGTGCTGCGGCCAGCCTCTACGCGCCCGAGGACAACAACCCGGCCGCGGCCCGGATGTTCGGCGATGCCCGCGAAGGGATCGAGGAGCTGATTATCCGCGCCGCGCGCGACACGCATAGCCTACCGGGTGTAAGCCGCGCAGGGCTGTCGCTGGTCCAGTGGCGCTGCCTGCTGCAGGCGCTGATCTGGCAGGAAAGCCGCTTCCAGATCGGGGCACGCTCTCCCGTTGGGGCATTTGGGCTTACGCAGATCATGCCCGGCACGGCAGGCGATCTCGGGATCTACCCGACCTATTATGACGACCCCTGGCTGCAGGTCACCGGCGGTGCGCGGTACCTCGCGCAGATGCTGAACATGTTCGATGGCAACATCATCCACGCGCTCGCGGCCTATAACGCGGGCCCGGGCAACGTGCAAAACTACGGTGGCGTGCCACCCTTCACGGAAACACAGCATTACGTCGTGGTGATCCCGCAGCAGTACAACAGCTACCTCTCCGCCGTGGGCGGCATCGATGCGCTCGGCACCATCGACCCTGTGCTCCTCGCCAACGCGAGTTTCAGCCTCTCGGCCCACGGCGCAGGGGTCTATGGCGACTATTCGCTGGTCTCGGTCCGCGCAGCCGCTTTGCGCGTACAGGACATCATCACCCGCATCGGCGAAACCGAAGACCTGCACGAGGCCATCGCGCTCAACACTTACGCGCGCGCCGAGCTCGCGCGACTGCTCGCGATCCGGACCCGGATTAAGGCCACCCACACCCAGCCACTGAGCGAGGAACAAATCGCCATGGCCGCCGCGCAAGCGGCCGAGCGGCAGTTCATGGATTTCACCCAGGAGACATTGCGATGATCCGGCGCTTGCGCATTTCCCTCACCACCACCGCCGCGACCGTCGCGTTGGCCACCGTTCTCGCGGGTCCTGTCGCTGCGCAGGGCGTGCCCACGGTCGATACCCAGAACATCGCTCAGGAAATCCGCCAGCTACAGCAGATGCTGCAGGATTTCGGGATCCAGACCGATCTTCTGGACAATGCGCTGGCGCAGCTTGACCTCCTGCAGCAGCAGTTCGATCAGCTCGAGGAGATGTATGCCTCGCTGACTGGGCCGCGCAGCATTCTCGGTCTCGCCATGGGCGGCGATCTCGACGGCCTCCTGCAGGCGAACTTCGAAGATATTCCGGGCCTTATCCGGGGCATCCAGGCGGACGACTGGTCGAGCCTGATCGGCCCCAACGCAGGTCCCCTACGCACGCAGATGGAACAGGCTCTGGCGAGTGCGGGCTTCGATGAGGACTCGCTGCGCGAGATCGCCACTAGCGGCAATCCGGGGGCAGAGGGCGTCGCCACCCGCGCCACGACCGGTGCTGTGATGTCGGCTGCCGCCCAGAATAGCCATGCAGAGGCGGCCCAGTCGCTCGAACGCGTCGAACAGCTCGTCGCGATGATCCCCGACATGGAGGATCTGAAGGCGTCGATGGACCACAACACCCGTGTTACGGCGGAACTGGCCATCGCCATGACACGGATGTGGGAGCTTGAAGCCATCCAGACCCTCGGCGCAGGCAATGCCGGTGTGGTGGATGCCGCCACCGTCGCCGAAGAGCGCCGCTACATGGACTTCACCCTGCCGAGCCTCGCGCCATGACCAAGGCACCGGACATGACGGCAGGTATGAGTGCGCGGGAACTGGTGGAGGAGGAACTGATCCATGGCGCACTGCGCCGGGAGCAGCTCTGGCGGATGATCGGCATTGGTGGGGCGGGCTTTGGCGTTTTCGGCTGCCTTGCAGCCGCGGCCGTCGCACTGCTGGTCGAGACGCCGCCGCCCGTCGTCGTGCCCTATGATCCCGCGACCGGTCTCGCTCTGCCGAACGCCACGGTGGAAACTGTCTCGCTTGCCGAGCGGCCCGCCATCATCGAGGCGCAGATCTACCGCTACATCCTTAACCGCGAGGCCTACAACCAGCTCGACAACGATCTGCGCGTGCGCCGCGTGCTGGCCCAGTCCACCGGCGCGGCCGAGGCCAGCATGCGGGCCATGTGGACCTCGGGGCAGGAGAGCTATCCGCCGACGCGCTATGGCCCCGCCGCAGAGATGGCCGTCGAGATCGCGTCGATCACGCTGATCGGCGAGAACCGCGCGCAGGTACGACTCAGAAAGCGCCTGACCAGCCCGCAAGGGGCACAGGACGGATGGTTCACCGCCACGCTGATGTTTGCCTTCCAACCCGAACAGACCCGCTCGATTGACGACGTCTGGCAAAACCCCTTTGGCTTCACCGTCACCCAATATGCCATCCGTTCGGACCGTTCCGAATGACCTCTGTTCCAGTTCTCACATCCGTTCACGCTCTGCTGGTCGCCGGAGCACTGGCGCTCATGACGTCCGCAGCGCTGGCCGAGACCACACCGCGCCCGGGCGCCCATGACAACCGCGTCCGGGTTGCCACCTGGACCGAGGGGCAGGTCTACCGCATCGTCACTACCCTGACCCGGGTCACCACCGTCGAGTTTGGCGAGGGCGAGACCATCCGTTCGATCATCGCGGGCGACACAGTCGGCTTCCAGTTCGACGGCGTCCCCGGCGGGCGCGCCTTCGCGATCAAGCCGGCCGCCTCGGGTGTGGCGACCAACATCACGGTCTACACGAACCGCCGCTCCTACTATTTCCACGTGGTAGAGGCGCGCGAGACCCCGCATTACGTGGTGCAGTTCCGCTACCCCGAGAGTCGCGTCCAGCCGACCCGGGCCGTCGCGGCCGATGCGCCTAACGCGAACTACGCCGTCAGCGCAAGCGAGGAGTTTACGCCGACCGCCATCTGGGATGATGACACCTTCACCTATTTCCGCTTCGCGCGGAACGCGCCGGTCCCGGCGATCTTCCGCTA
The DNA here is from genome assembly GCF_000521865.1 of Roseivivax isoporae LMG 25204. GTDB lineage: Bacteria > Pseudomonadota > Alphaproteobacteria > Rhodobacterales > Rhodobacteraceae > Roseivivax > Roseivivax isoporae. The sequence goes on from NZ_JAME01000052.1 coordinate 12,686, forward strand.
TGCCAATGGCGGCGAGCGGGCGGTGAACAGCACCGCGCTTCAAGACGGTGTCATCCGTGTCTCGGGGGTGAACCGCCAATGGGTCCTGCGCCTCGGCGAAGAAGAGGTCTGCGTTCAGGACATGGGTGGGCCCACGTCATGAGCCAGGACACCGAAGACCTCGCTGCGCGTCTGGCGGCTCTTGAAGCGACGGGCGACAAGACGCGTGGTGCCGCACGGCCCTCTCCGCTTGCCGCTATCTTCGGTGTTGCCGGGATCGTGGCCGTGGGTGGCCTCGCCTGGGCCGCCTTGCAGCCATCGCCGGAAGCGCCCCTGCCGACCGCTGCCCCGGAAGAGTTCCAGACCACAGGATCAGGCTTCGGCGACCTCGCACCCATGCCCATCGTCGAGCTTGCGCCGCCGTCACCGGCCGAGACCGGTCCCTCCGCGTCGGAACTAGCGCTGATGGAAAGTCTCGCGACGCTGCGGGCGGAACTCGAAGAGCTGCGTACACGGCCGGTCGAGGCATCGGATAGCGGGGCAGAACAAGCCATCGCCGATCTCACGGCGCAGATCGCGGCACTGCAGGAAGCCTCGTCTGAGGCGCAGCGCGCACTCGAGCGGCAATTGACCGAACGCGACCGGGAACTCGACCAGCTGCGCATGGATCTCGAGGTCGCACGACTGACCCCGCCTGCGCCCACGGATCTCGGGCCGAACGAGGAGGAGTTGCGGATTGCCGAACTTGAACGCCGCCGCATCGCCGAGGCCGAGGCGCGGGCCGAACGCATCGCCTCGCCCATGATCGCGTTTTCCGGGATGGGGGCAGGGACCGACCGAGAAAACAGCCTCGAGGCTGCGCGCCTGAATGAAGACGAAGCCTTCGTGCGCGCAGGCGCAAGGCCCGCTCCGGTGACGCGGGCCGAAGTGATCCTGAACCCCGGCAACACCGTCGTGCAAGGCACGATGATCCAGGCCGTGACCGAGACGGCGCTCGACAGCACGCTGCCCGGCGCGATCCGCGCAATCGTCTCAGAGGATGTCCATTCCTTCGACGGTACGCGGGTCCTGATCCCGCGCGGTGCGCGCCTTGTGGGGCGCTATCGATCCGACGTGGCGTTGGCGCAATCGCGGGTCATGGTGGCCTGGGACCGCATCATCCTGCCCGACAATCAGACCGTCGAGATCAGCGCCTTCGGCGGGGATGAGTTAGGTCGCACGGGCACTACTGGCTTCGTCGATACCCGCTTCGCGCAGCGTTTCGGCTCGGCCGCGCTGATCTCTCTGATCGGGGCCTTGCCCGCAGCCGCCGCTGGAGAGATCGAGGATGAGGCCGCGGCCGATATCGCGAGCGACGTCGGCACGGACCTGCGCGACACTACCCAAAGCGTGATGCAGGACTATCTCGCGATCCGCCCCGTGATCCATGTCGATCAGGGCACGCGGATAACGGTCATGGTCGACCGCGACCTGGAGATCTTCTGACATGGCAGCAAGCTATCTCGAGGCCTCGCTGGACCGGCTGGGCCAGCCTGTGCACCGGGCCGACACGATCGAGATATGCATCAACCCCGACGGGCAGGTCTGGGGCGAATTCCAGGGCGATCATTTCATGCGAGGCCTCGGCAACCCGCTTACCCAGACCGAGATCAAGGACCTCGGGAACCAGATCGCCTCGGCCGCCTCGACGACGCTCAGCACCAAGAAACCCATCGTCTCGGTCTCGATCCTATACCGGGACCGACCGATCCGGGCGCAGGTGATCCAGCCCCCGGCCGTCGAGGGCGGGTTCTCCATCTCGCTGCGGTTCTTTTCCTCCCTGCCGCTGGAAGCCATCAAGCTTGGCTTCCTTTATGGCAGGGAGCGCAGCCTCGAAGGCCTACGGCGCGAACGGAATGCCGCCCTGCGCGATGTAGTGGCCTCCGGCGATATCGACGCCGCCTTGCGGTTCTGCGTCGAGAACAAGCTCAACATGATCGTCTCGGGCGGCACTTCGACCGGCAAGACAGTCGCAGCGCGCAAGATCCTCTCGCTGATCCCACCCGAGGAGCGGATCATCACCATCGAAGAGGCAGCCGAGCTGCGCCCCGAGCAGCCCAATGTCGTGACCCTGATCGCGGACCGCGACACCGAGGCCCGCAGCGCGGATGTGCTTTTGGCCTCGACCCTGCGTATGCGGCCCGACCGGATCGTGCTTGGGGAGGTCCGCGGCCGCGAGGCGATGACCTTTCTCGAAGCGATCAACACGGGGCATGGCGGCTCGCTGACAACGCTGCATGCCGAGACCCCGCAACTCGCTGTCCGCCGCCTCGCCATCGCCGCTCTGAAGACCGATGTGCCGATGACCTATGCTGACATGGTCGACTACATCGAGGGCTCCATTGACGTGATCATCCAGGCCGGCCGCCACGATGGCGCGCGCGGCATCACCGAGTTCTTCCTGCCGGGGCAGGCGAGACATCCTGATCAGAACACTGCCGGAACCGGGGGCACTCAGTGCCCTGCGGTTGCCGCCGAATGACCCGAAAGGAAACCCCCATGCGCAAGATCACCCTCGCCGCAGCTGTCACCCTGCTGGCCGCGCCGCTCGCAGCCCAAACCGCTCCCCAGGTCACGAACGATCTCACCGTGACCATGACCCCTCAGCAGTACCGGATCTGCAACGATCGCCCCGCACGCCCAACCTGGATGGACGAGGTTCATCCACGTGAGGCCTACAAGACTTTGACGCTGATGGACCTCTATGAACTGCGGGCATGGGAACAGATCGTCGAGACAGGCAACTGCGGCTGCGAAATCCGCTTCCCAGAATGGGAAGATGCCTCTGAAGAATTCAACGAACGGTATCTCCTGGTTTCAGCCGCGGAACATACGGCAGCGCAGCGGGACGTCCGGCAGAAGCGCAACGATCTGCGCCATGCGGTTCAGGATATCTGCGGAGCTCAGGGCAACTGGTAATGAGCGTCGTCAGCTGGATGGTCGAAACCGCTGACGGTTTCCTTGTCGATGCTGCCGAGTCCCAGTTCGGGGCTGTGGCCAGCAACACCGGCACGATCGTCCTGCTGATGGTTACGCTTTCGTTGATCGGCGTCTGCATCAATATGGCCTTTCAATTCCGCAGCATGGATGGGGCCAGCTTCTTCTGGTACCTGATCAAGCTGACACTGATAGGGCTCTTCGCCTTCAACTGGGCCAACTTCAACGCGGTGTCCAACGCCGTGATCGGAGGCCTCGACTATGTCGCCGGCGCGCTGGTTTCGTCCGTAGGCGGAGGTGGCGCAGGCGCAACCCATTTCGCGGGAGAGTTCGACAACCTGATCGAGCGCTTCGCGACATACCTGAACGCGATCGGCAGCAACCTGAACTGGATGACCGGCGCGATCCTCGGCGGAATCGGCCTCGTGCTCCTCAGCCTCCTTGGCTTTATGACCGGCATCGTCCTCATCTTCGCCAAGATGATGCTGACCCTGATGCTCGGCCTTGCCCCGATCATGATCGCGCTGTCACTCTTCGATGCGACCAAGGATTTCTTCCACAGGTGGGTCTCGACGACGATCAGCTACGCCTTCTACCCCGTCGTCATCGCAGCCATGTTCTCGACCGTCGTCGGCATGGCGAATTCGCTGCTGGCCCAGCTCGGCGACCCTAACTCCGCGACCAACATCGGCTCGCTGGTGCCGTTCTTCGTCATGGTGTTCCTGGCGAAGGGCTTCGTCGCTGCAACACCCCTCATCGTGCGAGGTATCTCGGGGAACCTGATGGTGGCCGCTGCACCTGCTGTGGTCGCTGGATCGAACGGGATCATGCGAGGGATATTAAATACCGACGGCGTCAAGGGCAGGGCGCGGATCGGAGCGCTCACGACAAGCGAAGCGATCGGGCGGGGGGCTGTTCAGGCACCCGCCGCCGTGCGGAGCGCCGCGGCGACAGCGAGCGCGCAGGTGGTCAGGATGACGGAGCGGGCGAAAAGGCTGGGCCGGTGAGATGGAATACTGCGATGCAATGATGTGTTCTCGTGACGAGTATGGCGGAAACCCGACATCGGGGCATATCCGACAAATGATCAGTGTGCGACAAGGACTAAGCCGCTCTCGCGGCAGAGCGCCTGGATCTGAGGTTCCCATAACACGGGAGAAGATGAGCCCCCTGCGTGCGCGGATGATCGAAGACATGAACATCCGCGGCATTGGCGGAGTGGGCAAGGATCTGCTCTGACGGAATAACGGCAGGTGGTCAGCATACTTGCTGACCAGCACGTGGGCGATGGCGCCCTCGGTGGGCAGGCCACCTTCGAGATCGCCGCAGGAGTGGCTGCCTGCGTGACGCCATCGGTGTAAACCCGGCAGGCGTATCTGGACGGACGGTGAAATCTCCGCGGCTGTGGGCAAGGACTCGTTCGGCAATCCGGAGTTGATTGGATCGCCCGGTGAAACGTGCTTGTCTGATCCCGACCCCGCGACGCCCGGGGGACGTTTCGCACAGAGAGGATGCCGCCGTGGCCGTCGTTCCGAACCCATCCGCCGCCGCGATCTTTCTCG
>NZ_JAME01000053.1 GCF_000521865.1 Roseivivax isoporae LMG 25204
GCTCTACATCACCGCCCGCAGCGCGGAAGAAGCGCAGGCCGCCCGCGACTACGCCGCGCCCCGCGTCGACGCGGTGCTGCCCATCCTGTCGGCCGAGGCCCCGGTCGCCGGGCGGGCGGGCGACATCGCGGGCTTCGTCGACCACCCGACCTACCGCGACAACTGGCCCCTGCTCGTCGCCGCCCCGGACGTCTGGGACCGCGTCGCCGCGGGCGAGGCCGTCCTCGTCAACGAACAGGTCTGGCGCCGCGCCGGGCTCTCGCTCGGCGACGCCGTCGACCTCGGCGCGGACTGGTCGCTGCCGCTCGCCGGCGTCTATTCCGATTACGGCAACCCCGAAGCGCAGGCGATGGTCGCGGCCGACACGCTCCGTGCCCGCTACCCCGACCTGCCCGGACTGCGTTTTGCCCTGCGGGTCGATCCGGATCGCGCGTCCGGGATCGCCGCCGGCCTGCGGGACGAGGCGGGCCTCGCCCCGCAATCCGTGGTCAACCAGGCCGAGGTCAAGGCGCTGTCGCTCGACGTGTTCGAACGCACCTTCCTCGTCACCGGCGCGCTCAACGCGCTCACGCTCGGGGTCGCGGGCTTTGCCATGCTGACCTCGCTCCTGACGCTGTCGAACCTGCGCCTGCCGCAGCTCGCGCCGCTCTGGGCGCTCGGCATGACGCCCGACCGCCTCGCCCGGCTCGAGGTGGCGCGCACGGCGATCCTTGCCGCGCTGACCTGGGTCGTGGCGCTGCCCGCGGGGCTCGCGCTCGCCTGGGTGCTGCTCGCCATCGTCAACGTCGCGGCCTTCGGCTGGCGGTTGCCCATGCTGCTCTTCCCGCTGAGCTGGCTCTGGCTCCTGCTCGCGGCCCTCGCCGCGGCACTGCTGGCCAGCCTCTGGCCGGTCCTGCGCCTCACGCGCCTGCCGCCCCAGCGGCTGCTGCGCGTCTTCTCGAACGCCACCTGACCCCGGAGTCCCCGCCATGATCCGTCCCACCCGCCGCCGCATGCTTGCCCTGGCCGCAGGTGCCGCCGCCCTGCCGGCGACGGCCCGCGCGCAGGGCTTCGCCGGCCTCGGGACCGAGGCGGGCGCCTTCGCCCTGCCCCAGCGCGGCACGCGCCTGCGCTTCCCCGAGGATCATTACCCGCATCCCGGATTCCGCATCGAATGGTGGTACCTGACCGCGAACCTGCGCGCCGCGGACGGCACGGCATGCGGCGTGCAATGGACGCTGTTCCGCTCCGCCCTGCGCCCGCGCGCGCGCGACGACGACGGCACCGCGCAGACCTGGATGGCGCATGCCGCGCTCACCACACCCGAACTGCACCGCTACGACGAGCGGCTCGCCCGCGGGGGCATCGGGCAGGCCGGGGTCGCGCGCCCCTTCGACGCCCATATCGACGACTGGTCCATGCGCTCGCGCGCCGAAGGCGGGGCGGACCTCTTGTCGGCGCTCGACCTCGCGGCGCGCGGATCCGACTTCGCCTACGCGCTCCGCCTCGATGCGGAGGGGCCGCTGGTCCTGCACGGCGATGCGGGCTACTCGGTCAAGTCGCCGGACGGACAGGCGAGCCACTACTACTCGCAACCCTTCTACCGCGTCTCGGGCACGCTCACCCTGCCCGGCCGCGCCTTCGAGGTCACGGGTCACGGCTGGCTCGACCGCGAATGGTCCTCGCAGCCGCTCGCCGAGGACCAGACCGGCTGGGACTGGTTCTCGCTATCCTTCGAAACCGGGGCCAAGCTCATGGGCTTCGGGCTCCGCGACCGTGACGGCGGCCATTTCACCTCGGCCACGTGGATCGAGCCCGACGGCACCACCCGCACCTACGGCGATGGCGCGCTGCGGCTCACCGCCCTCGACACGGCCGAGGTTGCGGGCCGCACGGTCCCCGTGACGTGGCGGGTCGAGTTGCCCGCCGAGGACCTGTCGGTCGAGACGCGGCCGGTGAACCCGGGCTCCTGGATGGGCACGCTCTTCTCGTACTGGGAAGGACCGGTGCTGGTCGGCGGCAGCCACGACGGCACGGGCTACCTCGAGATGACGGGCTACACCCCGGACGACTGAGGGCCGGACGCGTCCTGCGCCCGGCCCTCCTGACTGTACGGTGCCCCGGCCATACCGGAGCCATATCCCGGCCATACGGTTGCCGGCGTCACTCCGTCGCGGTCTCGCTGCCCTCGTCGGTGCTCTCGGTGGCCGACTCGCCGCTTGCGCGCATGGCATCGTCGACGGCGTTCATGAACGCGAGCTGCCGGTCGAGGAACACCGCCCGCGACACCGCAGGTTCGACCTCGGACAGGGCGTTGCAATAGATCGCCGTCATCGCGGCCAGCTTTTCCGAGTAGCCGGAGTCGACCGCGACGTTCAGTCCCGACACCGGCTGTTCCAGTTCCTCGGCGCTCACCGGGCGGTTCGCCAGGTCGCGGATCTGGTTTGCCACGCCCTCGGGGATGGACTGCACGTCGCCCACCGGGCAGCTCGTCGACAGCTCGGTCGCGCGCGCCACCGCGGTCGAGGGACGCAACCCTTCCACCAGTTCCGCCGTCGAGGCCTCGGGGCCGTTGTTGTCCCAGGACCGCCGGATGTAGTTGGTGACGTCCGAGATTTCCTGGTTGCTCAGCACCTCTGCGAAGGAGGGCATCGCGCCGTACGCCCCGCGCGGCTCGACACCGGCGAGCAACACGCGCACCACGTTGTGCGGGCGCCGCGCCGCAACGCCGCCATTGTCCGACAGCCGTGCGGCCTGCCCGTCGGCCCCCATGCCGTCCGAGCCGTGGCAGCTGACGCAGTTCGCCTCGTAGACCGCTTGTCCGGCGTCGAGCACGTCGTCCGGAATCTCGGCGAGGGTCGGCGCCTGCCCCGGATCGTCCTGTTCCGCGCGGTGCAGCACGTAGGCCGCGATGGCGTCCACGTCGTCCTCGCGCGCGTCGGCCAGGCTTTCGGTGACCTCGTACATCGGCCCGAAGGACGGCAGGTTCCCCGGCGCCTCGTTCCTCAGCCAAGCCACAAGCGTCTCGTGATCGAACTTCTCGAGCGAGGACCCGACGGTGCCGCTGATGTTCGGCGCGTACCAGCCATCGACCAGCGCACCCTGGAACATCTCTTCACCGATCGGCCCGCCGATCGAGTTGCGCGGCGTGTGGCAGGACGAACAATGGGCGACCCCCTCGACGAGGTAGGCCCCGCGGTTAAGGCGCTCGTCCAGCGCCGGGTCGGGCTCGAACCGGCCCTCCTGGAAGAACAGCGTCTGCCAGACCGCCACGCCCTGCCGGACGTTGAAGGGGAACGGCAGTTGGATGACCTCGACCTCGTTCTCCACGGCGTCACGGTTGCGGAAATAGGCGTAGAGGGCGTCGATGTCCTCGTCCGACATCTTGGTGTAGGAGTTGTAGGGCATCGCCGGGTAGAGCGGCTCGCCGTCCTTGTTCACGCCACGCCGCAGGGCGCCCTCGAATTCCTCCTTCGTCCACGTCCCGATCCCGGTCTCGGTCGCGGGCGTGATGTTGGGACTGACGAGTTCTCCGAACGGCGTGTTCAGCACGTAGCCGCCCACATATTCCGTGCCGTCCTGCGACCGGTGGCAATGGCCGCATCCCGCGATGTTCGAGAGGTACGCGCCGCGCTCCACCAGCTCCGCGCCCGATGGGGCCGTGTCCGACTGCTGGGCCATGGCGGCGACTGGCGTAAAGATGAGCACACCCGACGCGACGACGTCGCGCAGGCCAAGAAGCTGGACGCCTCGCATGGAAGTTCCTCCTGGCTGACGCCGGCTCAACGGCGGAATCCCGCTTCGGTTCCATGACAATTACGCCGCGCCGCCGCGCGCGCGTACCGCCGCCGTCAACCCGCGGTCCGGAAAAACCACAAAAAGCAATCGGGGGATCCGGTGCGAATGCGCCTCGTTAAGCCTCTGCCTCGGGGGTGCGCCCCGCGCCGCGCACGCGCTTTCCGGGGCCCACGCGACAGCCGGATAGGAGGGTGACCACCGTGACCTCGCCAGATGTTGAGAGCCTCGTACCCGTCCTCAGGCTGCATGCCCGCCGCATCGTGGCGGACCGGGACGAGGCCGACCGGCTGGTCGAGGCGGCCCTGCGCCGCGCGATCCGTCAGCCGCGCCGCTGCGCCTCCCAGTCCGAGATCGAGACATGGCTCCTTCAGCTCCTCCGCCACGACCCCCGGGGCGAGGCCGCGCGCCTCCTGCAGGTGCCGCTGCACTGAGGCCGGATGGTCTCGGCCAGAAACGCACGATCCGGATCGCACGATCCCGAGACCGGACCGCTGCGCCGGAACGCGTGCCATCCCGGGACGTTTGCGGTGTGAGGCGGCCGGGTGCCGCGGAAAAGGAGATCTCATGAGTGATGACAAGGTGCAGCTTCACATCGAGGATTCGGGCGGCTCGGGGCGCCCGGTCGTCCTGATCCACGGCTGGCCGCTTTCGGGCGCCGCGTGGGAAAAGCAGGTCCCGACGCTTCGCTCGGAGGGCTACCGCGTGATCACCTACGATCGCCGGGGCTTCGGCCGCTCGGAAAAACCCGCATCCGGTTTCGACTACGACACCCTGTCCGACGACCTGGCGAGCGTTCTCGACGACCTCGACCTCAGGGACGCGACGATCGTCGGCTTTTCCATGGGTGGCGGCGAGGTGGCGCGCTATCTCGGCCGCCACGGCGAGGCCCGCGTCAGGTCGGCCGTCTTCGCCGCGGCGGTGCCGCCCTACCTGATGAAGTCCGACGACAACCCGGACGGCCCGCTGACCGGGGACGTCGCCGCGGAAATGGAAGCAGGCCTGAAGACGGACCGCGACACCTTCTTCGACGGGTTCACCCGCGACTTCTTCTCCGCCGGTGGCGACCTCAAGGTCAGCGAGGAGGACCGCAGGAAGGCCATCGAGCTCTGCCACCAGTCCGACCAGGCCGCCGCGCTCGGCTGCATGGAAGCCTTCGGAACCACGGATTTCCGTGCGGACCTCGCGAAGATCACGGTGCCGGTGCTGGTGCTCCACGGCGACGCGGACGGGATCGTGCCACTCGAAGGCTCGGGCGCGCGCACCCACGAGGCCGTGGCGAACAGCACGCTCGAGACGCTTCCCGGTGCCCCGCACGGCTGCAACGTGAGCCACGCCGACGCCTTCAACCAGGCACTGCTGGCCTTCCTCAAGAAGTGAGCCGAGCCGCGCAGCCCGGCGCCCAGGGCTGCGCCCCTCCCCCGTCGGTCCGTGCCGACCGGCGGGTCAGGCGACGGTGTCGTCGCGGACCACGCGCACCGGCACGGCTTTCGATCCGGGCGTCTTCGACATCCGGTCGTGCAGGCTCAGCGGTACCAGCACGTTGCATTCGGGATAGTACGACCCGACCGTGCCCTCCGGGATGTCGAAGCGGATCACCTCGAGTCCGCCCAGGCGCCGATCCACCCCGTCGCCGGCATCGCTGACGAGCGCGACCCGGTCGCCGTGCGACAGCCCGCGTGCCGCCATGTCACCCACGTTCATCAGCACCACGTCGCGCGTGCCCTCGATGCCGCGGAACCGGTCGGAATACCCGTAGATCGTGGTGTTGAACTGGTCGTTCGACCGCATGGTCACGAGCCTCAGCCGGCCCTCGGCATCCTCGAACCCGAGCGCGTTCAGCCGGTCGGGCCGCGTGAACTCCGCGCGCCCGCTGTCGGTCTGCCAGATGCGGCGGCTGGCCGGGTTGTCGCGCCAAAACCCGCCGGGCGTGTTCATCCTGTCGTTGAAGCCGCGGAAATCGTCGGGATAGGTCGCCTCTATCAGGTCGCGCACGCGTCGGTAATCCGCGACCCACGCATCCCAGGTCACCTTCGGGTTCGGCGCGGTCGCGGCCTTGGCCAGCCCCGCGACGATGGCAAGCTCGGACCTGAGGTGCGGCGATGCAGGGGTACGCTTGCCGGTCGAGCCGTGGATCATCGAGAAGCTGTCCTCGACCGTGACCGTCTGGGGGCCGCGTGCCTGCACGTCGCGTTCGGACCGCGCGAGGCAGGGCAGGATCCACGCCTGCCGGCCGGGAAAGAGATGAGAGCGGTTGAGCTTGGTCGACACCATCACCGTCAGGTCCTGGCGCTGCCACGTCTCTTCGAGCCGCGCCGTCTCGGGCAGCGCGCGCAGGAGGTTGCCGCCGAGGCAGAGCGTGGCGCGGATGCGGCCCGCGATGATGCCCTGGGCCACGTCGACGATGTGGGTCCCGTCCCGGTGCGGCGGCTCGAACCCGAAGAGCGCGCGCAGCCGGTCCAAGGGCACCAGCTCCGCCTTCTCGGCGACGCCGACGGTGCGCTGACCCTGGACGTTGGAATGTCCCCGCACCGGGCAGCAGCCCGTGCCAAGACGCCCGATGTTGCCGCGCAGCAGCAGGAGGTTCACCAGCATGCCCACGTTCCAGGCGCCGTGCGCCTGCTGCGTCAGCCCCATGCCGTAGACCCCGATCACGCGCTCGGCCTCCATGTAGACGCGGGCCGCGTCGCGCAGCGCGACCTCTGTCAGACCGCATTCGGCGGTGATGGCGTGCCAGAACGTGCCGCGGGCGAAGGCGACGAACTCCTCGAACCCGGTCGTGTGCTCCTCGATGAAGGGCCAGTCGATGACGGCCGCGCGCCCGTCCGACCGCGCACCGTCGTCGGCCTCGATCACCGCCTTGCAGACCCCGAGGATCGCCGCGATGTCGCTTCCCGCCTTCAGCTGGTGGTACTGGTCCGAGATCACCGTCTCTTCGCCGGTCAGCATGGCGCGCGGGTTCTGCGGGTCCACGAAGGACACGAGCCCCTGCTCGCGCACCGGGTTGAAGGTGACGATCCCCGCACCTCGGTCCTTCGCCTCCTTAAGCGGATGCAGGAAACGGGGCGAGTTCGTGCCGGGGTTCTGCCCGAAGAAGAAATAGCAGTCGGTCGCGTCGAGATCCTCCCACACGACCGTGCCCACGGGCGAGCCGATCACCTTCTTCAGCCCGACGCTCGTGGTCTCGTGGCACATGTTCGACGATTGCGGCAGGTTGTTGGTGCCGTAGAGCCGCGCGAAGAGTGCCCAGAGGTAGGAGGCCTCGAGCCCCGCATGGCCGGCCGAGTAGAAGACGACGTCGTCGGGCGGCAGAGCCTTGAGCCCGGCGCCGATGGCGGCAAGGGCCGTATCCCAGTCCGTCTCGACATAGCGGTCGGTCTCGGGCTCGTAGCGCAGCGGATGGGTCAGCCGCCCCGTGCTCTCGAGCGCGTGGTCGCTCCAGCCGCGCAACCCGGTCACGGTATGATCGGTCCAGAAGTCCGGAGTGCAGCGCGCGGTCGTCGATTCCCAGATCGTCGCCTTTGCGCCGTTCTCGCAGAACTCGAAGGGCTTGTAGGTCGCGGGCTTCGGCCATGCGCAGGACGCGCACATGAAGCCCACGGGCTTGTTCTGGCGCAACAGGGTCTGGACGACACCGGGCGTGGGCCAGCTTTCGCCGAAGACCTCGCGGACCCCCCGGAGCGACCCCCAGCCGCCCGCGGGCCCGTGATCGGCCGGAAGGTCTTCGCGATCGGCCATCGGGGGTTCTCCTGCGCAGGGCATCTGGCGAGCGAACGCGCGGCCTCGGGAAATGGATGCAGCGGGGTCGAGAAATCGGCGGGGGCGGCCGCGTCGATAGAAAAAGCCGATCGTCTGACGGAACTGCATTATTGATGGTATGCCATGGCATGGCAACAATCCCGCCAGCCAAGGGAGACCAGCCATGACCGATATCGTGCCGCCGAGCGCGGAGGAGATGCGCGCGATCGTCGAGGCGCATCTCGGGCTCGAGGGGCCGCTTCTGCCCATCCTGCATGCCATGCAGGACACGTTCGGCTACGTTCCCGACGATGCCGTGGCGCTGATCGCCGAGGCGCTGAACCAGACGCAGGCGGAAATCCACGGCACGATCTCGTTCTATCACGATTTCCGCCGCGCGCCGGCCGGACGGCACGTGCTGAGGATCTGCCGTGCCGAGGCGTGCCAGTCCATGGGCGGCGCACGGCTCGCCGCCGACACGCTCGACCGGCTGGGCGTCGACTGGCACGGCACGACCGCGAACGGCGCGGTGACGGTGGAGCCGGTCTATTGCCTCGGGCTCTGCGCCTGTGCGCCGGCGGCGATGATCGACGGCCGCGTGGCGGGCCGTCTCGACAGCGCGGCGATGGGCGAACTGCTTCAGGAGGCCGGCGCATGAAAGTCTACGTCTCGCGCGACAGTGCCGCCAAGGCCGTGGGCGCCGACCGCGTCGCCGCGGCAATCCGCGCCGAGGCCGCGCGGCAGGGCCTCGAGATCGAGCTCGTCCGCACCGGCAGCCGCGGCATGGTCTGGCTCGAGCCGCTGGTCGAGATCGACCGCGGCGAGGGGCGCATGGCCTTTGGGCCCGTCGCGCCCGAAGACGCCGCGGCGCTCCTCGCGGGCACGCTCGAGGGCCATGGGCCGACCGGGGAGATCCCGTTCTTCGCCCGCCAGACGCGGCTGACATTCGCGCGCTGCGGCGTCATCGACCCGCTCGACCTCGAGGCCTACGCCGCGCATGGCGGTCTCGCCGGCCTGCGCCGCGCGCTCGGGATGTCGCCGGAGGCGATCGTCGAGGAGGTGAAGACCTCGGGCCTGCGCGGCCGCGGCGGTGCGGGTTTCCCGACGGGCATCAAGTGGGACACGGTGCGCAAGGCGGAGGCGGCGCAGAAATACATCGTCTGCAACGCCGACGAGGGCGACAGCGGCACCTTTGCCGACCGCATGATCATGGAGGGCGACCCCTTCACCCTGATCGAGGGCATGGTCATCGCGGGCCTCGGCGTGGGCGCGACGAAGGGCTACGTCTACCTGCGCTCGGAATATCCCGACGCCATCGAGGTCATGCGCGCGGCAGTCGATCTCGGCCGGCGCAAGGGCGTCCTCGGCGGCGACGTGCTGGGCTCGGGGCGGACCTTCGACATGGAGATCCGCGTGGGCGCCGGCGCCTATGTATGCGGCGAGGAGACCTCGCTTCTCAACTCGCTCGAGGGCAAGCGCGGCGTGGTCCGGGCGAAGCCGCCGCTGCCGGCGCTGCAGGGCTTCCTCGGCCGGCCCACGGTCGTGAACAACGTGATCTCGCTCGCCACGGTGCCCGTGATCTTCGAGAAGGGCGCGCAGCACTACGCCGATTTCGGCCTCGGCCGGTCGCGCGGCACCGTGACGCTGCAGATCGCCGGGAACGTTAAGCGCGGCGGCCTCTTCGAGACCGCCTTCGGCCTGCCGCTCGGCGAGATCGTCGAGGACATCGGCGGCGGCACCGCTTCCGGCCGGCCGATCAAGGCGGTGCAGATCGGCGGGCCGCTCGGGGCCTACTTCCCGCCGTCGAAGTTCGACACACCCTTCGGCTACGAGGAGTTCGACGGACGCGGCGGCCTTGTCGGCCACGCGGGCATCACGGTCTTCGACGATGCCACCGACATGCTGGCCATGGCGCGCTTTGCCATGGAGTTCTGCGCCGTCGAGAGCTGCGGCAAGTGCACGCCCTGCCGGATCGGCGCGGTCCGCGGGGTCGAAACCATCGACCGCATCGCCGCGGGCGACCCGGACGCGATGCCGCTCCTGGCGGAGCTCTGCGACACCATGACGGACGGCTCGCTCTGCGCGCTGGGCGGTCTCACGCCCTACCCGGTGATGAGCGCCGTCCGCGACTTTCCCGACGACTTCGCGCGCCACAAGGAGGCTGCGGAATGAAGGACTTCATCATCCCCTCGGACGACCGCGACATGGGCACGCCCGCGAAAACGGGCGCGCCGGTGACGCTGACGGTCGACGGGTTCCAGGTCACCGTGCCCGAGGGCACGTCGGTGATGCGAGCCGCCGCCGAGATCGGCATCGAAGTGCCGAAGCTCTGCGCGTCGGACAATCTCGAGGCGTTCGGTTCCTGCCGGCTCTGCGTGGTCGAAATCGAGGGGCGGCGCGGCACGCCCGCGTCCTGCACCACGCCCGTGGCCGAGGGCATGGTCGTGAACACCCAGACCCCGCGCGTCAAGAAGGTGCGCAAGGGGGTGATGGAACTCTACATCTCCGACCACCCGCTCGACTGCCTGACCTGCTCGGCGAACGGCGATTGCGAGCTGCAGGACATGGCGGGCGCGGTCGGCCTGCGCGACATGCGCTACACCAGCGGGCGCAACCACTACGACGCCTCGGGCGCGGGCACGCTGGCGCAGGGCGACATGCGGGCGCGGGCGGCGGGCACCGATCTCGGCAATCCCGACTACATCCCGAAGGACGATTCCAACCCCTATTTCAGCTACGATCCGTCGAAATGCATCGTCTGCAACCGCTGCGTCCGCGCCTGCGAGGAGGTGCAGGGCACCTTCGCGCTGACCATCGAGGGGCGCGGCTTCGACTCCCGCGTCAAGGCGGGCAATGCCGGTGACGACTTCCTGACCTCCGACTGCGTGAGCTGCGGCGCCTGCGTGCAGGCCTGCCCGACCGCCACGCTGCAGGAGAAGTCGGTGGTCGAGATGGGCACGCCCGACCGGTCGGTGGTGACCACCTGCGCCTATTGCGGCGTCGGCTGCTCGTTCAAGGCCGAGATGAAGGGCAACGAGCTCGTCCGCATGGTTCCCTACAAGCACGGCAAGGCGAACCGCGGCCATTCCTGCGTGAAGGGACGCTTCGCCTACGGCTACGCCCACCATCCCGACCGCATCCTGTCGCCGATGATCCGCGACCGGATCGACGAGCCGTGGCGCGAGGTCAGCTGGGAGGAGGCGCTGAACTTTGCGGCGCAACGGCTGAAGCGCCTGCAGGCCACCTACGGGCGCCGCTCCATCGGCGTCATCACCTCGAGCCGCTGCACCAACGAGGAGACCTACCTCGTGCAGAAGCTCGCCCGCGGCGTCTTCCTCAACAACAACACCGATACCTGCGCGCGGGTCTGCCATTCGCCCACGGGCTACGGTCTCGGCCAGACCTACGGGACATCGGCGGGCACGCAGGACTTCGACAGTGTCGAGAAGACCGACGTGGTCATGGTCATCGGCGCGAACCCCACCGACGGCCACCCGGTCTTTGCCTCGCGGCTCAAGAAGCGGCTGCGCCAGGGCGCGAAGCTCATCGTCGTCGACCCGCGCCGGATCGACCTCGTGCGCTCGGCCCATGTGGAGGCCGCGCACCACCTGCCGCTCCGGCCCGGCACCAACGTCGCCGTTGTGACCGCGATGGCGCACGTGATCGTCACCGAGGGGCTGACCGACGACGCCTTCATCCGCGCGCGCTGCGACACCGAGAGCTTCGCCGACTACATGGAATTCGTCAGCGACCCGCGCCATTCCCCCGAGGCGGTCGAGACCCTGACCGGCGTGCCGGCCGCGGAGCTGCGCGCGGCCGCGCGGCTCTATGCCAAGGGCGGGAACGCGTCGATCTATTATGGGCTCGGCGTGACCGAGCACAGCCAGGGGTCGACGACCGTCATCGGCATCGCGAACCTCGCCATGCTGACCGGCAATATCGGGCGCGAGGGCGTGGGCGTGAACCCGCTGCGCGGCCAGAACAACGTGCAGGGCTCCTGCGACATGGGCTCGTTCCCGCACGAGCTGCCGGGCTACCGGCACGTGAAGCACGCCGACGCGCGCAAGATCTACGAGGACCTCTGGGGCGTCGAGATCGACCCCGAGCCGGGCCTGCGGATCCCCAACATGCTCGACGCGGCCGTCGACGGCACGTTCAAGGGGCTCTACTGCCAGGGCGAGGACATCCTGCAATCCGATCCCGACACGAAACACGTGGCGGCGGGCCTCGCGGCCATGGAATGCGTGATCGTGCACGACCTCTTCCTCAACGAGACGGCGAACTACGCGCACGTCTTCCTGCCGGGGTCGAGCTTCCTCGAGAAGGACGGCACGTTCACCAACGCCGAGCGGCGCATCAACCGCGTCCGCCGCGTCATGGCGCCGCGGGCGACCTATGCCGACTGGGAGGTGACGCAGCTCCTCGCGCAGGCCATGGGCGCGACCTGGACCTACACCCACCCGTCGCAGATCATGGCCGAGATCGCGGCGACCACGCCGTCCTTCGCGGGCGTCGACTACGCGCTCCTCGACGAGCTGGGCTCCGTCCAGTGGCCGTGCAACGAGGCCGCGCCCGAGGGCACGCCGCTCATGCACGTGGAGGGCTTCAAGCGCGGCAAGGGGCGCTTCATCGTCACCGAATATGTGGCGACCGACGAACGGACGGGGCCGCGCTTCCCGCTCCTGCTCACGACGGGGCGGATCCTGTCGCAGTACAACGTGGGCGCCCAGACGCGCCGCACGGCGAACACCGCCTGGCACCCCGAGGACCTGCTCGAGATCCATCCCCACGACGCCGAGACCCGCGGCATCAAGGAGGGCGACTGGGTGCGGCTGTCGAGCCGTTCGGGCGAGACGACGCTGCGCGCGGCGCTGACCGACCGCATGAGCCCGGGCGTGGTCTACACCACGTTCCACCACCCCGACACGCAGGCCAACGTCATCACCACCGACTACTCGGACTGGGCGACGAACTGCCCGGAATACAAGGTGACCGCGGTGCAGATCAGCCCGTCGAACGGGCCGACCGACTGGCAGGAGGACTATGCCGCCCAGGCCGCGCAGGCCCGGCGCATCCTGCCCGCGGCGGAATAAAGGTGGCCCGGCGCGCCGCCCTCGCCGCGGCCGGCCGCGCCGTCCATGCGGGCGGCGCCGCCGGCGTGTCGCGCGCGCTGCCCGAGGAGACGGCGGTCGCCGTCGTCTGCGACGGCACCACGCAGGCGGTGATGATGGCGACGCCTGCGGACATCGACGACTTCGCCCGCGGCTTCGCGTTGACGGAAGGCTTCATCGCCCGTCCGTCCGACCTGCGCGACATCGAGGTCGTCGAGCACGGCAGCGGCATCGAGGCGCGGCTCTGGCTTTCGGACGCGCAGGCCGAGGCGCTGGCCGCCCGGCGCCGGCGCATGGCGGGCCCGGTGGGCTGCGGGCTCTGCGGAATCGACAGCCTCGCCGAGGCGGACCGCCCCCTGCCCCGGGTGCCGGATACCGGCCTGCGGCTCGACGGGGCCGAGGTCGGGCGGGCGACGAACCTCCTGCGCGCGCACCAGCCGCTGCACGACCAGACCCGAGCGACCCACGCCGCGGGGTTCCTCGTGCCCGGACAGGGCATCGTCGCAGCCCGCGAGGACGTGGGCCGGCACAACGCGCTCGACAAGCTCGTGGGCGCACTCCACCGGCAGGGGGTCGATCCCGGCAGCGGCGCCGCGGTCATGACCAGCCGCATCTCGATCGAGCTCGTGCAGAAATGCGCCATGGCCGGCGTGCCGGTGCTGATCGCCGTGTCCGCGCCCACCGCCGCGGCCCTGCGCGCGGCCGAGGCCGCGGGCATCACGCTGGTTGCCTTCGCGCGGGGCGACGGCTTCGACGTCTACGCCCATCCCTACCGCATCCGCACCGGAGAGCCCCATGTCGCCTGACAAGATGACCCACATGGCCAACCAGATCGCGGCCTTCTTCAAGACCCAGCCCCATGTCGACGCCGCCGCCGAGATCGCCGCGCACATCAACGACTTCTGGGAACCGCGGATGCGCGCGCAGCTCTTCGACCACGTCCGGGCGGGCGGCGCGGGGCTCGATCCGTTCGTGATCGAGGCGGTCGAGAAGGACCTCGTCGCACCCGCCTGAGGACGCCGCGGCGCGCCGTGCGCGTCTCTCCGCCGGGGCGGCGGAAAATTTGTCGATCACCGTGCCGGATCGCTTGCCGGCCTCCGCGCGCCACCCCATGTGCAGCGCGGGCGTCGGTCGAGCCGCGCGGTCGCGGCTCCGCCCAGGAGGTCTGTGAGAGCTCAGGCGCTCTCGGTCGCCTTTCCATGAATACCCGGCTTCTCGCGGCGCTCGTGCCGCCCGGCAGCGTCGTGCCGTTCACACGGTGGCGCCGCCTCGCCTTCGCGATATCGCTCACGCTGGTGGCCGCGACGGTCCTGCTTCTCGCCTTCCGGGGCCTCTCGCTCGGGCTCGACTTCACCGGCGGCGTCGCGCTCGAGGCGCGCAGCGCCCTGCCCTTCGACGTTTCCGCGATCCGCGCGGCGCTTGCGGCCGCAGGCCACGCGGACGCGGTGATCCAGCTCGCCGATGCCGGGCGGTCCGTCCTCATCCGGCTGCAGGACACGACCGGCCACGGCGCCGACGCCGTGCGCGCGGCGCTCGGACCCGCGGCCCAGATCGTGAGCGAGGAGAATGTCGGCCCCAAGGTGTCCCTCGAATTGCTGCGCTCGGGCCTGACCTCGTGCCTGCTCGCGGTCGGGGCGATTGCCGTCTATGTCTGGCTGCGGTTCGAGGCGCGCTTCGGGCTGAGCGCGTTCCTGACGACGTTTCACGACGTCGTCATGATGATCGGCTTCTTCGCCCTGACCGGCCTGACCTTCGACCTGACGAGCGTAGCCGCGCTCCTGCTGGTCGCCGGCTATTCCATAAACGACACGGTGATCGTGTTCGACCGCGTGCGCGAGGATCTGGGACGCAATCGCGCCGCTCCCCTGCCCTCGGTCATCGACCGCGCCATCACCGACACGCTGCGCCGCACGCTCATGACCTCGGGCACGACGCTTGCCACCTCGGTCGCGCTCATGCTCTTCGGCGGGCCGGTCCTCTTCGGCTTCGCGGCGGCGACGACGTTCGGCATCGCGCTCGGAACGCTTTCGAGCATCTTCGTCGCGGCGCCCCTGCTCCTTGCCCTGCCCGGCCCGATCCTGGCCGAGCCGCCGCAGACGCCCCGCGCGGAGACAGGCGCGTGAGCGTCGCCGCGTCCCACGCCCCGGCCGAAGCCGTCGAGACGCGTTTCTCCGACGTGCTGCGGTCACTTGCGGCCGGGCAGGACGGCGAGCGCATCTCGGCGGGCGAACTGGTCGAGGGGTTCGGGCGGCGCGGGCACGGCGCCCTGCTCATCATCTTCGGGGCGCCGAACGTGCTGCCGCTGCCGATCCCCGGCCTTTCTCTCCTGGCGGGCCTGCCGCTGCTCATCCTGACCGCCCAGATCGTCGCCGGTCGCGAGACGCCGTGGGTGCCTGCCTGGCTCGGGCGCCGGACGATCGCGCTCGCGGACTTCCGGCGCGCGGCCGACGCCATCGCCGCGCGGCTGGAGCGGGTGGAACGCCTGGTCCGGCCGCGCTGGCCCGGCCTGACCGCAGGCCCGGCGCGCCGCCTGCTCGGCCTCTTCGGCGTCCTCCTGGCGGCGACGCTGTTCCTGCCCCTGCCGCTCGGCAACGCCCTGCCGGGGCTCGCGCTGGCGCTGCTGGGTTTCGCGCTCATGGAACGGGACGCAGCCCTGGCGGGGGCGGCCATCGTCGTGGGGATCGCGGGGCTCGCCGTCATGTCGGCCGCAAGTGCGGCCATCGTCGGGGCCATCTTCCTGCTGGTGACCGAACTCCTGTCGTGACGGCCGCGTGTGACCCGGATCAGGGCTCCTCGTCCGCGTCCCGGACGCCGTCCGGGCGCCCGTCCGCCTCGGGAAATGCGGATTTCAGCGCATCGACGCCGCGCTGCGGACGCGCATCCCGGGCAAGGTCGCGGCGTCGCGCGCGCTTGCCCATCTCGTCGATGCCCATGCTCGTGTTCACTTCCTCCTTCAGGCGGGGATCGACCTCGCCGTCGCGGTTGAAGGACCACATGAGCTGCGCGTCGCCATAGGGGAGCGGGTCGCCGGGCCGACCGTGGCCGTCGGCCCGGCCCGTATGCCATGTGTGCCAGGTCTTGCCGTAGCTGTTCACCAGCAGCGCGACGAGGGCATGCTCGGCGCTTTCGGGCAGGCCCGGCGCGCTCAGCTGGCCCGACAGCACCTCGTAATTGTGCGGGTGCCAGTACGCCTTTTCCGCCTCCGGCAGCCCGTCGAAGAGCGCGCCCGAGATGATGTACTCGATCCCGATGAGGTTCGCATCGCGCGTGTTCCCGTCGAAGATCACGCAGTGCAGGACCTCGGAGTTCACCTGCCTGCAATAATGGTGCGCCTCCATGTGCATGTGGGGCGCGTGCCGCGCGCAGTGGAATCCGACCACGTAGATGTCGAAATCCGCGAGCGGCGCGGTGTCCTGAAACGCCCGGGATCCCGTCTCGAGCGTCGTGCGCCAGAGAGTCTTTCGGTCTCCGGGCGAGTGGACCTTGGGGCCTCGCATCCTGGTCATCGCATCCCCTTTCGCGTGGAGGGTGTCTGGCCTCCGCGAAAGGTTCGGACCGCGGGGCCGACCCTCCGAACCGGCGGCGCGCACGGATGTTCCAGCGCGCCGCCCCCCGGGACATGGCCGGCCCGGCGTCCCTAGCGTGCGGGCTCCTCGGTCACGGCGACCGCCTGCCCGTCACCGTCCCCGCCCGATGTCTTCCAGATCGAGAAGCCGATGCCCGCGCCTAGGATCGCGAAGGTGATGCCGAG
>NZ_JAME01000054.1 GCF_000521865.1 Roseivivax isoporae LMG 25204
CGATGAAACGGGGGCAAGACCACGAAAATAACAGATATGATGCCGTAAGGGACATGATCTCAAGGTTTTTCCAACCCTATCAGTCTGGCACACATGCATCTTTGGAGCAGCGCCTCGCTGCTGTTGCAGAATGTCTAGGTTCCGAAAGTACTGGACGGCGTTCGTTAGGCACAAAGTTGCTTTCAATGGCCTTGGACGGACCACCATGGACAGGCTTCGGTGTAAACGAGTTTGGGGCGCGGCCAAGGGATTACGGCTATCATCCTGACCATGACCAACTCGTAGAGTGGCGAACGGCTTTTATCAATCTAACAGTGCGGTTTGCATATTCGAATGACAAGGACATCAAGAGCCGTGCGCGGCAGGTACTGGCGAATGAGTTTCGAGGTCTGTGGCATCATCAAGCAATGCGGGAGACGCTGGTCGAAGCGGCGAAGGTCATCAATGATCACCAGCCATGGGGTGAAGGCTGGAGAGCAGTTCGGTCAATCATCTATTTCGATCACATAAGGCAAAAGGACGAGCCTGAACCGGAACCGCTTCCCCAGACCCTCGTCGATCTAGAACGGGACCTGAAGCCTCGCGACCTCATTGCGAAAATCCAAACTTACGTACTTAGTAAAAGGCATGACCATTGGGCACTCGATGGCGAGTTTGAGGAAAGCAGCGATGACGAGCATCGGGATGCTCAAGATCGGTTTACCAAAAAGGCAAAGGACTTAGGTGAGAGCTTTGCAGCTTCCGACCATGAACTTGATGAATTGGGTTCTGAGTTGTTTTCCGGCGATTGGATGTCCTATCGCAAGGCGTTTGGGATCGGCTTTGCCAAGGGGTCCCAAAATTATCGTGGAGGTTGGCGAGGTTTACTAGAACACCTCGCTCAGTCATCCAGTTCGAACCAAGACTTTGCGGTGATTGGCGGCTTCATTGAAGAGGTTGCCGCCAATGATCCTGCGCTTTCGAGAGAACTTTTGGATGAATGTGCGAAGCACTCGGAACTTCGAAATGTCCTTGTGGACCTGCATCCATGGAATGACTTCACAGAGAACGATCTGGATCGGTGCATGGCCCTAATCGACAATGAAGAAACTCGGACTGAGATGTTCGGATCTATCCTATGGAGGGATAACTACGCACACTTGCCGTCCGAACGTTTGTTGGAGCTTGCACAGAAGATCCTGGCCAAGTCAGACGGTGACGGTACACTCCTTGTCGCATTCAGTATGAAGCTTCACGGAAAGGACACTGCGGACGATACGTTAGGACCAGAACTAAGAAAACTTGGCTTGAAGGCGGCATCCAATTTTTTGTTGGCGGGTCACGGCGACCTTGGTGGAACCGAAGACTATCGCATCGACAAAGTCATCACGGCCGCACTTTCCTTCGCCGGTAATGATACCGAGAAGACAGAGTGGTTGGATGCCATTTTCTCGGTCGTTGACGAGCGTTACGGCTACGTCCATTCGTTCAAGACGGCGATTGGAACTACAGCAAGACTGATGCCCAAGGAATTTCTGGACCGTGCTTTCCAGGGGACAGAGGATCAGCAGCATCGACGCGCCTTCTTCATTCGTCACGGGAGCATTCGGCGCAACCCGCTCTCCAAGATCGATGTGGCCAACCTGATTGAGTGGTGTCAGCATCGGAACGAAGCGGATGCCTGGGGCTTGGTCGCGTCAGTTATCGGCCTTTGGGAGAAGGGCGATGGGAATAGAGATGGCTCTTCCATGACGTCATCCGCTGTTGAGTTTCTTGAAGCCGCCCCAAATTGCGAACCGGTCCTTAAAGCCTACGCGGATCGTGTCGCCCCATTGGCGTGGTCGGGGAGCCGTGCGGACGTCATGCAGCCGAGGGCCGATTCCATTGCTGAATTGACAAATCATGAGCAGGAAGCGATAGCTAATGCCGCAAAGTCGGTGTCAGCGCGACTTGCCATAGAAATCGAACGAGAACGCGCGCGTGACAGACAACGAGATGAAGAATCCGAACAGCGATTCGAGTGATAGCTCGATCGAGGACTAGGTCGAATGGCTGATCTGGGGTAGCTGTGCCGCAACAGAGGATGACAAACGCGTGCCTCCCTTGGGCCGGTGAGTGAAGCGGAGAACAACGGCTTCCCGCCCAACGCGACGAGGTGCCGCGAGCGCGTTCAGGTACATTGTTAAACTCGGTTGTAAGCCACTATCGGCTCGAAGCGTGGCGTACGTGCACGCGAGACGCAGCGGTAGTTTGGGAAACGAAGGACGCAGATTGGGAAACGCGCGTGTGTGATCTGCTCGGATTGAAGCAGAAGCGTTTTAAATTTCAGCACGTTGGATGGTGGGTCGTGACGGGCTCGAACCGCCGACATTCTCGGTGTAAACGAGACGCTCTACCAACTGAGCTAACGACCCGGACCGCCGCGCGGCGCGTCAGGTTCTAGTCCGGGCGCGGCGCGGCATCAAGGGTACTCTGTCGGCGGGTGGGCGGGATGCGCGTGGCGGGGCGGCCACAGGGCGCCCACGACGTGTCATGAATCCGTTACCGGGGGCTGCGGAGCGTCATCGAAATGTCATATGGTTACTGGCCCCGACCGAGATCTGATCCCACGACCCGCCATGACCGACTCCGCAAGCAGCGACACCCGCTCCCGTCTCGTCCGCATGATCGAGGCGGGCGTTCCGCGCAAGGCCGTGCGCGATCTGGCCAACAGGTTGACCTGGGGCCGCGGCGCGCCGCTGTCGGACGAATGCATCTGGATCGATCCGCGGCAGGTCGACCGCGCCTATGCCCGCGGCGGGCCGCAGGTCTACAAGCGGCGCCACAGCGGCACTGTGGCGGACGGCGACTGGGACCTCTCCTGGCGGCCCGTGGACGAGATGACCAAGATCAGGGCCTGTGTCCGGCACTTCGTGAAGGGCGAGAGCTGGGAGGAGACCGGCATCTTCGAGGAGATGATGCGCCGGATCGACCGGCACGGCATATTCGACGGATGCCGCACCCTCGACGACGTGCGCCGGCGCTACGCCGCGATCGACCGGATGTACGACGACATCGCGCGGACCCGGCGGCTGCAGCCGGTGCGGGAGCGGCCCGAGGCCTTCCGCCGGGAACATGGCGGCATCCTCGTACATATCGACCGCGACGGCCTGCCCATGCTCGCGGGCAACGGCAACCACCGGATGGCGATCGCGCGCATCCTTGGGCTCGAGCGCATTCCCGCGCAGCTGGGCGCGATCCACCGGCGCGCGGTGGAAGCGGGCGAGATGGTGCGTCTGCGGAGCCCAGACCCCGCCTGAGCCGGGCGCCTCAGCCGAGCGCCGCGCGCACCCGGGCGGTGAAGTCCTCGCCGCGCCTCTCGAAATTGTCGTACTGGTCGAAGCTCGCGGCGGCAGGCGCCAGAAGCACGGTCTCGCCCGGCCGGGCCTCCTCCGCCGCGCGCGCGACCGCCTGCGCCATGGTCGTGCAGATCTCCGCCTCGATCCCCGGAAGCTCCAGCGCGAAGCCCGCCGCCTCGCGCCCGATGACATAGGCCTTCGCCACGTGCGCGAGACCCGGCGCGAGCCCCGAGAGGCCGCCGTCCTTCATCAGGCCGCCGCAGATCCAGCGCACGCGGTCGAAGGCCAGGAGCGCCTTCAGCGCGCTGTCGACATTGGTCGCCTTGCTGTCGTTCACGTAGGTGACGCCGCCCGCCTCGGCCACGATCTGGCTGCGGTGGGGCAGCCCCTCGAAGGAGTGGAACGCGGCCTCGATCTGCCGCGGCCCGAGACCCAGGGCGCGCGCGGCGGCATAGGCCGCGCAGGCATTCTGGTGGTTGTGCGCGCCCGGAAGCCCGCGGACCGCGCGCAGGTCGATCGCGCCCACCTGCCGGCCCTTGCGCCATTCCGTGAGGAACCCCTTGCGGGCGAAGACCTGCCAGCCCGGACCGGTCAGCTTCGTGCCCGACGAGACCCGGATCACCCGGTCGTCCGCAGGCGCGGTCGACAGCTGGTTGGCGAGGTAGCGGCCCTCGGCTTCGTCCACTCCGATCACGGCGCGGTCCGGCCCGCCCTCGGCGAAGAGCCGGCGCTTGGCCGCGAAGTAGCCGCCGAGCCCGCCATGCCGGTCGAGATGGTCGGCCGAGAGGTTGGTGAACACCGCCACATCCGGTGTCAGCGCCCGCGCGAGATCGGTCTGGTAGGAGGACAGCTCCAGCACCACGACGCCCGCCTCGCCCGGCGGCTCGATGTCGAGCACGCCGCGGCCGATATTGCCGGCCAGCTGCGAGGGCCGCCCGGCCGAGGTCAGGACGTGGTGGATGAGCGCCGAGGTCGTGGACTTGCCGTTCGACCCCGTCACTGCGACCACCCGCGGAGGGGTGTCGAGCGCGTCCCACGCCCCCTGCCCCAGCGCGCGGAAGAAGAGCCCGATATCGTTGTCGACCGGCACGCCGGCCGCCCAGGCGGCGGCCACGACGGCATTGGGCGCGGGGTAGAGATGCGGAATGCCCGGGCTCACCACCAGGATCGTCACGTCCGCCAGAGCGCCCTCCCGGCCGAGATCGCGGATCTCGAACCCTTCCGCCCCGGCGCGCGCGCGTGCGTCCGGGTTGTCGTCCCAGAGGACCGGCACGGCGCCGCCGGCCTTCAGCGCGCGCGCCGCCGACAGGCCCGACCGGCCCAACCCCAGAACGCCCACGCGCTCGCCCTCGTATCCTTCGACCGCGATCATCTGTCCCCCGGACCTCCCGCTCTGCCGCAGCACGGGCTACCGCAAGTCCCGGCCGTTGGAAAGCCGCCGCCGGGCGGCACGCGGCGCCTCACTCGGCGTCGTGCCGCTCGCCCCGGCGCGGGTCGAGGCCGTAGGGCCGCACCAGGCGCCAGACATGGTCGGGCACCATCCATTTCATGCGCCTCGGATGGGCGCGGCGCAGGTGCAGCACGGTCTCGATCGCCTTCATCTCGACGCGCGCCCGCGCGAATTCGAGACCCCGCGGCCCCGTGCGGGGCTGCAGCCACGCGACCACCGGACGCAGCCAGTCCGGCATTCGGCGGAGCGGCAGCCCGCCCGCAGCCCGCGCGACATTCGCAAGGTAGCCCTTCACGGCGCCGGCGCGGCGGCCGCGATCGGTCAGCGGCCGCGTCGCGAGCCGCGCGCCCAGCCGGTCGATCAGCGCCTGGCCGCGGGCATTGCGTACGATCACCCATTGCGACCCGTCCCCGCCCATGTACCCCACGGTCACGTCGGCCAGCCGGTTGGTGTAGTCGACGCAGGTCCGGCAGGTCATCGGGAAGAAATCCGCAGGCAGGTCCGCCAATGGCAGCTTCAGGAACGGGATGGTCCGCGGCGGCCGCCCGTCGTCGAAGCGCAGTTCCACCCGGTAGTCGGCGCGGAACTCGAGATACGAGATCGTCTCGGGCCGGCCGTCGAGCCGGGCGAGGAATTCGTGGAACCGCGCGGTCGTGGTGTTGTCGGAACAGGGCGTTCCGATCACCGTGATGTCGTCGAAACCCAGGTCCGCCTCGAGCGCGCGCAGCGCGTGCACCTGGCAGGGGATGCCGATGACCGCGATCCGCCGGTGCCCCGCCCTGCGCGCGGGCTCGAGCAGCGCGAGCAGCGGCGCGAACCCCATGCGCATGCCGCGGCAGCGCGCCATCTCGTCCGGATCGGTGACGATGACCGGGACCGGCGCCCAGCGGTCGTCGGGATCGGGGGCGACCGCCAGCACCGCGTCGACCGCGCCCTCGCGCAGCAGCGCCTCGCCGAGCGCGGTGGTGAGGCCGGTCCATTGCGCGCCCGGCGCTGGCGGCGCGAGCTCCGCGCGCAGCATGGTCTGGATCACGCCGAAGAACCGCTCCTCGCCGTCCTCGCGCGCCGCGCGCCCGTGCGCGGCCGCCTCGAGGCGCGCGTGGTCGGGGCGGATGAACTGGCAGGCACGGCCGCAGGCCCGGCCGTCGCCCACCCGCGAGATGCCGCAATCGGTGCAGAGCCCGGGGCGCGCCGCGCCGCCGATCCGAGGTGCCGTGATCCCGTCCGCGCGTCCGTCCATGAAGGAGCCTCCCCGCGGCCGAGCCTACAGGCGCGGCTCCCCCGGCCTCAAGCCCGGATGCGGCCCGGGTGCCCCGCGTCGCGCCGGCCAGGACGCGCGGAGCGGGCCGGCCGCGAGGCCGGCGCGCGACAACTCGTGCGCGCGCGCCAGCGCGCTCCGCCGGATCGGACCGGCACGAGGCGGCTCAGCGCACCTTCAGCGTGGCGAGGCCGATCATCGCGAGGATCAGGGCGATGATCCAGAACCGGATCACGATCTGCGGCTCGGCCCAGCCCTTCTTCTCGTAGTGGTGGTGGATCGGGGCCATCAGGAAGACCCGCTTGCCGGTCCGCTTGAAGTAGAAGACCTGGATGATCACCGACAGGGCTTCGACCACGAAGAGCCCGCCGACGATCGCCAGCACGATCTCGTGCTTCGTCGCGACCGCGATGGCGCCGAGCGCGCCGCCGAGCGCGAGCGAGCCGGTATCGCCCATGAAGACCGCCGCGGGCGGGGCGTTGTACCACAGGAACCCGAGGCCCCCGCCGAAGATGCCCGCGCAGAAGATCAGGATCTCCCCCGTCCCGGGGACGTAGTGCACGTCAAGATATTCGGTGAAGTCCGCCCGGCCCACGGCGTAGGCGATGATCCCGAGCGTGCCGGCGGCGATCATCACCGGCATGATGGCGAGCCCGTCGAGCCCGTCGGTCAGGTTGACCGCGTTCGCCGCGCCCACGATCACGATCATCGCGAAGGGCACGAAGAAGTAGCCCAGGTGCACCAGCGTGTTCTTGAAGACCGGCAGCGCGAGGTTCCCGGTCAGCTCCGGCGGATGGTAGACCGACGCCCAGAAGCCCGCGATCCCCGCGATCACGAAGCCGAGGAGGAGCCGCATCCGCGACGACAGCCCCGCCGAGGTCTGCTTCGTCACCTTGGCGTAATCGTCCGCGAAACCGATGACCGCGTAGGAGCAGGTGACGAAGAGCACGAGCCACACGAAGGCGTTGTCGAGCCGCGCCCAGAGCAGCGTCGAGGTCACCAGCGCCCCGATGATCAGAAGGCCGCCCATGGTGGGGGTGCCCGCCTTGGCGAAATGCCCCTCCGGCCCGTCGGTGCGGATCGGCTGGCCCTTGCCCTGCCGGCGGCGCAGCACGTTGATGAGCGGCGGCCCGAACAGGAAGCCGAAGATCAGTGCCGTCAGGAAGGCCCCGCCCGCCCGGAAGGTGATGTAGCGGAAGAGGTTGAACGCACCGCCCCCGTCGGACAGTTCGGTCAGCCAGAACAGCATGGATGTCGTCTCCCAGTATCGCGGCCCGGTCGCGGCACGGCACGTGCGCGTCAGGCCTCCGGAACCTCGGCGCCTTGGCGCATTTTGCGAATGGCGTCAACCAGCCGCGCGAGGCCCATGTAGTTCGATCCCTTGACCAGCACGACGTCGCCGGCGTCGAGGTCGCGATGCATCCCCTCGGCCATCTCCGCGCCGGTCGCGCACCAGCGTCCGCGCCGCGCGGGCGGCAGCGCGTCGTGCAGGTGCGCCATGAGCGGACCCACGCAATGCACCACGTCGACCGCCCCGAGGGCGGGCAGTTCCGCGAGCGCGGCATGCGCCGCGGCCTCGCCCGAGCCGAGCTCGCCCATGTCGCCGAGATAGGCGATGCGCCGCCCCCGCGCGACGCGGCCGATGCCGTGGGTCACCTCCGCCGCGGCCAGCACCTCGAGCGAGGCCGCGACCGAGGCGGGATTGGCGTTGTAGGCGTCGTCGATCAGCTCGAGCGTCAGGTGCGTGTCGACCGCGTCGAGCGGGATCACCTCGCGCTGGCCGCGCCCGGCGGGCGGATGCCAGCGCCCGAGATCGGCGAGTGCCAAGGCCCGGTCGAGCCCGAGCGCGCCCGCGGCCGCGATCACCGACATGGCGTTGACCGCGAAGTGCCGCCCCGGCACCGCCACCTTGTAGAGCACCTGCGTGCGCCAGGCGCGGCCATGGGCGACCGTCGCGCGGTCGCAGATGCGGATCGCGGTGACGCGATGGTGGCAGCCCGCCCCCTCGCCGAAGCTGATCCTGCGGGCACCGGCCCGGTCGGCCGCGGCCTCGAGGATCGGCGTCGTCGCCAGGTCGCCGTTCAGGATCGCGGTGCCGTCCGGCTCGAGCCCCTCGTAGATCGACGCCTTCTCGTGCGCGATCCCGTCGAGCGACCCGAAGGCCGCGAGGTGGGCGGGGGCAACCGTGGTCACGATCGCCACGTGCGGGCGCGCCATGCGGGACAGCGGCGCGATCTCGCCCGGATGGTTCATGCCGATCTCGACCACGGCGAAATCGGTGTCGGCGGGCATCCGTGCCAGTGTCAGCGGCACGCCCCAATGGTTGTTGTAGGAGGCCTCGGCGGCATGCGCCCGCCCCTGCCCGCCCAGCACCTGGCGCAGCATTTCCTTGGTCGAGGTCTTGCCGACCGATCCCGTCACCGCGACCACGCGCGCAGGGCTCCGGGCGCGGGCGTGACGCCCGAGCGCCTCGAGTCCGCCCTGGACGTCCGGCACGATCAGGAGCGGCGCGTCCGGCGCGACGCCTTCGGGCACGCGGCTGACGAGCGCCGCCGCCGCGCCCTTCTCCAGGGCCTGCGCGACGAAGTCGTGCCCGTCCCGCGCGGCCTTGAGCGCCACGAAGAGGTCGCCGGGCTTCAACGTGCGGGTGTCGATGGACACGCCGCGCGCGCTCCACTCCGCCGTGTTGCGGCCGCCGGTTGCCACCGCCGCCTCGCCGGAGGTCCAGAGCGCGCTCATGCGATCCGCCCGTCGAGCGCGGCCACGGCGAGCGAGGCCTGTTCGACGTCGTCGAAGGGATAGGTGGTGGCGCCGACGATCTGGCCGGTCTCGTGCCCCTTGCCGCAGATCAAGAGCGCATCCCCCGGGCCGAGAAGGTCGACGCCGCGCAGGATCGCCTCGGCCCGGTCGCCCACCTCCACCGCGTCGGGCGCGCCCTCGAGCACGGCGGCGCGGATCGCTGCGGGATCCTCCGAGCGCGGATTGTCGTCGGTGACGATGACCACGTCCGCATGTGCGGCGGCCGCGGCGCCCATCAGCGGCCGCTTTCCGCGGTCGCGGTCGCCGCCCGCGCCGACGATGGCCACGAGCCGGCCCATCACGTGCGGGCGCAGCGCCCCGATGGCGGTCTCCACCGCGCCGGGCGTGTGGGCGTAGTCGACAAAGACCGTCGCGCCGTTGCCGCGGGTCGCGGCGAGCTGCATGCGTCCGCGCACGGTGGTGAGCTTCTCGAGCGCCGCGAAGACGTCGTCGGGCTCGGCCCCGCAGGCCATCACGAGGCCCGCCGCCACCAGGACGTTCTCGGCCTGGAACCCGCCGATGAGCGCGAGCGGCACCTGCCGGGCGCGGCCCTCGTGCACGACGCGGATGGTCTGGCCCTCGGCCTCGAACCGCTGCGCGGTGAGGCAGATGTCGGCGCCCTCCTCGCGGCCCACGGTGATGACGCGCTGGCCCCGTGCGGTGGCGATCGCCGCCATGTCGACGCCGCGCGGATCGGCGATGTTCACGACCGCGGTGCCGTCCTCGGGCAGCACCCGGGCGAAGAGCCCGGCCTTGGCGTCGAAATAATCCTCGAAGCTCGCATGGTAGTCGAGGTGGTCCTGGCTGAAATTCGTGAACCCTGCCGCCCGGAGCGTCACGCCGTCGAGTCGGCGCTGCGCGAGCCCGTGCGAGGACGCCTCCATCGCCGCGTGATCGACGCCCGCGCGGGCGGCCTCGGCGAGCGCGCGGTGGAGCGTGATGGGCTCGGGCGTGGTGTGGCGCAGGGGCGCGTGCCAGTCGCCCTCGACACCCGTCGTGCCGAGGTTGACCGCGCGCAGGCCCAGTTCCTGCCAGATGGCGCG
Organism: Roseivivax isoporae LMG 25204; assembly: GCF_000521865.1. Taxonomy (GTDB): domain Bacteria; phylum Pseudomonadota; class Alphaproteobacteria; order Rhodobacterales; family Rhodobacteraceae; genus Roseivivax; species Roseivivax isoporae. The sequence continues at coordinate 9,868 of NZ_JAME01000054.1, forward strand.
GGTGAATGTCGCGACCGACGTCTTGCCGTTGGTGCCGGTGACGGCGACCATCGTCTCGGGCTGCGCGCCGAACCAGAGCGCCGCGGCATAGGCCAGCGCGGCGCGGGGTTCGGCAGCGATCACCAGCGCGGCGTCGGACGCGGCGAGCGCCTCCGCGGCGATGTCCGCCCCTTCGGCATCGGTCAGGATCGCGCCCGCCCCGCGCTCGAGCGCGGCGGCAACGAACCGTGCGCCGTGCACCTGCGTGCCGGGCAGCGCGGCGAACAGGTGGCCTGCCGCCACCTCGCGCGAATCGACCGAAAGCCCGGTGACACGGGCGTCCCGCCCGCCGCGCGCGGTGAGGCCCAACTGGGTCAGGGACTTGCTGTCGCCGGTCACGTCGCGTCCTCGGATCATCTGTCTGCCTGTTCGTCCGCCTGCACTATCAGTTGCCCCCCGCGCGCGGAAGCGCGCAAGTCCTAGCGTGCGCGCGCCCGGCAATCAGTTGCTGCTGCTGACCAGGGTGAGGCCGGTCTGCGACTCGTAGTCGGGCCGCAGGCCGAGCAGCGGCGCGATGCGCTCGATCATCTCGGCGGCGACCGGCACGGCGGTCCAGCCGGCGGTCCGGCGCGGCTCCGGCCCCGTCGTGTCGACCGGTTCGTCCAGCGACACGATCAGCACGTATTTCGGGTCGGTGGCCGGGAACATGGTGGCGAAGGTCGCGATCACCCGGTCCTTGTAGTAGCCGCCGCCGCGCGCCTTGGGCTTGTCGGCGGTGCCGGTCTTGCCGCCCACGTGGTAACCCGGCACGTCGCCAAGGCTTGCGGTTCCCTCGGTCACGACCTTGCGCAGCATGACCTGCGCCGCCTCGGCGGCCTCGCGGCTCATGATGCGCTCGCCCATCTGCGGGGCCGCCTGGCGCAGGAGCGTGGGCTTGACCGCCCGCCCGCCGTTGGCGATGGCCGCATATCCCGCGGCAAGGTGCAGCGGCGAGGTCGAGATGCCGTGCCCGTACGAGATCGTCACGCTCGAGAGGTCGGTCCACTGCTTGGGCAGCAGCGGCGCGCCGCCCTTGGCCTCGACGATCTCGAGCGGCGTCGCCTGGAAGAAGCCGAGCTTCTCGAGGAAATCCTTCTGCCGCGGCGCGCCGATCTGCAGCGCCAGCTTGCCGGTGCCGCGGTTCGAGGAATGCACGATGACCTCCTCGACGGTTAGCACCTTGTAGTTCTTGCCGTTGAACTCGCCGATGCGGAAGCCGCCCACCTTGAAGGGCGGGTTGGTGTCGACCAGCGTCTGCGCGTTCACGAGCCCGAGGTCGATCGCCTGCGCGGCCGCGAAGATCTTGAAGGTCGAGCCGAGCTCGTAGACACCCTGCACCGCCCGGTTGAAGAGCGGGCTGTCGGAGGGCGAACCCTCGGTCGGCGGCAGCGGCCGGGAATTCGGGTCGAAATCGGGCAGCGACGCGATCGAGACCACCTCGCCCGAATGCACGTCCATGAGCACCGCCGCGGCGCCCTTGGCGTTCATCAGCATCATGCCGCCGGCCAGCACGCGCTCGACCGCCGCCTGCACGGTGAGGTCGAGCGACAGCTCGAGCGGCCGCCCCTCGCGGGCCGGATCGCGCAGCTCCTTGTCGAAGAAGCGCTCGATGCCGGCCGATCCCACGACCTCGGCCGAATGCACGCCCTCCTGTCCGAAACGGGTGCCGCCCAGGATGTGGCTTGCGAGCCGGCCGTTCGGATAGAGCCGCATGTCGCGCGGCCCGAAGAGCAGTCCCGGCTCGCCGATGTCGTGCACCGCCTGCTTCTGCTCGGGCGACAGCGTCTTGCGCACCCACACGAATTTCCGCTTGCCGGTGAAATCCTTGAGCAGCTGCTCGCGGTCGAGGTCGGGGAAGATGCGCACCAGCTCTTCGACCGCGCGCTCCGGCTCGATCATCTGCTGGGGATGGGCGTAGAGCGAGTGCGTCTGCATGTTCGTCGCGAGGATCCGCCCGCGCCGGTCGACGATGTCGGCCCGCCCCGACACGATGGCGGCCCCGGGTGCCTGCGCGCGCGGCTCGGCCGGCTCGCTGGCCGCCAGGATGCCCATGCGGGCGCCCACCACGGTGAAGGCGCAGAAGAACATGACCGCCAGCACGAGAAGCCGGCTTTCGGCGCGCACCCGCGCGCGGTCGCGCATCTGCTCGTGGCGGATGCGGACGTTCTCGCGTTCGATGGCATCGGGGTTCTCGCCGTTCTCGCGCGCCTCGAGGATGCGGGCAAGCGGGCGCAGGGGGGTGCGGATCATTGGGTCGCTCCGGCGCTGGAGATGTCCACGGGCTGGCTGATCTCGATCTCGGGCGGCGCGGGATAGGCGATCTGGTCGACGCGCCCGAACTGTTCGGGACGGAACGGCAGCAGCCCGAGCCGGTCGAAATTGATCTCGGCCAGATCGCGCAGCCGCTCGGGCCGGTTCAGGTAGGCCCATTCCGCGCGCAGGACCGACAGGCGTTCATGTGCCGCGCCGATGCCGCGCGACAGGTCCTCGACCTCGGACAATGCCGCCTGCGTCTTGTAGTTCTCGTGATAGGCCCAGAACGCGAGGCCGATCACCGCGAGGAAGGTCATCACGTAGACGAAGGTGCGCATCAGCGGAACTCCTTCAGGATGGGCATGGCGATGTCGCGCGCCTCGATGGTGCCGGGGGCCGCGTCGGTGCGGCGCGCCACCCGGAGCTTGGCCGATCGCGCGCGGGGATTCTCGTCGAGCTCGGCCGCATCGGGCCCGATCGCCTTCTTCGAGTAGAGCTCGAATTGCGGCGCGGGCTCCTCGAGCTGCGGCTGGAACCGGTTCGCGCGGCCGGTCTGGCCCGCGCGGATCTGCAGGAACCGCTTGACCATGCGGTCCTCCACGGAATGGAAGGTCACCACGGCGAGCCGTCCGCCCGGCGCCAGCGCCCGCTCGGCAGCCAGGAGCCCCTCGAAGAGCGCGGCATATTCGTCGTTCACCGCGATGCGGATCGCCTGGAAGGACCGCGTGGCGGGGTGGGACTGTCCGGGCTTCTGGCGCGGCAGGCAGCCCTCGACGATCTCGGAGAACCGCGCCGTCGTCTCGATCGGCGCCTCGGCGCGGGCGCGCACGACGGCCTTGGCGATGCGGCGCGAGGCACGCTCCTCTCCATAGGTGAAGAGGATGTCCGCCAGCGCGGCCTCCGGCAGCCCGTTCACGAGGTCGGCGGCCGACGGACCGTCCTGGCTCATCCGCATGTCGAGCGGGCCGTCCTTTTGGAACGAGAAGCCGCGTTCGGCGCGGTCGAGCTGCATGGACGACACGCCGAGATCCAGCACCACGCCGTCCACGTCCTGCGCGATCACGTCCATCTGCGCGAAGTTCGCCTGCGCGAGCCTCAGCCGCTCGCCGTATTCATGGGCCCAGGATGCTGCCATCTCGTGCGCGAGGGGGTCGCGGTCGATGCCCACGACCTGCGCGGCGCCGGCCGCGAGCAACCCGCGCGCATAACCCCCCGCCCCGAAGGTGCCGTCGATCCACGTGCCAGCGACCGGCGCCACCGCCTTCAGGAGCGGGCGCAGCAGGACCGGGAGGTGCGGTGCGGCGCCGGTCACGTCAGGCCTCCCGCGCCTGGTCGAGGAAGATCACGGGGTCGACGTCGTCAGGCAGTTCGTCGAACCACTTCTCGACGGCCTCCTGCTCGGCCTCGTAGGTGTCGGGGTTCCAGATCTGGAAGGTGTCGCCGGACGCGATGAAGAAGGCCTCGTCGGTGATGCCCACCTTCTCGCGCAGCTTGGCGCTCAGCACGATGCGGCCGGTATCGTCGACCCAGGAATCCTGCGCCTGGCCGTTGAACATGCGCTCGAGCATCTTGCGCTCGACGGAGCCGCGCGGCAGCGCCTCGATCTTGAGGTCCACTTCCTCGATCGCCTTGATGGTGAAGCACTCGAGGTAGTTGCGGGTGCTCCCGCCGTAGACGATCACGAATTCGGGGTTCTTGCCTTCGACATAGCCGGGATCGAGGTCCTGGATCACGCGACGGAAATTGGCAGGGATGGAGACCCGTCCCTTGCCGTCGACCTTGTGCCGACTTTCGCCTCTGAACCTTTGCCTGCGACTCACGCGCAGAGCCCCTTGTCCCTGCCCCCCGAAACGAAATGCGGCGGGTTGATCTGCTGCCACCGATCAACCCGCCGCCTGTTCCCGCGATGCGGGATATTCGAGAGCGCGCGCCACCTGGGGGGATGTTCTGCTCGCCCGCGCAGCTCGAAGTCGTATGTCGATGAGAGGCGGAGCGCCTGTATGAAACCTGCTCTTTTTATTGGAGTTTTTTTAGCGGCTGTTTTTTGTGTCCGCTGCCTGCTCCGTCCCTCATCGAGTGATTTAGGGATGCCATGGGAAATCGTGGGAAACAACTAAAAACTGCAACCGCCGGGCAAATTGTTGTCCACAGCCAGTGTGGATAACTACATGTAGAGCCAGCTGATCACGAACGCTTTACCCCATCTAGTTTCGCGACTCGCGAGCAGAACTAGATATGGCGAAATCCCGCCCAAGCGGATCGCGGAATTCTTCGCCGCAAGCCCTTTCTCGCGCTCGCCGCGCCCAGCGAATGTCCGTGACATGTTTCCCACAACAGGCGCCGTCCAGGTCGGAAATGGCCACGAAACGCCCTCTGGAGAGCAGAATCACACGGGTCGGCACCGCGTTCAACGCAGGACCGAGGCCGGGAACCATGCCCGGCCGGCAGAGTACCATGGTTTCCCACGTCGGACGGCAGGTGGACCGCTGCGCCCATGTCCGCACGATGGGAAACCATCCCCCTGAACGGTCGGCGACGGCGCGCCTCATAAGTCGCCACGAGTCTTTTCGCGCGCGGCGCGCACGCGCGCGCGAGGCCCCGACGCACCCCGCACAACCCATGAATGTGCATGCATCGGCCTGCTCCCGGCCTGGGGCACACCCGCCTGCTGAAATCGCCATGGCCCCGGCGCAACAGGCGCAAAGTGACCCTACGTCCGTTATCCCTGCGATCGGGAACCCGCTCACATTGCTCGATTTTCAGCTTGCGCATGCTGCATAGCAGCATTGCCGATACGCCCATTGTGCACACGCAGCATAAGGGCCAGTTTAGCGCCAACAGCGAACACCAGCGAACGGAGTGACATCATGGCCTTCGCATCCAACACGACGAATGCACGCCCGACGAACCTTTCCGCGCGGTTTGCCGCGCTCACCGCAGATTGGCGCGCCGCGCTCGAACGCCGCCGCGTCTACCGCCAGACCCTGAACGAGCTGCTGGCGCTCAGCGACCGCGAGCTGGCCGATCTCGGCCTGCACCGCTCGCAGCTGCGCAGCATCGCCTGGCAGGCGGCTCACGACGCCTGAGGCGGCACGCCGGCGCCGCACCGCAGAAAAATCCTGCGGAGGCGGAAACCAATACGCGCCGGCGGTGTTGCAGACCAGAACGCGCCCGATGCCTCCAGGCACAAGGCGCAACGGACTTCCGGGACCGAGGGCATATCCGCCCCGTCCCGAACCGAGCTG
>NZ_JAME01000055.1 GCF_000521865.1 Roseivivax isoporae LMG 25204
GATGAAACGGGGGCAAGACCAGAGACGCAGCGACGGACAGCGCAAAGGACCTCCATTCCTTCCTGACCCGGGACGAAGCCCGGACGAAACAATCACAAGGAGGTCTCCATGTTTCATTCGAGAGTTACCACCGGCCAGGAAGCCCGCTCGATGTCGGCCGGCGAGCTGGCACTGAGGGAATTTTTCTCTCATCACGACGAGGCGCTCGGCAATGCAGCCGTTCTGCTCGCAGACCGGCGCGGCGCGCGGCTCCTCAACGCGATCCGCGACGGCCTGGAACAGCCCGGGTCGATCACCCACCGTCTCCGGCGCCTGCTTCTCCAGCTGCGCGCGATCCTCTTCCTCGATGAGGCCGGTGAAGATGAGTGGGGCAATGAAGGATGCTTCGACCTCCTCGAGCCCGAGGACCCGATCGTGACCGAACTCTGCCTGCTCGCTGACGGTCTCGATGATGTGCTGCGTGGCGCGGGGATCACTCCACGCGAAGTCAGCCGGATCTTCTGATGCTCGCCCCCGGCCGCCCCGCGTCCAGCGCGGCGGCCGGCATGACGAAGCCGCTCAACAAGGAAAATCGGCCAGCCTGCCACTTTTTCCTTCGTGCTCCCGGAGAATGGCCAATGTCCTCGTCATCAGAACAAGACACCCGCGCAAGTCACCAACCGAAAGGAGCCAGCCCGACCCATCTCTCCCCCGCGACGCACGGACCATGACGCCGATGAATCAGGCACCACCAGCACCGTTCTTCATGCATGAAAGGGAGAAAATCATGCTCAACTCCACCAAACTCGACGCCAGCCAGGCTCGCTTCAACGCAGTGGCAGCGACAGAGGATCACCTGCGCCGACACGGCGCTGGTCTCTGCGACCTCCTGGATGCGCTCGACGACCGGAGCGGGTTCGACGCTCTCTGCGATCTGCACGGTGCGATCTCCGAAAGGTTCCCGGATGCCGATGCCGTCGAACAGGCGCTGCGCGACATCCGTCGCATTCTGTCGGAGCAAGCACCCTCCGCGCTCGATCGGATCAGCCATGAGCGCAGCCTGCCGGCATCTGACATGACACGATGGCACGGCGCGCGCGTCAGCGAACTGCTCGCGAGGTTCCGCCATGCCGGGTAAGCCCGCACCGCGATGTGCCCTGCAGATCGCGAGACAGCGCCGCCTGAGTGTCTATCCGAAGGAATTCGGTCTCGAGCAGGACATCTGCGATGTCACGCTTTGGCTGGTCCAGAAGTACCGCTTACCGTCGGCCCTCGTCTGGATCGACCGGCACTACGTCCAATGCGGCCGTGAGATCGCAGGCATCACGGTGATGACGTCCCCAAGACATCCTGATCCGCCAAGCCCGGCGGCACGCGAAGCGTTCCTCGCACTCAGCTATGAGATAAGACATACCGGCGCGGATACCTACGCCCACCAATGCTGCGACAGAAGGCACTCGCACCACGAGATGCTGCAGGCCTATGGGCGCATCGAAGCGGCACTGCGTAGCTGGCGAGCGCGGTAAACGAGCACGGACACAAGAAGCAAAGGGCGGCATGTGCCGCCCCTTTTTTCTCGGAACCTCCACAGACTGTGCCGGTCAGGTGCGCGAGTCCCATCCACCGTTCGACAGGGCTATGGATCGTACCTGCGCCCTCGCTCACATCGCCAAAATGGGCGGACTCCGGACTTTCTCTGCAAGCGCAAATTCGTGGTGATGCGTTGGAAAAGCGGTCATCCGTAAAGTTGCCGTGACAACTGAACAAGCGGGTTGAACCTCCAGTAGCTTGAGGGTGTACACGACCACAAAATCAAGAATCACAGGCAGGCAACGCGCATTGCGACTGACATTTCTTCAAAAGATCCTCTGGGCGCTCGTCGGCGTTGCGGCGCTGACTTTCGTCTGGTTGCTGCTCTGGGCGGACTATCGAGCCGACCAGGCCGCGGAGGGCGAGCCTGCGTTTCGTGCGGATTTCGAATTGACGGATCACACCGGTATAGTTCGCACGCAGGAGGATTACGCGGGCCGCTGGATGCTGGTCTTCTTCGGCTTCGCCAACTGCCCAGATGTCTGCCCGACGACACTGGCCGAGGTCGCCGCCGTCATGGACGGGCTGGACGAGGATGCGGCGCAGGTTCAGCCGCTCTTCATCACCATCGATTCCGAGCGCGACACGCCGTCGGTCCTCGCGGATTTCGTGCCGAGGTTCGAGGCCGGGATCGTGGGCCTGACCGGAACGCCCGACCAGATCGACCGGACCGCCGACAGCTTTCACATCTTCTACGAAAAGGTCGAGGAGGCCGCGGCGCCCGGCGGCTACACGATGGGTCATTCCTCGCAGCTCTTCCTGTTCGACCCGACGGGCGGTTACGTGAAAGCCTGGAGCTACGGCACGCCGGCCGAGGACATCCTTGCCGATCTGAGGGGGCGCGTCGCCGGATGAATCGGGGATTGACGGGAGAAGCGGCTCTGACTGCCGCCTGGGTGGTGGCGCTCGTGGCAACGCTCTCGGTGCTGTTCATCGGCGAGGTGCTGGGCCAGATGCCTTGTCTGCTGTGCTGGTACCAGCGCGCATTCATGTTCCCGCTGCCCATCGTTCTGGGCCTTGGCCTGTGGTGGCAAGACGCCCGCGTCGGACGCTATGGCGTGGCGCTCAGCCTCTGCGGCGGGGCCGTCGCGCTCTGGCACATGGGCCTTTACGTCGGCATCATCCCGGAGCCCATCCAGCCCTGCACGGCGACCGGCCCCTCCTGCACCGACGCCAATCAATTGATCCTCGGGGTTCCGATCCCGCTCCTGTCGCTTGTCGCCTTCACGCTCACCGCGAGCCTGTCGGCCCTCTCTCTGAAGGACCCGCGCTCATGAACCGTCGCGCTCTCATGCTCTCCGTTGTCGCCGTCGCCGTTGCCGTCTTCGCCGCAGCGGCCTGGTTCACGACACGTCCTGCGTCCGTCGCCGCAACCGCGACGGTCCCGCCCGAACAGAGCGAGGCGTTGCTGCGGTCTTACTCCCCGATCCTCGGACCCGAGGATGCCCCCGTCACCATCGTGGAGTTCTTCGATCCCGCCTGCGAGGCGTGTCGCGCCTTCTATCCGGTGGTCAAGGATATCATGGCCGAGCATGGCGACGCGGTGCGCGTCGCGATCCGCTACACGCCGTTCCACGGCGAAGCGTCGGGGGAAGCGATCCGCGTGCTCGAGGCGGCCCGGATGCAGGACGTCTACGAGCCCGTGATGGAGGCGCTCCTGCGCGAGCAGCCCCGCTGGGCCTCGCATGGCGCGCCGGCTCCGGGGCTGATCCTGGAGGTCGCTGCGACCGCGGGGCTGGATGTGGATGCGGCGCGCACGCAGATGCTGGCGCCGGACGTCGTGGCGATCCTGAACCAGGACCGCGCCGATGTCGAAACCATGGGTGTGCGCCAGACGCCCACATTCTTCGTCAACGGGCGGCCGCTCGATCCGTTCGGTGAGGCCGAACTGCGCGCGCTGGTGGCCGAGGAAGTGGCCGCGAGCGGCTCGTGACCCTGGCACGCACGACAAGGAGGCACTTACGAATGACCAAGCTCACCATCCCGATGCTGGCGACCCTCACCACACTTGCGCTCACCTCCGGTGTCGCCCTTGCCGGCTCGGAGGATGTGGTCGTCGATGACGCGTGGGCGCGGGCCTCCATCGGCGTCAACCGCCCCGGCGCGGCCTACATGACGATCCACAACACCGGAGACGAGGCCGTCACGCTGACCGGCATTTCCACGCCGCTGGCCATGATGCCGGAGATCCACGAGAGCAAGACCAATGCCGAGGGTGTCAGTTCGATGGCGCCTGTGGGCGAGATAACCATCGCCCCCGGCGAAGCCGCGGAACTGGCGCCCGGCGGGCTGCACGCGATGCTCATGCAGCTACAACAGCCGATGATCGAGGGCGACAGCTTTCCGCTGACGCTGAGCTTCTCGGATGGCGGCGACGTGACAGTCGACGTGCCGATCCTCGGAATCGCGGCGCGCGGGCCGGAGGGCTGATGCGGCGCCGAACGGCTCTTGGATACGGCGCCGCTGCTCTGGGTGCCATGGGGCTGACGCTGTTCGTCGGCTGGTGGCGGGTGGACGGCCCCGGCGCGCCGGAGGCTGTGGCAAGCCTTCCCCTACCGCTCACTGAAATGGACTTTCGTCTTACTGATCACGAGGGGCAGCCGGTTGGCCCGGAGACCCTGGTCGGCCGTCCGACAATGGTGTTCTTCGGCTTCACCTTCTGCCCCGACGTCTGCCCGACCACACTGTCGGACATTTCAGGCTGGCTCGATGCGCTCGGCGAGGACGCCGGGCAGATGAACGTGGTCTTCATCACCGTGGATCCGGACCGCGACACGGTCGAGGCGATGGCCGAATATGTCGGCTACTTCCATCCGGCGATCCGCGGCTGGACCGGTGCGCAAGATCAGATAGCACGCGCGGCGGAAGGGTTCCGGGCGAGCTACGAGCTTGTTCCGACCGACAGCGGCGACTACACCATGAACCACACGGCGAGCGTGTTCCTGTTCGACGCGGCCGGCGGGTTCGTCAGCATGATCGACTATCACGAACCGAGGGAGTTCGCAGTGCCGAAGATCCGCCGGGCGCTGGAAGAAGAAACGGAGGGGGCGACATGAAGCTGCGGTATCTGGCAGTCGGACTCGTGACGGCGGGAAGCGTGTCTGCGACCGCCCTCGCTCTTTCGGGCACCTGGACACGGGACCCTGTTCCGCCCGGTCTTGCCGAGGCTGCACTCTGGACGCCTGAGGCCATGCCCATGCCGGCGTCCACTGAGGCGCCGGTCCTCGCGCCAACCCTCGCCCGTTCGGATGTTGCCCCGATGGTCAGCCCACCGGCTCTGCCGTCTGCCGTGGTAGTCGCGCCATCGCTTCCGAGGGTCGAGCCTTCGCTCCGGACATGGGCACGGGAGATCGCCGCGGGCGAGACGCTCGATGCAGTTCTCGCGGAGGCAGGTCTCGATGCCCCGGTTCGCGCCGAGGTGGCGCTTGCACTTGCGGCAGAGTTTGACCTGCGCCGCTTGCGTCCGGGACATGCCCTGAGCGTCATCACCACCCCGGAGGGCAGCCCCCGTCGCGTCGTTCTGGAGGTGGACGACGGCGTCCGGATCGAGGCTGTCTTTGGCGCGCAGGTTGCGACGCGCGTTGTCACCCCCGATCCCGAAACCGTCCACTTCGCCGGTGAAGCCCGCATCGAAAGCTCGGTCTTCGCGGCGCTCGACGCGGGCGGCATTCCGGCCCGCTTCGCGGTCGATCTGGCGCAGATGCTGGGTGGCGCCGTGGATTTCCGGCGCGACCTGACGGGTGGCGAGACCCTTCGGCTGATGTGGCGCGAGGAACGGGTTAGCGACGACATCGTCGGCCAGCCGGACCTGACCTTCGCGGCGCTCGATCTTGGCGACACGCTGTTCGAGATCGTTTGTCCGGAGGATGGCTCGGGTCGGGCAACGATATATCGTGATGGCATAGTCATGCGCGTCTTCGCGCAGCCGGTCGAGGGCGCGCGGCTCAGTTCCGTGTTCGGGCGCAGGACGCACCCTGTTTACGGCGATGTGCGGATGCACACGGGCGTCGATTTCGCGGCCGCGCGGGGCACCCCCGTCTACGCGACCGCACCGGGCCGCGTCAGCTTTGTCGGCTCGCGGGGCGGCTACGGCCGTGTTGTCGAGATCGCGCATGGGTCGGAGACCACGACCCTTTACGCCCACCTCAGCGCCGTCCCGGACGGGCTATCCCAAGGCGACCGTGTCGCGGCAGGGGATCTCATCGGCCGCGTCGGTGCAACGGGCACCGCAACTGGGCCGAACCTGCATTACGAGGTGCGTGTGAACGGCCGTCCGACCGACCCCCTTTCGGACGACCGCCTTTCCGAAGGTGCGGATCACGCTGCAGATGACGCCGCGGCCCTCGACCGTCTCAGCGATGCGCGCGCCCGTCTCGAGGAACGCCTCGCGCGTGCCCTGACCCCCGACAGCACCGAAAGGCTCTGATCCATGAAACGATCCCTTGCGACCTGGGCATTCGCCCTCTTGCTCCTCCCGGCCGCACAAGCACTGGCGCAAGCCACGCCCATCGAGGTCCGAAAGACCAACGGTTGCGGGTGTTGCCTCGCCTGGATGGAGCACCTGGAAGAAAACGGTTTCGCGCCGACCGGGCAGGACATGTTCGCGGGACTTCTGGTGCGCTTCAAGCTCGACAATGGCGTGCCCCCGCGGATGGTCTCCTGCCACACGGCGCTCGTCGACGGCTACGTGATAGAGGGGCACGTGCCCGCGTCGGACATCCGGCGATTGCTGGCGGAGCGTCCCGACGCGGTGGGTCTTGCGGTGCCCGAGATGCCGCTCGGATCGCCCGGCATGGATCAAGGTAGATGGCGGGAAGCCTATGACGTCTTCCTCATCAGAAACGAGGGCTCGACGGAGGTCTTCGCCAGCTATAAAGGAAATTGACCCATGATCCGATCGCGCACGCCCGGCAAGACGCTTCTGCTGATTGGAAGCTTGCTGGCCCTCGGCGCCTGCGCCGTCCCAGTCGCCGAAACCGCAGACCCGGGTACGGGCCTTTCGGCAGAAGTGATGACCCAGCTGAGCGCCATGGCGGCGCCCTACCAGGATCTGCAGTCTGTCCGGTTGCGACCCGAGGACGGCTGCTACTGGTACCGCCACGTCGGACCCGTCGAGACGACAATGCTTCCGCTCCGAACGGCGGACGGACGACCGATCTGCACGCAGCGCTTGCCCGAGGCGTGATTGTCTCCACCTGCGTGCCACGGCACCCTTTCCCAAGAAAGCCATCTTCCCCGGGATCGCAACCCTGTCAGCTGTGCGCCGTGACGGGCCCGTCGCCCGCAGCCGGGTAGAGGTAAGCGGTCACTCCTGTGTCCACCTGCTCGTAGAGGTCGTTGATATGGGCCATGACCATGCGCACGCAGCCCGAACTGGCCCGACTGCCAATCGAGCGGGGGGACGGCGTGCCGTGGATCCGGAGGTAGGTGTCCCGGTCGCCGACATAGAGATAGAGCGCGCGGGATCCCAGTGCGTTCTGGGGACCGGGCTCCATCCCGTCGGCATACTGCGCGTAGGCTTCGGGTTCCCGCTCGATCATCGTCTGCGTCGGCGTCCAGTGCGGCCACTCCACCTTGCGGCGGATCGTGTAGGTGCCAGGCTCGTAGAGGCCGCCCCGACCGATGGCCACACCATAGCGCATGGCCGTTCCGCCTTCCTCGATATGATAGAGGTAGCGCGCGGTCGCATCGACGTGGATGTCCCCCGGAACGAGTCCGGCCCGGGCCTCGACCCGCTGCGGCAGCAGACGCGGATGCAGACCCCACGGGTTCGTCGTGGCCGGATCGTATCCCGGTGGCGTCACTTGCGCGTCCCACGCAGCCTTCTGGTCTTCGGTCGGCCAGGAGCTGGCAAAGACCGGCCCGGCGATCGGCGCAGAGAACATTGCGGCGGCCGTAACAATGAAATGGCGTCGGGTAGTCTTTTCGGTCACTTGCACCTCAGGGTCTCTGCTTCGTTTTCTGCTTATAGCCGGTTCGTTCCAGAAATAGAACCGAAGGGCATGGATGTCGGTTCCGATCACGTGGGTGTGACGTCTCTGAATATCGATCAATCCCGCGACGATTTCTTTACCGCGAGATCGCAATGCTAACAAATCAGCCGATCCGTTTATTTTGTCAGGAGCGATCATGAATGAACTTTCGCCGATCGCGCTCGGCTTTCTGGGCAGCCTCGCGGCCGGGTCCCTGACCGCGGTCGGGGCTGTTCCGGTCCTCTTCGGCAAGGAGCCCTCGCGGTCGACGCGGGACATGGCACTCGGCTTCGCGGCCGGTGTGATGCTGGCGGCGTCGTTCTTTTCGCTGATCATCCCGGCACTGGATGCGGCCGAGCCCATGTTCGAGAACGGCGCGATGCCCGCCGCCATCGTCTGCGTCTCGATCCTGCTCGGGATGGGAGCGGTCGCGCTGATGAACGAGCGCCTGCCGCACGAGCACTTCAAGACAGGGCGCGAGGGGCCGGAGGCCGCCTCGCTCCGGCGCGTCTGGCTGTTCATCATCGCGATCACGATCCACAACTTTCCCGAGGGGCTCGCGGTGGGCGTCGGCTTCGGTTCGGGCGGCGTAGAAGGCGGGCTACCGCTTGCGATCGGCATTGGCCTTCAGAACGCGCCCGAGGGGCTTGCTGTGGCTGTCTCTCTTCTTGGCGAAGGGTATCCCCGGGTTCGTGCCTGGGGCATCGCCGCGCTGACCGGTCTTGTCGAACCGATCGGCGGGCTGCTGGGCGCTGGCATCATTGCGCTGTCCGAGCCGCTCCTGCCTTGGGGGCTCGCCTTCGCAGCGGGCGCGATGCTCTACGTCATTAGTCACGAGATCATTCCCGAGACCCACCGCAGCGGGCACCAGAACAAGGCGACACTGGGGCTCGCGATCGGGCTCGTGATCATGCTTTTCCTGGATGTCTGGCTGGGTTAGGGGACGGGAGAGCATCCTGCGCGCCGGTTGTCATCGCGTGGCGCTCGATCACATCTGCCGCGCCCACGCCTTCGCCGCCTCCGCCTCCCCGTTGTCAAACCATTGCATTTCCGCGCGGGTGAGCGCGCCGGCAAGCGATGTTCCCCATTCCATCCATTTTCTGTCGCCGATCACCGCAATGCGGGAGAAGTCATTGCGGTGTGCGGTGTCCATCTTCAAGTCTTCGCGGAGCGCGGACAGCCCCTGGTAGCCGTCGAAGCCTGTGAGGTCGACGACCAGCCCCGAGCAATCGGCCGAGGCCAGCCTTTCATGCAGCAGTTCGTGCATCCGCCTCAGGTCGCCTTCGGTGAGCTTGCCGTCGGAATCGATACCGATGACGTCCTCATGATCCTTCAGGGTTTCGGTGAACATGGTTGTCCTCCTTTCTCTTCGCCCCTTGGTGGCCGAAAAGTTCGGCGTCGTGATGGGCGTGGTGGATGTTCTCGAACTCGAGGCTGGAATGCGTGATTCCGAAATCGGTCTCCAGCCGGTGCTTAATAGCGGCCTTGGTGGCCTCGATGCGGGACCAGCCCTCTTCGGTCAGAACCACGTGGCAATCGAGTGCCGCCTCGTGCTCCTGCATCTGCCACAGATGCACATGATGGACGTCTTCGACCCCCTCGACATGGCGAACTGCGTCAACCACCGACATGCCGTCTATGTCGGGCGGGCTGCCGAGCATGAGCGTTCGGATCGGCCCGCCAATTTCCGTCAGGGCGAGGTAGAGTATGTAGAGCGCGATCCCGATGGTGATCGCCGGGTCGACCCATCGCATATCGTAAAGGATGATGAGCGTTCCGCCGATGATCACCGCGACCGAGGCGAGGGCGTCTGACAGGTTGTGAAGAAAAAGCGCACGGATGTTCGTGCTGCCCTTTTGCATCGAGTAGGTGAGCAGCGCCGTCAGCGTGTCCACGGCCAGCGCCACGCCGCCCAGGATGACGACCGTCCAGCCTGCGACTTCTGTCGGCTCGATCATCCGCATCGCACCCTCATAGATCAGGTAGAATCCGACGAGGATCAGGGTCGAATAGTTGATCAGCGCCGCCACGATCTCGATCCGGCCGTAACCGAAGGTCATGCGTTCATCTGCGGGCCTCCGCGCGATCTTACGCGCCACGAAAGCGATGATCAGCGAGGCCATATCCGAGAAGTTGTGGAGCGCGTCCGCGATGAGGGCGAGGCTGCCCGAGAGGATTCCACCGACGATCTGCGCCACGGTCAGAAGGGCATTCGCCCAGATGGCTATGGAAACTCTCCGGTCGCCCGATTCCGGGTCCATGTGCACGTGGCCGTGGTCATGGGGCATCTGTCATCTCCTTGTTCGTCTTCGGAGCGCGCCATCCTGCTTTCCGGAAGCCTCGGTGACCGGAACCGTCCCAAATCCGGCGGAGACCAGTGCGAAAAGCAAGCAGCGAAGGTCGCGACGATCCACCTCAAATTCGGTCACCATTCCTCCGACAAAGTTTCCGAGCCCGGAAGACAGAACCAGTCCGAAAACGATCCGAGGATTTCCTGAGCCCGGTCTCACGTTTCATGGGAAGAGGACGCACCCGGCTGGGGTGTGGATCGGCGACGAACGGTATGGGGTGCCGGCAGGTCCGGGATCGATGGAACCCTGCCGCCTCGGATCTGGCCGACCCTGGCGTTCATCCAGTGACGCACCAGACGGGAATAGAGCCAATCGCGCAGCGGTCCGAACGCCTGCCGGTGGTCACGATAGAAGGTATCGGGATCGTCGTAGAGGCCGAGATCGCGCGCGATCCCGGTCCTCTGGATGTAGGTGTCACCGCCACGCCAGGCGACCTGCGGCGTGCCGAGATCGTCAGTCCCGACGCCGTAGCCGCACAGGCTCTGCCGATCCGGGAAGGCCGTCTGAAGTGCTGCAAGGTAGTCGGCGTCGAGAATGAAGCCCTCGAGGTTCACCCACCTGCCGTCCACCCGGACCTCTACCCACGAATGCAGAATTTCGGCGGGTGCCAGCGCATAGACCGCCTCCGGCACGACCCCGCGCTGGAGCGCCTTGTGGATTGTGAAGCCGTGCAGGCGGCAGGGCACGTCGAGACCCCGCAGGAGCGCCATCAGCAGCGTGGCCTTGGTGTTGCACTGGCCGTAGCCGTCCGCCAGCACGTCGGACGCCCGGATATCGTCCCGTCGGTTGTATCCGAAGCGGATCTGGTTCCGGACGAAGTCGTAGGCCGCGCCGATGCGGCGGTGCTGATCCAGATCACGCCAGCCTCGGCCGTCGATCAGGTCCTGAATCGAGCCGGCGGTGAAGTCGAGCAGCCGCGTCGGCTGAAGCAGCGGGGTGTCGGTCGGCATTGCCGGTCTCCTTCGAATCGTCCCGAGACCGGTGTAATTGCTACAGTGGCTATAGCTTCAAGGACTATCTACACGACCCGCGGAGCCGCGAGGATCACGGTGGCGCCGACGAGACACAGACCCGCGCCGGCGAGGTCCCAGAGGTCTGGCCTCTGACCTTCCGCTGCCCACATCCAGAGCAGCGATGCGGCGATGTAGACCCCGCCATAGGCGGCAAAGGCCCGCCCGGCAAAGCCGGCCTCAACCTGCGCGAGCAGCCAGCCGAAGAGCGCAAGGCTCGCGAGTCCCGGCAGCAGCCACAGCACCGAGGCGCCGCGCCACCATGCCCAGACCGCGAAACAGCCGGCGATCTCGGCAAGGGCGGCCAGGGGATAGACCAGCGTGGCCGGCATCAGGTTTCGGCCTTGGCGTGATCGGACAGGCATTCGCCGTGATCGCGCAAAACCTGGAGAATGCGGCAATCCGCAACCCGGTTGCTGCCACACTCAGCGATCATCCGGTGCAATTCGGCGCGGAGCGCCTCGAGCCGGTCGATTCGCGCCTCGACATCTCGCAATTGTCTCTGGGCAATGGCATCGACTTCGGCGCAGGACCGGCCGGGGCTGTCGGAAAGGTCCAGCAGCTCGCGGATCGCGTCGAGCGAGAAGCCGAGCTGCCGGGAGTGCCGGATGAAGGCCAGCCGATCGAGTTCCGCATCGCCATAGCGGCGCTGGCCACCTTCGGTCCGGCCCGGCTCCGGCATGATGCCGATCTCTTCATAGTAGCGGATCGTCTGCACTTTCGTGCCGGTCCGTTTCGCGAGGGTGCCGATGGCAAGCATGAGAGTTCTCCTGTATCTACAGTCGCTGTAGAATAGGGGAGCGATTCCAACAAGGTTTTTGCTCTCCGGAAGGGCTTGAACCTACAGTTGGTAGAGGTCCTATCTCTGCGGCTCAACGAGTCGCACGCGGCAGGAGACCAGAAATGGCAGACGGCGGAAACCAGATCGAGTGGCGCGTCACCGGTATGGATTGCGGTGCGTGCGCCGCCAAGGTCCGCGGTGCTGTCGAGCGGTTGCCCGGTGTGTCGGACATCGATGTGGCACCCATGACGGAACGACTGCGCCTGACACTGGATGAGCGCCGGTCGACGCCTGAGCAGGTGGAGAAGGCGGTGCGGGCCATCGGTTACGGGATCTCTCCGCGGGGCGCCGCTCCGGAGAAGCCCAAGGGCGGCTTCGTCCTGCCCGAGGGAGCATTCCCGGGGGCCGATGCCGCTCCTCCCGACCCTGTTGACGCGCTGCAGCCTCGTCCCTCCGAAGAGGTGCAGCCCGCCTGGCACGCCACGTCCAAGGGACGGCTCGTGCTCGGCACGGGGGCACTGCTCGCGGCGGCCTGGGCGGTCCATCTCCTCGCCTCGGAGGAGATCGCGCAGTGGGCGTTCGTCCTGGCCACGCTGATCGGGATCGTGCCCGTCGCTCGGCGGGCGTTTGCGATGGCGCGGATCGGCATGCCTTTCACCATCGAGATGCTGATGACCATCGCCGCCAGCGGTGCGCTGGTGATCGGGGCGGCCGAAGAGGCGGCGCTGGTCGTCTTTCTTTTCGCCGTGGGAGAGATGCTCGAAGGTGTCGCCGCGAACCGGGCGCGCAACGGCATTCGCGCCCTGGCCCGGCTGGTGCCGAAGACGGCGCTGCTCGAGACCGGTGGGCGGACGCGTGAAGTCCAGGCGGAGAAACTGAAGATAGGGCAAGTCGTTCTGGTGCGCCCCGGTGACCGGGTGCCGGCGGATGGCGAGGTGATCGAGGGCACATCTGGCGTCGACGAAAGCCCGGTGACGGGGGAGAGCGTGCCAAGCTTCAAGGAAGCAGGCAGCCCCGTTTTCGCCGGCTCGATCAACGCGGAGGCGGCGCTGAGGGTGCGGGTCGCGAAGTCTGCCGAGGACAACACGATCGCGCGCATCGTCCGCCTCGTGGAGGAAGCCGAGAGCGCCCGCGCACCGACAGAGCGATTCATCGACCGGTTCAGCCGTGTGTACATGCCGGCGGTCGTGGGTGCGGCGCTGCTCGTGGCCATCGTCCCGCCGCTCGCCTTCGGGCTGTCCTGGGGCGAGTGGGTCTACCGGGCGCTGGCGCTGTTGCTGATCGGCTGTCCCTGCGCGCTGGTGATCTCGGTTCCGGCCTCCATTGCCTCGGCGCTCTCGGCGGGTGCAAGGAACGGACTGCTGATGAAGGGCGGCGCGGTGATCGAGGCCGTCGCCCGGATTACCCATGTCGCCTTCGACAAGACCGGCACGCTGACGGCCGGCCGGCCGCGCGTGACCGACATCGTGCCGCACGCAGGCTCGGCAGCGGACGTGCTGGCGCTGGCCGCGGGCGTGGAGAGGGGCGCGAGCCATCCTCTTGGCCAGGCCATCCTCGCACGTGCCGAAGCAGACGGGGTCGAGGTTCCTACCTCCAGCGCGGCCCGTGCCATTCCGGGCAAAGGTGCCGAGGCGGTGATCAACGGCGCGACGGTGACGGTCGGCTCGCCCCGGCTGGCAGAGGAAGCCGGCGTCCTGGACGAACCGATCCGGTCGCAGGCCGCCACGCTGGAGGCGGAGGGCAAGACGGTCGTCCTCGTCTGGCGCAAAGGGATCGTTTGCGGCCTCATCGCCATGCGCGACGAACCGCGTCCGGACGCGGCTGAAGCCGTCCGCCAGCTTCGGGCGATGGGCATCGCGCCGGTGATGCTGACTGGAGACAATGCGCGCACCGCCGCGGCGATTTCCGACGGCCTCGGCATCGAACACAGGGCCGGGCTTCTGCCGGAAGACAAGGTGCGCGAGGTCCGCGCTCTGGGGCAAGCGGCGCAGGTGATGATGGTGGGTGACGGGATCAACGACGCCCCGGCGCTCGCCGCCGCGCAGGTCGGCGTGGCCATGGGCTCAGGCACCGACGTGGCGCTGGAGACGGCGCATGCGGCGATCCTGCGCGACCGCGTCGGCGACGTGCCCGGGCTGATCCGTCTGGCCCGCGCGGCCATGGCCAACATCCGGCAGAACGTCGCCATTGCCCTCGGCCTCAAGGCGGTATTCCTGGTGACGACGCTCATGGGCATCACCGGCCTCTGGATCGCAATCCTCGCCGATACCGGTGCGACCGTGCTCGTGACGGTCAACGCGCTTCGGCTGCTCGCCTTCCGGCCGGAACGCGGCGGCCAGCCCGGTCTAAGTGGCGCGACATCAGCGACACCGGGTCGCGTCGCGGCGCCTGCCTTCAATGAGCGAACTTAGAGAGAACACGAGGAGCATTCTTATGACCCACATGACTCGCCGCCGCCTGCTCGTCTCCGCCACGAGCCTCTTCGGGATGATGCCGTTCGCCGCTGCGGCTCAAGACAGCGCGCCAACGATTCACGTCGTGAAGGATCGCAACTGCGGATGTTGCGCCGCCTGGGTCGAAATACTGCGCAACGCCGGCTTCACGGTGACCACCGAAGCGAGCATGGGCACGCTCCTGATCCGGCACAAGCTGGAGAATGGCATCCCCCAAGCGATGCACTCCTGTCATACCGGCGAGGTCGCAGGCTACATGATCGAGGGCCACGTGCCACCCGCTGACATCCGCCGACTGCTGGCCGAGCACCCGGATGCCATCGGCCTCGCCGTGCCGGACATGCCCTACGGCTCTCCCGGCATGGGGCCCGAATACCAGCGAGAAGCCTACGACGTCTTCCTGATGCGGAAGGACGGCAGCACGGATGTATTCTCCAGATATGAGGCCGCGTAACCTCGGCGACCGCCAGTCTTTCATCTCGCCTGATCAGCATTCCATTGTTGCGACGTATTCCGGAAGGATCTGCGATCCCATGTCAGCGTCGCGACAATGCTGCGCTTGCTCTCGGATGTCCGCTCCGGTCAAAGCCGCAATGCGGCAACGTAATAGAGTGAAGGTCCGGTCTGGGCCGATGGTGTTGAAAAACTCCACGC
>NZ_JAME01000056.1 GCF_000521865.1 Roseivivax isoporae LMG 25204
ACGCCCTCGGCATGCCAGCGCGGCGCCACGCGGTGGCGGAAGAGCCCCCAGAGCCCCGGCGCGTCGACCTCGGCCATGAGCCGCGCCACGTCGCCGCCGAAATGCGAGAAGGTGCCACGCATGGCGTCGCCGTTGCCGGTCCGGCTCCAGCTTTCCTCGGTCCAGGTGCGGCGTTCCTCGACGGCGACGAGATTGACCACGTCGCCGCCCCGCAGGGGATAGCTGACCACGTGGCCGCCCGGCCCCATGTGCACGCGCGCCTCGGCCGGGTGGGCGGTGACGTTCGGCACCACCGCGCGCCAGGCCACGTGGCCGGTGAAGGTGGCGGCGGGCGCCGCCCCGAGCGCGCCGCGCACCACCGAGTGCAGCCCGTCCGCGCCGATCACGAGGTCGGCCTCGAACGTGTCGCCGTGCACGAGCGCCACGCGCGGGCGCGGGCCCGGCACCACGTCAGCCACCTTCTGCAGGAGCTTGACCTGCACGCCCGCGGCGCGCGCGGCGCCCGCCAGCACGTCCACCAGGTCGGCGCGGTGCACGAAGCGGTGGTCGCGGGCGCGCGCGGCGAGGTCGAGGCGCAGCACCTCCTTGCCGGTTCGGAAGTCGCGCAGCGACATCGCACGGGCGCGCGGCGCGCTGTCGAGCGCGGGCGCGAGGCCCAGCGCGTCGAGCACGACCATGCCGTTGGGAGAGATCTGCAGGCCCGCGCCCACCTCGGTGATGGCGGGAGCCTGTTCCAGAACCGTGACCCGCGCGCCGAGGCGCCTCAGGGTCAGGGCCGTCGCCAGCCCGCCGATACCGGCGCCGATGACGGCGATGCTCAGGTCGGCGAGGGGTCTGTCGGGGTGCATCGCGGGCAGTGCGCCTTCGGTGCGCGGTCGAAACGGGGCACGGAGCGGGCGCGGCACCCGGGGGGTCGCGCGGCGGCGGCGGCACGGGGCCGCCCGCCGCGCGGGCGGTCAGTCGTCGCGGTGCACGCGCTCGCGGCGTTCGTGGCGCTCCTGCGCCTCGAGGCTCATGGTCGCGATCGGGCGGGCATCGAGCCGCTTGAGCGAGATCGGCTCGCCCGTGACCTCGCAGTAGCCGTATTCGCCGTCGTCGATGCGGCGCAGCGCGGCGTCGATCTTTGCGACAAGCTTGCGCTGGCGGTCGCGGGTGCGCAGCTCGATCGCACGGTCGGTTTCCTCGCTCGCGCGGTCGGTGACGTCGGGGATGTTGCGGGTGCTGTCCTGCAGTCCCTCGATGGTGTCGCGGCTGTCGGCGAGCAGGTCGTTCTTCCACATGACGAGCTTGCGGCGGAAATATTCGAGCTGGCGCTCGTTCATGAAAGGTTCGTCTTCGGCCGGACGGTAATCATCGGGCAGGAAGGACTCAGGCTTCATGGCGGTTCCCCTTGCAACGCCGACATCTGCCATAGAAATTTCCCCAGATATCTGGCACCCCTGCGGGCAGCACTTAGACCAACGTCTCGAAGATGTCACTACCGAATAGCGTGCCTTGACGGGTAATTCCGGTGGTGAAAGACCCTAGGCGCAAGCGGAAATCGGGAAGCGGACGCAGCATGAGATTCGAGGGCACCGCCGAGTATGTCTCGACCGACGATCTGACGGTGGCGGTGAACGCCGCGGTGGCCCTGGAGCGGCCGCTCCTGGTCAAGGGCGAGCCCGGGACCGGCAAGACGGAACTGGCCCGCCAGGTCGCCCGCGCGCTGGGGCTGCCGATGATCGAATGGTCGATCAAGTCCACCACGAAGGCGCAGCAGGGCCTCTACGAGTACGACGCGATGAGCCGGCTGCGCGACAGCCAGCTGGGCGAGGCGCGGGTCGCGGACGTGGGCAACTACATCCGCCGCGGCAAGCTGTGGCAGGCCTTCGCCGCCGAGCAGAAGGTGGTCCTGCTGATCGACGAGGTCGACAAGGCGGACATCGAGTTCCCGAACGACCTGCTGCAGGAACTCGACCGGATGGAGTTCCACGTCTACGAGACCGGCGAGACGGTGCAGGCGCGCCACCGGCCGATCGTCATCATCACCTCGAACAACGAGAAGGAGCTGCCCGACGCGTTCCTGCGGCGGTGCTTCTTCCACTACATCCGCTTTCCCGATCCCGACACGCTGAAGCGCATCGTCGAGGTGCACCACCCGGACATCCGGTCAGACCTTCTGACCACCGCGCTGACGCAGTTCTACGAGATCCGCGAGACGCCGGGGCTGAAGAAGAAGCCCTCGACCTCGGAGGTGCTGGACTGGCTGAAGCTGCTTCTGACCGAGGACCTGGCGCCCGAGGACCTGCGCCGCGACGGGGCGAGCGCCCTGCCGAAGCTGCACGGCGCGCTGCTGAAGAACGAGCAGGACGTGCACCTGTTCGAGCGGCTCGCCTTCATGGCGCGCCGGCAGGGGCGCTGACTGCCTCCCCTGCCCGCCCGGTTCAGATCGCGTCCTCGAGCGCCGAGACCAGCGTGCGCACCTCGTCCTCGGACGTGTAGTGCACGAAGCTCAGGCGCAGCACGCCCCGCGCCGGATCGATTCCCATCGCCTTGAGCGGACGCACCGCGTAGAAATCCGACGCTCCGGCATTGATGCCCCGCGCGGCGAGCGCACGGGCCGCGCCCTGCGGGTCGGGCACGTCGAGCGCCACGGTCGGCGCCCGGGTGGCACCATCGGCCGGCCCCAGGAGGCGCACGCCGTTCCGCCCCGTCACCGCGTCGAGCAGCGGCTGCAGGAGCCGGATCTCGTGCGCGCGCATCAGGTCGTGGGTGTCCGCGGGCGCGATGCCGTGACGGTCGGCCATCGCCTCGAGGTAGTCGGCGATTCCGGCCGAGGCCGCGATCTGCGCGTGGTCGGGCCCGGCGGGCGTGAAGCGCTTGTAAAGGCTTCCGGCGTTGAAGAAATGCGCCTGGTTCGGCAGCGCCTCGCCCAGCGCGCGGCGGATCACCATGATCCCCTGATGCGGCCCGTAGGTCTTGTAGGCCGAGAAGAGGTAGATGTCGGCGCCGAGCGCGGCCACGTCCGGCAGCCCGTGAGGCGCGTAGCTGACGCCGTCGACGCAGGCCACCGCGTCCGCCGCGTGCACCTGCGCCACGATCTCCGCCACCGGGTTGATCTCGGCCACGACGTTCGAGCAATGCGGAAAGCAGACGAGCCGCACGCGCCCGTCGCCCAGCAAGGCCGCCAGCGCCTCGCGGTCGAGATGGCCGGTCGCGGGGTCGATGCGCCACTCGCGCACCTCGATGCCGGCATCGGCGAGCCTGCGCCACGGCCCCGAATTGGCCTCGTGATCCTGTTCGGTGACGACGATGGCATCGCCGTCCGACAGGTGCTCGCGGAAGGCCTGCGCCAGCACGTAGGTGTTCTGCGTGGTCGACGGGCCGAAGCTCACCTCGTCGCGGGCGACACCCATGAGCGCCGCGAGCCGGGTGCGGGCCTCGTCCATCTCCTCGCCGGCGAGGCGCGAGGGATCGGCGGCGCCGTAGGGCTGGACCTTGCGCTCGGTGTAGAAGCGGGTCAGCCGGTCGATCACCGGCCGGCAGGCATAGGAGCCGCCCGCGTTCTCGAAGTGCAGCTGCCCGGCGAGCGCCTCGGAGGCGAAGGCGGGGAACTGCGCCCTCACCCAGTCGATGTCGAGTTGCATGGCCGCATGTCCTCTTGCCTGTCCGTCGTCGGGCGCGAGAGAACCGGAACCGCGCCGCGGCCGCAAGGGGGGGCCGGTGTCCCGGCGCTGGGCACAAAAAACCCCCGGGCGCGGTGGGCGCGCCCGGGGGTGGTGTCGCGATGAGCCGGGGCTCAGCGCGGTTCGGAGCGCAGGCCCTTGAAGATCGACCAGCACATCACGAGCAGGATCAGCGTGAAGAAGATGCCCGTCGCGTTGACCATCGCCTGGAGCGCCGTGAGGCCGCCGCCGATCAGCAGCACGATGGCCACGACCCCCTCGGTCACCGCCCAGAACACGCGCTGCGCGGTGGGCGCCTCGGTCTTGCCGCCGGCGGTGATGGTGTCGATCACCAGCGACCCCGAATCCGAGGACGTGATGAAGAAGACGAGCACCAGCACGATCCCCAGCGTCGAGGTGATCATGGTGAACGGCAGGTCGCCGAACATGGCGAACATGGCGATCGAGTCGTTGTAGCTCGCGATCACGTTCTGGTAGACGCCGCTGTCCGGGCCGAGCGTCAGCACGTCGTTGATGGCCGTGCCGCCGAAGACCGCCATCCAGAACACCGACACGAGCGTCGGGATCAGGATCACGCAGGTGATGAACTCGCGCACCGTGCGGCCGCGGCTGACGCGGGCGATGAACATGCCCACGAACGGCGACCAGGAGATCCACCACGCCCAGTAGAACGAGGTCCAGCCCTCGCGGTAGCTGTCATCCTCGCGCCCGAACGGGTTCGAGAGCGGCACCACGTCCTGCGCGTAGGTCGACAGCCCGATCCAGAAGTCGCTGAGGATCTGCAGCGTCGGACCGGCCAGGAACACGAAGAGCAGGAGCGCCGCGGCCAGGAACATGTTGACGTTCGACAGCACCTTCACGCCGCCGTCGATGCCCCGCACGACCGAGATCAGCGCGACCCCTGTCACGCCCATGATCACGATGATCTGCGTGTTCAGCGTCTCGGGCAGGCCGAAGACGTAGTGCAGACCCGAGGTCGCCTGCTGCGCGCCGAGCCCGAGCGAGGTGGTCAGGCCGAAGAGCGTGGCGAACACCGCGATGATGTCGATGACGTGGCCCGGCCAGCCCCAGACGCGGTCCCCGAGAAGCGGGTAGAACGCCGAGCGGATCGAGAGCGGAAGCTGCTTGTTGTAGGTGAACAGCGCGAGCGCGAGCGCCACCACCGCGTAGATCGCCCAGGGGTGCAGACCCCAGTGGAAGATCGTGGCGGCAAGGCCGTGGGCGCGTGCCTCGGCGACGAGGTCGGGGTTCACGCTGCCGTCGTCGTTGAGCGGCCCCTCGAGCCCGAGCGGACCGGATACCTGCATGTGGTAGACGGGCTCGAGCACGCCGAAGAACATGAGGCCGATGCCCATGCCCGCCGCGAAGAGCATCGCGAACCACGACAGGTAGCCGAAATCGGGCTCGGCATCCGTGCCGCCGAGCCGCACCGAGCCCCAGGGGCTGACGATGAGCGCAAGGCAGAACACGACGAAGATGTTCGCCGCCGACAGGAACAGCCAGTCGAAGCGGGTCGTGACGAAGGTGAACAGCCAGTTGAAGACCGCGGAAGCCTGATCCTGGAAGATCAGCGTGACCAGCACGAAGGCCAGTGTGGTCAGCGACGAGATCAGGAAGACCGGGTTGTGGATGTCGAAGACCAGCGGGCCGAACTTCGGGGTGATGTTGTCCTGGCCGACCTTGTAGTCGGTGTCGATGGTGTTGACGTCACCGTCCGGCGACGGGATGTCGAGACCTTCGGATGATGTGTCCGCCATGCGGCATCGTCCTCCTCTGGTGGTTACGGTTCTGGGATGGCGCAGTCGTTTCACAGAATTAGGCCGGGGTGAACCGGCGGCGACGCGATGTTCCCGCTCCGCCGCGGCGATATTCGCGAAACGTATCCAACATCTTGAACCGAATGGCTAAAAATTTGAAGGCGCGTGAAGGGAACCCCATCCGCCATCACGCGTTCGCGCGCGCGAACGCGGCGGAGTCCGATCCGGTTCCAACGCGCCCCGGGCCAGCCGACACAGGCGCGCGGGCCGGCGCGGCCGGCCCGTCGGCACGTTTCCGCGCGGATCCGTCAGGCCGTGAGGTCGACCACCACCCGGCCCCGCACCTGTCCCTTGAGGATGTCCGCGCCGAGCTTCGGCAGGTCCTCGAGCGTGGCGGGCGTCACCATCGCCTCGAGCCTGTCCATGGGCAGGTCCCGGGCGATGCGTTCCCAGGCGCGCAGGCGGTTCTCGTAGGGCTGCATCACGCTGTCGATGCCGAGGAGGTTCACGCCGCGCAGCAGGAACGGCACCACCTTGGCCGGAAGGTCCGCGCCGCCCGCGAGCCCGACCGCCGCCGCCGAGGCGCCGTACTTGAGCTGGCCCAGCACGCGGGCGAGCATGGCGCCGCCCACCGCGTCGATGCAGCCCGACCAGGTCTCGCTCTCGAGCGGACGCTTGACGGTTTCAGCCACGTCCTCGCGGGGCACGATCTGCGTGGCCCCGAGGCCCCGCAGGTAATCCGCCCCCTCGGGACGGCCGGTGACGGCGGCGACCTCGTAGCCGAGCCGCGCGAGGATCGCGGTGGCCACCGACCCGACGCCGCCCGAGGCGCCGGTAACGAGGACCGGCCCCTGCCCCGGCGCGAGCCCGTGGTCCTCGAGCGCCATGACCGCGAGCATGGCAGTGAAGCCCGCGGTGCCCACCGCCATGGCCTGCCGCGTCCCGAGCCCCTCGGGCAGCGGCACCAGCCAGTCGGCCTTGACCCGCGCCTTCTGGGCGTAGCCGCCCCAATGCGCCTCGCCCACGCGCCAGCCGGTCAGCACCACCTTGTCGCCCGGCGCGTAGCGGGGATCGTCGGACGCCTCGACGGTGCCGGCAAAGTCGATGCCCGGCACGTGCGGGTAGCGGCGCACCAGCCCGCCGCCCGGGCCGATGCAGAGCCCGTCCTTGTAGTTCAGCGTCGAGTACTCGACCGCGACGGTGACGTCGCCCTCGGGCAGGTCGCTCTCGGCGATGTCCTGCACCCCGGCGCGGGTCTTGCCGCTCTCCTCGTCCTTCTCGACCACAAGTGCCCTGACCATCGCTGCGCTCCCTTCCGTGGCGTGCCATTCGTCTTCCGCGACGTCGCCGCGGCCTCCCACGAGACATACCGCGACGGGCGGGCGCGGCAACCTGCAGCGCACCGCGGGCGATCAGAGCGACGGGCCGTCCTCGGGCATGAAGGCGAGGTCGGTGACCGGCGCGGCGCGGCCGGCGGCGGTCAGCATGGCGTGGATCTGGCCGCGGTGATGGGTCTGGTGGTTGAACATGTGCACCACGCAGAGCGCGCGCGGCTTCTCGACCCGCCGGCCGAGCGCGCCGGAATGCCACGAGAGCATGCCGGTCAGCTCGACGCTGCGCAGCCGCTCGGCCCAGAGCAGGATGTCGGCATCGGCGCGGAAGCGCGCGATGTCCCAGTCGCGCGCCGAGTCGGTGAACCGGGGGCTGTCCGAGATGCCGCCCCCGGGCGCGGGCCCGCCCACGAGGCGCGACATCCACATGCGGTCCGCCCAGAGGACGTGGTTCGCGGTGCCGAGCAGCGACCCGAAGAACGCGCCGCGCTCCTGCGCGAGTTCGGCCGCGGACATGTCGGCGAAGATCGCGCGCAGCTGACGGTTCTGCCAGGCGTTGTAGCGCGCCATCCACAGGCAGTATCCGGCATCGACCATGGCCATCCCCCGTCATCCCGCGCAAGCGCGCGGCGCGCCGCGCGGCGAGGGTCGAGGATCCGCGCGCCCGAGACAAGTCCGCGACGGCGCGCCGCAAGTTTTCCCGTTCGCGGCCCTTTGCAGCGCCGCGCGGATCGCCTACATTACGGGTGTCTCGGCAACGGGACTATGGACATAAACGCGCTCGGAATAAGCGGATCGGACCCGGGGGCGGTACCCGGCGGCTCCACCAAATCATCCCGTCGTTGGGGGGACCATGGGGCCGAAATAGGATCGACGAACGTCTAAAGGGGTGGCTTTGTCCCGGTGAGGTACCACCGTTATCGGTCCGTAAAGCATAATTGCCAACGACAATCGTGCTCCGGTTGCCCTCGCTGCGTAAGCAGTGCGGAAAACCGAAATCTAAGCCCTTGCGCCTAGCAGCGTAAGGCGGGGTTCGCAGGCACCTGGCAACAGAAGCCTGCACTTTCTCCCAAATCGTCAGACGCTCCGCGAACCTTGCGCTTTGACGTGCGGACGGGTGCGGGCTAGGTGTCGCGCGCGGAACGGCAACGAGCGCGCAGGACCGGCGATGACTGCACCCACACGCGGCGAGCTTGCGCGCGTCTTTCACCGCATCGGCTGGCTGTCGTTCGGCGGCCCGGCCGCGCAGATCGCCCTCATGCACCGCGAATGCGTCGAGGAACGGCCCTGGCTGACCGAGCGGCAGTTCCTGAACGCGCTGAGCTTCTGCATGCTCCTGCCCGGCCCCGAGGCCATGCAGCTTGCCACCTATACCGGATGGCGGCTTGCGGGCATCGCGGGCGGGGTGATCGCCGGGGCGCTCTTCGTGCTGCCCGGGGCGCTGGTCGTCGGCGCGCTCGCGCTGATCTACCTGAGCTATGGCAGCGCGCCGGGCTTCGAGGCGGTGCTGCTCGGCGTCAAGGCGACGGTGATCGTGATCGTCGTCCAGGCGCTGGTGCGGCTCACGCGCAAGGGGCTGACGGGCGGCGCCATGGTGGGCGTGGCGGCCGTGTCCTTCCTCGCCATCTGGGCGCTGTCCGTGCCTTTCCCGCTGATCGTGGCGGGGGCCGCGGCGTTCGGCTGGCTCACGGGACGCGCGGGCGGCACGGGACAGGAGGCGACCGAGGCCCCGGCGATGCCCGCGCCCTCGCCCGGTGTGGTCGCGCTCTGGGCGGGGCTGTGGCTCCTGCCGCTGCCGATCCTCTGGCTCGCCGGCGGCGGCCTCTTCCTCGACCTCGCGGCGTTCTTTGCCAAGCTCGCGGTGGTGACCTTCGGCGGCGCCTATGCCGTCCTCGCCTACATGGCCGAGGTCGTGGTCGAGGCGGAGGGCTGGCTCGACGCGGGCCAGATGATCGACGCGCTCGGGCTGGCCGAGACGACGCCCGGGCCCCTCATCCTCGTGACGCAGTTCGTGGGCATGATCGCGGGGCACGGGGCGGCGGGCGTCGCCGGCGCGGTCGCGGCCGGCGTCCTCACGCTCTGGATGACGTTCCTGCCGTGTTTCCTGTGGATCTTCGCCTTTGCCCCGCATGTCGAGGCGCTGCTCGCGCGGCCGGCGCTGCGCGCCGCGCTCGCCGCGGTGACGGCGGCGGTGGTGGGCGTGATCCTGAACCTGTCGCTCTGGTTCGCGATCCACGTCCTCTTCGCCGAGGTGCGGGACGTGGGCCCCACGGCGATCGCGCTGCCCGTGCCCGCGAGCGTGGATCCCGCCGCGGTGGCGCTGACCGCGCTCGCCGGCGTCCTGATGCTGGTGCTCGGGCGCGGGCCCCTCGTGACGCTGGCGGTCTGCGCGGCGGCGGGCGGCGCGCTGGCGCTCGTCCCGGCGCCACCTGCCTGAGGCACGGGCTTTTTCGCGGCCCGGCCCCTTTCGTTTCCGTTCAGATCGAATATGGTGGCCCCGTCAAACGGAAAGGCGGCGGTCATGTCCCAGGGCATCGACTATGGCAATCTGATGCACCGCGCCATGCGCGGGCTGATCCAGGAAGTCCTGGAAGGCGTCGCGGCAGAAGGCCTGCCGGGCGACCACCATTTCTTCATCACCTTCGACACCGGCCACCCGGATGTCGAGATCGCGGACTGGCTGTCGGATCGCTACCCGGGCGAGATGACGGTGGTCATGCAGCACTGGTTCAGCGACCTCGACGTGTCCGACGAGGGCTTCGCCGTCACGCTGAACTTCGGCGACGCGCCCGAACGCCTCTACATCCCCTACGACGCCATCAAGACCTTCGTTGACCCCTCGGTCGAGTTCGGCCTCCGGTTCGAGACGCAGGACGGTGACGACAGCGAGCCGCCGCAGCGCCCCCGCCCCGCCGAGGTCAAGCCGCGCGAGCAAGCCGCCGACAAGCCGTCCGAAAAGAAGGACGCCGACGTCGTGAGCCTCGACTCCTTCCGCAAGTGACACCTGCCTGACCGGTGGACGCGCCGCCCGCGCGACGCCCGCGCGGCCGCGAAGCCGGTTGCCCGGATCGTGCCGCTTCGGTATCCCGCTGTCGACATTCAGCTGACGCAACCCGAGGAATGCGCCCGATGACCGCCACCCGCACAGAGACCGACAGCTTCGGACCGCTCGAGGTTCCCGCCGACAAGTACTGGGGCGCGCAGACCCAGCGGTCGATCATGAACTTCCCCATCGGCTGGGAACGCCAGCCGGTGCCGATCATCCGGGCGCTCGGCACGATCAAGAAGGCCTGCGCGCTGGCCAACATCGCGCAGGGTAGCATCGACCGCGAGATCGGCGAGGCCATCGCCGCCGCCGCGCAGGAGGTCATCGACGGCCGCTTCGACGACAACTTTCCCCTCGTGGTCTGGCAGACCGGGTCGGGCACCCAGTCCAACATGAACGCCAACGAGGTGATCTCGAACCGTGCGATCGAGATGCTGGGCGGCCAGATGGGCTCGAAGACGCCCGTGCACCCGAACGATCACTGCAACATGGGCCAGTCGTCGAACGACACCTTCCCGACCGCCATGCACGTGGCGATCGGCATGTCGGCGCGCGACGTGCTGCTCCCCGGCCTGCGCAAGCTTCACGCAGCGCTCGTGGCCAAGTCCGAGGCGTTCGCCCACATCATCAAGATCGGCCGCACCCACACCCAGGACGCGACGCCGCTGACGCTCGGGCAGGAATTCTCGGGCTACGCGCATCAGGTCGCGAAGGGGATCGAGCGGGTCGAGGCCTGCCTGCCCGACATCTACGAACTGGCGCAGGGCGGCACCGCCGTCGGCACCGGCCTCAACACCCGCAAGGGCTGGGACACGGCCGTCGCGGCCCACATCGCCGAGATCTCGGGCCTGCCCTTCGTGACCGCGCCCAACAAGTTCGAGGCGCTCGCCGCGCACGACGCCATGGTGATGTTCTCGGGCGCGCTCAAGACCGTGGCCGCGTCGCTCTTCAAGATCGCGAACGACATCCGGCTGCTCGGGTCGGGCCCGCGCTCGGGGCTGGGCGAGCTGATCCTGCCCGAGAACGAGCCCGGCTCGTCGATCATGCCGGGCAAGGTGAACCCGACGCAGGCCGAGGCGCTGACCATGGTCTGCGCGCATGTCATGGGCAACGACGCGGCGGTCGGCTTCGCCGGCAGCCAGGGCCATTTCGAGCTCAACGTCTACAACCCGATGATGAGCTACAACGTCCTGCAATCCATGCAGCTCCTGGGCGATTCCGCCTCGGCCTTCACCGACAACATGGTGTCGGGGATCGAGGCCAACGAGGCGCGCATCGAGAAGCTCATGAAGGAAAGCCTGATGCTGGTGACGGCGCTGGCGCCGACCATCGGCTACGACAACGCCACCAAGGTCGCCAAGACCGCGCACAAGAACGGCACCACCCTGCGCGAGGAAGCGGTCAAGCTCGGCTTCGTCGACGAGGAGACCTTCGACCGCGTCGTGCGTCCCGAGGACATGATCGGTCCGAAGGACTGAGCGACGCGTCGCGCGCGGGCCGCCGTTGACGGCCCGCGCGCACCCGCTATCCTGCCCGCCATGAGCAAGGTCGTGAACCTCAACCGCGCCCGAAAGGACCGTGCCCGCGCCGACCGGCGCGCGCAGGCCGACGGCAATGCGGCGAAGTTCGGCCGGACGAAGGCGCAGAAGGCACGCGAGGCGGACGATGCCGCGCGTGCGGCGCGCCACATCGACGGCCATGCCCTGGGTCCCCGCGCGGGCGGCCCCGACGATCCCGACAGGTGAGCGGCCGGCCGGTCAAGCGGTCGCTGACACTGCGCGGCCACCGCACGTCGGTGTCGCTCGAGGACGCGTTCTGGATCGCCTTCCGCGAGATAGCCCGCGCCGAGGGCAAGCCCGCCAACGCGCTCGCGGCCGAGATCGACGCGGCACGAGAGCTTGAAACCGGGCTCGCCTCGGCGATCCGGGTCTACGTCCTGAACCGCTACCGCGACATGGCGGCGGAGGCCCAGGCGGCCGCGGAGGCGGCGCGGTGAGGCCGCGCCGCGCCAGGCGTCACTGCAGCAGTTCGAAGACCACGCTGACCTGCGCGGAGTAGCCGGTCTCGCCGCCCGCCACGGGCACGTCCGCGGCCATCCGCATCTCGGCCATGGGCATCGGACGCGGCATGCCGCCGACCTCGTCCAGGCGCAGGACGCGGCCGAGCCGCACGCCGGCGGCCTCGGCGTAGAGTTCCGCCTTGGCGCGGGCATCGGCCACCGCAGCGCGGCGCGCCTCGTCGATCAGCGGATCGGGATCGGCGACCGCGAAGTCGAGCCCGCCCAGCGTGTTCGCCCCGTCCTCGAGCACCGCACCGAGGATCTGGCCCACCTGGTCGAGGTCGCGCACGCGCACCGTCACCTGGTTGCGGGCCACGTAGCCGTCGATGCGCGGCCGCGTCTCGCCCTCGCGCCCGGTGCGCAGCGGGTCGAGCGACAGCGACGAGGTCTGCACGTCGCGCGGCGCCACCTCGAAGCCCTCGAGCCGGTCGAGGATCCGCGACACCACGTCCGAGGCGCCGTCCATGGCCGCGGCGGCGGTGTCGCCATCGACCTCGACACCGAGGCTGATCGTGGCCATGTCGGGCGCGGCGGCGGCCTCGCCTTCGCCGGTCACGGTGATCTGCGGCTGCTGCTGGACCTGCTGCGCCGCGACGGCGGCCGGCAGGGCGAAGGGGGCGGCGAGGCAGGCGGAAAGTAGCAGGGCGGGAAACGTGCGCATGGCGGCACTCCTTCGCTCGGGGATCACGTTCACGCTACATACGCGCGTCCCTCCGCCCACCGCAAGGCAGGCGTCTTTTGCTGGGCAGGTCCCTGCTGTAGAACGGTTTCCAGCCCGCGTTGTGACTCAACAGCAGGTCGCAGGAATGGTAGGACAGGCGGCATGAAACCCGATCTCGCGCTCAACCTGTCGTTCGACGGCATCTCGCTGCTCGAACGCACGCCGGCGGGCTGGATCGTCCTCGGCGAGGCCTCTCTCGACGCCGACCTCGAGACGGAGATGGCGCGCCTGCGCCAGGCCGCTCTCGGATCGGGGGCGGGCACCGAGGCGGTCAAGCTCGTCATCCCGAACGACCAGATCAAATATCTCGACTGCGCGGCCGCGCCGGGCGATCCCGAGCCGCGGGTGCGCGAGGTGCTCGAGGGGGCGACGCCCTACACGCTCGACGAGCTCCGCTACGACTGGTCCGAGAAGGCCGGCAAGACGCTGATCGCCGCGGTCGCGCGCGAGACGCTGGACGAGGCCGAGGCCTTCGCGCGCGGCCACGGCTTCCGGCCGGTCTGCTTCGTCGCGATCCCGAAACGGCGCAAGTTCAAGGGCGAGCCGTTCTTCGGCCCCGCCCGGTCGTGGGAGGGCGAGGCGCCCGAGCGCGACGATTTCCTGATGCGCATCGTGGACGAGCCCGACGGCGAGGCGGAAGCCGATGCGGCCGCCCCAGTTGCCCCGGCGGCCGCCGCCACGCATCCCGACCCGACCGCGGCCCCGCCCGCGCCCGGCGCGGAGGCGCTGCGCGCGGCGCGCCG
>NZ_JAME01000057.1 GCF_000521865.1 Roseivivax isoporae LMG 25204
CGAGCCCGAGCCGGTGCGCGCGGCGACGCCCGCGGCGCCCGGCAGCGACCCCGACCGGCCGCCGCGGCTGCGCTAGGCGCCGAGGAGGCTCCGGAGCGCGGGCAGCGTGTCGCCGGGCTCCTCCGCGGCTTCCCAGACGGCGCGGGCGATGGCGCGGGCCATGCAGATCGCGCCCGCGTGGCAGAGCGCGGTGAGCTCGGCCAGCGGGTCGGCGAGCGCCCGCGCGCCGGTGGCGGCCGCGAAGACCAGGTCGCCGTCATGGGGCGTGTGCGCGGGCACCACGGCGCGCGCGATGCCGTCATGGGCGGCGACCGCGAGGCGGCGGGCCTGCGCCTTGTCGAGCCGGGCGTCGGTGGCGACGATCCCGATCGTGGTGTTGCCCTGCCGGGCCATGGCGGCGGCCTTGGCGCTGGGCGGCAGGGGCTGCAGCCCGCGCGCGGGATCGGGACCGAGGCCACCGAACTCGTTGCCCATCTCGAACGGGGCCGCCCAGAAATGCCGACCCGAGGGTGTCAGCACGCAGCCCATCGGGTTCACCGCCACGAGCGCGCCGACCGTCGCGCCGGTCTCGAGGACGAGCGAGGCGGAGCCGAGCCCGCCCTTGACCCGCGCGGTCTGCGCGCCCGCGCCCGCGCCCGCGGTGCCGAGCGCGAAACCCGGCCCCGCCGCCGCGAGCGCCTGGCGGCCGAGCGCGGGATAGGGGTTTGCCTCCCAGTCCTTGTCGCCGCCGTTCAGGAGGTCGAAGAGGATCGCCGCCGGCACGATGGGCACCCGCGCCGAGAGCACCGGGAAGCCGCGGCCCGCCTCGGCGAGCGCGTCCATCACGCCCTGCGCCGCCGCGAGCCCGAAGGCGCTGCCGCCCGAGAGCACCAGCGCGTCGGCGCCGGGCGCGGTGCGCTCGGGATCGAGGAGGTCGGTCTCGCGCGTGCCGGGCGCACCGCCCTGCACGGCGACCGCGGCGGTGAAGGGCGCCGCGGCGGTCAGCACCGTCGTGCCCGAGCGCAGGCGCGGGTCGTGCGCGTTGCCGACGGCGAGGCCCGCGACGTCGGTGACGAGGTTGCGGGGGCCGGGCCTCATCGCGCCGCCCCCGCGGGGCGCCCGGCCGCGGCCGGCGGCCTGCCTCCGGCGGGGATATTTCCGCCAAGAAGAAGGGTCGGGGCATGGGCGGCCGGGGCGCCGGTCACGGGGGCGCGCTGTGTCTCGGGTGTCATGTGCCTGTCTCCTCGTCCTCGTCCTCGGCGCGCGCGTCGCCATCGCCGGGCAGGTGCGGCGCCGCCGCGAGGAGCGCGCGGGTGTGGGGGTGGCGGGGCGCCGCGAAGAGCGTCCCGGTCGGGGCGTCCTCGACGATGCGGCCCGCCTGCATCACGAGGATGCGGTCGGCGATGCCGCGCACCACCGAGAGGTCATGGCTGATGAAGAGGTAGCCGAGCCCCTCCTCGCGCGAGAGCCGGGCGATGAGGTCGAGGATGCCGGCACGCACCCGCACGTCGAGGGCCGAGACGGCCTCGTCGAAGATCACGAGGTCGGGCCGGGTGATGAGCGCGCGGGCGATGGCGATGCGTTGCCGCTGGCCGCCCGAGAAGGCGTGGATCGGCCGGTCGAGCGCGCCCGCGTCGAGGCCCACGCTGGCAAGGGCGGCGGCGGTGCGGTGCCGCGCCTCGGCCGGGTCCGGGCGCGGGGTCTCGAGGTGCAGGGGCTCGGTCACGAGGCGCAGGACCGGGTGGCGGGGGTCGAAGCTGCCATAGGGGTCCTGGAAGACCACCTGCAGGCGGCGGCGCAGCGCGCGGGGCACGCCCGCGCGGGCGTCGACGGGGGCGCCGCCGAGGGTGATGCGGCCCGCCGCGAGCGGTTCGAGCCCGAGGATGGCGCGGGTCAGGGTGGACTTGCCGCAGCCCGATTCGCCCACGAGCGCCACGCGTTCGCCCTGCCGGAGCGCGACGCTGACATCGTCGACGGCGCGGTGCAGGGGTGCCGGCGCGAAGGGGCGCGGGCGCGGCAGGCGCCAGGTGCAGGTCACGCCCTCGAGCGCGAGGAGCGGGCCGCGGGTCACGCGGGGGCCGAGCGACGGGCGGTGGCGCGCGGCGGCGAAGAGCGCGCGCGTATAGGGATGGCGGCGCTCGGCGAAGACGCGGGAGGCGGGGCCCGCCTCGACCACGGCGCCGTCCTGCATCACCGCGAGGCGGTCGGCGATGCCGTGGACCACGGCGAGGTCGTGGGTGATGAGCAGGAGGCCCATCCCGTCCTCGGTGACGAGGCGGCGCAGGAGCGCGAGGATGCGCGCCTGGGTGGTGACGTCGAGCGCGGTTGTGGGCTCGTCGGCGATCAGGAGCCGCGGGCGCAGGGCCGTCGCCATGGCGATCACCACGCGCTGGCGCTGGCCGCCCGAGAGTTCGTGCGGGTAGCGGCCGGGCGGCACGCGGTCGGGTGCGAGGCCGGTGCGGGCCAGCGCGGCGGCGGCGCGGGAGGCGGCCTCGGCGGCGGATAGGCGGGTGTGGACGCGGATCGCCTCGGCCACCTGCGCGCCGATGGTCTGGACCGGGTTGAGGGCGGTCATGGGTTCCTGGAACACCATCGAGACCGCCTGCCCGCGGAAGCGGCAGAGCTCGCGCTCGGGCAGGCGCAGGAGGTCGGTGCCGTCGAGGCGGATGCTGCCGGTGGCGGCGAGGCCGTCGGGAAGGAGCCCCATGGCGGCGAGCGCGGTCAGCGAC
The DNA here is from genome assembly GCF_000521865.1 of Roseivivax isoporae LMG 25204. Lineage (GTDB taxonomy): Bacteria > Pseudomonadota > Alphaproteobacteria > Rhodobacterales > Rhodobacteraceae > Roseivivax > Roseivivax isoporae. The sequence continues at coordinate 2,709 of NZ_JAME01000057.1, forward strand.
TTGCCCGACCCGCTCTCGCCGGTGAGCGCGAGGATCTCGCCCGGGGCGAGGGCGAGGGAGACGTCGCGGAGCAGCGGGCGGTCGCCGGCCGCGACCCGGAGGCGGTCGATGGCGAGGAGGGTCATGGGCCGGTCCGAAGGGCTGCCGGACCGGTCCGGGCGGATGCGGGGGCCATCACCGAGTGCTCCGGAGGCGCGGGTCGAGGGCGTCGCGCAGGCCGTCGCCGAGCAGGTTCAGCCCGAGGACGGTCAGCACGATGGCGAGCCCCGGCATCAGCGCCACGTGCGGCGCGATCGCCACGAGCGTCTGCGCCTCGGCCAGCATGCGGCCCCAGGAGGGCACCGGCGGCTGCGCGCCGAGGCCGACATAGGAGAGGCCCGCCTCGGCGAGGATGCCGAGCGAGAACTGGATCGTTCCCTGCACGATGAGGAGGTTCGCGATGTTGGGCAGCACGTGTTCCGCGCTGATCCGCGGCGCGCCCTTCCCGGCGACGCGGGCGGCCAGGATGAACTCGCGCTGCCAGACCGGCAGGGCGGCGCCGCGGCTCAGCCGGGCGAAGACCGGCACGTTGAAGATGCCGATGGCGATGATGGCGTTGACCGCGCCCGGGCCCGCGACGGCGGTGATGAGGATGGCGATGACGAGGCTCGGGAAGGCGAAGACGAGGTCGTTGCCGCGCATGATGACCTCGTCGAGCCAGGAGCCGCGCCGCGCCGCCGCGGCGAGCCCGAGCGGCACGCCGAGCCCCATGCCGATGCCCACGGCGACCAGCGCCACGGCGAGCGAGGTGCGCGCGCCCACCATCAGCATCGACAGGATGTCGCGGCCGAACTGGTCGGTGCCGAGGAGATGCGCGGCCGAGGGCGGCTGCAAGCGGGCGGGGATGTCGACGCCGGTGACCTCGCCCGGCGTCCAGGCGAAGGACAGGAGCGCCGCGCCCGCGACCAGCACGGCGAGGGCCGCGCCCGGAACGATCCGCGCGTTCATCGCCGGCGCCTCAGCCGCGGGTCGACCCAAGCATAGGCGAGGTCGGTCAGGAAGGTCACGAGGATCACCGCGAAGACGAGCAGCATGACCACGGATTCGACCACGAGGAGGTCGCGCTGCGAGATCGCCTGGAAGATCAACCGGCCGAGACCGGGCAGGAAGAACACCTGCTCGATGATGATGGCGCCGGCCAGCAGGAAGGAGAACTGCAGCCCGACGATGGTCAGCACTGGGATCAGCGCGTTGCGCACGCCGTGCCGCCAGAGCGCCTGGCGCCGGCTCAGCCCCTTGGCCCGGGCGGTGCGCATGAAGTCCTCGGCCAGGATGTCGACGAGCGCGGAGCGCATCACCCGCGCGAGGATCGCCGCCTGCGGCAGGGCCAGGGCGAGGGCCGGCAGGGTCAGCGCCTTGAGCGCGGCGGCGGGATCGGTCCAGCCGGGAAAGCCGCCGGCGGAGAACCAGCCGAGATTGATCGCGAAGACGAGGACGAGCAGCATGGCGAACCAGAAGTTCGGCACCGCGACGCCGACCTGCGTCGCGCCCATCACCGCCAGGTCGCCCGCGCGGCCCCGCCGCGCGGCGGCGTAGAGCGCCGCGGGAAAGGCCAGCGCCGTGGACAGCGCCAGCGCGTAGAGCGCGAGCGGCAGCGACACCCAGAGCCGGTCGGCGATCATGCCGGCGACCGGCGTGCGGTAGGTGTAGGAGGTGCCGAAATCGCCCGAGAGCATGCCTCCCGTCCAGGCGAGATAGCGGGCGAGTGGCGGCCGGTCGAGGCCGAGCTCGGTCCGGAGCGCCGCGACCGTGTCGGGCTGGGCGCCGGTGCCCAGCATGTAGGCCGCCGGATCGCCCGGCGCGACCTCGACCACGAGGAACACGACCGCCGAGGCGACCCAGAGGCTGATCCCGAGGGACAGCAGGCGGCGGAACGCGTAGCCCAGCATGGCGGCACGTTAGGTCGGGGCGCCGGAACGGTCCAGGCGCAAGCCGGACCGGTCCGGGGACACGCGGCGCGCCTGCCTCACTCGGTCCAGCGCACGCCGGCGAGCGGGTTCGCCTGGGTCGGCTGGTTCTCCCACAGCCCCTCGATCCGCGCGTCGGCCACGGTGGGGAAGGCGAGCTGGAAGAGGAAGGCGTTCACGTGGTCCTCGGCGATGCGGCGCTGGGCGTCGGCGAGGATCACCGAGCGTTCCGCCGGGTCCGCGGTGGCGGCGAGATCGCGCATGAGCCCGCGGAAGGTCGCGTCGTCGTACTGGAAGTAATAGTCGGGGCGGGCGTAGATGTTGATGTCCATGGGCTCGGTGTGGCTGACGACGGTCAGGCCGAAATCGTGGCCGGTGAACACCTCCTCGAGCCATTGCGCCCATTCGAGGTTCACGATCTCGGCCTCGATCCCCACCGCGCGCAGCTGCGCCGCGATGATCTCGCCGCCGCGGCGGGCATAGGAGGGCGGCGGCAGCTTGAGCGTGGTGGTGAAGCCCTCGGAGAGCCCCGCCTCGGCCAGGAGCGTGCGGGCGCGGTCGGGATCGTGGGCGGAGAGGTCGGTGAGGTCGACATAGTCGGGATTGTGCGGCGCGAAATGCGTGCCGATCGGGGTGCCGAGCCCGAACATCGCGCCGTCGATGATCGCCTGGCGGTCGATGGCATGGGCCACGGCGGCCCGCACCAGCGGGTCGTCGAAGGGATCGCTGTGGTTGTTCATGGCGAGGATGGTCTCGCCCTCGGTGGTGCCGGTCAGCACGCGGAAGCGGGGATCGGCCTCGAATTGCGGCAGGTTCTCGGGCGCGGGAAAGCCCGCGAAGACGTCGATGTCCTGCGCCATCATGGCGGCGAAGGCGGCGGTCGGGTCCGAGATGAAGCGGAAGGTCGCGGTCTCGAGCGCCGGCGCCGCGCCCCAGTAGCCGGAATAGCGGACGAGGTCGATCCGGTCGCCCTGCACCCAGCGGTCGAAGGCGAAGGGCCCGGTGCCCACGGGAGCGGAGGCGATCGCGTCGATGCTGTCGGGCGCGACGATCACCGCGTCGCCCCAGGCCATGTTGGTCAGGAAACCGCCATCGGGCTGCGCGAGCCGCACCTCGACGGTCTGCGGATCGATCACCGAGACCTCGGCGATGTTCTCGAAGAGCGCCTTCTGCGCGTTGGTGCTGTCGGGCCCGCGGGCGCGGTCGAGCGTGAACCTGACATCCTCGGCATCCATCGCCGTGCCGTCGTGGAAGGTCACGCCGGTCCGCAGGTGGAAGGTGTAGGTGGTGCCGTCTTCGGATATGTCCCAGCTCTCGGCCAGCGCCGGCTCGATCGTGCCGTCGGCGGCGAAGCGGGTCAGCCCCTCGAACACGTTCGCGTAGAGCACGCTGTCGATGGCGCCTGCGGCGTTCGAGGTCGGGTCGAGACCCGGCGGCTCGAGCTGGATCGCGAGCGTGAGGTCGGTCTGTTGCGCGGCGGCAGGCAGTGCGGCGAGAAGCGCCACGGCGAGGGGCGCAAGCAGTCGGGTCATGGTCTGTCTCTCCTCCTCCGGTCCCGGGCAGGGCCGGCCGGTCCCGCGAAGCTTGTCCCGAAGGCCGCGCCGCCGCAAGCGTCGTGGGGTTCCCCTGTGACAGGAGGGCCAAACCTGCTAGATCGGCCGCGACCCGCGACCCTGCCGAAAGGACCGCCCGTTGAGCGCCACCGCGAAGAAGACCGCGCCCCTGCCGGACGACATCCGGGCGATGAAGGGCGGCGTGCCCATCGTCAGCCTGACCGCCTACACCACGCCCATGGCGCAGCTGCTCGACCCGCATTGCGACCTGGTGCTGGTGGGCGACAGTGTCGGCATGGTGCTGCACGGGCTGCCCTCCACGCTGGGCGTGACCCTCGGGATGATGATCCTGCACGGGCAGGCGGTGCGGCGCGGGCTCAGCCGCGCGATGATGGTCGTCGACCTGCCGTTCGGGTCCTACGAGGAGAGCCCCGCGCAGGCCTTCCGAACCGCGGCGCGCGTCATGGCCGAGACCGGCGCGGGCGCCGTCAAGCTCGAGGGCGGACGGGGCATGGCGGAGACCATCGCCTTTCTCGCGGCGCGGGGCGTGCCGGTGATGGCGCATGTGGGGCTCACGCCGCAATCGATCAACACGCTGGGCGGCTACCGCGTGCAGGGACGCGGCGCTGCGGCGGACGCGATCCTCGCCGATGCGCGGGCGGTGGCCGAGGCGGGCGCGTTCGCGGTGGTGCTGGAGAAGGTTCCGGCGCGCCTCGCCGACCGGATCACCGCGGAGGTGGCGATCCCGACGATCGGCATCGGCGCCTCGTCGGGCTGCGACGGGCAGATCCTCGTGGTCGACGACATGCTGGGGCTCTTCACCGCGTTCCGGCCGAAATTCGCCAAGCGCTACGCGACCTTGGGGGACGATGCCGAGAAGGCGGTCGAAGCCTACGCGGCCGAGGTACGGGCGCGCGCCTTTCCGGCCGCCGAGCATGTCTTCGGCGACGACGCGCCGGGAGCCACGTCGTGAGCGTCCCGATCCTGCGCACGCGGGCCGCGCTGGCCGAAAGGCTCGATGCCTGGGAGGCGGCGGGCGAACGGGTCGGTGTCGTGCCCACCATGGGCGCGCTGCACGAGGGGCACCTGAGCCTCGTTCGGGCGGCGCAGGCGGGGTCGGACCGGGTGGTGACGACGCTCTTCGTCAATCCGCGCCAGTTCAACAGCCGCGCGGACTACGACGCCTACCCGCGGACCGAGATGTCGGACGCGGAGAAGCTGGCGCCGCTCGGGGTCGACGCGCTCTACGTTCCGGAACCGGAAGAGGTCTATCCCGAGGGGTTCGCGACCACGGTGTCGGTGACGGGCCTGACCGACGTGCTGTGCGGCGCGCACCGGCCGGGCCATTTCGACGGCGTGGCGACGGTGGTGACCAAGCTCTTCCGCCAGACGCGGGCGCGGCGGGCATGGTTCGGCGAAAAGGATTTCCAGCAGTTGCAGGTGGTCCGCCGGCTGTCGGCGGACCTCGACCTCGGCGTCGAGGTGGTGGGCTGTCCCACGGTGCGCGAGGCGGACGGGCTTGCCATGTCGTCGCGCAACGTGCGGCTCCATCCGGCGGCGCGGGCGGCGGCGCCGGCCCTGTACGCGGCGCTCGAGGACGCGGCCCGCGCGCTGCGGGGCGGGGCTGCGGCCGCGGAGACCTGCGCCGCGGCGGCGGAGCGGATCCGCGCCGCGGGCTACGCGGAGGTCGAGTACCTGGAGCTGCGCGCGGTCTCGGACCTGCGGGCGCTGGCGCGTGCGGAGGCGCCTGCGCGCCTGTTCGCGGCGGCGTGGATCGGCGGCGTGCGGCTCATCGACAACGTGGGCGTCTGAAGGCCTCAGTCGCCCTCGAAGCTGCAGAGCGCGTGCACGTCCATGCCCATCGCCTCGAGCCGCTTGCGGCCGCCGAGATCGGGCAGGTCGATGATGAAGGCGCAGCCGATGATCTCGGCGCCGAGGCGCTCCATCAGCCGGATGCCGGCCTCGGCGGTGCCGCCGGTGGCGAGCAGGTCGTCGACCAGCAGGATGCGCTCGCCCGCGGCGATCGCGTCGTCGTGCACCTCGACCACCGCCTCGCCGTATTCGAGCGTGTAGGATTCCGAGATCACCGCGCCCGGCAGCTTGCCCTTCTTGCGGACCGGCACGAACCCGGCCGAGAGCTGGTGCGCCACCGCGCCGCCGAGGATGAAGCCGCGCGCCTCGAGACCCACGACCTTGTCGAAGCGCAGGCCCGCATAGGGGTGCAGGAGCTGGTCGATCGCCATGCGGAAGCCGCGGGGATCGGCGAAGAGCGTGGTCACGTCGCGGAACATGATCCCCTCGTGGGGAAAGTCCGCGATCGTGCGGATGTAGTCGCGCACGTTGGTGCCTGAGACGGGTTTCATGCGGGGCTCCGGTAGGGGTCTGGAAGCGTGGGGGATCAGCCGAGCACGCGGCCCGCGACGGCGTCGAGCCGGGCAAGGACGGCGGGATCGCGGGCGCCGGGGGCGGTGATGATGGCGTGCTCGAGTGCGCGGTCGCAGCCGTGCGGGCAGGGCGGCCGGTCGGGTCCGAGCTGTCCCGGCAGCCCCGCGACGAGGGCGCGAGCCGAGGCGGCGTTGGCGCCGAGCGTCGCCACCACGGCCGCGACGTCCACGGCGTCGTGGTCGGGGTGCCAGCAATCGTAGTCGGTGACCATTGCCACCGAGGCGTAGCAGATCTCGGCCTCGCGGGCGAGGCGCGCCTCGGGCATGTTGGTCATGCCGATCACGTCGGCGCCCCAGGCGTCGCGGTACATGAGGCTTTCGGCGCGGGTCGAGAATTGCGGCCCCTCCATGGCGAGGTAGGTGCCGCCCTCGTGCACGCGCACCCCGGCCGCGCGCGCCGCCGCCGCGGCGGCGGCCGACAGCCGCGGGCAGGTCGGGTGGGCGAGCGAGACATGCGCCACGCAGCCCGTGCCGAAGAACGACGCGGGCCGGGCGACGGTCCGGTCGATGAACTGGTCGACGATGACGAAATCGCCCGGCGCCATTTCCTCGCGGAACGACCCGCAGGCCGAGACCGACACGAGGTCGGTGACGCCGAGCCGCTTCAGCGCGTCGATGTTGGCGCGGTAGGGGACCTCCGCGGGCGCGTGCACGTGGCCGCGCCCGTGCCGCGGCAGGAACGCCATGTCGATGCCGCCGAGCCGCCCGGTCAGGATCGAGTCGGAGGGGTCGCCCCACGGCGTTCCGACCGTCGTCCACGCCGCGTCCTCGAGCCCGTCGAGGTCGTAGACCCCCGAGCCGCCGATGATCCCGAGCCTCATGTGTGCGGTGCCTCCTGCGCCTCGTCGGGAGAAAGGATGCGCGGATCGCGGGTCGAAGGGCAAGCCCGGTCGGGCGCCGCGGAAGGGTCCCGTGGCCGATCCGCCCGCCGGGCGGGCAGCACGCGGCGGGCGCCGGAAGCGGGGCGGGCGCGGGCCCGCCCGCGCGTCACTCCCCGGGGCGCTTCAGCTCGAACTTCTCGCGGACCACGGTGTAGTCGCGGTAGCCCATGCGGCTCAGCGGGTTGAAGCGCAGCACGTCGAAGATGCCGTCGACGAGGCAGTCGTCGCGCATGTGCACGCCCGTCACCTCGCCGAAGACGGCGAAGTTCGAGTCGCCCTTCAGCTTGACGATCTCGGTCAGCCGGCATTCGAGGTTCGCGGGCGCGCCCGCGACCCGCGAGCAGGCGATGGTGTCGCACTCCGCGCGCGCGATGCCGGCGAGCGCGAACTCGTCGGTGTCGCGGTCCCAGGGGCCCGAGGTCTGGTTCATCGCGTCGCGCATGGCGTATTCGACGATGTTGACGCAGAACACGCCGGTCTCGCGGATGTTGGCGACGCTGTCCTTGGTGTCGCCGCGGTCGGGCTTGGTCGAGGTCGAGGCGAACATGACCTGCGGCGGGGTGTAGGCCACGGCGTTGAAGAACGAGTAGGGCGCGAGGTTCTCCGACCCGTCCTGGCCCCGCGTCGAGATCCAGCCGATCGGGCGGGGCGTGACGATGGCGTTGAACGGGTTGTGCGGAAGGCCGTGGCCGTCCTCGGGACGATAGAACATCGGGTCGTGGTCTCCTGTCGTTTCGGCGCGTTTGCGGTGGCCGGGCGCGCGTGCTAGGCGCGTGCCGCGCGGGGCCGCAGGGCCGATCGCGCGCGCTGCGCCAAGGAACATCCAGACCTCCCATGTACAGCCTGAGACGGGAACGCAAGGAGGATTGGTGGGAGGTGGAGGCGCTCTACGACCTCTGCTTCGCGCCCGGGCGCACGGCGCTGTCGTCCTACCGGCTGCGCGACGGGGTCGACCCGGTGGCGCGGCTCTGCCTTGTCGCGGTGGCGGAGGACACGGGGTTCATCGGGGGCGCGATCCGCTACTGGCCGGTGCGCGTCGGCGGCGCGCCGGTGCTGCTGCTCGGTCCCGTGGCGGTGCACCCGACCACGCAGGGCGAGGGCCTCGGCGCCGCGCTGATCCAGGAAAGCCTGTGGCTCGCCCGCGAGGACTGGACGCGCGTGCTGCTGGTGGGCGACGCCCCCTATTACGGCCGCTTCGGATTCGCCCGGATCGAGGGGGTGGAGATGCCGCCGCCCACGAACCCCGAGCGGATCCTCGCCCTCGAGCTCGCGGAGGGCGCCTGGACGGGCGTCCGGGGCGAGGTCACGGCCTGGCACGGAGCGGGCGGCGGTTGAACCGGGCGGGATCCGTCCCAATCTTCAGGACGATGTCACCGAGGAGCCCCGGACCATGACCGTCCAGTCCCCCGCCACCGCGCTCGTGCCGATGGATTTCGACCGTGAACTGGCCGTGCTCGTGGAGCGCCACCGCGCCGCGGGCGGCGTCGGCCTGCAGGTGCTGAACGTGATCGGCACGCAGGCGGAAAACCTGCTGGAACGGCTGCCCGACCGCGTGAAGGAGCGGCTCGAGGACGCGACCACCCGCGCGCTCGAGGTCGCCATGCGCGCGGCGCAGGGGTCGCGCGGGGTGGTGCCGGACCAGCGCGGCTGGCTCAACTCGGCGCTTGCCACCGCCATGGGCGCGGCGGGCGGCGCGGGCGGGTTGCCGACCGCCATGGCCGAGCTTCCGGTCACGGTCACGGTGTTGCTGCGCGCGATCCAGGGGATCGCGGCGGAACACGGATTCGATCCCGCCGACCCGGAGGTGCAGAAGCAGTGCCTCGCGGTCTTCGGCTCGGCCGGCCCGCTCGAGGCCGATGACGGCGTCGACATGGCGTTCCTGTCGGCGCGGGTGACGCTGACGGGCGCAACGGTTCACGGCATCCTGTCGCGCATCGCGCCGCGACTCGCCACGGTGCTCGGCCAGAAGCTGGCCGCGCAGACCGTGCCGCTGATCGGCGCGGCGGCGGGGGCGGCCACGAACTACGCCTACACCTCGTATTACCAGGAGATGGCGCACGTGCATTTCGGGCTGATGCGCGTGGCCGAGAAGAGCGGAAAGAGCCGCGCCGAGGTGGTCGAGGCCTTTACCCGCCGCCTGCAGCATTCCGCGGCGGAGCGGGCGCAGCGCCGCGGCACGCGCCGTTAATCCTTTCTCAGGAGGGCGCTGGTAGGTCCTGTCGCCGAGGACGCGCGCGGCGCGGGCAAAGCCCCCGCAGCTTCACGCGGTACCGTCGAACGCGGCGCGCGCGAGAACCGACGCCGGCCAGAAGGCCCGCGTCCGCGCATCCCGCCGTCGGCAAAGGGGGCGTCGGTCTGGCGATCACTTGAGGGACGCCACCGTCGTTTTGCCTAGGTTCACAGACATGTGTGGATGCCACCTAAGACTCAAGGCCTTTGATGGCCTTCTGAGCTTGTGAGCGGGTGCATACATCTGTCAGGTTTTGTGATGCGGCTTGCAATGCGCCAGCGATGACACGCACTGAGTTGCGCCAAGAACGCAACCCCTTGCAGCGCCGGCAAATTCGCTCTCCGAAGCCTTTGCTCCAGAATATGGAGGCGCATCGGAGACATTGGCGTTCACTCGGGACATCGCCCAGGGACCTGGCGGTCGCGGTGTCTCGAGTTTCAATATTCATGCTTCGTTTGATCGCCATCATTCCGGTTCCGCGTTTTGACGGGAGCGCACTCCCATCCGAGAGTCCGGCCTCGAAGGCATTCCTTCGTTTTCTGCTGCCAGAATCGACGTTTCGTCCGGCACCCGTCGTCCATTGGGTGTAGAATCCGGGCTAGGATCTTCGATTTGCGGTGTCCGGACGTCCGAGTAGAGATGGCGCAAGTGCGCCTCAGATACGCCGTCCGCCTTCATCACGAGGCGCACCATTGGATCGGCCAGCATTTCCTCGAGAAAGAAATCCGACAGCGCTTTCCCCGACAGCTTGTCTCTTGCGCGGGCGTGGTCAAGATCGGCAAGGGAAACAGTCAGTGTCCTCGCTAACCCCGGATGCGATGCCCTTGGATGAAGTTTCACCAGGACCGAGGCTTTCCAGGCCTCCGGATCGTGTTGATCAGGCGGCGAAACCAGTTCCGTTTCTATTTCGTACTCACCAGCGGGGAGCGTTTCGGCAAAGCCCGGGAGCGTGAAAGGCCGCCCGAATAACGCGATGGTCTTGCTCGTCAGGTGGTCCATTGATGTTTCCCTTTCGAGTATCTTGCCTGGTGCTGTCTTGTCAGCAGCCTCGGAGATGTTCTCATTGGCGGAAATTCTCGTGTTTTCTGCATGAGTGGACTTCATTGCGGGTATGGCTCTGGCGCCAGGTGCTCACGCGCCCTGTCATGACTGCCTTTGATCAGTCGATGCACCCCACCGGCCCACCCAGAGCGAGAACCCTTGGTCATCGGAGTGACATCTTGTGCAGGGCAGCGGCCGCAATCGCATGCTCCTTCTGGTGGTAGTCGCCGCGAAACTCGCCGTCGACCTGCACCTCCCAGATACCGCTTCTCTCGCGGACCTGAACCCGGTCCTGCAGCACTGAGGAATTTTCGGGGGAGGCCGTGACCTGCTCCCTTTGGAGT
>NZ_JAME01000058.1 GCF_000521865.1 Roseivivax isoporae LMG 25204
CGCCGGCGCCGCCGCCGATGCCGATGTCGCCGGGTCTCCCTACGCCATCGTCGGGACCGGCGTGACCGGGACCGGGCTCGGCAATTACGTGGTGAGCGTCGAGAACGGCGCCCTCACGGTCGACCCGCGGGCGATCGCGGTGCGCGTGAACGATGCGACGAAACGCTTCGGCGAGACGCTGAGCTTCGATGGGACCGAGTTCACCGCGCCCGACCTCCTCTTCGAGGACCGGCTCGACCGCATCGCCATCGCGAGCGAGGGTGCGGCGGCGGAGGCCAGCATCGCGGGCTCGCCCTACGCGATCACCGGCTCCGCGCCGGAGGGCACGGGGCTTGGCAACTACGCCTTCACCTTCGTCGACGGGGCGCTCACCGTCGAGCCGCTCGTCGCCAACGACGTGCCGCCGCCGCCGCCCTTCGGCGGCTTCGACCTGCCCGAGCCCGCCGACACGATCACGCTCGACCTGCCGGGGGGCGCGATCGCTTTCGATGAGGCAGCGCCGACCCTCGTGGTCGCCGGCGGCGACGAGGGCGCGGTGGGCGAGGCGCGTGACACGCTGCGCGTCGTGGAGACCGTGGCCACCCGGCTCGAGATCGCGGCGCAGGCCTGCGGCGACAGCACGGCGGAGATCTCGCAATACCTCGCCTGCCTGTCGGACGCGCTCGACGACTTCGCAGCCGAGCTCGACGACATCTCGACGCGGCTGCCGCCCGAGATGGCGAACGTGGCACAGATCGTGCGCACGGCGCGCCAGCAGGTCGACGCGGCGCGCACGCGCGCCGAGGGCCGGCTGGCAAGTGCCGCCACCGACGCCGAGCGCACGCAGATCCGCGACGATGCGCTGGCCGAGGCGCAGGCGGCCATCGCCACAGCGTCGACCGAGATCCGCAAGGCCATCGCGCTGGTACGGGCGGACGACCCCGAGCTCGTCAGCCTCCGGCGACAGACGATCGAGACCGTGGCCGCCGCGGTCGACACCGTCGGCGTGGAGCTGTCGCGGGTGACCGAACTCTGACGCACGGAGGAGGACCGATGACCGGCGCGCTGCGTGTCGCATGCATCCTGATCGTGGCCTGGCTGGCGCCGGCCGCGGCGCAGGAACGGGTGGCGCTGGTCATCGGCAATTCGGACTACGCCAACGTCGGCACGCTGAAGAACCCCCGCAACGACGCCTCGGACATGGCGATCGCCCTCGAGGGGCTGGGATTCGAGGTGCTGCTCGGCACCGATCTCGACGGCGCGGGCATGCGCGGCATCGCGCGGCGCTTCACCGAGGCGGTGCGCGACGCGGATGTCGCGCTGCTCTACTATGCGGGACACGGGTTCCAGGTGACCGGCACGAACTTCCTCGTGCCGACGGATGCCGCGATCGGCCACGTGGCGGACGTGCCCGCGCAGACCGTGTCGCTGAACGAACTGGTGGATGCCATGGACCACGCGCCGGGGCTGAAGCTGGTCTTCCTCGACGCCTGCCGCGACAACCCGTTCGGCGGGGGCCTCGATGACGCGGCGGGGGTCGAGAGCGGGCTCGCGCGCGTCGGCAGCGACGCCGATTTCCTCTTTTCCTACGCCACGCAGCCCGACAACGTCGCCTATGACGGCACCGGGCGGAACAGTTTCTTCACCGAGGCGGTGCTGAACCACATCTACACGCCCGGGCAGGACGTGTCGGACATGATGATCGCGGTGCGCCGCGACGTGATGGCGGCGACCGGCGGACAGCAGATCCCGTGGGAGAACTCGTCGCTGACCCGGCGCTTCAGCTTCGACACGAGCCCGGTGACGGTGTCGGACGAGGCGATGCTGTGGCAGGTGGCGGCCGACATGGGCGACCCGGCGCTCATGGATCTCTACCTCGACCGCTACCCGCAGGGCACCTACCGGGAGGAGGTCCTGGCCTTCCTCGACGGGCCCGGCGCCTCGGTGCAGACCCGCGCGATGCAGACCGCCGACACCGAAGGGGACGACGACCGGCTCTGGCAACTGGCGCGACGCACGCGGATGCGCCCGCTGATCGAGCATTACCTCGCCACCTATCCCGAGGGCCTGCATGCCGGCGCCGCCCGGCGGCTGCTCGCCTCGATCCCCGCGCAATCGGAGGCAGAGCCGGGCAATGTCTGCCGGCGGCTCGCCACCCATCCCCGCGACGCGACGGCGATGCATGCGGGCGTGTCCTTCGAGACGCTGCAGCGCAACGCGCTGCCCGCGATCCAGTCCTGCAGCGCGGCGGCGATCCAGTCGCCGGACGTCGCGCATTACGTGGCCCTCTTGGCACGGGCGACGGCGGCGTCGGGGGACCTCGACCGCGCGGTGCAGCTCTACCGGCAGGCGGCCGAGCGCGGCGACCTGCGCGCCATGGTGAGCCTAGCGCAGCTGCACGAGGCCGGAACCGGCGTGCCGCAGGACCCGGCCGCGGCGCTCGCGCTCTACGAACGCGCGGCGGAGGGCGGCAGCGCGGACGCGCTCATCAACCTCGCGGTCAATCTCTTCGAGGGCGCGGGCGTGGCGCAGGATACGGACCGCGCCATCGCGCTCCTGCGTCGGGCGGCCGAGGGCGGGTCGGCCAAGGCGACCTTCAACCTCGGAGTGCTGGCACAGCAGGGCGCGGTCGACACGCCCGCCGCGGCGCTCGACTATTTCGAGCGCGCGGCACGCGAGGGCGAGGCGCAGGGCTACCGGGCGGCGGCGATCCTGCTCGACGAAGGTCGCGGCGTCGCCGCCGACCCCGACCGCGCCGCGAACCTCCTCCTGCTGGGCGCGGCCGAGGATGGCGGCGAGATCGTCGCGGCACTGACCTCGGCGCCCGAGCAATGGTCCCCGGGCACCATCGTGGCGGTGCAGGAACGGCTGGCGGCGGCGGGCTACTATGCCGGGCTCGCCGATGGCAGCGCGGGGCCGAAATTCGACGCGGCGCTGCGGCGCTGGCGGAACGGCGGGTTCGACCCGCAGGTGCTGACACAGTGACGCGGGGCCGCGCCCGTGGCTGACTGGTCCCGCGGTTACCCGGTCGAGGAATCCTATCTCGACACGCTGCAGCCCGAGCTGTCGCCATTCCGCTGGCGCGCGGCGCTCCTGACCGCGCGGCGGCGGCCGGTGGCCGAGGACCGGCCCTTCCGGTTCGTCGAGCTTGGCTGCGGTTCGGCGCTGTCGCTTCTCGGCCTCGCGGCCTGCTACCCGCACGGGCGCTTTTCCGGCTACGATTTCCTGCCCGAACACGTGGTGCGCGCGCGCGCCATGATCGCCGAGACCGGTCTCGGCAACATCATTGTGGAGGAGGCGTCGTTCGCCGATCTCGCCGCGAGCGACCCGCCCGCGCGCCACGACTACGCGGCGCTGCACGGGGTCTGGACCTGGGTCGACGCAGAGACGCGCGCGGACATCGTGACGCTTCTCGGTCGCTGGCTGTCCCCCGGGGCGCTGGCCTACCTGGGTTACAACGCGGCCGCCGGGTGGGCGGCGGCGGCCCCGCTGCGCCGGATCTTCCGCGAGATCCCGGCGGATGCCCGGCAGACAGGGTTCACGGCGGCGCGCGCGGCCGCGGAGGACTGGCTCGCCCTCGGCGACGCGCCAGCGGCCCGGGCGCTCTGGGCGCGAATCGCGCGGCAGCCCGACGGCTACCTCCTGCACGAATTCGCCTCCGTGAACGGCAGCGCCGCCTGGCCGCAGGAGGTCCTGGAGGATCTCGCGCGCGCGAAGATGGGCTTTGCCTGCGCCGTCGAGCTGGGCGAGCAGTTCGATGCCATGTTCCTGCCGCCCGAGCGGATGGACTTCCTGCGCCGGGCGACAGAGGCCGGGCTTGGCGAGACCGCCCGCGATCTGGCCCATGCGCGCACGTTCCGCGCGGACCTCTTCCACCGCGGCGCCCCGCGGCTGACCCCGCGCGAGATGGTGGCCGGGCTGCGCGCGCTGCACGTCATCGGCTGGGGACGTGACCGGCCCGTCGCGGTGCCCGACGCCCGACCGGTGGCCGAGGCCGCGGACGTGCATCCGGACCTGCGCGCGCAGATCGCGGCGCGGATCGGGGACGGGCCCGCGACGCTCGGCGCGGTGATCGACAGCCTCGACATGGAGCCGCGGCAGGCGCTGCAGACGATGCTGGTGCTGATGGTCTACGGCGACATCCTCGCCGTGCGGTCACCCGACGAGGCCGCCGCAGCGCAGGCCGGGTGCGACCGGTTCAACGCCTTCGTGGCGCGGCGCCTCGCGGCGGGATCGCTGGTGCCCGGCCTCGCCTCGCCGGTGCTCGGCAGCGTGATCCACGTGCCGCGGGACCTGCGGCGGGCGGCGCTGGGGCTCGACCCGGCGGAGCCCGGCACCGCGCGGATGTTCCACGCGCTCGGGATCGTGCCGCCCGACCTCAGCTGAGGGCCTGGAACTCCACGCGCCGGTTCTCGTCCGCGCGCGGATCGGCGGGATTGTAGAGGAAACGCTCGCCCATCCCGACCGTGCGCAGCCGTCCGGGCGCGACACCGCAATCGTCGACCAGGTGGCGGGCCACCTCCTTGGCGCGCAGGACCGACAGGCGTTCGTTGTAGGCGTCGCTGCCCGCGGCGTCGGTGTGCCCGACGATCATGATCTCGTCGATCGCGGCCTCGTTCAGCACCTGGCACATCTTGGCGAGCTTCGGTTTCTGGTCGTCGCCGAGGGCCGCGGAATCGAAGCCGAACTCGATATGCAGGTTGACCTGAAGGTCGGGGTCGAGGCGGCCGAACACCATCGGCGCGTCGGGTTCCGCCGCGGCGAGAAGCGGCCGGTTCGGATCGGCGGGCACGGCTGCGGACCCGGATGCCGCGGCGCTGACCGACACGCCCGACCCGTCGCCCGCCTGCACGTCCGGCGCCGCGAGCGTCGCGGTCTCGGTGGTCACGTTCGGGGACACGTCAGACACGGCGGGCGCGGACGGCGCCGAAGCCATGTCGGCAGCCGGTGCCGCGGCCTCGGGCGCCTCGGCGCGCACGTCGTCCACGGTCACGAGCTTCAGGCCGCGGGTCTCGCCAAGGTCGCTCCGGCGGGCCTCGCGGAACGCGTCCTTCTGGCGTTCGAACAGGGATTTCAGCTGCTCGACGGACAGGTCGTCCTGGGCGAGCGCCGGCAGCGGAACCGCGAGCACGGAGACCACCGCGGCACACCGGAAGAAACGGGTCGGGAATGTCATGATGACCACCTGGTGGGGAAAAATGTATTTTTGCACTTTAGGGAATAGTGTAGCATCCTGAGCTCAGCAGTTCAGCAATTTTCGGTCTGTGTCCGGGTCGGGATTTCCGCCATGGACCCAGGCAGCGCGGGGCCGAGGTGCACGCATGTCCACACCCGTTACCCGCAGCCCGCTCCTTCGGCCGCAGCAGGCGCCGCGTTTCTTCGGCGCGGGCCTGACCCATGCGGGCCGGGTGCGCGAGGAGAACGAGGATTCCATCCTGACCGATCCCGATGGCGTGCTCTGGGCGGTGGCCGACGGGATGGGCGGCTACGGCCACGGGGCACTCGCCGCCGACATCGTGATCGACGAGGTGTCGCGCGTGGGCGCGCAGGCGCTGCCCTCGGCGGCGCTGCGCGCGGCGCTCGAGCGGGCGAACGCGCAGATCCTCATGCGCGCGCGGCAGGACCGCACCGGGCCCATGGGGGCGACGACGGTCGCCATGATGATCCAGGGATCGGTGGCGCACGTGGCCTGGGCCGGCGATTGCCGCGCCTACCTGATGCGCGGCGGTCAGCTGCGGCTTCTGACGCGCGACCACAGCGTGGTGCAGGAGATGGTGGACGAGGGCCTTCTCAGCGACAGCGACCGCAATCGCCACCCGCAGAGCCACGTGGTCACCCGCGCGGTGGGCTACGAGCCGCAGCTCGAGGTCGACACCACCGCGACGCCGCTCGTGCACGGCGACCGGATGATCCTCTGCTCGGACGGGCTGACCGCCTGCCTCGGCGAACACGACATCGCCGGGATCACGCGCACGGCGCAGGATCCGCGGCACCTCTGCACCCTGCTCGTCACCGCGGCGCTGAACGACGGCGCGCCCGACAACGTGTCGGTGATCGGCGTCTTCGCGTCGGAGGCCTGAGCGATGCGCGAGGGCGCCCTGATCGGCCCGATCATCGTGGCGATCGGCCTCGTGGTGGCGGCGATCGCCTTCGCCGTGGTGGGCGCGCTGCTCGAGACCGCGGACGGGCGCACGGAGCTGCGGCTCGACCGGACCGAGGCCGATCTCGGACGGCTCGGCGCGGATCTCGATTCGCTGCGTTCCGACCTGCGCGACGCCGAAGCCGAGATCGCCCGGCTGGAGGAGGAGATCGCGCTGGCGGCGAGCCGACCCGCGGCGGTGGCCCCCCAACCCGATCTCGCGGTGACGGCGCCCGAGATCCTCGGCTCCGCCGACGAGGACCTGCCGGGCACCGCGCAGATGACCGAGGAGATGCTGACCGCCAAGGACCGCTTCAACCAGGGCGTGACGCAGCCGCGCAACAAGGTCATGCTCGAGATCCTCGGCCATCCGCGGTCGAGCTACGGCACGGACTGCCAGTCGGTCACCGAACCGCGGCTCAAGGCGCTGATGGAGACGCGTCAGGTCGGGCCGATCCGGGTGACGATGATCCGCCCCGCGCTCGATTCCCTGCAGCGCATCGTCGACAAGCTGCAGGCGAGCGAGCCCGACATCTACGCGGCGCTCGGAACCGCCGGCGCGCTCTGCGCGCGGCTGATCCGCGGCTCGCGCACCGCCGTGTCGAACCATTCCTGGGGCACCGCCATCGACGTGAAGCTGCAGGACCGGCTCGACGGCTTCGCCGACGGCGGCACGCAGTTCGGGCTGCTGCTGCTCGCCGAGCTCTTCAACGAGGAGGGCTGGTACTGGGGCGCGGGCTACCGGCGCGAGGATTCGATGCATTTCGAGGTGGGCGTCGAGACGCTGCGCACCTGGCAGGAACAGGGACTTCTCTAGGCCATGGCACGCCCGCGCGAGGAGCCCTCGAGCCTCGATCGCGCGGCCGCGCCCATCCTGCGCTTCATCGAGGACCTGCCGCGGCGTGCACGCCACGAGGGCGCCAAGCGGCTCGCCACCGAGGCGGGCGGCCTCCTTGCCCGGTTCGAGAGCGACGCGGGCCGTGGCGGCGCGCATCCCCACACGCTGAAGCCCGCCCGCTACGCCCTCGCTGTGCTGATCGACCAGACCGCGCGCCAGGCTCGCGGCCTGTCGCTGTCGGCGTGGAACGCGGTCGCGGCGGGCCAGCTCTTCGAGGGGCGCGAGATGACGCTGGCCCGCATCCGCGAGTTCCGCGCCACCGCCCGCGGCCAGGGCGAGGCCTTCGCGCCGCTCGCGGCCTTCCTCGACGCGATGCTTGCGCGGATCGGCGAGGTGCGCGCGGGACCGCGGCGCCTCTCGGGGGGCGGCTGGCTGCCCCGGGCGGCGGGTTTCGTCCTGCTGGTGCTCGGCGCGCTCGGCGGCTACGCGGGCTGGCTCGAATGGCGCTACCACGCCCCGATGATCGCCGAGTTCGACGCCGAGGCGCTGGTGATCGGCCTCGACCGGCCACAGCAGGGGGCGGAGCTCGTGCGCCGGCTCGACGCGCTGCAGGCCGCGCGCGACCGGGTGGTTCAGGCCGGCGCCCGCGCGCCGTTCCGTGGGATCGTGCGCCTGCCCGCGGGCAACAGCGCCGCGCATGCCGGCGCGGCCTACGACGCCGCCGTCGCGCGGCACGTCCCGGGCGCGGTCGCGGACGCCATCGAGACTGTGCTCGCCACGGAAGGAGAGGGGCTCGTGCTCTACGACGCGCTGCGGGCCTGGGCAGTGCTGACGGGGCGGGTGGACTGGCAGCCGGGCTACCTGGCCGGCTGGCTGCGCGACAACGAAGGCCGCATCGCCACGGGGGGGCTCGCGCGGCACCTCGGGCCGCTGGCGGGCGCGTCCACGGACATCGTCGCGACCGACACCGTGGTGATGGACCAGGCGCGCGCTTTCGCCGCCGAGACGCCCGAACCCGCCCGCGCCTGGCTCGAGCTCCTGCGTTCGGACGAGATGCGCGCGCTGCCGGACTGGACGCCCGCCACCGCCGTGCCGGACATCCCGCGCGTGGTGCTCCGCCGTTCGGGCCGCCCCGTCGAGGAAGGTCTGCCCGGTCTCTTCACCGCGCGGGGCTGGACCGAGGCGCGCGAGATCGGCGTGGGGCTTGCCGTCCAGCGCGCCCGCGCGCTCGACCGCCAGATCACCGGGCAGGACCTTGCGCCCGAGAACAGCACGCCGGACCTGCTGATGGACCGGCTGCACGCCGAGACCATCGCGGCATGGAAAGCGTGGCTCGCCGACCTGCGCGTGCGCCCCTTCGCCGAACGGGAGACGGCGATCGTCGTCTCGGGGCTCCTTGCGCAGGCCGAGAACCCGCTGAGCGCGCTCCTGCGCGAGGTCTGGAACCAGGCCGGCGGGAACGACCGCCGCCGCAGCCACGACCAGCAGCTGGCGCTGGCGCGCGAGTTCGGGCCGATGATCCAGTATGTCGAGGCCGGCCGCATGGCGGAGATCGCGCAGCTCTTCTCGGCGTTGAACGTGGCGCTCGGGGCGCTCGACATCGACGCCGGGCGGGGGGCGCGGCGGCTCATGTCGATCCAGGACCGCGCGCGGTCGGTCGCGGCGCTGCAGAGCGCGCCGCGCATCGTCGTGCAGATCGCCGAGGACGTGCTGGCGCAGACCGCCCAGCCGCAGGCCATCGAGACCGCGTCGAACCCGCTGGCCCGGCACTGGCAGACCGAGGTCTTCCCGCTCTGCCGTGATGCGCTGGCCGCGCGCTACCCGTTCTCCGAGGGGCGCGACGCCGATCCGGTGCAGATCGCCGCGCTTCTGGGGCCGCAGGGCGCGCTGAACCAGTTCCTGCAGTCGAGCGCCCTGCCCTTTCTCGAGACCGACGAAAGCCCGTGGCGCTGGAAGCCCGAGGCGCGCTTTGCCGGGCTCTCGCCCGAAAGCGCGGCCTTTCTCGAACGCGCTGCGCAGGCGTCCGAGGGCCTGTTCGGACCGGGCGGCATGGACCACACCCTGCGCCTGGCCGCGCTGGCCGAACGCGGGCAGACCATGGTGTCGATCGGCGGCCAGAGCGTCCCGGTACGCGCGAGCGGCGTGCCGGCGGTGCTGACCTGGCCCGGCACCGCGCCCGATGCCGGGATCGAGGTCGCGTTCCGCGAAAGCGCGGATGCCGCGCGCATCGCCCATCGCGGACCCTGGGGGCTCTACCGGCTGCTCGACGGGCTGCGGCTGCGGCTCAGGGACGACGGGGCGCGCGTCCTTCTGGACCTGCGCAACGAGGCCGGCCGCGTGTTTCTCGAGGTCGGCTTCGACGCGGCGCTCAACCCGGTTTCGGTGCGCCCGGCGCTTCAAGGTCTCGCCTGCCCGCCCGCGCTCTGACAGAATCGGAGCGATCATTTCCGCGAATCCTGTATGATCAGGGCATTTGATACGAAGCAGTTTCCGCCGGCGTCTCCGGCAGCAAGGGACAGGACCGATGATTGAGGACGGCAGGATCGCCCGGCTTTCCGGCAAGAACATCACCGAAGCGATCACTCCCGAGGGCACGATCGTCGATCTGCGGTTCGCGCGGCTCGTGGGCCATGACGAGGTCAGCAGCTGCTTCTGCTTCGAGCTGACCGCGTTCAGCAGCAATTTCGACCTCGACCCGCTGAAATACGTGGGCGAGGAAGTCTGTGTCACCGCGACCACCGACGTGACCCATCCGGACGATGAGCGGCATTTCAGCGGCATGGTCGACCGGATGTCGTTCGACAGCATCGAAACCGGCAGCGACGGCTACATCACCTACAAGCTGATCCTGCGGCCGCACCTCTGGCTGTTGTCCAAGGAAAGCGACAACCGCATCTTCCAGGGCATGACTGTGCCCGAGATCGTGTCCGCGGTGCTGAAGGAACATGCCGCGATCCGGTTCGAGTTGCGGCTGAAGAAGACCTATCCGGTCCGGACCTATTGCGTGCAATACGGCGAGAGCACGCTCGACTTCCTGCAGCGGATCCTCGAGCACGAAGGCATCTTCTACTTCTTCGAATACGATCTCGGTCACCACACGGTCGTCCTGTCGGACGATGCCGAGAGGGCGAAGCCCGCCCCCCGCGCAGAGGTCCTGCGCTTCGAGCCGAACGACAGCCTGCTCGACGGCTCGGGCGTCATCACGAGCTGGCACCGCACCACCAGCGTGGTGACCGGGCAGCACGCCCAGACCGACTACGATTTCGAGCGGCCCGGCGCGGACCTCATGTCGGTCGACCGCAACCCGCGCCGGCACCTGCATGACGACCTCGAGCGGTACGATTATCCCGGCGCCTACGTCGCCGCCACCGAGGGCGACCGGCTGACGGGCATACGGCTCGACCAGGACCAGCGCGGCGCGGTCGAGATCCTGTGCGACAGCACGGCGAGCGGGCCCGCCGCCGGCAGCGCCTTCAAGCTCGCGGATCATCCCCGAGACCTGGAGAACGACGCGTACTTCATCGTGCGCGCCGAATACCGCCTGCACGATCCCGATTACCGCGCCTTCGACGCGCCAGACGAGGAGGCGGCTGGCTTTTCCGCGCACTACCACCTCGTGCCCAAGACGTCGCAATGGAAACCCGGACGGACCACGCCACGGCCCGTGATGAAGGGCCCCCAGACCGCGGTGGTGGTCGGGCCGCCGGGCGAGGAGATCTATACCGACAAGTATTCCCGGGTGAAGGTGCACTTCCATTGGGACCGCCTCGGCACGCGCGACGAGATGTCGTCGTGCTGGGTGCGGGTGAGCGCCGCCTGGGCGGGGTCCGGCTGGGGATTCATCCAGATCCCGCGCATCGGGCAGGAGGTCATCGTCGACTTCCTCGAGGGGGATCCGGACCAGCCCATCATCACCGGCCGCGTCTACAACGCCGAGCAGATGCCGCCCTACGACCTGCCCGGCGAGGCCACGAAATCGGGGTGGAAATCCAACTCCTCGAAGGGCGGCGGCGGCTGGAACGAGCTGATGTTCGAGGACAAGAAGGGCAGCGAGCTGGTCTATTTCCAGGCCGAGAAGGACCATGACGAACTCGTCAAGAACAACGAGACCCGTCATATCGGCAACGACTGGTCCGAGGAGGTCGTCCGTGACGCGCGCCAATGGGTCGGCCACAACCGCGACGAGAGCGTCGACAACAACAAGACGACGACCGTGGGCGTCGACCGGACGGTCATGATCGGCAACAACGACACCGAGACGGTCGGCGTGAACCGCGCGCTGACCGTGGGCGCGAACGAGACGATCGCGGTGGGCGTGAACTCGAGCGAGACGATCGGCGCGCATCACGTCCAGACCGTGGGGGCGACGCAGACCATCACGGTCGCCATGGCGCGGATCGACACGGTCGGCGCGGTCGAGACGCGCAGCGTCGGCGCCGCGCAGGTCAACACGATCGGCGCCACGCGCCAGATGAGCGTGGGCCTAGGCCAGTCGCACGACATCGGCCAGAACGACAGCTGGGAGATCGGCGGTGGCCAGTCGGTCGAGATCGCCAAGGATCAGGCGATCGAGGTCGGCAAGAGCCACAGCCTGTCGGTGGCGGAGGACAGCACCGCATCGATCGGCAAGAACCTGTCCTTCACGGTGAGCGAGGACACCGGAGTCACGACCGGCAAGAACCTCGTGCTCAAGGCAGGCGACAGCATCACCCTGGTCTGCGGCAGCGCCAAGATCCAGATGCAGAAGGACGGCAGCATCAGCATCGAGGGCAAGGACATCACCGTGACGGGATCGGGCAAGATCATCGCCAAGGCATCGTCCGACATGGTTCTGAAAGGCAGCAAGATCAACCAGAACTGACCGGGAAGAGGCGCCCGAGCACGGCCTCGGGCGGGCCGGGCGCATGTCCCGGCACCCAGAGGAGCGGCGGCGCGAGGGCCGGCGTTCCGGGCGCGGGTGCGACAGGCGAAAGCGCCGCGGCCAGCGCCGCGGGATCGAGCGACCCGGACCGCGCGGCGCCAAGGGGGCCGCGCACGGCCTCGGCCCATGCCTCGGCCTCGGCGACGCCCGCGCCGTCCGCGGCCGCGACCGCGGCGAG
>NZ_JAME01000059.1 GCF_000521865.1 Roseivivax isoporae LMG 25204
ACTTTTCAGGGGAGCAGGTCAGTGGGCGCGGTCGAGCCGCTTGATAACGGTCGGGTTCATCCGGCTTCCCGCTGATCCGGGGGCTGCGCGAGGAGCCCGCCGGCCAAGGCGGCGAGAGCGATTTCCGCCAGCGTGTAGCCAAACAGCAAGACGCCGGGCCAGCCGTCGATGGCAAGGCTCAGCACGCGCCCCGATGCCAGCCCGAATGTAAAGACGAACAGGCTCCAGAGCGCGGGGCGCCGCAGGGCGGATCGCAGCCCGCCCACCAGCCAGAAGACGACAAGGGCAAGGTACAAGCCCATGATCGCGCGAAAGACGTGACGTGTCGGAACGCCGCTCGCATCTATCCTGTACAGCCACGGCAGACCCGCCTGCGGTGCCGTGCCATAGGCCAGGGCGATCGGGACAAGGCCGATCGCCATAGCCAGCAGCAGGCCGCGTGTCACGTGGTCGACGGTCATCGTCAGCCTTCCGCGACCGCGTTCGGCGCGCGTGAATCGGGACAGGCCGCCTCGATCTCGGCCATGCGTGCGCGCAGATCGTCTTCGGTGCGTCCCGATGCGATCTCGCGCCGTTCGTCCAGCTCACCACGCACGCGGCCCGCGATGCGGGCGACAGGCACGACAAGGCGCACGCCCGCGGCAGCGCGTTCGCCCGCGCCGGGGATGGCGGTTTCAAGTGCGGCGATGTCCAGATCGGCCGTTGCGCAATCGATGGGGCGATCAAGAAGATCGACACGCGCATCTTGGGTTGTCTGGGCACATCCTGCAATCACACCAACGGCGAGCAGGGCGATGATCGTTCTACGGGGCATGGGATGCTTTCTCCTTACGTGTCATCTTTCGCCCCGCGCACGATGCGAAAGCCGATATGCGCGGTGCTGAAATCCTGCTCGAGGCTTTCGCGAGCGGCGGTGCGGTAGCGTTGGCAATAGTCTTCGCTACACAGGTACGACCCACCCTTGATGGTGAAGCGCGGCACGGCGGGGGCGAAGGGCGTGTCGGTCCATTCCCAGACATTTCCGATCATGTCGTAGGCCCCGGTCAGGCCGGGCTCGAAGCAGCCAACCGGCGCAGTCCCGGAAAAGCCGTCGCGCCGGGAATTGACGACCGGAAAGAGGCCCGTCCAGATATTGGCGCGCAGGGTGCCATCGGGCGTGCGCACGCCGGATTCCGGGTCCATCGGATCGAAGAGACCAAGGCTTGCGGCATATTCCCATTCGACCTCGGTGGGCAGGCGCCCGCCCGCCCAGGCCGCGTATGCGCGGGCGTCGTTCAGCGTCACATGCACGACCGGGTGCAGGGCGCGGCCCGCCAGTTCGGAGCCCGCGCCGTCCGGCGTGCGCCACGTCGCCTCCGCATCCAGCGACCACCACGAAAGGAAGACCTCCGGCGTGTCGCTTTCGGCGAACTGCGCGGAGCCCCCGTGGCGCTCGGCTTCGGTGATGTAGCCGGTTTCCGCCACGAAGGCCGCGAACTGGCTGTTGGTGACCTCGTGGGCCTGCAAGCCGAAGGGCGAGACGAAAACCTTTCGCGGCGGGCCTTCCCCGGGAAACACCGGATCGACGCCCATCACGAATCCGCCGCCCGGAATATCGACAAAGCCGCCAAGCCGGGTTTCGCCGAGCGCGCATGTGCGCCCTTCGCCGCTGCCGGGGCTGGCGTAAAGCCATGCGCCTGCCAAGCCCAGAGCGACAAGCGCGGCGGCAACGCCTGAACCGGGGAGGGTTTTCAGCCGGCGTGACATTGTTCCGCGACCCCCACTCTGTGAATTGCGAATTTCCAGGCGGCCCCGAGCGCCTTGCGCGTCAGGATGCGCTCACCCGTCTCCATCGAACGGGACAACACCTCGGCGAAGACCTCGTCCATGGCCCTCAAGAGGTTCAGGCCGAGGATCGTGCCGCAGATCAGCCCGAAGGACGCGCGCTGAACGGCCCCCCATGAGAGGTGGGGGTGGGGCGCACGGCGCAGCATTGCCATTGGCCCCTCGTCGATCTGACCAACCTCAGACATTGCGCTGTGTGGCCATGCGCTCGAGGATACGGTGCGCCGTCTCGTAGCCGCTGTTCTGGTTCTGGCCGGTGATCAGGTTGCCGTCGATCGTGGTATGCGTCGCGAACGGGTCTCGGAACGCGTTCTGGCATTCGTAGATCGCGCCCAGCTTGCGCAACTCTTCCTCGGGATGTTTGGGCGTGACCGCGATGCCGAAGGTGTTGATCTGGTTGTTGGTCACGCCGGTCACGCGGCGGCCCTTGACCAGCGGTTCCCCATCCAGACCCTTGGCGCCGCACAGCCCCAGAGCGCCGTGGCAGACCGACCCGAGGATCTTGCCCGCCGCATTGGCGCGGGTGATGAAATCGCCCAGCTCTTCGCTCTGCATCAGGTCGTAGGCCGCGCCCCAACCGCCCGCCATGAAGATCACGTCGTAATCGTTCGGATCGAGACCGGCGATGGCTTTGGAATTCTTCAGGTCATGCATCGCCTTCTTGTCGGCCATGAAGCGCCTGTCGTCCTCACAGACCAGGGGCCAAGACCAAGAGCCCGGCTGGACCGGGATTTCGCCACCCTTGGGCGAAGCCATGTCGACCTCCATGCCCGCATTGACGAAAGCGAAATAGGGCACGGTGAATTCCGAGCCGAAGGCGCCGGTGTCACGCTTCAGCGGGTCGAGCCGGTTGTGATTGGTGCAGATCACCAGCGCCCGCCGTCCCGTCATGTCGAAATCGGGAATGGTATAGTGCCGATGAATGCCCAGAAGGCGCAGGAACGCTGGCAGGCAGAGATACGTGAGGATGGCGAGAAGAGCCAGGACAAGAAGCGTGACGACGATCCAGTTCATGACGGGTCTCCAAATCTGTATGTTGGGGCTGGCGCCCGGATCCGGTGTACCGGATTGGAAAGCGGGTCAGGCGGCCGGGCGGCGGACCATGCTCCGGACAAGGCGGAAGACGACGTAGACACCGGTGAGCAGCGACAGCACGAGACCGGCCAGGTAGGGCCAATATTTGGGGATCACCTTTTCCAGAAGGTTCGAGAACACCTGCGCCTCGGCATAATCCTCGGGCCCGAGTTCGAGCACGCCCGTTTCGGCGGCGTAGGCCTCGTATTCGGCGCGCAGCTCAGCGAACAGTTCGGGATTGTCCGCCGAGAGGTCGGTGGTTTCGCCCGGATCGACCGACAGGTCGAAAAGCCGCCACGTGAAGTCCCCACGCGGAAGCGCGGTGCGCACGAGTTTCCAGTTGCCACGGTAGAGAGCCGCGTTGCCGCTGACCTCGAACCCGAAGCTTTCATCGGGGCCCCGGTTCTCGGTGGTTGCGCCCGAAAGCAGCGGCAGGATGCTTCGGCCGTAAAGCGCGTCCGCGTCGTAGGCGACCCCGGCTGCATCCAGAAGGGTGGGCATCAGGTCGGCCACATGGACCGGCGCATCCTGAATGCCCGTGACGTTCACGCCCGGACCCGCCATCACCAGCGGCACTCGCAGACCGCCTTCGCTGGAATAGAACTTGTAAAGATTGAACGGAGACACCTCGACCGAGGCCCATTCCGGACCGATGGCGGTCAGACTGCCGGGCAGGCCCATGTTTTCCGGGGACGTGTCCAGCCCTTCAATGCGATGGATGCCGCTGAGAAGCAGGTCGACGACTGGGTTTTCAAGCCCGATGACCCCCGCCTCCGCGCCGTTGTCGGAGGTGACGACGACAATCGTGTTCTCGAGCTGTCCAGTGGACTCGAGATGGTCCAGAAGGCGCCCGATGTGGAAATCCGCCGCCTCGATCATGCCTGCGTTCACCTGCATGGCGCGCGCGGCGACGGCCTGCTCCTCGGGCGACAGGTCGTCCCAGGCGCGATGGTCCGGATGGACCGGCGCCAGCGTCGTGGTCGGGGGAACCAGTCCGAGTTGCATCGTGCGCTGCCAGCGCTCCTCGCGCATCACGTCCCAGCCGGCATCGAAGACGCCGTCGTACCTGTCGATGAATTCGGCCGGGGCCTGCACCGGGATGTGGATCGCCTGAAGCGCCAGGAAGCCGAAGAACGGCTGATCGGCATTGCCTTCGTCAATGTAGCGGATCATCTGGTCCACAAGGTTGCGGGAGGAATAGAAATCCTCCGGCAGGCGAACCGGTTCGCCATCCTCGTACCATGGCACCTCCGGGTAGCCCGGCAGGTAATGCGTGTGATCGTAGTTGCTGCCGCCGGTGGAATCCATCACGTAGGAGCGGTCGAAGCCGAAACGGTCGGGCAGGTTCGCCCCCTTTGCCCCGATGCCCCATTTCCCGGTCACGTAGGTCTGGTATCCCGCCGCCGACAGCAGGCTCGCGATGGTTGCCTGATCATCGTCCCAGAGCATGGAATACCCGGGCAGTTCGAGCTGCTCGGGCGTCACGGACTCGACCAGCGTGCCGATGCCCGTCTGATGGTTGTCGAGGCCCGTCAACATCATCGCGCGGCTCGGCCCGCAGAAGGGAGACGTGTAATACCGCGAAAAGAGCGAGCCTTGCTGCGCCAGCGCGTCGATCGCGGGCGTGCGTGCGTCGCCGCCATATGCCCCGAAGCCGGTGAAGCCGACATCGTCGAACAGCACCACGAGGATGTTCGGGCGTGTTTCCTGCGCAAAGGCCGGCAGCGCCGCCATCGCGCAGAGCGTGAACGCGCCGAGCGTATTTCGGATAGGGGACTTCATATCAAGACCTCATGTCTCTTTGCGTTCTGAAATGACCCCGCAATCAATTCAGTGGACGGACAGGCACACGCGTGTCGGGGTTCAGGTCATCGTTCGGGTCGGTGAAAACGCCCTCGGGAAAAAAGACGGACACGGGCGTGTCCGCCGTGTCGAGGCACAGCAGATGGTTGTTGTCGCCATCCCCGAGGTCGGCGAGGACCGTGGGCGAGATCTCGCGTTCCGTCCCGTCCGCCCCGCGCACGGTCACGCGGTACAGGTCGCGCTCCGCATCGCCCGGCTCATCGCCGTTCGCGAGCGTGACGCCGCCCGCCCAGACCACGCGCACCACCTGCTGTATGCCGTCGGTCGGGCAGTCGTCGCCGTCGGTGCGGCGCAGGCCAAGGTCGCGGTCTTCCGCGGTCGGATCCGCAACCTCCGCCATCACAAGGCTGGGCCCCGGGGCCAGCGGCGTGACCGCCACCCGCGCCCCTCTGAAATCCAGCCTGCCGTCGAACGAATGGACATGCCCGACGATGTCGACCGTCACCGGCGGATCGGTCTCGGCCGTACCGAAATCGCCCACCAGCAGAACCGTGCGCAACTCGCCGGCATCCGTCGCCGGAAGGAGCGTGGCGCACGTCATCTCGCCCCTCGCACCGGAGGCGGTGGTGACACGGAAATCGCCCGCCTGCAGGGTCGTGTGGTCGATCTCGGTGGAAAAGATCACCGGCATTCCATCCTTGCCCGGCGCGCCCCGACAGATCAGCCGGGCAGCGCGCGGCAGGGCGTTGTCGAGGCCGAAGAAGGCCGAGAGAAGCTCGGCGGTTTGACCATCGCTTTCGCGTGGCAAGGCGGCATCCGAGGTCGTGTCGATCAGCGCGCCACTGGTGACATCCGCCGAGCCCGGCGTGGCACCCGCCATGACGCATGACAGCACGGCGACCAGCGGGCAGGGCATCGCGCTGCGAATTCCGCGGTCGGATCGGGCATGAGCCCGCGATATGCGTGCCATGAGCAACTCCATGCATGCCGCGCGTGCAGCTTATCTGCTGGAGGTGCCTCGTTCGACCGCAGGTCAGGATCACCCGCGGCCAGTGGACATTCATTTTCGGCCAGCGTTGTCGCGTGCCCATGCCCGTTCGCGGTAGGCCAGGGGCGTGAGGCCCGTCCAGCGCTTGAAACTCCGCGCGAAGTTCGAGGACGCTTCGAACCCAAGCGCGCCGGCGATGGCCTTGACGGGTTGCGTGCTGCCGGACAGGAGGGCGCGGGCGCGGGTCTCGCGGACCTGATCCGCGAGCTTGCGGTACGACGTCCCCGACCGGTCCAGCTGCCTGCGCAGACCGCGCTCGGATTGTCCCATCTTCGCGGCAACATCCGAAAGCGACATCGTCAGGGACGGCGCGCTTTCAAGAATGGCGATGACCTGCGTGAGCGGTGTCGTCTCGAATGCCATCTCTCCCGCGAATTGCTCGCATAGCCCCAGAAGCCGCACATGATTGATCGGATCCGAGCCGGGCAGCGGTCGGTCCAGCAAGGCCTCCGGGAAGACGATCCGGTATTCCGCGGCCTCGAAGCGTACGGGAAACCCGAGTCCCGCTTCTACGGCGGCCCAGTCCGGCGGTTGTGCGACGGTCATCTCGGCACGGATCGCGGCGTGCTCGGCCCGCAGCATCGCCTTCAGCAAACCGTTGATGGCAACGATGGCGCTGCTGAACCCGAAATACTCGATGTCTTCGAAAGGAAACTTGGATCGCAGGCGAATGGCCGCTTCCCCCGCGTGCAGAGCGGTTTCACCTCTCACCAAGTCCAATTCGAATGCCGGGAAATTCAGGAAAAAGAACCTTTTCAGGACGTCGAGGCCGCAATCGAACCGTGCCGCATTCATGGCTGTATAGGCAGGCAGGCCGATGTAGGTGGGTTGAAACCGTTGGGCGAGCGTGATGCCAGCGTGCCGATCGCTGGATTGCTCCATCGCATTCAGAAAAAGGCGTCGCAGCGGCTGAAAGCCGCACCGAAAATGCGGATCGCTCAACTGGACTTTTGAAAGCCCCGTTTCCGCAAGGAGCGCTGTTTCCGGGTAGCCCTGTTCACACAGTGTCCGAAAGACGAATCCCGGGTAGTTCATGGGGAGCGCGGGATCGCGCGGTGTGAAACTTTTGCGTGCCATCGACGCGCGCTCCTGAGAAAGCAGAGGGATGATGACACACTTCAGGGTTTGAGCAACACTGCCGCAACAACCCTGTAAAGCACGCACTCCCCCTCGCGATCTCGTCCGCGTTAGCGAAAAGCGTGTCGACGTGTCCGGTGACCGTGACCGTTGGGAGGACGTCGATGCGGTGGAGCCTTTCGTGCTCGCGTCCGGACGGCACCTCCCCAGTCACGCCGAACGGCCCGCGCGCGCCAGAGGGCGATCGAGCGAAACGCCGGGGTCGGCAAGTGCCTTTTTCGATCACGCATCGCATTTCGGCGTGGCACCTGCTCGTGCTGACCCCGGAAAGGACGGCAAACCCGTCGCTCGACGGCAGGCGTATCGCAAGGCGATTCCACACCACCGGCGGGTACCTTTTCCTCGCTTTGGAGACCACCTGCCATGCCGGAGACGCGGGGCGCGCCCGGGATCAAAGCTTACCCGCGCACCTGCCGCGAGGCCGATGGTCCATTGGTGGACACGGGCCCGCCTTCGCATGCAATCGGCCCGCAGGTATGGAAGCCAGAGACTAGCGCCATGAATGCGAAGAGCGGTGCGCCGTGTTCGCCGTTCACAGGGTTCTCGAGCCCGGACACGGCGACGAAACCGAGATTCAGTTCCGTGTGGCCGATGGCTCCGGCCACATGGCCGTCTTCCGGAAGCGTGGTGGGACCGCGCTGGTGGCAGCGATCGCAAGGACCGCGTTCGACAGGATACGCTGCACTCGCACCTCGTCGATCGAGATGTGCAGGCCCGCATCTGCGATTTGACGGCGACGCCGGCGCCGAGCATGAGGAGGGGTTCTTTTCGAAACTCTATCGGGGTCACTCCGATTTATGGCTGTCGCAGATTGCGGTGCAAATGGCGCGCCCGCCGGTCGCCGGATCTGGGGGCCGGGCCGGCGGGACGCATCTTTCGGGTCTGACGTCGCCGACGGGATATGTCCGTCCTCGTACGCCCGATGGGACCGGGCGCTGCGGATCGCCCCGCGCGCGATGCCGCTTAGCCTCGCAAGCGCTGCGCCATCGCCTGCAGCTCTGTCGCGGTCACGACGCCATCGCCGTTTCCATCGATGCGCGCGAAGGCGGCGCCGAACCGGTCGGCCTGCACGATCATCGCGGCCCGTCCGAGGTCGTCCTCGGCATTCAGCCGGATCAACGCCTCGAATTCGCTGCGGTCGAGCATGCCATCGCTGTTGGCATCGGCCTGCATCATGTTTTCCTGCAGCAATCGGCGCTGTGCGTCGGAGAGGGTCTGCGCCTGCACCCCAAGCACAGGCAGCACGAAGAAGCCGACAAGGGCGAGGAAGCCGGTTGCGAGGCGTGTCATATGCGTTTTCCTTCCGGTGTGTTTCGGTTTGTGATGGATCAAGGGCACGACACCGTTGTCCCGCTTGCATCGATGCAGTCCACGGACCGTGTCCCGCCGCTTCCGGCCTCGTAGCTGCCTACGACGTTTACGGACTGGCCCGCTGCTCCCGAATAGGTCGCGTTGCGCGAAGCCGCGCCATCGTCGAGGTTGGCGGACCCGCTGTAGCCACCGCTTTCGCCGGAGGCGTCGAGCGCGCTCTCGCCGCTCCAGGTGCCGTCCGCGTCGCGGTCGAGGGACCGGGCGCCGCTGACGGCGCCGTTCGCGCCGGTGATCTCGGTTGCGGCCCGGCCGCTGAACGTGCCATCCGGCCCCCAGGTCGCGGCTCGGCCTCGGCACCCCGCGGCGCCGCCGTGGGCGGCACATCCGCCCGACCCGGCAGTGTCGTTGCCCTGTCCGTCGCCCACCGCGAAGCGACGTCCGAACGCACCGTTGCCCTGCCCGTCGCCGATCGCAATAGTGCGCCCCGCGGCGAAGCCGCCCTGTCCGTTGGAAATCGCGCCGCGCGAGCCCGCCACGGCGCCGTTCTGGCCGGACGCGCCCCCGGCGCGAAAGCCGAAGCCCTGCGCCTCTGCAGGCCCCGGCATGTGCACGGCCAGGGCAACCGCGCCCGCCATCAGGGCAACCATGGATCTCGACAAGACCCCACGGGGCGTGGTCTTCGAACGGGTTTTCATGTCTTCATTCCTTCTTGGGTTGGAAAGGCATCGCCGGCTGGCATGCGTTTCGTGAACAGGGAGGAAGATCGCAGCGGTCTTTTTCTCCCCGATTTCCGAAAGGTTTCACGGGCAAGGAAAATTGCGGTTTCTTGTTGCAACATGTTGCAACAAGAAATGCCCGGGAAACAAAATGCCCCTAAGGTCCGCCACATCGCGCGCCGGGCGCAAACCGGTCAGACCCGAGGAACAGAAACCCAAGGCCCCGATCCATGCGCGAACCCACGCCACCCGTCGCGGATCCGCCCATCCGCATTGCCGTCGTCGAGGACGACCATGAAATCCGCACCCTCGTCGTGGCCTACCTCGAACGGGAGGGGTTCGCGCCGCGCGGCTTCGTCGACGGGCGCGCATTCGACGCAGGGCGGATCGCCTTCGCGCCGGATCTGGTGGTGCTTGATCTGATGATGCCGGGCGAGGACGGGCTTTCGATCTGTCGGCGGGTCGCGCCGGGCCTGCCCGTTCTGGTGCTGTCGGCGAAAGGCGAAGACGTCGACCGGATCATCGGGCTCGAGGTCGGGGCGGACGACTACCTCGCGAAACCCTTCAACCCGCGCGAGCTTGTCGCGCGCATCCGCGCCATCCTGCGGCGCCGGACGCTCGGCCCCGCGGATGCGGGCCAGCCGGTCGTGCCCGCGGTGTCGCCTGACCCCGACCCGCGCGAGATCCTGTCGTTCGAGGGATGGATCCTCGATGTCGATGGCCGGCGCCTTGCCGCGCCCTCGGGGACGCTGGTGTCGCTGTCCTCCGGCGAAATCGCGCTGCTGACCCAGCTTGCCCGCCGCCCCCGGCGCGTCCTGAGCCGCGACACGCTTCTTGACCTGACACGGGGTCGCGACGCGGAGGCATTCGACCGTGCCATCGATGTCCAGCTTTCGCGCCTGCGCAGAAAGCTGTCGGCGCATGGTGGCGCGGACTTCATCACGACCGTCCGCAACGAAGGCTACCTATTCGCCGCGGACGTCGCGCGGACGGGCGGCGGGAGACCATGACTTGACGACCCGCCCCAACGCCCGCCTGCCGTGGACCGCGCTGTTTACCGGCCTGCGCAGGCTGGGTTTGCGCACCCTTGTCCTGACGATATTCGCGCTGGCGCTGGTCAACATCTCCCTCGCCGTCGCGATGCGCTGGTCGGCCACCGACTTTGACGCCAGCCTTGCGGGCCCCCCGGTGGTCCGTCAGGCCGCCGCCGCCGCCCGCCTGATGGACGAACTGGACCCACAGACGCGACCCACGGCACTGGCCGCGCTCAATTCTCCGCTTCTGCAATTCTCGCTCAGCGCGCGGTTCGACGACACCCCGCCGGTCGAAAACCCCGCGCCGGTCTTCGTGCCGATCATATCGCTGTATCAGGGCGTGCTGGACGAAAGGCCCTTCAGCGTCTTCCATCGCAACGGCTTGCGTACGGGCCTTCTGCGCCCCACGACCCTTTCCGACGACATCATTATCGTGATGCGGCTGGCCGACGGGGCGGGCCTTGTCGTGTCTGGCGGCGATGAATACCGGCGGCTTGTCGGCTCGTATGGCGTGACGCTTGCGGTCGGGGTCCTGAGCGTCGTCCTGATCGGGCTGATGACCTGGGCGAGCCTGTCCTATGCCCGCCCGCTCGAACAGCTTGCCCGCGCGTCGCGAACCTTCGTGGAGCGTGCGAACACGGCGGCCGGTCTGCAGCCGCTGCCCGAAACAGGCCCAAGGCCGGTGCGCGAACTGGCGTCGGCGCTCAATCTTGCCGGGGCTCGGATCGCGCGCGCGATGACCGAACAGACCACGACGCTGGCCGCGATCGCGCATGATCTGCGGACCTATCTGACCCGACTGCGGATGCGGAACGAGTTCATCGAGGACGACGTGCAACGGGAAAAGAATGCCCGGGACATCGAGGATATGTCGCGGCTGATCGACGACACGCTGCTGCTGGGCGAAGCCTCTCACGAGAAGCCCGAGTTCACCCGGGTGGACCTGACCGAGTGGTTGACCGAGTTCGCCGCCCGTCGCCGGGATGTGGGCGACGCCGTTCACGCCACGACGCCGTCCGCCGCGATCACCGCCGACATCGCGGCACCGGAATTGACACGCGTGCTGAACAACGTCGTCGACAACGCGCTGCGCTATGCCGGGTCGGCGTCCATCGCCGTTTCATGGGTCGATCCCGCCACCGTCGCCATCGATGTGGTCGACGCAGGTCCGGGCGTGCCCGACGCGTTCCTCGACGAGATGAGCAGCCCCTTCACCCGGATCGAAGGATCGCGGTCGCGGGATACAGGTGGCGCCGGCCTTGGCCTTGCCATCGCAAAGGCCCTGATGGAACAGATCGGGGGCGGCCTGAGCCTTACGAACCTGGAACGAGGCGGGTTTCGGGCCCGTTTGACGCTTGGGATCCCTTTATCGAACCAGCCGCGCGAAGACACTTGACCAGTTGCTCCGTTCGCACCGCCAATGTTGGGCGGCCAGACGATGCTGCACGTTGCCACGAATGACCGGTTCGGGTTAGCTGCGCCGCAGCCGCGCGCCGCCCTTCCAGCGGCCGGTCTGGGCCGTCCCCGGCGGGCGATGCTTTGCCGCGCCTGCGAACTATGGCTCCGGCGCGGTGGTCAGTTTGGGCTGATGGTGTTGAAAAACTCCACGC
>NZ_JAME01000060.1 GCF_000521865.1 Roseivivax isoporae LMG 25204
CGCCGCCGAGTGAGCGCTCACGCGCCCCGGGCGCGCTCCTCGGGCGAGAGCGCCGCCCACCACGCGGCGTAGCGCGAGTTCGCCGGGTGCCGGCCGCCCTCGTCGGGTGCGCCGTCGTCCCACCAGACCGGCCCGCGCTCCCCGAGCCGGCGCTTTGCCGCGTCGACCTCGGCCCGCGCGCGGGCCTCCTCCTCCGCGTCGGCCGCCTGCGCCACCGCGCGGCGCGCCCGCATCAGCGCCTTGACCGCCGCCCGGCGCGCGCTGTCGTCGAGCCGCGGATCGGTCTTCCGCCAGAGCCGTTCCCTGGCGACGAAGTAGCGCCCGTCGGGCGTCTCGGGATGCGCCTCACGCGCCATACCCGGCCCTCCGCCCCGGCTTCTTCTTGGCGCAAATATCCCCGCCGGAGGCTCCTGCCCCCGCCGCGCGCGCATCGGCCCGGCGCTTTGCGCTCACGCCGCGTCCTCGTCCCGCTCCGCGGCCTGCCGCGCCCAGAGACCGGCATAGCGGCCCTGCCGCGCCAGAAGCTCCGCGTGGCTGCCACTCTCGACCACCTGGCCCGCCTCGAGGACCACGATCCGGTCCGCGTCGGCGACGGTGGACAGCCGGTGCGCGATGGTCAGGACGCTGCGGCCCTCGGCGGCGCGGCGGAGCGCCTCCTGGATGCCCTGCTCGGTCTCGGTGTCGAGCGCGCTCGTCGCCTCGTCCAGCAGCAAGATCGGCGGATCCTTGAGCAGCGTGCGCGCGATGCCCACGCGCTGCTTCTCGCCGCCCGAGAGCTTGAGCCCGCGCTCGCCCACCTGAGTGTCGTAGCCGTCCGGCAGGCTCTCGATGAAATCGTGGATCTGCGCGGCGCGTGCGGCGCTCTCGATCTCGTCCTGGCGCGCGCCCTCGCGGCCATAGGCAATGTTGTAGCGGATCGTGTCGTTGAAGAGCACGGTGTCCTGCGGCACCACGCCGATCGCCGCGTGCAGGCTGGCCTGCGTCACGTCGCGCAGGTCCTGCCCGTCGATGCGGATCGCGCCCTCCTGCACGTCGTAGAACCGGAACAGGAGCCGCCCGACCGTGGACTTCCCCGACCCAGACGGGCCGACGAGCGCCACGCTCTGCCCCGCGCCGACGCGCAGCGATACGCCGCGCAGGATGGGCCGTTCGGGATCGTAGCCGAAATGCACGTTGTCGAGCACGACCTCGCCGCGCGAGACGCGCAGCGTCCCGGCGCCGGGACGGTCGGTGACCTCGCGCGGCTGCTCGAGAAGCTCGAACATCTCGCCCATGTCGGTCAGGCTCTGCCGGATCTCGCGGTAGACCGTCCCGAGGAAGTTGAGCGGCATGGTGATCTGGATCATGTAGGCATTGACCATCACGAAATCGCCCACGGTGAGCGCGCCGGACTGCACGCCCACCGCCGCCATCACCATCACCGCGACGAGGCCGCCGGTGATGAGCAGCGCCTGCCCGAAATTCAGGAAGGCAAGCGAGGTCGCGGTGCGCACCGCGGCGCGCTCGTAGGACTGCATCGCCCGGTCGTAGCGCGCCGCCTCGCGCGCCTCGGCGCCGAAATACTTCACCGTCTCGTAGTTCAGCAGGGAATCGATCGCCTTCTGGTTCGCGTCGGTGTCCTGGGCGTTCATCTCGCGCCGCAGCTTCACCCGCCATTCGGTCACCGCGAAGGTGAACCAGACGTAGAGCACGATGGTCAGCGCCACGACCACCAGGTACCACACGTCGAAGAGCACGAAGAGCACGACCGCGATCAGCACGAGCTCAAGGACCAGAGGCCCGATCGAGAACAGCAGGAACCGCAGGAGGAACTCGACCCCCTTCACGCCCCGCTCGATGATGCGGCTGAGCCCGCCGGTGCGCCGCGTCAGGTGGTAGCGCAGCGACAGGTGGTGGATGTGGGTGAAGGTCTCGAGCGCGAGGCGTCGCAGCGCCCGCTGGCCCACCCGCGCGAAGATGCCGTCGCGCAGCTGCTGGAAGCCCGAATTCATCAGCCGCGCCATGCCGTAGGCCAGCGTCAGGCCGACCGCGCCCGCGCCGAGCGCCCAGGCCGGCGTCATCTCGCCGGTGCTCAGCGCGTCCACCGCGGCCTTGTAGAAGAGCGGCGTGCCGACCGCGACCAGCTTCGCGATCACGAGGAGCAGCACCGCCAGCACCACGCGCCGCTTCACCCAGGACTGGCCCTCGGGCCAGAGATAGGGCGCGACCTTGCGGATGGTCCGGAGGCCCGAGCGGCGCTCCTCGCGCGCGATCTCGCGGGTCCGGGATGCGGTGGCGGCGTCGGGCGGCATGGCCCCTCCCTGCTGGCGGTCCGGCACCCGGCATAGGCCCACGCGCGCGGAAAGGCCAGCCGCGGCGCGGGGGGACACCGCGGGCGGCCCGCGTCCCCGCGCGGCGCCCGTCCGGAGCCTAGAGCGCGCGCGCCGTGATGGCGTAGCGGAACGTGTCGGGCGCGAGCGGATCGAGCGCCTCGCCCCCGATCTCGGCCTGCGGGTACATCAGGAATGGCACGGGGTCCTGCCGGGCGCCCGGCAGCGCCACGTCATGGGCGAAGTTGTAGCCCACCCAGTTGCCTTCCCACGCGCCGAAGAGCGCGGCCCGCGCCGCCGCCACCTTGGGGTCATCGAGCCCGAGGTCGCCGGGGGGTTCCTCCAGCATCACCTTGCGCACGTCGGCGGGATCGGCCGGCACCCAGCCATGGGCCTCGAGCCACACCTCGGCGCGGCAATGCTGCGCCTTCGTGACGTCCGGCGATCCGGCCCCGAGGCTCTTGTAGCCGAAGGACGACGGCGCGACGCGGATGCCGTAGACGTCCCGCGCGGGCAGGTCCGCCGCGCGCGCGAGCCCGACGAAGAGCGCGTTGAGGTCGGCGCACTTGCCCGTCAGGTCGCCCATGGCCAGCATCGAGGCCACGTCGCCGAGCCCGCAGCCGCGGGTCTCGGGGTTGCGGGCAGTGTTCTCGACGATCCAGTCGTAGATCGCGCGCGCCTTGTCGGCGTCGCCCTCGAGGCCCGCGGTGATCCGTGCCGCAGTCTCGGCGACGATGCCGTCCGTCGGGATGAGGTCGG
Organism: Roseivivax isoporae LMG 25204; assembly: GCF_000521865.1. Taxonomy (GTDB): domain Bacteria; phylum Pseudomonadota; class Alphaproteobacteria; order Rhodobacterales; family Rhodobacteraceae; genus Roseivivax; species Roseivivax isoporae. The sequence goes on from NZ_JAME01000060.1 coordinate 3,069, forward strand.
TGGGCGCGGTGTAGAGCGCGCGCGCCGACGGCGCGAGCGGCGCCACCTCGCGAACCACGCCGAAATCGGTGGCGCGATCACGTGTCGCGACGCCCGCATCGAGGCTCAGCGTGCGGTCGGCCGCCTCCGAGGCCCCCCAGCGCGCCCGCAGGAAGCGCGCGCCGTGCACCGGGTCGACCATGAACTCCGCCTCGTCGGCGTTGCCGGTCCAGGCGGCCTCGCCCGCGCGCATCCAGCCCGGCTCGTCGACCGAGGGCACCGGAAGCCAGACCTGCGCCTCGGCGCCCGGGGCGAGCGTGACATCGGTGGTGATCCGGAACTGCCGCCAGTCGCCGGGCCGGGGGTCGAGCGCCGCGCGCGCCCCGCGCGGCCATGCGGCCAGGGCGGCCGCGGCCACGCCCATGCCGAGGAAGGTCCGTCTGTCGGTCATCGTCCGGTCGCACTCCGTTCAGCGGGTCGGAAGGATGCGCCCGCCCTAGAGCGGCCGGGCGCGGCTGGCAAGACGGTGGGCGCCGGTCAGAGCGCGGTCCAGCCGCCGTCCACGCTGATCGTGGTCCCGGTGATCTGCACGGCGGCATCCGAACACAGGAACACGGCGGTACCGCCGATCTGTTCCACCGTGGCGAATTCCTTGGAGGGCTGGCGTTCCAGGATGACCTTCTCCTTCACCTCCTCCTCGGTCATGTCGTACTTCTTCGCGGTGTCGGGGATCTGCGCCTCGACGAGCGGGGTCAGCACGTAGCCCGGGCAGATGGCGTTCGCGGTGATCGGCTCCTTCGCGGTCTCGAGCGCGACGGTCTTGGTCATGCCGACGATGCCGTGCTTGGCCGAGATGTAGGCGGACTTGTAGGGCGAGGCGGTCAGCCCGTGCGCCGAGGCGATGTTGATCACCCGCCCCCAGCCAGCCTTGCGCATCATCGGCAGCGCCGCCGCGGTGGTGTGAAACGCCGAGGTGAGGTTGATCGCGATGATCGCGTCCCACTTGTCGACGGGGAAGTCCTCGATCGGCGCCACGTGCTGGATGCCCGCGTTGTTGACGAGGATGTCGCAGCGCCCGGCCGTCTCGATCAGCGCCCTGCAATCCGCGCCCTTGGACATGTCGGCCTGGATGTAGCGCGCCGATACGCCGAATTCCGCCGCCAGCTCCTCTGCCAGCTTGTGATCCTCGTCGCGGTCGGTGAAGGAGTTCAGGACGACATCGGCGCCGGCACGCGCCATCTCGCGCGCCACCCCGAGGCCGATGCCCGAATTCGATCCGGTGACGATTGCGGTCTTGCCCTTGAGCGACATGGAAAGCTCCCTTTGTGCAGCCGCGGCAAGCTTCGCTGCATGGCGGCGAAAGCGCAAGCCCGGCGCGGATCAGGGAGGGGCGCAGCCCGAAGCGCAAAAAAAACGCCGGCACGAGGCCGGCGTTCAGTTATTGAGGCAGGTTTCATACAGGCAAGAAACCTATCGAGCAGTACGTCGAACATAGACCCATCACATCAGGAAGCCAAGCTAAAAGTTTGATCGGGCACGACGGTCCCGGTAGAGACGTGGCAGAACAAAACAAGGGCAGACGGAGAGTGTCGTGCAGATGACGAAGGCTTGTTTCCACCGCCTGAGGCGCGGCGTGGCCGTCGGGGCCTTCGTCGCGGCGGCCGCCGCGGCGGGTGCGGACCCGCAGCACGGAATCGCCATGTACGGCGAGCCGGCCCTGCCCCCAGACTTCGAGTCGCTGCCCTACGCGAACCCCGACGCCCCCAAGGGCGGGCGCATCGTGGTGGGCGAGGTCGGCAGCTTCGACAGCCTCAACCCCCATATTCTGAAGGGCACGCCGCCCTGGCAGCTGCGCTTTCTGGCCTATGAAAGCCTGATGGGCCGAAACTACGACGAACCTTTCGGGCTCTACGGGCTGCTGGCCGAATCGATCGAGGTGGGCCCCGACCGGTCCTGGGTCGAGTTCACCCTGCGCCCCGAAGCGCGGTTCTCGGACGGCAGCCCGGTGACGGTCGAGGACGTCATGTGGTCCTACGAGACGCTCGGGACGGTCGGCCACCCGCGCTATCTGTCCACCTGGGACCAGGTCGCCTCGATGGAACAGACGGGCCCCGGCAAGGTCCGCTTCACGTTCTCCGAGGACAACCCGGAACTGGCGCTGCTGATCGGGATGCGGCCCATCCTGAAGAAGGCGCAGTGGGACGGGCGCGATTTCGGCGAATCAGGCCTCGACGTGATCCCGGTCACCACGGCGCCCTACGTCATCTCGGACTTCGAGCCCGGACGCTCCGTCACGCTGACCCGCGATGCCGATTACTGGGGGCGCGACCTGCCCTTCATGCGCGGCCAGGCGAACCTCGACGAGATCCGGATGGAGTTCTACGGCGACGCGCAGGTGCTGTTCGAGGCGTTCAAGTCCGGTCAGATCACGTCGCTGCGCGAGACGAACGCCGAGAAATGGGAAACGCAGTACGATTTCCCGGCCGTGCAGCGCGGCGACATCGTGCTGTCCGAGATCCCGCATGAGCGCCCGTCGGGCATCACCGGCTTCGTGATGAACACGCGCCGCGACGCCTTCGACGACTGGCGGGTGCGGGACGCGATGCTGCACGCCTTCAACTTCGAGTTCATCAACGGCACGATGACCGGCGGTCGGCAGCCGCGTATCACGTCGTATTTCTCGAACTCGATGCTCGGAATGGACCACGGCGCGGCCGAGGGGCGCGTGCGCGAGCTGCTCGAGCCCCATGCCGACGACCTCCTGCCCGGCGCGCTCGACGGCTACGCCCTTCCCGAGGGCGACGGCACGGCGCGCAACCGCTCGAACCTGCGCATCGCCATGGCGCGCATGGAGGAGGCCGGCTACACCGTCGAGAACGGCGTGATGATGACGCCCGAGGGCGTGCCCTTCGGCTTCGACATCCTGCTGCCGCAGGGCAGCCCGGAGGCCGCGTCGATGATCGACCTCTTCGCGCAGGCGCTGAAGCGCATGGGCATCACGCCGCGCATCACGCTCGTCGACAGCGCGCAGTTCAACGAGCGCACCAACACCTTCGACTTCGACATGACGTGGTACACCCGCGGCCTGTCGCTGTCCCCCGGCAACGAGCAGAAGCTCTACTGGGGGTCGGAAGCCGCGGACGCGCCCGGCTCGCGCAATCTCATGGGCGCGAAATCCCCCGCGATCGACGCCATGATCGACGCGATCCTCGGGTCAGAGACGAACGACGATTTCGTGGCGGCGACCCGCGCGCTCGACCGCGCGCTGACGACGGGGCGCTACGTGATCCCGGTCTACCAGTTCCAGGAGAGCCGCATCGCCCACGTGAAGGAGTTGCGCTATCCCGAGACGCTGCCCATCTACGGCGATTTCATCAACTTCCACCCCGACGTGTGGTGGTGGGAGGAGACGCCCGAGTGACGCGCCGCCGCCCGCCCGGACCTGATGCCGGGCGGGCGGGCCGCCGTCAGTTCGAGATGAGGTCCGGCACGATCGTCACGATGCCCGGGAAGAACCACAGGATCAGCAGGCCCAGCACCTGGATCAGGACGAAGGGCACGACGCCGCGGTAGATGTGCCCGGTCGTGACCGAGGCCGGCGCGACGCCCCGCAGGTAGAACAGCGCGAAGCCGAAGGGCGGCGTCAGGAAAGAGGTCTGCAGGTTCACCGCGATCATGATGGTGACCCATTTCGGGTCGAACGCGCCGCCGTAGATCACCGGGCCCACGATCGGCACCACGATGTAGATGATCTCGAGGAAGTCCAGAACGAAGCCCAGCACGAACAGCACGAGCATGACGATCAGGAAGACCTTGAATTCGTTGTCGAAGCTCTGAAGGAATTGCTGGATGTAGTGTTCGCCCCCGAACGAGATCACCACGAGGTTCAGAAGCTGCGAGGCCACGAGGATGGTGAACACCATGGACGTGACCTTGGCGGTCTCGCGCACCGCGGGCGTGAGCACGCCCGAGGCGAAGAGCACCCAGCAGGAGTAGAGCAGCCCGAACAGCGCGAAGAGGAAGGCGCCGTAGGCCACGAGGAACGCGATCCACGTCTCGAAGCGCACCTCGGACACGTTCACGCGCAGGTCGAAGTTCACGCCGATGAGGATCATCAGGACGAGCGCCAGCGTGGACCACGTGACGATCCACGGGTCGCGGCCCTGCTCGCGCAGCTTGCGGTAGGCGGCGAGCACGATCGCCCCCGCCGCGCCGAGGGCCGCCGCGGGCGTCGGATTGGTGATCCCGCCGAGGATCGAGCCAAGCACCGCGACGATCAGCACGAGCGGCGGAAAGACCACCCGGATGAGGTCGTTGCGCCCCATCCGAATGGCGGCGTGGCGACAGCCGTAGAACGCGATGGCGAGCGGCAGCGCGATCCAGAGCACCGTCGCCCCGGCCGAGGTGGACGGCCCGAGGATCAGCACGTCGACCGCGAGCAGCAGGAGCACGCCCACCGCGCCCGCGATCAGCGGCCGCGGGTCCGCACTCGGCGCCACGCCGCGCCCGAGCGACAGCACGAGCCCGATCATGATGGCGAATGCGGCGATGCCGCCGCCGATGGGCGCCGCGTCCGCGATCTGCTGCGCCCGCGCCGCCTCGATCTCCTCGGGCGTCAGGCGGTGCACTTCCTCGACGCCGCCCGCGGCGTCGATCGCGGCCTGCTCCTCGACCGCGCGATCCCACGCGGCCTGGCCGTGCAGGTCGATCATGGACGCCTGGCATTCCTCGGACACGTTGGTGCGCAGCGACGCGGTCTGGCCGGCGGCGGAAAAGCTGCTGACATCGGTGGACTGGCTGCCGATCAGGTTGACCTGCCCCATGAGCAGCGCGCCCGCCAGGATGCCCACCGGCACGAAGAGGTACCAGGTCAGCGCCTCGCTGCGCGTCACCACCTCGCCGCGGGTGGAGCCGAGCGAGACCGGCGGCGCCTTCGACGGGTTCAGGAGCGCGAAGCCGAACGCGTAGATCGCGTAGAGCAGAGCCAGCAGGATGCCGGGAAGAAGCGCCGCCTGGAACAGCGTGCCGACCGAAACGACGGCCGGTTCCCCGAGGAAGGTCAGCGCGTCGGTGCAGCCCGCGAGCTGCGCGCGGGTCTCCTGGCTCGCGGCGTAGAGGTCGCCCGCGAGCGTGCCGAGAAGCACGATCACGATCGACGGCGGGATGATCTGGCCGAGCGTGCCCGACGCGGCGATGACGCCGGTGGACAGCTCGGGCGAATAGCCCGCCCGCAGCATCGTGGGCAGCGCGAGGAGCCCCATGGTCACCACCGTCGCGCCGACGATGCCGGTCGACGCCGCGAGGAAGGCCCCCACCACCACGATCGACACGGCGAGCCCGCCCGGGAGCGGGCCGAAGACACGCGCCATGGTGGTCAGGAGGTCGTTCGCGATCTTCGAGCGCTCGAGCACGATGCCCATGAGCACGAACATCAGCACCGCGAGCAGCGTCTCGATGGACGGGCCTGCCAGAACGCGCTCGTTGATGCGGTTGGTGATGAACGACACGTTGCGGTCGAGCGCCGTCTGCCAGCCGTTCTCGAACAGCGCCTCCCCGACCCGCGGCAGGTCGGGATACCGGAAGATGGTGATCGTCTCGGACCGGATGCCCTGCCCGACCAGCGCCGAGTAGGCCTCGGACGAGCGGTCGATGGCCTGGTGGATCAGGAGCCCCGCGCTGTCGAGGACCGCGATGATCGCGAAGGAGATGACGGCGGCGCCGCCGATGGCGAACGCGACCGGAAACCCCGAAAGGATCGCCGCGAACAGCGTGACGAAGACGATGATGAGCCCCAGCTCTACGCCATCAAGTCCGAACAGCATTTTCCGTCCCCGCCGGTCAGATTTCCGCGTGCTGGTGACCGCCGGTATCCGGCGCGTCCAGCACGTCCTTGTCGAGATACTTGTCCTCGCTCTCGGGTCCTTCCTTCCACTCGAGATACGAGCGGAAGAAGAATGCCCAGGCATGGAGGAAGATGAGGCCCGTCATCGCCACGAGCAGCACCTTGAAGAGGAAGTAGGCCGTGAACCCGTTGGGGCTGAAGCCGATGGTCTCCACGTTCCAGCGCAGCGCCCGCGCCTTCATCAGGAGCCGCTCCAGCGGCTCCGAGGCGGAGGGGTTGGGCACGATCAGGTGCCGCCAGAGGAAGAACCAGGAATACATCCAGATCAGCACCGCCAGAGGCAGCATGAAGAGCATCGACCCGGCCATGTCGATCACCCGCTTGGTGCGGAAGCTCACGGCGGAATAGACGAGGTCCACCCGCACGTGGCCCTTCTGCACGAAGGTGTAGGACAGGCAGAGCGCCACGATCATCGCGTTGTAGAGCTTGAGCTCCTCGGACCACCACGAGATGTCGAACTCGATCGGGATGCCGAGCCCGAGGGAGATCGACGAGCGCGCGAAGATCCGCTGCATGAAGACGATGATGACCTGCTGGAGCACCATGATCAGGCCGAACCACGCGACCACGCGGCCGAGCGTGTTGGCGAAGCCCTCGAGCCCGCGCACCACCCCCCACAGGAAGCGGTTGTTGTAGAAGCCCGCGATGGCGATCACGAGGAACGTGGTGAAGGCCACGAAGAAGAACTCGACCGAGCCGCCGTAATAGACGACCCGCATGATCGCCTCGCTGTTCGACCAGTCGAGCCAGAGCCCGGGATGGGTGATCGCGTAGCCGACGTGCCAGAACGCCAGCGCGATGTTCCTGATGACGAACCACACCCCTTCGAAGAGCCAGAAGCCCTGCGTCGCACCGTCCTCTTCCATGTGCCCTCGACCTGTCTGAACACGACGTGCATCCGCGCGCGGATGCGCCCGGGCGGCGCCCCTCGCGGGACGCCGCCCTTCCGATCATATCACAAGATCAGACGCCGATGATGCGGTTGCGCTGCTGGCTGAACGCGCCCTCGGAGCGCTGGATCCAGCCGGCGGAGTCGCGCATCGATGCCTGGTAGCTGTCGAAGATCTTCTTGTAGAGCTCGTCACCCATGTACTGCTGGTAGACCTCGGTCGCGGCGGTGCCGAAGGCGTCCCAGATCTCGTCCGAGAATTCCCGCACGGTCACGCCCGAGCTCTGCAGGCGCTGCAGCGCGGAGGCGTTGTTCTTCATGAAGATCGCCAGCGTCCAGTTGTTCGACGCGGTGGCCACCTGCTCGACGACCGCCTGGTGGGCAGGCGACAGGCTTTCCCAGACCTCGAGGTTCACGGCCAGCGACAGGCCCGGCCCCGGCTCGTGGAAGCCCGCGGTGTAATAGATCTTGGTGATCTCCTGGAATCCCGCCTTCTCGTCGGCCCAGGGACCGATCCACTCGGTACCGTCGATCGCGCCGGAAGCGAGCGCCTGGTACACCTCGCCGCCGGGCAGGTTCTGGACGCTCGCGCCGAGCTTGCCCAGCACCTCGCCACCCTGGCCAGGCATGCGGAACTTCAGGCCGTTGAAGTCCTCGGGGCTGTTCATCTCGCGCCGGAACCAGCCGCCCGACTGGGGCCCGGTATTGCCGGCGAGGAACGATTTCAGGCCGAAGATCTGGCCGAGCTCGTTGTGCAGCTCGAACCCGCCGTCATGGTAGTACCAGTTGTTCAGCTCCTGCGCGGTCATGCCGAAGGGCAGCGAGGCGAAGAACTGGTAGGCCGGGTGCTGGTTGACGAAGTAGTAGTCGACGCCGTGGTACATGTCGGCCTGGCCGGCCGAGACCGCGTCGAACACCTCGAATGCGCCCACCAGTTCGCCCGCCGCCTTGAGGTCGACCGTCAACTGGCCGTCTGTCGCCGCGGTGATGGCGTCGGCGCAGTACTGCGCGCTGTCGTGCACCCCCGCAAGGCCGCGGCCCCACGTGGTGACGAGCGTCAGGGTGCGGTTGCCCTGCGCGTAGGCCGGTGCCGCCAGCGTCGATGCGGCCGCGGCGGTTCCCCCCACCGCGGACGTCCTGAGAAACGAACGACGATCCATGCATGTCCTCCCTGTTTTTTCTTGCGCGGGCCCCTGTCGGATCCCTGCCCGCGCGGATCGCAAGTGCCCGGACCGTATCGCCGGATTCGCGTTAGCGGAAGCGTAAATGCTGTTGAAACGCGAAGAAAAACCCGGCCCCTACGTAAAGCCGGGCCGGGCGCCCGCGGACTCGGGGCGCGGCACTGTCGGACTCGGGGCGCGGCACTGTCGCCGCACCGTCACGGCTGTGGGCAAGGACTCGTTCGGCAATCCAGAGTTGATTGGATCGCCCGGCGAAACGTGCTTGTCTGATCCCGACCCGGGGACGCCCGGAGGACGTTACGTACAGAGAGGATGCCGCCGTGGCCGACGTTCCGAACCCATCCGCCGCCGCGATCGGTGCCGCAATCTCTCTCGCGCTGGCGCTGCCGGCCG
>NZ_JAME01000061.1 GCF_000521865.1 Roseivivax isoporae LMG 25204
CATCCAGAGCGGCTTGCCGAGAAAGAGAACGAGCAGAAATTCCACGAAGCTGACCTCATCATGCTTCGGCCCGAGGATCGTCTCGCGGAAATGCGGATGGAACACCGGGCCATGAGATGCGGTCCGACATCACGGCGATCACCCGCCGTCAGAGGGGCCCGGCCCGCCGTGGGAAGATCGGTACCCGCGAGGATTGTACAAGGCATGCCCGAAGAAATATCGCGCTGGTGCGGCGCGCTTCCCTCCAAGGGCAGCCCGAATACCGCGGTTCTCGCGCGACCGAAATGACTGGTGGGTCGTGACGGGCTCGAACCGCCGACAATCTCGGTGTAAACGAGGTGATGTGGCGGCTATGATATTGAAATCGTGTGGAAAGCGTTTCCTAGAGACTTCGTAGAACACGGCGGAAAAATCGGAAACGAAACGCGAATCTGGGAAACGTTTTTCGCAGGGTTCCGATTGGCTGGAGCAGCCCTGGCAACAGCGATCCGCCCTTCGACGTCACCGGTTATTTTCTGCGCCTCGCCAGGCGAGCCGCCGGGTTAACGACCTTGGCTTGAGTTCGCCGCGTAGGCCGAACCTCTGATCGCCCGACAGGTCCACGTGCGGTCGCTTCCTGCAGCACTCATTTCGTAGGCCATACCACCAGGGATCGCACTGCCACTGGCGATCCCGACAGACGTCGTGCCGAAATGGGCTGCGGCGGCCGTCAGACAGGCGTTCTGCAGATTGGTGTCTGCCATCCCTGAATACGTCGTCTGGGCAGATGCCGAAGCGGCACCTAGGGTCGCCAGCACTGCAGCAGCAAGAAACGGATTTCTCATTCGACCATCCTCCATTCGGTTAGGAAAGGTCAGATAGCTCCAACGATCGAGCTTTCCATCTGCGCCCCGATCTTGCCTCAATTGCTCGAGAAAACAGAAAGAGACGGTAGAGAATAGAGGAGCCGAGACGGCCGCAGTTTCCGCCCTGTCTGAACTCTCAGACAGGGCGTCGAAAGACCTACGGCTTGATCAGCATGTCCTCCGGCTTGGCTCCGCTTTCGATCGCTGAAGTGAACCAATCCGGCTTTCGCCCGCGCCCCGACCATGTCAAGTCGGGGTCCTCGGGATGGCGGTATTTCGGAGCGTTCTTCGGCCCGCCCAATCCGCCAACGGACAGTTCAGCCAGCGTGAACCCCATTTCGCGGACTGCGGCTTCCGCTGCCGCCATCGCCTCGGCACGACGACGCTTGTCGTAATTGTTGATCGCCTTGTCGATGTCTCTCCGAAGCTGAAGGAGTTCGTCTCTGGAAAACTCGTTTAGGTCCATGCGGATATCTACCTGATGCTTGAGAATGCCACGTCGGCGTCTCTATCGCCTGCGCGTGCCTTTCCGCTTATAATACCTTTGGAGTGATTGACCAGCGCGCATGCTACCGAAAGCGAGCTGTTTGATGAAGAAAAAGACGCACAAGCGCGACGAGCACCGTCGATCTTCTGGACTGATCGACTCGAAATCCGGCGTCACCGTGGTGAGATGAGCCCGGATGAGCGCAACCTCGCAATCACCTTCCTTGTTAACAAGGCGCTCCGGCAAGCTGCCCAGAAAGCAAGGCAGGTCCACCCACTGGCGCCTGTTCAGGAGCCGGTCTCTTACTCCGAGAACGTCATTCCATGGCCAGACCGGGCATCCGGCGCGTGAGCGCCGTCGCTGAGTGTCGCCAGTAGTCTGAACATTCCCTGGTGGCCGTCTGGAAGCTGGTGCCGCATGGAGTCGGCATCATCGACATGACGCGCGGATATCCGGTGGAGGGCTTTCACGTGGCGGCACATTCCAGCATGCCGCCACGCTCGCCTGTCCCTCGTCACCGCCTGGCAACACGAGAGATTTTCGGCGACCCGTCTCCGTCCCCTATTCCTGGGGCAGCGCGGTTTCGAACGTCCCTTCAACCGGCACGCAATTGTCGGTTTCGATCGGCGTCGCGAAGCCGTCCATGAAGCACAAGCGGCCGGAGACCGTACCGCGAATGCTTTCGTCATCAATGTGCTCGATCGTCACCAGCTCTTCGTCATCCGGGTTCACCCAGCTCTGGGACATCTTTTCCGGCACATGCATGACCGTCTGATCGACCATTCCACCACCTGACATTATCGCCAGGGAGATCGCGAGAACGTCCTCGGTGTACGATCCACCTTCGGTGTAGCCTTGAATGCTGATGTCCTTGACCGGACCGTATTCCGTGACCCCGGTGTTGAAACTGACCGAGGGGTCGGTGCTGCGCAGGGTTTGCCAGACGCGGTCTTCGCCGTCCAGGGTCAGGGAGATTTCGCCTATGACCTCTTGCGCACTGGCCTGCGCAGCAAGACCTGCGGAAAATGCAACTGCCAGAACGGCGAGAAGTCGGTGGGTTCGAATGCCTGATGTCATTGTCGGTCCTTCCAAATCGAATGCACGTGATGGAGGGCATGCCGGCACCAGGTGTCAAGGCACGATGCCTTGCTTGGCGAGATTCTTAATTCCCGCACGCATGGCGTTCGAAGATTACGCCGAAAAAATCTGGGGAGTACGGGCGAGCCGGAAAATCGCCGCAGACCGCTGGATTCCCGCCGCCAGCGGGCGTACAGGGAACATCGCTCGGCGGCCATTGTTCAACGCGCTGCCGCCAGAACCATAAAAAGAAAAGCGAGCCTACCGTGTCAGAGAACATCGAGCTCATCGACAACGTCGACGTGGTCACCATTCTCCTGCTCTTGCGATTTCGGGCCCGTGCGTACGCCGAAAATGCCAAGGCAGCAGATGACCTTGTCGAAGCCGTCTTGAAAGAGGCGATCGCCAATCCGCCTGAATGCTCCACCCAGTCGGAATTGCAGGAGTGGCTGCTCGAGCGGCTGGTAGCCCAAGGCACGCTGAAAAACGCTGTCAGGAAATGGATCATGACGCGCGGCTGAGGGTGACATGTCGACGCCGGTTCCCGCCGATTCGAGAGACCGGCCGCTCGCCGGAGCCTGCGCCTTTGGGGACAAATTCCCCTTCGCGGAGGTCACTTTTGGATCTCACCCGCGGCTCCACATTGGCTTCTTGACCTTCCAGTAAGTGGAATCCCCATGTTCCGGATGGCTGCGGCGGCCGCGCGTACGCGCGCCGAATGTCTGCAGGGCATCCACGCTGGAGGAACGAAAAATGCGTACAGTCACCGGGAAAATTCTGAGCGCGGCAGCGCTGACCATCGTCTTGGCGGGCGGCATTGCCGGCGCGAGCGCCGCGAACGAACACGGCCACGGTCACGGCAAGATGCCGCACGACGAGATGATGGATCACGGCGGAATGATGCAGCACGGCGGGACCGCGGAGAAGGAGGCCGACGAGCACGGCTCTCACGCTGCAGGCCAGGACAGAGCCGATGAGCCCGCCTCGACGGCTGCCTATCGCGCTGCGAACCTCGCCATGCATTCGGCCATGGACATCGAGTTCACGGGAGACGCGGACATCGATTTCGCCCGCGGCATGATCGGCCATCACCAAGGGGCCATCGACATGGCGCGGATCGTCCTCGACCACGGCAGCGATCCGGACCTGCGTCAGCTCGCCGAGGACATCATCGCCGCGCAGGAGGCAGAGATCGCATTCCTCGAGGCCTGGATCGCGGATCACGCCGACGAGTAGACGCCACATCACCTCTACCCGCGCGCGGTCCGCTTCCGGCACGGCGCGCGGGGTGCACCCCCGTCACATCTTCTCCTTGATGCCCGCCCGGATGAGCCACCAGTTGACCGGGTAGGACGTCGCGAAGCCGCAGAGCATGGCGATCTGCATCATGAACCAGAACTCGGGCGTCGGGACCTCGAGCCGCGCGTCCAGAAGGTGCGCGAAGACCCAGAAATGCGCGAGCGCCATGAAGCCGTACATGCCGACCTGCCATGCCGTGAGGGACAGGGCGTCGGCCTTGATCGCCTGGACCAGGCCCCGGCCCACGGATAATCCTCGCATGGGCTTGATGGTGAAGTACTGGAACGCCACGCCGAACGCGAAGGCGAGGATGTAGTCGAGGATCCAGACCGCGAACATCTTCTCGGGAAAGAGGCTTTGCCAGCCGAGCCAGATCGCCACGGCCGGCACGAGGAACGCCAGCCACTCGGCGATGATGTCCCCGAGCGCGCAGCCGCTGCCGCAATGCGCGGCGCCCTTGGCGACCATGCCGGGGAACGGGGTTCCGACCTTGTTGGGCATCGGGTCGCCGCGCTCCATGGCCGGGGCGACGCGGCTTCGCGCGGCGAGCTTGCCATACGAGAAATAGGCCCAGAGCGCGATCACGCTGGCGAAGAGCGCGACCAGCGGCCAGACCACGTTCATGATCCACATGTGCTGCGGATCCCGCGTCTCGTCCACGACGATGATCACCGCGCACGCGCCGCCCGCGGCGAGCGAGACGATCGACAACAGGTGCAGCCATTCAGGAATCATGTCGGCTCCCGTACGTGTCCGGTGTCGCGTGTCCGAACAGGCAGCCACGCCTCCTGTTCCGGCAGCCGGGAAAGATTGCCAGGACGGGAACCTTCCAGCGCTGGAGGCTTGTTCTGCCCGCAGGAGCCGTGCTTTTGCCGGAGGTCAACCATGCCACGCGACGATGTCCAGAAGACCGCCACCCTGTACCGGATGGTGATGCCCGATCACCTCTGCCCTTTCGGCCTCAAGACGAGGGCGCTGCTGGAGCGCGAGGGATACACCGTCGATGATCACTGGCTCGAGACCAAGGAGGAGAAGGACGCCTTCATGGCGCGCCACGGCGTCAAGACGACGCCGCAGACATGGATCGGCGACACCCGCATCGGCGGCTACGAGGAGGTCCGCTCCCACCTTGGCAAGCCTGTCGTGGGCAAGGACGACACCACGTACAGACCGGTGATCGCGATCTTCTCGGTCGGCCTTCTCCTGGCCCTCGCGGTCAGCTGGGTGGCGTTCGGCACGGTCCTGTCCCTGCGCACGCTGGAATGGTTCCTGGCAATTTCCATGACTCTGCTCGGCCTGCAGAAGCTGCAGGACGTCGAGAGCTTCTCGACCATGTTCCTGAATTACGACCTGCTGGCCGTGCGCTGGGTGCTCTACGGCACGATCTATCCATTCGCCGAAACGCTTGCAGGCGTCCTGATGGTCGCGGGCGCGCTCGTCTGGATCGCGGCGCCGATCGCGCTCTTCATCGGCACGGTGGGCGCGGTGTCGGTGTTCAAGGCGGTGTACGTGGACCGTCGCGAGCTCAAGTGCGCCTGCGTCGGCGGCGGCAGCAACGTGCCTCTGGGCTTCGTCTCGCTCACCGAGAACCTGATGATGATCGGCATGGGTCTCTGGATGCCGGCGCGGATGCTGCTGACCTGAGAGCGCCCGTGAACCGGAACGTGATCGCGACAGGCGCCACCGCGCTTGAAGCGTGACCATGCCGTCGCTTAGCTTCGGCCTGCACCCAAGCGGGGCGTGATCCGCGCCCGGCACGCAACGGAAAGAAAGCTCGCCATGTCGCACCTCACCATGACCCGCCGGGCCGTCCTGACCGGCGCGGCCGCGTTCGGTCTCGCGGCGCTCCTGCCGATCCGCGGACGCGCCGCCGCCCCCGCGATCCACGTCCTGAAGGACCCCAACTGCGGATGTTGCTCGGCGTGGATCGAACATCTCGAGGCGAACGGTTTCACGGTCACGTCCGAACCCGCGCGCGGCGTCGCGCTCAGCCGCTACAAGCTCGAGAGCGGGATCCCGGCCGAGATGGCCTCCTGCCATACGGGCCGGATCGACGGCTACATGATCGAGGGCCACGTCCCCGCCGCCGACATCCGCCGCCTTCTCGACACGCGTCCCGACGCGGTCGGTCTGGCCGTGCCCGGCATGCCCTACGGCTCGCCCGGCATGGGCCCCGAAAGCCAGCGCGAGGCCTACGACGTCCACCTGGTGCTCCGGGACGGCACGACCGAGATCTTCGCGCGCTACGACGCAGCCTGACGGACGGCGTGCCTGACGGCGGGAGGCGCAGTTCAGCATGCGAAGCAAGCCGCCGGCGTCCGTCCGTGGACCTCACACGTCCCGCAAGCTGGCCGCGACGAAATCCGCCCGCTCCTGAACGCCCACCAGGGGAAGCTCGACGATCTGGTAGCCAAGCCGCGTGTAGGTCTCGGCCATGACGCGGCCCGTTGCCTCGGCCTCCTGGCGGTCCTGCTTGCGCTCGCTGTCCTGCGTGAAGATCTCATCCCAGTACGGAGCGAGGAAGACTTGCCTGCAGTAGCGATGCAGCTCCGCCGCCCTCTGCACATGTGCGGGGACCGGCAGACCGCAGAGCGTCAGGTACCCCAGCACGTCGGGGATGCCACGATCCATGACGACGTGCGCCCCCTTTCCGAGAGCCTCCTGGTACGAGCGCAACTCCCAAGCCAGCATGAGCTCGGCGAAGAGCGCTCTATCCGCCCAAGGCAGCGCCGCGCCACCTAGCCTGACCTGATCCTGAATGATCGCACGCCCGGCCTCGGGCATCGTGGCGAAGCCGTGCCGCGCCATGCAGTCGATCACACTGCTCTTGCCGGACCCGGGACCGCCCGTCACCACAACCATATGCACACACATGTGCCATCCAAAACTGCTTATTCAGGGGAAATGCGTCGGAAGCCCGGAAACTAGCCGTGGTGGACCGTCGCGCAACGAAGCCTACAAAGCGTGCGCGACCAACACAATGCACTCCTCCGGACATTCTCCGCGGCAGGTCGACGGTCGGCTTTCGGTCACCTGCGGACCATCGCCGGCTGTAAGCTGAAAGTCTGGAATGCAGACTTTCCGGTCAATCGGCGACCAACCGATGCGGTTGCAGCATGACGATGGAGGAGCTCGCAGCCGCAGCAATACAGGTTGTGCGCCGCGGCGCGCATCACGGAAGCGGTCGTTCGAGGCTACGCCAGACCAGGGAATGTAAACCCAACATTCGCTTTTCCACACTGTTACACAGAGCGTGAACGATCCCACTGGAGCCACGGGTTTATTGGCATCAAGCGAAGTACGCCTTGATCTTGCTATCACGCCAGCAGGTCAAACACCTCACCGCCGATCTGCAGGTTGATTGAGCTCTGCCCGTCGCCGTCCACCAGCGCCCAAAATGTCTGCCCGCGGTAATTCACGAAGGCCTCCTGCACCTCATCGTCGCCGGCCCTCTCTCCGTCCGGAGAGGCGGTGTGGTTCGTGCGCAAGACGAAATCCGAGACCGAGGCCGAGGAGTCGCCGAAGAGCAGCACATCGCCCTCCGCCGCGTTGTAGTCCTGGATCCAATCCGAGCCATGACCCTCCGCACCCGCGTGGAAGAACCGGTCCGCCCCGGTACCGCCGTTGATCCGGTCAAAACCGAAACCGCCGTTGACGAAGTCGTCGCCCGCGCCCCCGAACACGAGATCGGAGAAGGCAGAGCCGGTGATCACGTCATTCCCGTTCTGACCCTGCAGCTGATCCACCCCGAAGCCGCCGGCAATGGTGTCATTCCCGTCCTGGCCGAAGACCAGATCGTTGCCGTGGCCCGCCTCGACGCTATCGTTGCCGGCACCGGCGTAGATCACGTCTCTCTCGTCATCAGGCGACAAGCCCCCGATAAGGGTATCATTTCCTTCGCCGCCATTGACTGTATCGGCACCTATGCCGCCATTAAGAAAGTCGTCCCCGCCAAAAGAAACAAGAACGTCGTCGCCGTCACCGCCAGTCAGAATATCACTCTGCTCCGTGGCGGTAAGTCTGTTGTTCTCCGGGGTTCCCTGAAGAAAATTGAAGAGGTCAAGGTGCGTGAGGAAATTGGAATTCAAGACCTGCTCTCCAGACATGGTCGAGCCGGACTGATAAGTGCCATATCGCAGCACGGCCTCTCCGTCTGACAGATGGGTCAAAGTGCCTCGATTGCTGCCGTCGGTCCCGCTGATCGAATAGGCAGGCCCAACACGTTCACCCGAGGCGCCGAAGCTCTGCACAACCACAACTGCACCATACCTATCGGTCTGCCAGTCCTGCCAGGCCACGGTAAAACCCCCGCCGTCAAGCGCCACCGCGTTCAACGGCCGATCCTCGCCGGGTGCGGGTGTGTTGACCTCAATCGTCTCTCCGAGAGCTGTTCCATCAGAGGTGTAGACTTGAGCACGGACCTCGTCCTGCAAACCGGTCACGCGCTCTGACCAGAGGGCCAGCTGGTTTCCGTTGTCGAGCTCGGTCACGCTGAACCGCGTTCCCTGTTCCGGGATCGGAAGGGTTGGCACCAGCTCGGCAGCGCCTAAGGCCGTCCCGTCAGTCCCATAAAGGCGTCGATACGACTCACCATCGGTCCAATTGATTTGGAAGCCCCCGTCGCGCAGAGCCGTCAGGCGTTCGGCAGGATCCTCCAGACTGATCGTCTGCAATACACTCGAAAAGTTGGGGTCATAAATGCTGACGGTCTGATTTTCTGCCGCGAAGTCAAGACCGAGATAAACGGCCTCTTCACCGACATCATTCCACAGCACGGCGACTCGTCCGTCTTCCAAGATCTCGGCGTCAAGAAGCCAGGCGTTTTCCGCGTCGCGACGCGAATCAAACAGGACCTCTACCTCTTCAGAGACCGCACCTTCGGCGTCAATAGATCGAGCAAAGATGGAAAACTCCGGGATGGGAGGAGAGACGGGCGGCGAGGCATCATAATTCGTGGACGCGGCCCAGAACACGGCATATCCACCATCTTTCAAGGCGAGTGCCAGGTGTTTGCGGATCCAGTGCCCAGGTTGGGGATCAAGGACAGCAGTCTCCCCTTCCACCGCACCGTCGGTGTCAAAGACCTGAGCGAAGAGCTGGCTGTTGGCAGGAACAACATCCAAGAATGACGTCCAAACGCGCGTGTCGAAAGTGGCAATATAGCCGCCGGCTTCAGATGATGTCACGACCGCGTCTTGCGCAGAACCCGAAGCAATGGAAGGAAGCAGCGTCGTCTCGCCTCCCACCGGGGCGAGAAGAGTTGGATAATCGGACACCAAGGTGATCCTTATATTTCAAATGACTTTCAGGCTACACTTTTCCGATCCAGACAACAAGACGAGCACTGCTGCCTATACTTGAGGGCATGAAACGGTAGTTTTTGCGACAGCGTCGGATCGCTGTTGCGACTGCGCGCCTGACTGGACATCGGCTCCCTACGAGGTCCGATTTCGCGGGTTGGCCCGATGCGCCTCGCCCCCGAAGCGAAAGTCAGCGCTGCCCAAAAGACCGAACTTTGTTTGGGGCGCAGCGAACACAGTGTATGCGCCGCGAACGGCCGAAAGGCTCGCGGAGCGGTCGCTGCTCCCGAGGATCCCGCTGCGCACTGTTCGAACGACCGGATCCACAGCTGCGATGCGGCATGAAGATTCGCTCAGCCACAACGGGAATGCCGCTGCGAGCGCACGCAGCGAGAATTTGCTTCTTCCGAAACGGGCTCGAACCGGACCTTCGCCGCAAGCGGCTCAGGGTCTGCTTCGAGCCGTCCTTGGTCAGGCGCCCGCGGCCCACTCTTGGGCGGGATTACTCAAGTGTAGGCCGATCAAGCTTACGCAATACGTCGCGCACGTAGCGTTCCGCGATCGCGTCGAGAACTCCGTCGCCCGGCACCAGCGCCTTGACCGCCTCCGGCACGGACTGGCGCGCGTGGGCGATGGCGTGGGCTTTCAGTGTGCCGAGGCCGACGCTGGGCCCGTGCTTGATCGCGGACATCGCGCCCGACATGAGCGCCTCGTGCAGCGCCTCGCGGTGGCGCTTCTGGATCTCGATGCCTGTCCAGGCGCTGAGCTGGCGCGCGGCGATGCCGATGATGATGGTCAGCACGAGGCCGAGGAGCTCGATCACGTGCGGCTCGAGGGTCGTCCAGAGGTTGTCCATGGTGGGTCCTTTCTGTCAGCGGCAGCGCCGCGTGGGGCGGCGGAGCGCCGCGTGGAGGGCCAGCGCGACGCGCCAGTCCGTCATGGGGAGGTGGAAGAGGGCGCGGATCACTCGCCGGCGAGCGCCCGCATCGCGAGGTCGCGGATCTCCGCGAGCCGCCAGCGGTAGATCGTCGCCGCGGTGGCCTCGTCCTGGTCCTCGGGGGCGGGCTTGGCAGCGGGCCCGTGCCCCAGCCAGCGCGCGACCTGGAAGCCCGGGCAGGCCTTGGCGGCATATTCGTTGTGGCCCGAGATCTTCAGGTCACCGAAGCGCGCCTCGAGGTCCGCGATCAGCGTGCGCAGCGCGGCGTCCTGCTCGGGCGTGAAATGATCCGCGAAGGCGTCGGTCTCGGCCGAGCCGTGGCCGCCGAAAAGCGCGATGCCGATCGTGCCGGTGTTGTGCCTCGCGACGTGCGCGCCGATGCGCTCGAGCGGCCGGCCCTCGGCCACGGTGCCGTCGCGGTCGACCAGGTAGTGATATCCGGTGTCGGACCACTTGTTGATCTGGACATGCCAGCGTTTCACCTCGCCCACGCGCCCGGCCGTCGATGCGCCAGGCATGAAATCGGGCTGCGTCGCCGTGCAATGCACGACGATCTCGTTGATCTTTCTCATGGTGTTCTCCGGTGTGGGGATGGGCCCGCGAGCCGCGCGGGCGGCGGTCAGCGCGCCGCGCCGAGGCTCGGCGGCGGCGATGTCATAAATTTTCGCGGCGCCGGAAACATTTGCGGCACCGGCGTGTTGAGCGCGGGTCGGCTACGCACATAGTCGGCAGGTAACGGGTGAACCGCGGTCAATCCCAACCGCCGTGGTTCCATTCGGGGAGGCCGCGCCAACGCCCCCGTAGGCGCGGCTTGCCCACCTCTCGGTTCAGCCGGGGGCGTGCCTGCTCTCCGGCGCCGCGGATTTCCCCTGGATTGTTAAGGAATCGTGAAACTCTCAGCGCCGTGCTGCCGTTCATGATGGTTACTGGCCGGCGCGATGATCCGCATGTGCCAGAGAGGTGCGGCGCCATTCCCCCCGGTGTTTGGGCCGCCGTAGTCTCGGCTGGGCAGGTCACACCAACACCCTCTCGGTGAGGCCTGCCCAGATTTCCATCCGGCTGAGAATCCAGCCGCAGGCCGCACGACACATGACCACCGCTTGCTGCTCAGCCGATCGACGGCGTTCGCGGGCGCCCGCCACGCTTCCGGATTCGTTAATCCCGGTGAAACTACGTGCGCTGGTTTTTCGTGTATGGTGGGTCCAGCCGGTCTAGGGCTGGCCAGATTAATGAGTGAACCGCGGCGCCAGTTCCCCTTGCTCCCGCGGTTTGTGTTGGGGCAGGTCGCGTCAACACCCTCTGAGGCGCGGCCTGCCCGCCTCCCGGTTCATCCCGGATCGTACACCTCCGAGCAGAAGGCGCCGAAGACGCGGCGCCGACCGTTCAGGTCTTCCATGACATACTCCGAGCACACCCGGTGGGCCGCGTCCGGCTGCGCGCAGCCGCCCGTGAA
>NZ_JAME01000062.1 GCF_000521865.1 Roseivivax isoporae LMG 25204
CGCGCACGGATCGCATCGCTCGGCGGGTAAACGGTGTCCTTCATGATGGCCTCCTCCTCCGGTCCTTGCAGCCGAACGCGCTGCCCGACGGGGACGTTCCTAGCAGAAATCCGCGGCCGCCGCCGCCCCCGACCTTCCGGCGAGGGGACGGCCCGTTCAGATCGCCAGGTACTCGGCCCTGAGGTCGGCGTTCTCCAGCACCTCGGACGCGCTGCCGTCGTAGACGATCGACCCGGTGTCGAGGATGATCGCGCGGTCGGCGAGCTTGAGCGCGCGCACGGCGTTCTGTTCGACGAGGATCGTCGTCATGCCCTGCGACTTGATGTGGGTGAGCGTCTTCTCGATCTCGTCCACGATCACCGGAGCGAGGCCCTCGTAGGGCTCGTCGAGCAGCAGCACCTTGATGTCGCGGGCCAGCGCGCGGGCGATCGACAGCATCTGCTGCTCGCCGCCCGACAGCGTCACCCCCTCCTGTCGCCGCCGTTCGCCGAGGCGCGGGAAAAGCTCGTAGAGCCGCTCGATCGACCAGCCCACGGGCGGCTGGATCTGCGCCAGCTGCAGGTTCTCCTCGACGCTGAGGCCGGGGATGATGCGGCGATCCTCGGGCACGAGCCCGAGCCCCGCCTGCGCCGCCTCGTGCGACGACATCCGGTGCAGCGGCTGGTGGTCGAGCCAGATCTCGCCCTTCAGCACCTGCGGGTTCCCGAGCCGCGCGATCGAGCGCAGCGTGGTCGTCTTGCCCGCGCCGTTGCGGCCGAGCAGCGCCAGGATCTCGCCCTCGTGCACGTTGAAGCTGATGCCCTGCACGATGTAGCTCTCGCCGTAATAGGAGTGCATGTCCCACACGGACAGGAAGGCGGGCGCGGTCTGTGCGTGGTTCGCGTCCTTCGAGAAATCGGTCTTGGCGTTCATCGGATCGTCCCTTTCGCAGGCGCCGGGGCAGGGCCTCAGGCGGCCTCGCCCAGATAGGCTTCCTTGACCTTCGGGTGGCCCTTGATGTTCTCGGGCGTGTCCTCGACCAGCGGCGTGCCCTGCGCGAGAACGGTGATGCGGTCGGCGAGGCTGAAGACCACGTGCATGTCGTGCTCGATGATGCACATGGTGATGTCGCGCTTCTCCTTGATGGTCCGAAGGAGCGCGATGGTGTTGTTCGTGTCGGCCCGCGCCATGCCCGCGGTCGGCTCGTCGAGCAGCAGGAGCCGCGGCCGCTGGATCAGGCACATGGCCATCTCGAGCCGCCGCTTGTCGCCGCGCGACAGCGACCCGGCATGGGCGTCGCCCTTGTCCAGCATGTCGACCTCGTCGAGCATCCGCCGGGCCTCCTCGGTCAGGTCGCGCTCCGCGGCGACGCCTTCGAAGGCGTGCAGTCGGAAGGCGCCGTCGCGCTTGGCGAAGAGCGGGATCATCATGTTCTCGAACACCGTGAGGTCGCCGAAGATCTCGGGCGTCTGGAACACCCGGCTGATGCCCATCTGGTTGATCTGGTAGGGCTTGCGCCCGAGCACCGACTGGCCCGCGAACATCACCGACCCGGTGTCGGGAATGAGCTTGCCGACGAGGCAGTTGAGCAGCGTCGACTTGCCCGCGCCGTTCGGGCCGATGATCGCGTGCACGCTGTTCTCGGCCACCGACAGGTTCACGTCGCCGAGCGCCTGCAGTCCGCCGAAGCGCTTGTTGACGTCCTTGACCTCGAGAATGCCCATGGAACTGCTCCTTGCCTCACTCTGCCGGGGTCCGGCGGCGCTGCGCCTCGGGCGAACGCCCGCGCCGGAAGAGCCGCGTGATGCGCTGGCCGCCCTCGACCAGCCCGCCGGGCAGGAAGATCACCACCGCCATGAACATCAGCCCCAGCGTCAGGTGCCAGCCCTTGCCCACGAAGGGATAGATGACCGCCACCAGCACGTCCTCGATCCCGTCCGGCAGGAAGGCGAACCAGCCATGCAGGACGTTCTCGTTGAGCTTGGAGAAGATGTTCTCGAAATACTTGATGACGCCCGCGCCGAGGACCGGGCCGATGAGCGTGCCGGCGCCGCCGAGGATCGTCATCAGCACGACCTCGCCCGAGGCGGTCCACTGCATCCGCTCGGCGCCGGCGAGCGGGTCCATGGCCGCGAGGAGCCCGCCCGCGAGCCCGGCATACATTCCCGAGATCACGAAGGCCGCGAGCGTGTAGGGCCGCGCGTTCACCCCGGTGTAGTAGAGCCGCTGCTGGTTCGACTTGACCGCGCGCAGCATCATCCCGAAGGGCGAGCGGAAGATGCGGATGGCCAGGTAGAAGGCCAGGAGCATCATGACCGCGCAGAGGTAGTAGCCGGCCGAGAACTGGAACTCCCACGCGCCCATGCGCAGCACCTCGGTCGCGCGCATCTCGATCCCGAAGAGGTGGGTCACCGGGATCGACCCGTCGGCGTTCGCCGTCACGCCGAGGATGCGCGGGTCGGACAGCGTCACCTGCAGCCCGGTCTCGCCGTTGGTGATGGGCGTCAGCACCGAGTAGGCGAGCGCGAAGGACATCTGCGCGAAGGCGAGCGTCAGGATCGAGAAGTAGATGCCCGACCGGCGCAGCGAGATGTAGCCGATCATCAGCGCGAAGATGCCCGCGATCACGACCGACAGCAGGATCGCCGGCAGCACGTTCATGGACAGGAGCTTGAACATCCACACCGCGGCGTAGCTGCCCGCCCCGAGGAAGGCCGCGTGCCCGAAGCTCAGGTAGCCCGTCAGCCCGAACAGGATGTTGAAGCCGATGGCGAAGATGCCGAAGATCACGAACCGCTGCATGAGGTCGGGGTAGCCCGCGTTGAACTGCGCGAGCCCGCCGTTCACCGGGAACGGGTTCAGCAGGAACGGCGCGCAGAGCGTCAGCGCCGTGACGAGCAGCAGGAGCAGCGTGTCCTTCTTTCCGAGGCCGAGCATGTCCTTAATCCTCCATCACGCCCTTGCGGCCCATCAGGCCGCGCGGACGCGTCAGCAGCACGATGATCGCGACCACGTAGATGACGATCTGGTTGATGCCGGGGATGAGTGCGATCACCTGCGTCATCGAGGCAAAGCTCTCGAGGATCCCCAGCAGGAACCCGGCGAGCACCGCGCCCGGCAGCGAGCCCATGCCGCCCACCACGACCACGACGAAGCTCAGCACGAGGAAATCCATGCCCATGTGGTAGTTGGGCGAGTTGATCGGCGCGTACATGACGCCCGCGAGCCCCGCGACGCAGGCGGCAAGCGCGAACATGATGGTGAAGCGGCGGTCGATGTTGATGCCGAGCAGGCCCACCGTCTCGCGATCCGCCATGCCCGCGCGCACCACCATCCCGAAGGTCGTGAACTGCAGGAAGGCGAAGACCGCGCCGATCACCAGCGCCGCGAAGGCGAAGTAGACGAGCCGCCAGTAGGGATAGATGATGACGTTCGGATCGAAGCCCAGCAGCACGCCGAAATCGTAGGATCCGGTCAGCGCGTCGGGCGCGGGCGTCGGGATCGGGTTCGCGCCGTAGAAGTGCTTCACGATCTCCTGCAGCACGATGGCGAGCCCGAAGGTCACGAGGATCTGGTCCGCGTGCGGCCGCTTGTAGAAATGCTTGATGAGGCCGCGTTCCATGGCGATGCCGATCGCGGCCATGATCGGGATCGAGAACAGGATCGCGAGCGGCACGGACCATTCGATGATGCTGCCGCCCAGCTCGGGGCCGAACCAGGCCTCGACATAGGGCGTCTCGACCTTCATCGGGTTGCCGAGGAAGTCGGTGCGCGTCTCGTCGAGCGTGACGAAGCTCGCCGACAGGATGCGCTGCAGCGTCACCGCGCAGAACGCGCCGATCATGAACAGCGCGCCGTGCGCGAAGTTCACGACGCCGAGCGTGCCGAAGATCAGCGTGAGCCCGAGCGCGATGAGCGCATAGGCCGAGCCCTTGTCGAGCCCGTTCAAGGTCTGGAGGATGATCGCTTCCATGGCCGCGTTCCTGGACTGTGGCCCCGCCGGGCGCCCGCGCCGGGGCGCGTCCGCGTGCAGGGCTTCCGTGTCGGATGTGTCGCGTCGGTCCGGGGCAGGGGACGCGGGCCCTCGGGACCCGCGTCCGCCGGTGTCCGGCTCAGGCGCCCGGGTTGCAGGACCCGAGGTTGCCGCCCGCGAACATCGGGTGTTCCGCGTCGTAGGTCACGGCCTCGGTCGGCGTGACCTCGACGATCTCCACGAGGTCGAACTCGTTTTCCGGGTTCTCCTTGCCGCGCACCACCACGACGTCCTTGAAGCACTGGTGATCCGCGCCGCGGTAGAGCGTCGGCCCGTTGCCGAGGCCGTCGAACTCGAAGTCCTCGAGCGCCTCGACCACCGCGCAGGGGTTGAACGACCCGGCCCGCGTGACCGCGTCCGCGTAGAGCAGCGTCTGCGCGTAGCAGGTGTGCGCCGCCTGGCTCGGCGGGAAGCCGTACTTCTCGCCGAAGGACTTCACGAAGGCATTGGTGCCCTTGTAGCGGTCGCCGAGCTGGTTCTCGATCTTCCAGTCCCAGTTCTGCGAGCCGGGAATGCCGCGGATGTTCTCGCCCGCGCCGCGCGCCATGAGCTCGGAATAGAGCGGCACGACGATCTCGAACTGCTTGCCGTTGGCCTCGGCCTCGCGAAGGCCGAACTGCACGGCGTTGGTGAGCGAGTTCACCATGTTGCCGCCGTAATGGTTCAGGACCAGGACGTCGGCGCCCGATTGCAGCACCGGCGCGATGTACGAAGAGAAGTCCGTCGCCGCGAGCGGCGTCAGCACGTTCTGGACCGTTTCCCAGCCCAGCGCCTCGGTCGCGGCCTGGATCGATTCCTGCTGCGTCCAGCCCCAGGTGTAGTCCGCGGTCAGGTGGTAGGCCTTGCGGTCGGTGCCGTAGAGGCTCTCGAGCACCGGCGCGAGCGCTGCCGCCGACATGTAGGCGTTGAAGAAGTGGCGGAAGCC
The DNA here is from genome assembly GCF_000521865.1 of Roseivivax isoporae LMG 25204. Taxonomy (GTDB): domain Bacteria; phylum Pseudomonadota; class Alphaproteobacteria; order Rhodobacterales; family Rhodobacteraceae; genus Roseivivax; species Roseivivax isoporae. The sequence continues at coordinate 4,938 of NZ_JAME01000062.1, forward strand.
GTTGGCCTTCTTGTCCTTGCCGGTGGTGTCGTTCGAGTGCGTGAGGCCGGCCATGAAGATCACGCCCGCCTGCTGGCAGAGATCCTGCACGGCCACCGCGACGCCCGAGGACGAGCCCCCGGAGATCATGATCGCGCCGTCCTTCTGGATCATCGACTGCGCGGCGGCGCGGGCGGCGTCGGACTTGGTCTGCGTGTCGCCGGTGACGAACTCGACGCGCTTGCCGAGGATGCCGGTGCCGTCGAGGTTCTTTTCCGAGAACGTCTGCAGCATGCCTCCGTCGCCGCCGCCGTTCAGGTGCTCGACCGCCAGCTCGAAGGCGCGCAGCTCGTCGGCGCCCTCGTCGGCATAGGGGCCGGTCTGCGGCACGTTGAAGCCCAGCGTCACCGTGTCGCCGGTCGGCGCGTTGGTGAAGCCCGATTCCTGGGCCCTGAGATAAGTGGGCAGCGCCAGCCCGGCACCGGCCACGGCACCGGTGCGCAGCAATCCGCGGCGCGTCACGCGCGTGATGGTCATGTCGTCCTCCCTCTTGGTTTTTTGCGGCCTCGGGGCTCCTCTTCCCCCGGTCGCCTGTCACTCTCGTGCAGGATCGAGTATGGAGCCGGCGGAAAATCGCGCAACAAACCGCTTGCGCGACTGGATTTTTTTGTAAAGCTTTCGACAGAAATCGCGGCTCTTTGTAAAGAATGTTATGTTGCGCCGCGGAAAGGCCTTGATCGGAGGGCATAATCGGGATGGCGCGCGACACGCTCACGGGCAGCCGGATTCGCGAACGGCGCATCATGGCGGGCCTCAAGCAGGCCGAGCTCGCGCGAGAGGCGAATATCTCTCCGTCCTACCTCAACCTTATCGAGCATAACCGGCGGAGAATCGGCGGCAAGCTGCTGCTCGACCTCGCCGCGATCCTCGACGTGGAGCCGACGGCTCTGACCGAGGGGGCCGAGGCGACGCTGGTCGCGGCCCTGCGTGAGGCCGCCTCCGAAAAGGGCCGTGCCGGTCCCCGCGCCGCCGTCGAGATCGACCGCGTGGACGAGTTCGCCGGCCGCTTTCCCGGCTGGGCGGGGCTGCTCGCCGACACCCACCGCCGCACCGTCGCGCTCGAGCGCACGGTCGAGACGCTCACCGACCGCCTGACCCACGACCCGCACCTTGCCGCCGCGCTGCACGAGATGCTGTCCACCGTGACCGCGATCCGCGCCGCCTCGGCGATCCTCGCCGAGCCCGGCGAGATCCCGCCCGACTGGCAGCGCCGGTTCCATCGCAACATCCACGAGGACAGCGCCCGGCTGGCCGAGACCTCGCGCACGCTGGTGCGCTATCTCGACGCGGCCGACGACGCGAGTTCCGAGGCGACCGCCCCGCAGGAGGAAGTCGACGCGGTCCTCGCCCAGGCCGGCCACCGCTTTCCCGCGATCGAGACCGGCGCGACCGGCGCCGGTGCGCTGGCGGACGCGCTCGGCGCGGACATGTCGGGCACGGCGCGCCGCCTGCTCGCGCGGCACCTGCGCCGCTACGAGGCGGATGCCCGGCGCCTGCCGCTCGCGACGATCGGGGACGCGCTGCAGGCGGGCGGCGATGCCGATCCCTTCCGACTGGCCGGTGCGCTGGGCGCCGACCCCGCGCAGGTGATGCGCCGGCTCGCGGCGCTGCCCCCCGACCTCCTGCCCGATCCGTGCGGGCTTGCCATCTGCGACGCCTCGGGCGCGCTGACCTACCGCAAGCCGCTGGCGGATTTTCCCATGCCGCGCTTCGGCGCGGGCTGCCCGCTCTGGCCGCTCTACCAGGCGCTCAGCCGGCCGATGACCGCGACGCGCCTCGTGCTCGAGCAGGCGGGCAGCACCGGGCGGCGCTTCCGCGCGGATGCCATCGCGGTGCCGCACGGTCCCGCCATGCCCGACCGGCCCGCGCTCTTCGAGGCGCACATGCTGGTGGTGCCGGACCGTGCCGAGACCGCGCCCGACCCGCTGCCCGTCGGCGTGTCGTGCCGGATCTGTCCGCGCACCGGCTGCGCCGGCCGGCGCGAGCCCTCGATCCTGCCCGACGCCGCGCGAGAGGAGTTTTGACAGCGCCCCTCCGAGCGCCCATAACTTTCTCACCGCCCGGATAAGACGGCCCCGACGCCGCGCGCCCCGGACGGTCCAGGGGAGGGGAAAACCTGCATGGGCAAAGAGCTTTTGCTGATCGAGGATGAGCCGAACATCATCGAGGCGGTCAGCTTTCTTCTGTCGCGCGACGGCTGGACGGTGCGGACGCATTCCAACGGGGCCGACGCGGTGGAGAAGGTGCTCAAGCTCCGCCCCGACGTGGTGATCCTCGACGTGATGCTGCCCGGGCGGTCGGGCTACGACATCCTTCGGGACCTGCGCGCCCGGTCCGAGACGGCGAACCTTCCGGTGATGATCCTGACCGCGCGTGGTCAGAACCGCGACCGCGAGCTGGCCGAGCGCACCGGCGTGACCGCCTTCATGACCAAGCCCTTCGCCAACGGCGAGATGCTCGAGGCCGTGCGGGCGCTCGCCCCGGTCACATGAGCGCGGGCCCCGGCCGGGGCGCGCCGCTCGTCTTCCTGGAGCGCCGCACCTACCGCCAGCGCCGCCTGCGGGATGCCGCGCGGCTCCTGCCGGTGGTGGGGCTCTTCGCGTGGACGGTGCCGCTGTTCTGGCCGACGGGGCCGGCAGGGCCCACCACCTCCGGCGCGCTCACCTACATCTTCGGCGTCTGGGTCGCGCTCGTCTGCGCCGGCGCGCTGCTCTCGCGCCGCGGCGCCACCGGCGAGGAGGGCAGAGGCGATCCGGGCGGGGATGCCGGGCCATGACGCTCAACGCCCTCGTCGCGATCTGCCTCTCCTACGTGGTCTTCCTCTTCGCGGTCGCCTTCGTGGCCGAACGCTGGGCCATGCGGGGCCGCGTGCGGTGGCTGCGCTCGCCCATCGTCTACACGCTGTCGCTGTCGATCTACTGTACCGCGTGGACCTTCTACGGCGCCGTCGGTGCCGCGGCGCGCTCGGGGCTCGAATATCTCGCCATCTATCTCGGCCCGAGCCTCGTGATGATCGGCTGGTGGTGGGCGGTGCGCAAGCTCGTGCGCATCGGCCGCTCGCAGCGCATCACCTCCATCGCCGACCTGATCTCGTCGCGCTACGGCAAGTCGAACCTGCTGGCCATCGGCGTGACCGTGCTGGCGGTAGTGGGCACCACGCCCTACATCGCGCTCCAGCTGCAATCCGTGACGCTCAGCTTCGAGGTCTTCGGCCGCGACGCGCCGGGCGCGGGGGCGGGAGAGCCGCAGCGCCTGACCGCCTTCTGGGTCGCGGTCGGCCTCGCGCTCTTCACCGGGCTCTTCGGCACCCGCAACCTCGACGCCAACGAACGCCATCACGGCGTGGTCATGGCCATCGCGGTCGAGGCGGTGGTCAAGCTCGCGGCCCTCCTGTCGGTCGGCATCTTCGTGGTCTGGGGCCTCTCGGGCGGGGTCGCCGAGACGCTCGCGCGCATCGACGCCTCGGCGCTCGGGTCCTGGCAGGCCGACGGCGGCCGCTGGGCCGGCATCACCTTCCTGTCGGCGGCGGCCTTCCTCTGCCTGCCGCGCATCTTCCAGGTGCTCGTGGTCGAGGCCGGCGACGACGCGCACCTGCGCACCGCCAGCTGGGCCTTCCCGGCCTACCTCATGCTGATGTCGCTCTTCGTCGTGCCCATCGCCGTCGTCGGGCTCGACCTCATGCCCGCGGGCGCCAATCCCGACCTCTTCGTGCTGACCGTGCCGCTCTCGCAGGGGCAGGAGGGGCTCGCGGTCCTCTCCTTCCTCGGCGGCTTCTCGTCCGCCACCTCCATGGTCATCGTCGCGGCGATCGCGCTCTCGACCATGGTGTCGAACCACATCGTCATGCCGATCTGGCTGCGCGTGACCGGGGACGGCGCCAGCGTCTCGGGCGACGTGCGCCACGTGGTGCTGACCGCGCGGCGGGTCTCGATCGGCTGCGTGGTGATGCTGGGCTACCTCTACTACTCGGTCTCGGGCGGCGGCGGCGCGCTGGCCGAGATCGGGCTCGTGTCCTTCGCGGGCGTGGCGCAGGTGCTGCCGGCGATGCTGGGCGGCATCTTCTGGCGCGGCGCCACGCGCGTCGGCGCGGTGGCCGGGCTCAGCACGGGCTTCGCCATCTGGCTCTGGACGCTGTTCCTGCCCTCGATCGGCGCGGGCGGCGTCATCTCTCCCGAGATCCTCGCCGAGGGGCCGTGGGGTCTCGGGTGGCTGCGCCCGCAGGCGCTGTTCGGGATCGCGGGCATGGACCCGCTCCTGCACGCGATCCTGTGGTCCATGTCGCTCAACGCGCTCGCCTTCTTCACGGGGTCGGTGGCGAGTTTCCCGACCCCGCTCGAGCGGCTGCAGGGGGCGCAGTTCGTCAACGTCTTCCAGCATTCCGCGGGCCCCCGCAGCTGGACCGGCGGCGTCGCCCAGACCGAGGACCTGATGGTCATGGCGCAGCGCATCCTCGGCGCCGAGGACGCGCTCGCGCTCTTCGCCCGCGAGGCGCGCCGGCAGGGCGTGCGCGGCGACCTGCCGGACCCGAGCCCCGACTTTCTCGAGACGCTCGAACGCGAGCTCGCGGGATCGGTGGGCGCCGCGACCGCGCATGCCATGGTGGGCCAGATCGTCGGCGGCGCCTCGGTGTCGGTCGAGGACCTCATGGCCGTCGCCGACGAGAGCGCGCAGCTCCTCGAATACTCGGCCCGGCTCGAGGCGCAGTCGGCGGAGCTCTCGCGCACCGCCGCCCAGCTCCGCGATGCCAACCGCAAGCTTACCCGGCTTTCCGTGCAGAAGGACGCCTTCCTCAGCCAGATCAGCCACGAGTTGCGCACGCCCATGACCTCGATCCGTGCGTTCTCGGAGATCCTGCGCGACGGCGGCACGATCGGAGACGGCGACCAGACCCGGTTCGCCTCGATCATCCACGACGAGGCCGTGCGCCTGACGCGCCTGCTCGACGACCTGCTCGACCTCTCGGTGCTGGAGAACGGGCAGGTCAGCCTGAACCTGCGCGAAGGCACGCTCGGCGCGCTTCTCGACCGTGCCGTGGCCGCGGCGAGCGCGGGCGAGGGCGGCGCCACGCTGCGCATCCGGCGCGACCACGCCGCCGAGGACGTGCGCCTCGTGACCGACCTCGACCGGCTGACGCAGGTCTTCATCAACCTCGTCAGCAATGCCGGTAAATATTGCGACGCGCAGCGGCCCGAGCTTCACATCCGCGTCGGCCGCGCCGAGGGGCGGCTCATCGTCGACTTCCTCGACAACGGGTCGGGCATCGCCCCCGAGGCGCGCGACACGATCTTCGAGAAGTTTAGCCGCGTCGCCGACCAGAAGGCGGGCGGCGCCGGGCTCGGGCTCGCCATCTGCCGGCAGATCATGGCGCGGCTCGGCGGCGACATCCGCTACCTGCCGGGCCGCTCCGGCGCCGCCTTCCGGGTCGAGCTGCCGCACGAGGTCGCGCTCGCCGCGCAGTGACCGCCGGGGCGTCCCGCGAAAAGGCTTTGGTAACCCGATCGTCGGATAAGCGTCGGGTGGGCAGGCAGCTCTGTGGGCAATGGACATGCGCGACATCGCGACGGACAACGTGCTGAGCCGCAAGGCCCAGGCCGCCCGTCGTGCCATCGAGGCGCGTGGCATGTCGGTGGAAAAGGCGCTCCGCCGCGCGCTCGCCCGCACGGCGGAGGAGGCGTGGAACCTCGCCCTCATCGCGCGCGAGGCGCGGCAGGCGGGTCTCGACCAGGACGGCGTCGCCGACATCCTCGAACGCGAGGACCAGATGATCCTCCTGCTCGACGGCCCGGACGGCGCGCTGGGCTTCGCCTGCCTCGACCGGCAGGCGGTGACGGCGCTCGTCGAGGTTCAGACCCTCGGCTTCGTCACCGACCTCGCACCCGACGACCGGCCGCTGACGCCGACCGACGCCGCCATGGCCGCTCCGCTGGTCGAGGGGGCGCTCGCCCGGCTGGCCGACTATCTGGGCGACGATCCGCTGGCGGCGGAGGCGGCGGGCTGGCGGTTCGGCGCGATGATCGACCATCCGAGGATCGCCATCAACCTCATGACCGCCGCGCTCTACCGCACGTTCGAGGCGGCGCTCGACATGGGCGGCGGCCGGCGCATGGGGCAGGTGGCGCTGGTCCTGCCGGACCGCGCCGCCGCCCGCCCCGATCCG
>NZ_JAME01000063.1 GCF_000521865.1 Roseivivax isoporae LMG 25204
CGAAGGGCGGTTCCCGGTGAAGGCCGTGGCCGAGACCTCGGGTGTGTCCCGCTCGAACCTGCATGCTCGGCTGAGCGGGTGCGCAAAGCCGCGACGGCGCTATCACAACGCACAAGACGCGGCGCTGCTGCCATTGATCGAGGTGCTGGTGGCGGCGCGGCCGACCTATGGCTATCGACGCATCGCTGCGCTTCTGAACCGGCGGCTGCGGGCGGATGGCGCGGCGCCTGCGAACCATAAGCGCGTGTATCGCATCATGCAGGCTCATGGCTTCTTGCTGGCCCGGGCACAGGCCGAGCGGCCCGAGCTTGTCCACGACGGAAAGGTCGTGGCGATACGATTCAACCTTAGATGGTGCTCCGACGGGTTCGAGTTCACGTGCTGGAACAAGGAGATCATGCCCCCTGGTCTTGGCCCCGTCACACCGACGCTCGGATCAGGCTAAGCGAGACACCGGCAAGATCGCCAACGGGTACTGACCCAAGGCCACTTGTGTAGCATCTCCTTGCGACCATCAGCGCAAAATTCTACACGCTGGTTATCCGATCGCCTCTACTGAAAGTTTTACCTGATATGCCTGATGCAGGTTTCCTAGCTGCAATCGATGCAAGCCTCGATGTCGGACAGCTCGAAGAAGCCGAGATGTTGCTCGATCGTGCGCTGGCCCAGTGCGATGACTTCTTTCTGTACTATGAACGGAAAGGCGACCTGCTCCGTCGGCAAGACCGCCTAGGGGAGGCGCGCGCAAATTACCTGCGGGCGCTATCGTTAGAACCCGGCGCAGAGTGGATTAGGGCCAAGCTAACTGACCGTAGCAGAACGTGCGGCTGTCACGATCGGCTACCTGACAGCAGCACTGGACACCGCAAGGCTGAAGGCGGGCGCCGTTTGAGAGGCGAACTGAAGTCCAGTCGGCCCGGCGTGCCGCTGGTTAGCGTTGTCACGGCCGTCTACGACAATCCTGATAGCCTTGAGCGTTGCCTCGCGTCAGTTGCAGCGCAGACTTACAGCAATGTCGAACATATCGTGGTTGACGGCGGCAGTCCGCAATCCACACTCGACATCCTCGCGGCGCATGATGCCTCCCTCGATTACTACGTTTCCGAACCCGATTCCGGCATCTACGCAGCAATGAACAAGGGGCTTTCCCTAGCCCGTGGTGACTATATCTGCCTGCTAAACTCCGACGATACTCAGGCGCCCGATTTCGTTCGACGGTCGGTCGAGCATGCGTTGGCACAGAGCGTTCCCCCAGACATTGTCTATTCTGACTTCTTCGACGGAGATACGCGACTGCCGGCCCAACCGCTAAATCCGGGGATTATGCTAGGTAACCTCAACGTTAACCACTGCACTTTTCTTGTAACTCGGAATTGCTACGACGAGATTGGGCGATATGACGAGACCCTCAGCATCGTCAGCGATATGCAGTGGATCCGGCGCGCCTTTACCGCAGATAAACGGTTCAGCTTGCTTCCAGAAGCGCATTTTCATTTTAGCCAAGGTGGGGCATCGTCGGGTAATAGCCCAGAGCGACGCACCCGCATCATTGCGGAGAACGGAATATGTTACCGTCGGGATTTTCCGTTTCTGGATCAGCAGGAGGCGGAAACTTTGTACCTGCTGCGTTTTGGGCCATCACGCCTCGAAGAAGCAGCTGAAATATATCGTCGGCACAGCAATCGTGTACAATTCCGAGCAGCTTTTCGCGCCTATCTGGAGCACTGCTTCCGAGATCGCGCTGCGTTTCGGCTGCCTCAGTCCGAGGCAGATGGATTATTCGGAATTTACATCACACTTGCAGACGAACTAAAAATTGATCGCAAGCATATCCACATTAAAACGAAAAAAGGAGATTTCTCTGACTTGTTGCATACTATTTCCTGCGCGCCTTCCAAACCCAAGGAGGCGGGCAGTAAACGCATCCTGCACTACGTAACAGAGTTCTCGGCTCCCTCTGAAACATTCATATATGATTTGATCGAGCGTCTCGACGCAAGTACACCGCACGACAACTTCGTCCTTTATCAGAAGGGACAGCTGCGTGAAGAGCGGCCTTGGTCTAAGGAATTTGGCTTGGACTGGCCTCACTTTCGGCCAGAAGTTTCTCGTGAAATTCTTCGATACATCATTGAAAATCGAGAAATCGATATTGTAGTCGCGCACTTCGCAATCAACGCACACCGGTTACAGGACCGCGCAACACAAATTGGAGCAGGCTCGCTGCTCGATGACTTGCCTATATTGGTAATGACGCATGGAATTGACGTTTTCAAACTGCGCGAGAATGATAAAGCCTATCGCGATTTTGTTAGGCATAAGCTAGGTGATCGCGAAGATGTTGCGTTCACATCTGTATCTGAATACTTGCGAGGCGAGCTGATTTCCGGAGGTGTGCCCCGCGAGAAGGTGACCATCGTCCCCAACGTAGTTAACGAAATATTCTACCGTCATCGAAAAAACGGAAACTATTACGATCGTTCGCGCCGGCTACAGCTTTTATCAATTGGCAGGCTCATAAAATGGAAAGGGCATCACCACCTAATCGAAGCACTTGTTCATTTTCGGCGAAGTTGCACAGATCAATTTGATCTAACGATCGTCTATGGCGGGGGAGATGACGAGCTTCTTGCGCTTACGGAACTTACTGCGCGCCTAGGGCTTACGGATAATGTACATTTCGAGCGTTTCGTCGACTTTAGGAGTGATCCAGGTTTCTTTGCGCGTTTCGATCTGTACGTCCATCCGTCTACTTACACTGAGGATGCAAGTAGAAAGTCAGAAACCTTCGGCGTCGCTGTACTGGAGGCAATCTCAGCAGGACTTCCTGTAATCTCCAGTAACGCGGGTGGTCTACCAGAGGTAATTGGGACAACCGGTCCGCACGCGCATATCGTGCCGCATGGTGATACTGCTGCATTAGCTCATGCACTTGTTCATACTTGGCAAAGCGGCGTAGCCTTCTCAGACAATCGCGCCTATGCTCAGGAGCGACTAGCCGCGTTTTCTCCTGCGGAACAGACTGAAGTGCTCGACCGAGTAATCCGAAACCTTACAAGGAAAAGAATTAACGCGGCACTTCTCACATCCGCGACAATAGGTGGCGCTGGCTACGCCGCTTATCGAGTACATCGCGGGCTGTCCGAAACCGCGTGTGTTAAGCCACGGATCTACACTACCAATAGGACACATCAAGACAGACCCGGCGTTCGTTTCGTCGCTCATCCTTCAGGCGACGGCAATCGCTGGCGCGATTTGCAGCTTCGTGCACGGCCTGGTTACACAATCTTCACGATTAATCAAACGTCATTGCGTTCGCGCGAACTTCTTCGAATGGTGAAGGATGCCGATGTCATAAATCTACATTACTATGCCCGCTTTCTTTCGGTAGAGAACATCGCCACTTTAACTAATCTCGGAAAACCGGTCGTCATGACCATCCGAGATATGAATCCCATTACCGGAGGATGTCATTTCTTTCATGGGTGCAATCGCTGGCAGAACGACTGTTCAAACTGCCCACAAATTCCTAGCGCATATACGAACTACCCAGCTGCCGTCTTGCGCGCAAAACGGCAATATTACAACTTTTCAAACCTTACGCTTGTTGCGCTTTCAGATCATACGCGTCAGATAGTTAAAAGGGCTCCATACTTTAATCGTTGCAGAATAGAAACGATTCCAAATTCTATCGAGACAGATATCTTTCGTCCTTACGACAAATCCATAGTACGTCGTGAGCTCGGCCTACCATTGGATCGAAAGATCATTGGGTACGTGCCTTCGTATTCTAGTGAAGTGAAGGGATATCGTGAAGTCACTAAGGCATTTCAGAAGCTCCGCGGCGCTTTCGTTGGCGACGAACCTTTCGTAATGCTGGTTGGGGGTGATACACCCGCAACGCGTGAGATTTGTTTGGATCGAATGAGCCTTGGTTACTTGTCTGATAATAATGCATTGGCCCGCGCTTATTCTGCAGCTGATGTAGTCGTGGTTCCGTCTCTCGAAGAGACATTTTCAAATACTACCGCAGAGGCAATATCCTGCGGAGTTCCGGTCGTAGGATTTAAAACTGGTGCAATTCCTGATTTGGTTCGAAGTGGCGAGACTGGATGCGCTGTGGAATTGGGAGATGTCGATGGTTTAGCTGAAGGATTGCTAAAAGTGCTAACTGGTCCTGATTTGAGTTCTTCATGCCGAAAGCTGGCCGAAGAGGTTCTTTCCTTTGAGCTTCAGGCGCATCGTTATGAAGCGCTTTTTCGCGAATTGACGCTTACGTCATGTGGGAAATCTTCCTCCGCGCCTCTAAGAGTTTTCGATTGTATCGAAGAGCTAGGTTTTGGACTGGCATCCATCGCGGCAGAGAAAGCCGCAGCTTGTAGAGGGTGATGTTTGTTACGCGCTCCACCTACGGAGTACGACGCCGGAGATATGAAAAATGAAGAAAAAACCCGTACACGTGACCTTTTTTGGTGCCTCTGTTACCGAACAGAGTGTTCATCACCGGACCCACGAGCGTACTGGCTTCGTCAACGTGTTCGCCGAGGACTTTGCGGAGGCCAATGGATTTATTGTAAGTCGCGTGTCTGCGGGCTCAAGTGATATAACAGACGGTGGTATTGTATATACAGAGAAGGTAATTGAATTAAGGCCCGATGTTTGTGTATTAGACTGGGTTACGCCTGCTACTATAAAATGCGATCCTCGGGTTATTGAGCAAATCGTCCATCGCCTTCTCGAGCATAATATTCTTCCGGTCGCAGTATTTTTCCCGAGAACTGACCGTGTCCAAAAAGAAACTCCTATAGCGCGTGAGATACACCGTATCTTCAATGATCTGATGTTACCGTTGTATGACATTGCCGACCGACTAGATGGGGTGCCGCTGGAGAAGATCCTGAGGGACACGGTTCATACAAACTGCTTTGGAGCGAGAGTATATGCGGAAATTATTCTCGACATTCTTCTTGAAACAGATCTCGAGCTTTTTGACGTTCCAAAGCGTCCACCACCATTATACGTTAATCGTGTTTCTTCAGACTCGTCGCCGCCGGCGGCCGCTCGAAATGTTTCGATTGTGCCATGCAAAGGCATAGACGGTCCTTTGGAATTTTTTGTTGTTCTGGAGCAGAGGGTAGGTCCGTATTCGCCGCTTCTTGATGTAAATATGGTTTCGGGGATGGGTGTCAGTCCTGAAAGGCTTGAAACCTATTCGGTTCTTGATCCTTGGTGTCATCGTGAACGTCAGTGCATAAAAAGGATTACCGGATGGCACCATGCGGACGGTTTACGGAAGATTATTCTATCGTGTTCGAGTTCGATGCCGCCGCTCGCGAAGAGACTTGATTTGAAGGATGGGGGAACTTCGCCAAGGCATTTGAAGCCTCGTGGGGATATGTTTGTAGTTTCGAACCGACGAGTTTCGTTTCGTGCGATTTGGAGCTAATGGGTCGGCGGTCAAACGGCGGAGGCAGCGTTATCTTGATGGACTGTGTATTACATATTGGGATTGGTAAGGCGGGATCGTCGACTCTCCAGGCAATTTTTAAAGATTCTCGGGTGCTCCTAAAGGATCTTGGCATCTTGTATCCCGAGGATCTGCTTCCCAATGGCGGATCTGGTGGCGATAACCACAAATGCTTGGCAGTTTCCTGCATGCAGCCAAGCCGTGAAAATTTTGTGTTATCTCAGCATAGAGTGCGGTCTTCTCGGGATCGGGATTCTTTCGACCGAAGGGTTGAGAGCTTGTACAGAGACCAGATTTCGGCTTCGAGTTGTCAAGTTTGTCTGCTATCAGCCGAACACTTTTGGTCATGTCTGGGAAGTCGTAACGAAATTTTGGCGTTAAAAGATCGGTTCTTCAGAATTGGACTTAGCGTATCGCGCATAGTGGTTTACTTGAGGAGGCAATCAAGTTGGTTTGAAAGTTTTCAGCATCAACGCGTTCGTGAAGGGCGAGGCCTGCTTGCTTCTAATGCTGCTGATCTCCTAAATACGCCGACGGCGCGTCAGCTTGATTATTCTCGTCTCATTGATACCTGGGGGGAAGTGTTTCGCGGTGCGCAGATTATACCACGAATCTTTGAGAGCAGCTCTCTGATGGGCCGCGGGATACTGGATGATTTTTTTGACGCTGCAGGCTTGCCGGTCATCAATCATTCGGCTGAGGTGAAAAATTCCAGCGCATTGTCGAACTTAGGCATCAATCTAATGTTGTCTGTACGTGCTCTTCTGGAGTCGCAAAACAAGGGTCCTATTAATAATAGTTCTTGGCGCCGTCTTACTGCTGAAATAGCCAAAAACATGCATGGGCGTTGCATGATTCTACCAGAGGAAGAGATGTGTAGGATAGATCGTGCATACGCGGAAAGTAACGAGTTGGTGCGCTTGCGTTATTTTCCTGAACGTTCGTCTCTGTTTCTCGGAGACTCGCTTCACGCTGTTGAGCGTTTTGAAAGATTGGAGGGTGCCGATTACGATTCTATTGTTCGACTTGTGACAGCACTTTGGCAAAGATCGGAGAAATAGTTGCAGTCGAGTTTTGAAGCTGGTCTGTCGGCGACGTTTGCGCGTAAGAATGTGTGTAGCTTGTTCTTTATTTTGAGGACTATATCTTTATACTTTGGGCGCATATGTCTAAGAGGTTCGGTTTCTTTAATCTTGTTCATGTCCGTGTTGGCGTAGTTGGTTCGTTATGGTTTAGTTTTCGTTGACGGTTACTACGGGTCTTAACTGAGTGCTGATGAAGGATTATTAACCCGCATGCCGCGCTTCCATCCGTTCGTGAGAGTACGTGCGTTATGACGCTTCTTGTTGCAATACCATATGTCGACGATCATCAGAAAACTATGTTGAGTGTCGAATTAGAGGATATAATATGCTTTTCTTCACTTGATGCAGCAGAAATAGCCTTATTGGAAACGTCGGATTCACGTCTTCTCTTAATGTATTCGGCGTTTGAGACTGTGCTCAGTTCTGCCTTAACTGAAAAGCGATCACATATCGAAGCCCTTACTAAGTGGCTGGAACACGCGGCGTCGGTGGTTAGCTTGATCCGGCGCCACCGCGATCGGGTTTTTGTAGTTGAGGCTGGCATTGCTCTCAACGATCCAGATGGTTTAGCTGCTTACGTTGGGTTGCCAGAACTGAAGAAAATTCAAGCGGTTAGGTTGAACCCAAATAATGATCTTTTTCGCTTGGTCGCCGATTTTGTGTTGCAGCGGGAGCCATTTGCCAGTTCGCTTGCCGGGGAGCTTGAGGCTAGTTCAGTCATCCCTTCGCAAACCGAGGATAACCTTGTTGCCTCCGTTCTGGAGTGGCACGAGGGGATGGAGGTCAAACTGGGTGAAGCTGTACGGCGTGAGATCGCTCTGCAACGAAATCTCGAGCTGCGGCACTTGGAAATTTCCGAGCTTCGTGGAGGATACGATGCGGTGCGAGCAGAAGTCCAACTCAAAGACGAACAGATTACTGTACTGAATGATCGGGAGCGTAATCTATCGAAACAAATTCTGGATGCACGAGCCGAAAAGGGAGGGGAAATAGAACTACTTAATGCCCGCATGAGTGAGCTTGTGCAGAACGTTGCCAGTTTGGAAGCGCAATTGGCACAAACTCGTGCAGCTTACGAGCGCGCAGATGCCGAACTACGGGTGGCAAATATCAATTTGGCAGGCATTAAAGCATCTCGATCTTATCGGGTGATGGAGCCCGCTCGGAGATTGCGCGGATGGATGTTGAGGCGTCGTAAGATCAATGGATGAAACGCACGAAGAATCTGGTGCCTGCTTCGCATTGTACATCGGTGCAGGCAATGGTAGCGACGTCGCTAAACTTTGTGATCAGACTGTTCAACGCATTCTTCTTGTGGAGCCACAACCGAAGCTCAGTGCTTGTCTTGCGGCCATTGATGATGATCGGATCAGTGTACTAAACGTAGCGGTGGCGGAGGAGACTGGGGAGTTCGACTTTTCAATCTTCAACCATTCTCTGCAATCTAGTCTCAAGAGGCCAACTGGTCTTTTGACTCTGTTTCCAGGGTTGCGCGTGGTCGAACGGATTTCTGTACCGACGCTTTCACCGGTCGATCTTCTGGATCATCTTCCGCATCAAGAAATGCGTAGTCATGGAAATTTACTTATTGTTGACGCGCCTGGTGTCGAACGTGTTCTTATAGACGGGCTGGCTACGAGTGGTGCGCTCGATCGATTCAATCAGGTGGTGTTGCGGTCGGGGAAGGCGCCATTGTTTGAAGGCGGTGCTGGTCATGAAGAACTGATCGTATTGCTCGAAGCCATGGGTTACCGGATTTTCAGTCAGGAAGTGGAGGATCCCGCATTTCCTGAGACCTACTTGGAACGTCACCCGCTTTGGTGTGAAGTAAAACGTCTCAGGGCAGAGGCGGCCGCGCTCTTGGAAGCGCGACAGAGCGCGGAAGTGGATGCCAAACGATGGATGGATGAGGTACATTCGATCCGTCACGTGGCGGCTGAAGCCACAGCTCGTGCGGATTATCTGAGAAAGGAGCTGGAGGTTGCTACGACCAAATGCGAGGCCGATGCGGCTAGGATTACAGGTTTAACCGAGGAGATACATAAGCGTACTGCCGAGAGAGATGCTGAACGAAAAAGAGTCGAAGACGCTAAGGCGCAGCAGAAGGACAAGGATGATACTGCGCGCGCAAAGATCCATAAGCTTGAACAAGATCTTTCAGTCTTGCTTAGAACGCAGGCGCTCATGCATTCGGACTTGAGGGAACTTCAAGAACGTTATCGCGCGGTGCAGCTCGAACGCGACCAGCAGGAAGAACTCTTGCACCAGTTGCGCCCACGTCTTCAAGAGGCAGCACGCTATCTGCATGAACGACGACTATCCCGCGAAGCACCAGAACCTGAGGTTACGCATTCGGGTGATCCAGACTCTGTAGCTACCGGAAAGTCCAGACGAATCCGGAAACGGCGTAAGAGGCCGCTCTAGTAGATGTCAGAAGATTCGAATTCTCCAAAAGACCTGCTGCTCGATGCCATCGAAAGCGCGTTGGCTCTGTTGGACGACCGGGCGGAAGCTAGATTTTCTCGCTTTCCGATTGCACAGGACGAAACGGCTGAGCCCTTACCGAACCTCCTGGAACGCTGTGAAGCGCTCTGCGATTCGGCCGCAGCGCGCGCTGACGAGCCAGTACGGATGTTGCATCATTTTGCTTGTACGGGTGGAACGCTGATAGCGCGATGTCTCGCCGCATTACCAAACTGCATAGTTATGAACGAAATTGATCCATTAAGCAAGTTACATCTTCAATCTGAACGAAAGCCCTTTCTTCCTACAGATCTCATCGCTGACATACGTTATTGGAGGAACCCACTGGACGATGAAGCCGTAGCCGAAGTCTTCCGAGCTGCGCTGACAGAGATTCATTCGCAGGTAAATTTGGTAGGTGGGCGTTTGATTTTACGTGATCACGCTCATTCACATTATTGTACGCGATCAGACGCTACGTCGCGCAGTACAACACTAAGAATTGTGGAAGATGCAAGTACTGTTATTTCCTTGCTCACGACCCGTCATCCACTTGATTCATTTATCGGATTACAGGTAAATGATTGGCGCCACTTTGACCCATTTACACTGCAAGAATACTCTTTGCGTTACATGGAGTTTCTCGACGATCATTCCGGAGTTCCAAGGATCTCATATGAAAATTTTGTCGCGGATCCAGAAGTCGAGCTTCAAAGAATGTGTTCTGTCCTCCAGCTTCCGTTTACTCCCGACGCGCTGAAAAACTTTTCTGCAGTTGTGCTTTCGGGAGACAGCGGTCGTCGTGGTGATGTTATTTTAGAACGGCCGCGGAGGCCGGTATCCGAAGAGCTAGTTAGTTCCGCAAATCACTCTGAAAATTATCATGCGCTCTGCGCTCGTTTGGGTTATGATCCTGATCCAACTGCAAAGCCATCTCGTGACGCGAAGATCAAAGCGGGATGGCAATAATTTTCGCAAGAGTTTTGAGCCGCAGTTTCCGCCTATTTTACTGTTCCCCAACCTTGACCTGCCCCTATCGGGTGGTCCGGCTTCAGTCTTAGGCTCAGGACTTCGGTAACG
>NZ_JAME01000064.1 GCF_000521865.1 Roseivivax isoporae LMG 25204
AGCGACCCGGCATCGACCGGCAGGAGGGTCCTGGCGTATGTCATGGGACTTGCTCACAGGAGCGACTGGCAATATCCCCGGGCGGCGTCGGGAAGTCGTCGAGGCTGTCGTGCGCCTCGTGGCGCTGCGCCATGACGGCGGAGGACCGGTTCGCGCTCATGCCGCGGCCCTCGCGCGGTGGTACCAACTCTGCACCCGGGTCGTGCTCTCGCCCCAGCGCTCGGCCAGCGCGGCGAGCTCGCGGTACCGCCCGCCGGTCTCGACCAGCGCAGCGACGCGCGCGGCGGGGATGTTGCCGAGGCCGGGCGGCGGCGGCGTGGCCGCGCCCTTTTCTGCCGCACGGCGATCCGCCCGCTCGAGCCGCTCGAGCGCCACCGCGACGACCCGCTGCGAGCAGCGGAAGTGGCCCGCCATCGTGGCGCGCGTCACACCCTCGTCGCGCAGGCGCCGCAGCTCCTGCCGGTCGATGTCGGCCGCGCGGGAGATGCCGCAGCCGCGCCGGAACCGCGGCTCGCCGAGCGCGTCGAGCCGGTTGCACACCGTCTGCCGGCAGCAGCCGATGCGCTTGGCCACCTCGCCGCTCGACAGCCCGGAGCGGTGCAGCTCGAGCAGCTTCGTGTCGTCGATCCTGGTCATGGACAGCCTCCGATACCGGCCGGGCACGGATCCGGAGATCCGCGCCCGGCCCCAGACAGGGAGGTCGGGGGCACTCCGCGCGGCCATCCGCGCCCCCGCGGTACGGACGGAAACGGCCGGCGCCTCTGTACGGCCGGCCGCGCGTGATCTGGAGGGGTCGCATGCGTCACCACGGCAGCGGGACCGTGTAAAACAACCCTGACACCTCGACGTGTACATATTGCTGGAATCACACGCCTTTCAGTTGAAACGGCGCGATGAACCGGCATTCTGCTCGCACCAAAAAACGCCTTTGGGAGGTGCGTGATGTTCACAGCGAACTTGAAGGGCTTCGACTTGAAGCCGGACGGAAAACCGGCCGGCATGATTTCTACGAGGTTCAAGGTCGGCGTTGCGCGCTCGAAAAGCAGCGAGATGCTGCTGCTGCGCTTTGATGAGGAGGACGAACGGGACTGCCGGACGACGCAAATCATGCTGCCCGTCAGCGCCGCGCAGCATCTGTCCGAAGTGATCAACGCGGTCCTCGCCGATCTGCGCGGCGAGGGGCACGCCCGACAGTGATGGTGCGCAGTCATGCGCCCTCCCGGGGATGGCCGTCCGCCATATCGCTGGCGTCGAGGTCGCGGAGTGCCGCCTTCACCGTGTCGAGGATATCGACCAGCTCGGCACGGGCCTGGTGCGGGCATCCGCCCTCGGACACCGCCAGCAGGGCCGCCGTGCCCTCGCCGCCCTCCTTGATCAGGCGACGTGCATGCTGAAGTGCCGAGACAGGGCTGCCCGCGCGCTCTGGCAGCGCCTGGCGCATCGCGACCACCACACGGTCCGAACCAGCGATCGCGGACAGCGCGATCACATCGGACGTGGTCCACTCCCGAGTACCGTTCATTTTTCGCGACAGGGCGGCGGTATCGAAATCGTCGCCCGCGTTGCCCGTAGGGTGCCAGAAGTCGGCCATTTCCTTCGCAGCGCTCTGCTGCGTCGGGAAATGACGGGTGACGAGCCCCCTCATGAGCGCATGAACCGTGGCGCGAGGGTCAGACATGACACGCCCGCGCAGGTTCCATTCCGGCATCATATGGACGTTCCGGCGTCCGACTGGGCAAAACGCGAGTGCGTTGGCTCGGCCCTTTCGTTGCACCCGCTCTCTTGCCGAACCCTAAGGACACAGGCTGCATGAACACCCGCAAACCCATGATCGAACCGACGCTCACCGATCGCGTCATCGCCGTCGAGTACATGACAAGCCTAATGATGCGCGCCGTCGGAAACCTGTCGCCCGAGCAAAACGTGAGGCTCGCCATAGCTCTGGAAACTCTCGCCGAGGTGGAACGAGAGACGAGGCCAGGCGTAACAACACTTCTCGTGGAGAAAGCTACCATGCTGCGCGCTCGCGCGCGCGACCGGGAGTGTACCCGCGCTACCTGCGGCGCAGACGGAACGTAGACGTCCCACACCTTGCTCCATCGGTTCCGATCTTCTGGAACCATGTGAACGAGAGGATGCTGCTCGGTCGGCCTTTTGCGCATGTCGGACAACCTCGTTGTGTTGCGCCCTGCCCCGGCGCGGCGCACCGTCGCCGCATGGGACATCGTGTTTTCTGTTGGCTGAGTGACCGCCGCCGGGCGACCGGCGACGGTCGAGGTCAGGCGGCGTCTTCCTGTTTCGGTTCGCGCCAACGGAATGCCTCCATGGGGCAAGCCAGCTCGACTTCTTCGCAGGCCTCCTTGACGATCGGATACCAGCTGGCAGGGAAAACCTTGTCCCGCTGCACTGCGTTGTTGACTGCGGTAACGCCTACGCCCAGCCTCTCAGCCAACCGGCGCTGCCCGATCTTCTTTGCGATATGCTGAACGTCGGTCATGATCGTACGTATCCACACATTGTGGATGATCGCAAGTCCACAATTGGTGGTTTGCCAGAAGAACCACATCTGGTGGATTACCGGGGCATGCCAGACGCATACCCATACGCTGAAATAGGCGCGCGCCTTCGGCGGCTACGGGAAACCTACGCCCCTGAGCTCACACAGAGAGCGTGGGCCGAGAAGCACGGCTTCAACCCCACGCAGTACAACAACTGGGAAAAGGGCTCTCGCCGCATAACTGTTGATGAGGCGGAACGTCTTTGCGATCAGTATGACTTGACCTTGGACTTCGTGTATCGAGGTAAAGTTTCCGGCCTTTCCGAGAACGCCAGGAAGGTCGTGTGAGAGCAACGACCCATGTACGCCACGACATGATCGAGGGGGCAGTCTAGCTCGTCAGCGATCTCGATCATGCGATCGAGGCGGCGGTCTACCGGCTTCGCAAACTCAATTACCATCCCGAACGAATTAGCAACATCTGACAGATGGTGTCCAGCTCGCGCGCCGTATATCCACTTGGTGTGAATTTTCGCTTGCACTATCCACTTTGTGTGGATCATACATACATCCATCACCGCTGCGATCCGAGGCTAGGCCGCTCCGTTCTGACACCCGATCACAACGCCTAGCTATCCGATAGCTGCATCACATCGCCGAAGACGCCGCTCCGCGGCCGATCGCGAGACCTGTTGATGGAGGCACCCGATGCTCACACCGCAGTTCCTGGCCGAGGCGCGCGCCACCGTGTGCGACCCGTCCGCCCATGTCGACCGCCCGATCGTGCTGCAAGGCGCGTTCCTCGCGCTGAAGGAGGCGCAGGGGCACCCGGTCACCGCCGAGCGGCGTTTCCGCGTGGCCCGCGCGCTCTACGACCAGTTCACCGGCCCCGCGCCGCGCCCCTGTGCCGACGAGATCGACGCCGCCCGGCAGCGCGCGATCGGCCCGATCCGCGCCGCCATCGCGCGCCTGCCCGGCCGGGGCCCCTCCGACGGAGACGCGGCATGATCGCGCGCATCACCCCCGAGGCCCTGCGCGGCGCCGGATACCCGCCGCCCGACGCGACCGCCCTCGCCGCCTGGCGCGAGGACCTCGCCGCCGAGCTCGAGCCGCTGGCCCACCCGGCCCGCCGGATCATGATGGAGACCGCAGTGGTGAACTCGGGCGGTATGTGGATCGCGCCCGGCGCCACCACCTGGGGCCCGCACTTCGCCGAGCTGTCCGTGGGCGGCGTGCACGCCTCGGGCAACGACCTCGACGAGTGCATCGCCGCGTGGATCAAGGCCGTGCTGCGCGCGGCCCGCGCCGCGGCCGAGGTGGCGGCATGATCGCGTCCGACATCACCATTCCCGCGCCGGCGCGCGTCGCCTCGGCCTCGGACGCGCTCGCCATGCAGCTGATCGTCGAGGGGATCGCCGCGCGACTGCACGCGATCCTGCGCGACCAGCCCGGCGACGCGGGGCTCTACCGCTATGTCGGGCGCCTCTGCCACGCCTGCATGAGCGACCTCTGCGCCGACGGCGCGGCGGTGCGCCTGACGATCCTCGGGACCTATGCCGAGGGCCGCACGCTGCGCGCCGCGGCCAATGCCTGGGTCGAGGCGGTGCTGGCGGGGCAACGCTCATGAGGCGGCGCTCCGATCCCCCCGCCCGCTTTGCCGGCCTGCGCGACGGCGCGCTGCTGACCGAGCCGCCCTCGACCGCCCGCTGGATCGCGCGCCGCGCCGCCGGGCTCGGGGCGTTCTGGATCCTCTGCCTGGTGGTGCTGACATGAGCGCGCTCGACAACGCCCGCGCCGTCCTGGCCGACCTCGCCCACCACGGGCGCGACGCGGTGATCGAAGCCTGCGGCGTGATCCACGAGCACCCCGAGGCGGCGGACGAGGAACGCGACGACGCGGCCGAGATCTTCGCGCGCCTCTCCCCGGAGGCATCGTGATGCAGCCGTTCTGGATGATCTGCCGCGCCCCGCGCCGCCCGGACGCCGAGACCGCGCCGCGCGCCCGCTACGCCACCCGCGCCTCCGCCGAACAGGCCGCGCGCCAGCTCGCCGCGAAAACCGGCGAACCCTTCACCATCCTCGAGGCGGTCCAGACCGTGTACCCGGGCGCGCCCGGCACCGACGACCTCTTCGCCACCAGGTGACGCCCGCCCCGGGCGCATCCCCCGCAGACAGGAGCACCCCCATGTTCGACGACGCCCAGGGCGAGCCCCGCATGAAGGAGACGGACGCCGACCGCGCCGTGAAGGACCGCGCCTACGGCGTCGCGGCCGAGGAGCTGCGGCAGTTCGTCGAGCGCTACGAGCGCCTCGAGCTCGAGAAGGCCGAGATCGCCGACCAGATGAAGGAGGTGATGGCCGAGGCCAAGGGGCGCGGCTACGACACCAAGATCCTGCGCAAGGTGATCGCGCTGCGCAAGCGCGCCCCCGACGACATCGCCGAGGAGGAGGCCGTGCTCGAGATGTACAAGGCCGCGCTCGGGATGGGCTGAGCCTTCCCCTCAACGATGTCCGACGTCCAGCCACAGCAGGGACCGCACGCCATGAAGAACAAGCTCTCCGACCTGAACAACCACCTCTTCGCCCAGCTCGAGCGCCTCTCGGACGAGGGCCTCGACGCCGAGAAGCTCGAGCAGGAGGTCGCGCGCGCCGAGGCGATCGTCCAGGTCGCCGACAAGATCACCGGCAACGCCGACCTGCAGCTGAGGGCGGCCAGGCTCTTCGCCGAGCACGGCCAGTCGATCATGCCGATGCTGCCGCAGATCGGGGGCGGGTCGGAATGACGCGCGACGCCATCCCCTACAGCGACGCCGAGCTCTTCTGGATCCACGACAACGCCCGCCGCCCGCGCCACGAGGCGCACGCCGAGTTCGTCTACCTCTGGGACCGGCCCGACGTCTCGCTCGTGAACTTCAACGCGCTCTGCAAGCGCAAGGGCTGGCTGACCGGCCGCACCGGCTGCTTCGAGAAGGGCCAGACGCCGGCGAACAAGGGCCGGAAGATGCCCTACAACGCCAACAGCGCCCGGACGCAGTTCAAGAAGGGCAATCGGCCGCACACCTGGCGCGGCGCCGGCCACGAGCGCGTCTGCGCGAAGGACGGCTACGTCATCATGCTGGTCGCCGAGCCCAACCCGTGGACCGGCGCCGACACCCGCCCCGTCCTGAAGCATCGGTACCTCTGGGAACAGGCGAACGGCCCGGTGCCCGAGGGCATGCGCCTGAAGTGCCTCGACGGTGACAAGACCAACTGCGACCCCTCGAACTGGGAGGCCGTCCCCCTGGCCCTCGCGCCCCGCCTCAACGGGCGCTTCGGCCGCGGCTACGACAGCGCACCGACCGAGCTGAAACCGACCATCTTCGCCACGGCAAAGCTCGAGCACGCGGCGCGCGAGGTCGCCAGGAAGCGCCGGGAGACGAAAGGATGATGTTCGCCAATGCGAAAAGCTCCGGTGCGGAGAATACCGCAACCGGAGCGGATCGCAGCCTGAAAATCCACGATCGTCTGTTGCCCGTCTGTGCTTCCCGGAAATGCGAGAGTCAGATTTTCCCTGGGGTCATCCGCCTTGGAACATGGTCGAGCTCGCGGAGCGGACGGTGCTCCTGGCGCGCGATTTTGTCTAGAGGGATAACAAGGTCAGGCCCATCCACACGGGTCAAAGGAGCTTGAACGATGGGCCATGCGCGAGATTTTGCCTTTACCACGCCTGCCCAGGCTGTCGCGGATGCACGACCCATCGCCTACGTCTCAGCCGACACGCTCGCGCAGCTGCTCGACGTGAGCGAGACCACGATCTGGGACTGGACGCGCAAGAGTGTCCTGCCACGGCCGGTCAAGATCGGCGGCTCGACCAGGTGGAAATGGTCGGAGGTGGAGCGGAAGCTGAAACCCGGTTCTACTGCCGAGAATGACGATCCGATTCTGAGGGCAAGCCGTGGCCGGTGACGTCCGCCTCGAGCAGTACGTGCAGCGCAAGGTGGCGCGCGGCCGAGAGTACTTCTATTTCCGCCTCGTGCGAGACGGCGTCGAGGTCCGCCACCCGCTGCCGCACCCCTTTTCGGCGGAGTACCGCGCGGCCTATGACGCGGTGCACCGCGAGGTATTCGGCACGACGCCAGGCGAGTTCGACAGCCCCACCAGCGTCGCGCGGCTCGTGCGCGACCACACCGACAGCGAGCGGTACCGGAAGCTGCCCCGCAAGTCCCGTCACGGCCGCGACGCCGCACTCGACCTGATGCGTGACCGCTGGGGACGGTTCGAGGCCGGCGACATCCGCACGAAGCATGTGCAGGCCCTGTACGACAGCCTGTCCGAGCGACCGGCGACCGCGAACCGCACCCTCGACCACATCAGCGCCGTGTTCGGCTGGGGCAAGCCCCGCGGCTTCATCGACGAGAACCCCTGCCGCGGTGTCGAGCGCATGCAGGGCGAAGGAAGCTACGAGCCATGGCCTGACGAGGCGCTGTCAACGCTGATCCAGAAGGGCAAGCCGCACATCGTGAAGGTAGCCCTCACCGCGCTCTACACAGGCCAGCGACGCGAGGACGTGATCGCCCGCCTCTGCGACGCCGCCATAGTGGACGGCGTCTGGTACCTCACCCAAGGTAAGGGAAAAAACGAGTTGCCGGTGCCCCTCCACCCTGTGGTCCTGGCCATCATCGAGACCGAGCGCGCGGCGCGCCGCAAGGCTGGCATCGTGGACCCACGCCGGCCACTCCTGACCAGTTCGCGCGGCGATCCTTGGACTGCCAACGGATTCGGCGCGTCATGGCGCACCGAACTGATCCGTTTGCAGCTGCGACCCAAGCGGAAGGAGATGATGGCAGAAGGCGACTTCGTGGCGACCTTTCACGGCCTCCGCACGACGAATGCTACGAACATTGCGACGGCAGTCGCCCGCAATCCCGAACTTTTCGGCGGCATCCAGCGCGTGAAGTCTATGCTCGGGCACCTCTCAGAGAGCATGTCGAAACACTACGCGCGGCGCGCCGAGGTCGAGCACATGAATGCGGAGTCGCTGCTCTTGCTCCCCGAGTTCGGACAGCGGCCCGAGTGGATCCGCAAAACGTGAATGTTTAGCGCAGCCTCCGGTGCACAGGAATGTCACGCTGCGTCATTGCACTTGTTGAAATTAGCGACGCGGGGCGAAGCGGCCATCGGCCGCACTGGTTAGGTCTACGCCGCACCTGCAACGTCACACGGAAGCAAGGGCGGAAAGCGGAAGTTCGCCGCACTCACTCACCGCAGTCTTCCCGCTACAGAGCAGACCTCCGATGCGCCTACGGTTTTCGTTCGGCTGAAAGTAAAGCGTAAGCAGACGACAAATGAAACATTTTCTCCAATAATGAGATCAATGCTTGTATGTCTAGATGTCGTTGCTATTTTATGCTAGATCGCCAATCCACTGTACTTGGATGGTGAGATGCCGATTTTTGATCTTGAAAAGGATGAATTGCTACGGCTTTCCGAAACGCTGTTGGAACAGTTGATTGCAAGGCTGGCCGAAGCAGAGGTCGCCGCACGTGGGCACAGCCCTTCGAGTGTAAGTTGGTCGGGCTCGATTAAAGCGCCAGACGACGGCATTGACATACATGTGCAGGTGAACGCCCCCAAACTAGACACGGGCTTCATTAGCCGCCCAGATACGATCCTTCAGTCCAAGAAGGACTCGATGCCGAGATCCGCGATCACAGCGGAGATGACAAAAGACGGCGAACTTAATCCGACTATATCAAACCAAGCGAAGATTGGCGGCAGCTACATCATTGTGAGCCTCGCTGATGATTGTTCGCCACCGATGAAGAGGGATCGCCTCGATGCCTTGCGGGCGGCGGTGGCCAATGACCCCAACAATGAGAACATACACTTAGATTTCATCGACCGTTCCAAGCTAGCTCAATGGGTTCGGCAGCACCCGTCGGTGTTGTTATGGCTGAAAGGCAAGCTCGGTCAGGGCTATTCCGGATGGCAGCCCTATGGAGCTTGGAGCAACCCTCCAAAAGGATCACCTGACACTCTCATCTCTGCCCCAGGCGTGACAGTCCATGTGCCGACTGAGCCAGGTCAGAGGCTTTCAATCAAGGACGCCATGGAACCTATGCGTCGCCTGATACGCAGTTCAAACAAGGCGATCCGCATCACGGGGCTTTCAGGTGTTGGTAAGACGCGTATTGTCCAAGCACTCTTTGATGAAACTGTTGGTAACGATCCACTCGATAGGACAATCGCTGTCTATGTGGACACAGGACAAGACCCTAATCCTTCGGCATCGGCAATGCTGGACCGTCTGATTTCCGAGCGACGCCGCGCGGTGATGATCCTCGACAATTGCCCATCCGACCTGCATTCGGCGTTGGCAAGCAAGGTGACGGCTGAAAGTGGTGATGTCAGCCTGATCACGGTAGAGTACGATATCAGAGACGACAAACCGCAAACTACCGAAGTGATCCACATCGAGGCGAATGGACCGGAAGTCGCTGAAGAACTTCTGATCCGCCGTTTCCCTGAAATTGGTCAAGGAAATGCGCGTCGCGTCGCCGATTTTGCCGATGGCAATTCGAGGATTGCCTTGGCAATTGCAGAAAGGGTTGAACAAGGTGAGAGCCTCGCCCAATTGTCAGATGCAGAACTGTTCGACCGTCTTTTCCAACAGCGGAAGGAAGACGATGGTGACTTTCGCGCACAGGCCGAAACCCTGTCATTGGTGTACTCGTTCTCGACTTCGGACCCAGAGGTCGGTCACAATGAGCTGGAAGTCTTAGGCGCAATTTCCGGCCATTCAAAGAACCAACTGTTCCGATCCACCAAACAGCTGGCGGATCGGCATGTCGTTCAAAAAAGAGCACATTGGAGGGCGATACTGCCCCATGCGGTTGCAAACAGGCTGGCAAGCTCCGCGCTTGAGAGCTTCTCCGTAGAATCCCTGAGATCAACCTTTGAAGCGCCTGGGAATGGTCGGCTTCTGATGTCGTTCGCTCATAGGCTTGGTTTATTGCATAATCACAATGTTGCCAGAAAGATTGTTGAAGCGTGGCTGCAACCTGACGGCCTGCTTGGCCGTATTTCCGACCTCGATGAGAATGGATCGAGGATACTGCACTATATTGCACCTGTGGCACCGGATGTTCTGCTGGATCGGATCGAAGCAGAAATCAACGCTCCAGGTTTTCAGGGATTGGAGCCGAAGCATCATCCACGTAGGACCACGATCCTAGACTTGCTTCAATCCTTGGCATACGAGGCTCATGCGTTTGACCGTTGCATATCACTTCTAATCCGCGTTGCCGACTATGAAGACGAAATGAACTGGCCCCGGTTTCGACCG
>NZ_JAME01000065.1 GCF_000521865.1 Roseivivax isoporae LMG 25204
AGCGATGCAGGGCCCCCGCCGCACGAGGATCTCGTCCTGTCGCTGCCCGCGCGCATCGACGCGGTGCTCTGCCGCCTGCGGCTGCCCTACGCCACGCTCGAGGCGCTCGCGCCCGGCGCGCTGCTGCCGCTGCCGCCCGGCGCGCTCGACATGGCCGAACTCGTGGCCGGCGGGCGCCACGTGGTCACCCGCGGCCGGCTCGGGCAGATGAACGGCCTGCGCGCCATCCGGGTGTCGGAGGCGACGGGCGCCGCCCGCGCCGCGGCGCAGCGCGCGGCCGCCGCGCTCGCCGGCCCGTCCGATGCCGACGCGCCCGCCGACGAGGGCCCGGCCTTCGCCGGGCTCGGCGATCTCGATGTCGGGATTCCGTGGGTCGGGGATGCGGACCCCGTGCCGGACCCCGCCGACGACGCGGCGGAGGGGGAGGCGTTCGAGCTGCCGCCCCTCGATTTCGACCTCGCGCTCGACGGCGACGGGGGGCAGTCCTTCGACTTCGCGCTCGACCTGCCGGGCGCCGCGTCGTCCGGGGACGACTGAGCGCCTGAAGGTTCAGCCGCGGTCGGGGTTCGCCGCCGCGGCCTCGAGCGTCGGGCGCAGCCCGGACAGGTCGTAGCCCGCCCGCGCCGCGGTCGCGAGGATCTCGTCAACCGGCAGGCTGCCCGCCTGCGCGAGGGCCCAGGCGACGGTGCAGCGGGTGCCCGATGCGCAATAGGCCAGCACCTTGCCACCGGCATCCTCGACCATCGCCATCTGGCGTCCCACGTTCTCGGGGGTCATGGTCTGGTGCGTCAGCGGCAGCACCTCGAAGCGCAGGCCCGCAGCCTCGGCCGCACGCGCGATGGCCGCGGCCTGATGGCTCGGCGGCACCTCGCCGTCCGGACGGTTGCAGATCACCGTGCCGAACCCCGCCGCGGCGATTGCCGCGACGTCCTCTTCCGAAATCTGGGGCGAGACGTGGTAGGTCCCGCTGACGTGACGAATGTCCATGTGTCCGCTCCTGGCCTTCGGAGGCCTGCTTTGACACCTCTCGCCCCGCCGATCAAGCGGCAGGCCGCCCCCGGCTGCACGCGTTCCGGGCAGAAGATCGCGAATCGTGCGCGCGCGCGTTGCGAATCGTTGATCCGGGAGGCAAGAGCGGCGAAAGTCGTACACGCGATGCGTGTGGCGGAGGCCAGGCGCGCCCGGCCGGGCCCGTCCTCTCCGCCGCTGCCCCGCATCGCCATCTGGGAGGAAGAAACCGATGGACAAGCGACTTCAGACAAGGGTCGACGCGCTCGGCCGCGATCTCGCTCGGGCGGACGAACCGACACGCACCGCGGTGCTCGAGCGGCTGGGCATCGTGGCGGCGCGCCGCGAAGGCCGGACCGATGCCGCGCGGCGTGCGGCCGAGGAGGCCGCGGAAGCCATGTTCGACAACCTGCCGGTCTGAGCGGCGGGACCTTCTCCACCGCGTCCCGGGACGGCCCGTCGCGCCGCGTCCCGGGTCGCGGCTCCCGCGCACCACTTCCCGTCCGAAAGCCGCCGCTCCCTTGCCCGGCGCGGGCTTTTTCCGTCTACTGGACCCGTGGCGGTGCGCTCCCGGGCGCATCGCGCGGACAACCGGGCCGAAGCGCCCGGACGAACGCGGCAGAAGGGCAGGCATGGACGGGCAGATCACAGGGCCGGTGAGCCTTTCCGTCATGGACGGCGTCGGCGTGATCGACATCGACGCGCCGCCCTGCAACGTGCTGACCCCCGAACTGCGCGCGGCGCTCCTCGACGCGCTCGCCGCGGCCGAGGGGGATCCCGACCTCCGCGCGCTTGTCCTCTCCGGCGGCGCCACGGGCTTTCCGCCGGGCGCCGACGTCCGCGAATACGACGCGGCCCCGCGCGATCCCTCCCAGGGGGCGCTCTGCGCCCGGCTCGCGTGCTTTCCCCGCCCCGTGGTCGCGGCGCTGTCCGGAGCCATCTTCGGCGGCGGCATCGCGCTTGCGCTCGCCGCGCACCACCGCGTCGCGGCGGCCGAGGCGCGGCTCTCCTTCCCCGAGGTGCGGCTGGGCCTCGTGCCCGGCGGCGGCGCGACCCAGCTCCTGCCGCGACTCCTGGGCGCCGGCCCGGCGCTCGACCTCATGCTCTCGGGTCGGACCCTGCGCGCCGCGGATCCGGCCCTCGCGCCGCTCTTCGACGCGGTCACGACGGGCGAGCCCCGTGCCGCTGCCATCGCGCTCGCCCGCAGGCTCGCGGCGGCGGGCGCCGGGCCGCGGCCCACGGCGACGCTGCGGCCCGGCATGGGCGACGGCGTGGCCTACCAGCGCGCCATCGCCGCGCGCCGCGCCCGGCTCTCGGGCACCACGGCGGCCGCGGCCGCCCGGATCGTCGACGCCGTCGAGGCCGCGCAGATCCTGCCCATCGAGGCGGGCCTCGCCTTCGAGGCCGAGGCGGCGGAGGAAAGCCGCCGCTCCGACGTCTCCGTCGCCCTGCGCCACGTCTTCGCGGCCGAGCAGCGCGCGCCGCGCCTCGCCGCGTGCGGCCGCCCCCCGGCCGCGGACATTGGCAGCCTCGCGATCCTGGGCGGCGGCCTCCTCGCCGCGCACCTGGCGATCGCGGCGCTCGACCGCGGGCTCGCCGTGCGCTGGGGCACCCGGCGGCCCGACATCCTGCGCGAGGGCATGGTCCGGGTGCGCGCCCACTACGACCGGCTGGTGTCGGAGGGGCTCCTCGCGGAGGCGCGCGCGGCCGAACGGCTCGACCGGCTGGCGCTCGGCGACAGCGCGGCCATGGCCGAGGGCGCGGATTTCGTGATTCATGCCGCCCGCGGTCAGGGCGATGTCCCGGTTCCCGCCCGCATCGTGCGCGCCGTGGCCTTTCCGGGCTGGGTCGAGCGCATCGGCCTGCGCTTCGCCGCCCCGGCGACCCGCCATCCGCTGGTCGAGGTGATCGAGGGGCCGGCGGCCAGCGCGGCGGATGTCGACGCGGCGCTGGCGCTCGCCCGCGCGCTCGGCAAGGTGGCGGTGCGCGTGGTCTCGGACGGGCTCAGCGCCTCGGGCCGGCTGACCGCGGCGCTGCACCGCGCGGCGGACGGGCTCGTCGACGCGGGGCAGGCGCCGGCGGATGTGGACGCGGCGCTCCGCGCCTGGGGCTGGGCGCGCCCCTCGTTCGAACTGCGCGACGTCACCGGGCTCGACGGCGTGCCGGCGGGCACCCGTCCCGAGGGCGCGGTGAACTGGTCCGCGCTCCTGTCCGGGGCGGGCCGCCACGGACGCGCCGACGGCACCGGGGGCTTCTACGACTGGACCGGCGCGACGCCCGTTCCCGCGCCCGCCGCGCAGGCGCTGATCGACGCGGCCCGCCCGCCCGCGCCGCCGCTCCCGCCCGAGGCCATCTCCGGGCTGATGCTCGCGGCGCTCGCCAACGAGGGCGCGCGCATGCTCGAGGAGGGCATGGTGACCGAGGCGCTCGAGATCGACGCGGCGGCGGTGCTGGGCTGCGACTTCCCGCGCCACCGCGGCGGCCCGATGAAGGCCGCGGACCTCGCCGGCCTCTTCGGGCTCCGGCGTGCGCTCGACGGGTTCGACCATCCCGACCGTGCCTTCTGGGCGCCGCACCCGCTCTGGGCCATGCACGTGCGCGAGGGCACGCGGTTCTGCGACCCGGCCTGAGGCGCTTGGCCCTCAGCCGAGGATGATGCCCACGATCACCAGCATCAGGCCGATCACCGACAGGAACAGCGCGCCCATGTTGAGCGGCACCACCTTGCGCATCTCGGCGCGCATCGCGTCGTCGTCGAGCTTTGCGCGCCGGGCGCGCAGGACGCGCAGGATGCAGACCATCAGCCCCGCGAGGCCGATCGCCGACAGGGCCGTGCCGCCCCAGACCAGTCCTTGCATGTGCGTCCTCCGCCGCCCGTGTCCGTCGGCGCAGGGGCTAATCCATCGCGGGGCCCCGGGCAAGCCCGCGCCGCCCCTTGCCCGGCGCGCGGCATCGGGGGTATGGCGGGGCTTCCGACCCAAGGAGGCAGAGAATGCAGGACAGCGCACCCGATGACGGCGGCTACGGCGTCGCCGCCGGAGAGCTCCGCCAGTTCATCGAACGGTTCGAGCGGCTCGAGATCGAGAAGAAGGAGATCGCGGACCAGCAGAAGGAGGTCATGGCCGAGGCGAAGGCGCGCGGCTACGACACCAAGGTCATGCGCAAGGTGATCGCGCTGCGCAAGCGCGAACCGGACGACATCGCCGAGGAAGAGGCGGTGCTCGAGATGTACAAGGCCGCGCTCGGCATGAGCTGATCCCCGGGCCGGCCGGGGCGGGGTCCCCCGGCCGGCCGTGCCGCGAACGCGTGCCACGAAAGCGTGAAGGCCCGTGGGCCCGGCGGTCTTTGGACGGCGGGCCGGGCTCCGCTACACTCCCGCCTGCATCATCCGACGATCGCAGGGAGCCTTGCAGATGACCGACGTGAGCTTCGACCGCCGCCGCCTGCTGACTGCGGGGGGCGCCTTCGCACTTGCCGCGACGACGGGCGGCGTGCTGGTGCCCGCGCGGGCCCGCGCCTCCGGGCTTGCGCCCACGCCGACCATGCGCGGCGGGGCGAACAATTACCGTCTGGGCGCGCCCATCGTCGAGCGCATCGGCGGCGGCGGGTTCTGGATGCGGGGCACCGTGCGCCGCGCCGGCGACGGGGCGCCGCTGCCGGGCCAGCGCATCCAGATCTGGGCACACACCACCGAGGGGCGCGAGCGCGACTGGCACAGCCACGGCGCCACGCTGACCGACGAGAACGGCACCTTCGCCCTCGAGATGCCGCAGATCGTGCCGACCTTCGGCCAGCCCCACGGCCACCTCGCCTATGACAGCGGCGACTACGAGACCGTGTTCCTGCGCCCCGTCATGCCGAGCGCGCGGGACACGAGCCTCGAGGCGCATTTCGTGCTGCAGCCGGCTTGACGGTCGGCCCCCGCAGACCCCTGCGCGCCACCCTGATCTGGGCCGCGCTCGGCCTCGCGCTGGCCGTCCCGCTCCTCGCCGCGGCGGCGAGCCCGCTCCTCGCCTGGCGCGGGCCGGTCTACATCGCGGCGGGGTTCGCGGGGATCGTCGGGCTCGGATTCCTGCTGGTGCAGCCGCTCCTGATGCTCCGCGCACTGCCGGGCCTGCGGGGGCCGCGCGCGCGCCATGCCCACCGGGCGGTGGGCGTGGCGCTCCTCGTCGCGGTCGTCCTGCACGTGGCGGGGCTCTGGATCACCTCGCCTCCCGACGTGATCGACGCGCTGACCTTCACCTCGCCCACGCCGTTCTCGCCCTGGGGCGTCGTCGCCATGTGGGCGGTCTTCGCCACCGCCGCCGTCGCGGCCCTGCGGCGGCGCCTGCCGGTGCGCAGGTGGCGGCTCGCGCACCGCGCGCTCGCCGTCCTCATCGTGACCTGCAGCCTGGTGCACGCGCTCCTGATCGAGGGCACGATGGAGCCCGTCTCCAAGGCTGCGCTGGGCGTGCTCGCCCTCGTCGCGACCCTCCTCGCCGTGCGCCGGGCCTGACCGCGCGGCCACGCTGACGTTCGGGAAGCCCGGCCGGCAGGAACATCCGGCCGCGCCGGGACTTTCGGCGCGAACGGAGGGTCGCGCCATGACATTTTTCCAGAGCCTGTCCGCGGCCGGGTTCGCCGCCACCGCCATCAGCTACGGCCCCGGCCGCATGGGTTTCGGCCTGTTCGTGCCGCAATTCACGCAGGCCTTCTCCATGTCGCCCGCGACCGTCGGCCTGGTGTCGAGCACGGGTTTCGCGGGCTTCTTCCTGGGTCTCCTCGTGGCGCAGGTCTTTCTCAACCGCCGTGGCCCCGAATTCCCGGTCCTCACCGGGCTCGCGGCGGCGGCGATCGGCACCGCCATCGTCGCGCTCGCGCCGAACGTGCCGGTCCTCGCCACGGGCGTGTTCCTCGCGGCGTCGAGCGCGGGTTTTGCCTGGACGCCCTTCAACGACGCGGTGCACCGCAAGATCCGCGACGTCGACCGGGCCACGGCCCTGTCCGAGATCAGCACGGGCACGAGCGTCGGCATCGCCGGCGCGGGGGCGGTGGCGCTCGCCATGGTGGTCCTCGGGGTCCACTGGCGCGCCTGCTGGGGTGTCTTCGCCGCCGCGAGCGCGCTCGCCTTCCTCGGCAACTGGGCGGCGCTGCGGCATGTGGAGAAGTCGCCGGAGCCCGGGCCGGACAACGGCTGGCGCGACGTCCTGCACCGCGCGGCGCTTCCGCTCTTCGCCATCGCCTTCGTCTACGGCATCACCTCGGCGGTCTACATCTCGTTCGCCGCCGACCGCTTTGCCCAGGGCGGCGTGCCCGGGTTGCCCGCCGGCGCGGCGCCCTCCCTCGTCTTCATCTTCTACGGGATCTTCGGGCTCGTCGGCCTCCTGACCGGGTGGGTGCGCGACGCGATCGGCCTGACCTGGCTCCTGCGCGCGCTCCTCCTTGCCGCTGCGGGCTCGCTCGCGCTCGCCGCGGTCCTGCCGGGCAGCTGGTCCGGCCTCGTGGCCTCCGCGGGTCTGCAGGGGATCAACGTCATGATGACGAGCGCGGTGCTGGCCTTCTGGTCCGAGCGGCTCTTCCCGTCGTTCCCCTCGCTCGGCTTCACCGCCGCGCTGCTGGCGACCGCCACGGGCAGCGTGATCGGCCCGGCCATCGCCGGCCTCGTCTCGGGCGGGATCGGGCCCGGGGCGATGTTCTACGGCACCGCCGCCATCCCGCTTGCGACCGCGCTGGTCCTGCAGGCGCGCGTGGTGGTGGAGCGGCCCGCCGTGGCTGCCGCCTGATCTCAGGGGGCGAGGAGACACTCTCCCGAGCGTCCTGCGCGCGCGCGCTCGGCCCGCGTGCCGAGATAGCGCAGGCGGGCCGGCACGTCCGGCAGCGCCCGCAGCACGCTGACGCAGCGCTCGAGCTCGGGCAGGTCGCGCAGCGCCTCGCGCCGGGACATGGGCGTGCGCGCCGCACCCCGATGCCCCGGCTGCGCCGCCAGGTGGTGCCGGATCATCGCCTCGAGCGGCGCAAGCGCCGTGTCGAGGGGCGCGTCGCGGCGCGCGAGCCGTGCCGCCACCCGCGCGGCCATGCCCCGTGGCGCCCGCCCGTCGCTGCGCATGGAGGCCGCCACCACCGCGTCGCGGGCGCGCACCGGGCGGTAGCCCGCGGCGAGCGCGCGCGCGACGATGTCGCGGTCCTCGCCGCTCTGCCGGTCGCGGAAGCCGCCGAGCGCGAGATAGGCCTCGCGGCGCAGGCCGAGATTCGCGCCGCCGGCGGTGTTGATGCCGATCCCGTCCGTCCCGGCCGGGTCGAGCAGGCAGCCGAACTCCACCGAGAGCGCGGCATAGGCGTCCTCGACCGCGGACCACGCCGCGTAGTCGGGCGACAGGGCGGCAAGCTCGCCCGGAAGCGCGCAGATGCCGCCGAGCGCGACGGGCGCCCGGGCGAGTGCACCCGCCATTCCCGCTGCCCATCCCGGTGCGGGCACGCAATCGGCGTCGGTCGACAGAAGCACGCCCGCGCCCGGGCACGCCCGGAGGGCCGCCGCGTGGCCGAGCCGGCGCGCGCGGCCGACCCCGCCCGTGCCGAACGTGACCTCGGTCAGCAGGACCGGCAGGCCCAGGCGTCCGGCCGCGGCCTCGGCCCGCGCGGCAGAACGGTCGGTGCTGTTGTTGACGCAGAGGCTGACGAAGAGCGGGGGCGCGCCCTCCTGCCGGGCGAGCGCGCGCAGGCAGGCCTCGATCCGCGCCTCCTCGTTGCAGGCGGGCACGACGACGGCGAGCGCCGCCCCGGACGGGAGGGGCGGTCCAGCGTGCCGCGTCGCCGATGCGGGCGTCACGGATGACCCCGCGCCACGTCGATGCGGCAGCCGCGCGGGCTGTCCCTGCGCGCGAATGTCCGGCCGCTCGCCGCCACGAAGCGCGCGAGCGCCTCCTCGCCCTGCAGAGGATGTCCCGTCGGCCCGCGCCAGGTCACGCAGACCACGTCGGCCGCGGGCCGGCGCCGGACCTCGCGTCCGAGCGCCTGCAGGCCGGCGGCGTCGAGGAAATAGAGGATCTCGGACAGGAGGATCAGGTCGAACGGCCCCGCGGGCAGCGGCGCCGGCAGAAAGAGGCGCGAGAAGGTTGCGCCGGGCACGCGGCACCGCGCGGCGGCAAGCGCCGCCTCCACCGCGTCGACGCCGTGGTAGCGCTCGCAGCGCGGCGCGAGGTGGCGCGCGAGCTCGCCGTTGCCGCAGCCGATCTCGAGCGCCGCCGCGTAGCGCGGGCGGGGCAGGGCGGCGGCGGTGGCGCGGAACCGCGCCTGCTCGTAGGCGCTTTCGCGGAACGACCACGGATCGTCGGTCCCGGCATAGAGCCGCTGCAGGTGGTCCATGCCGACCCCCGTCATGGCGCGACCTCGGAGAAGATCTCGTCGTGGTCGCGGAAGAGCGCGACGAAGCCCGGCGCCATCCGGAACCCGCCCGGGTCGAGCCCCGCGACGCAGCCCAGCTGCGAGCGGTGGCAGGCGATGGCGCGGGCCTTGCGCGCGCGGTGGGGCGCGGTGTCGAAACGGCAGGCGGGCGGCTCGGGCGCGTCTCCGCGCCAGCGCGACCAGATGGCGTAGCTCAGGTGCCGCAGCGCTCCGAGCGCCGCGGCCCGCGCCGCGATCGCCGCCGTCGCCACGTGGTCGCAATGGGGATCGCGCGCCGACGGCGCGACCAGAGTGCGCGCGCCGGTCTGCCGCGCCAGCGACACGATGCGGGCGGCGATCGCGTCGTGGCTGTCCGCCATGTCCTCCATGCCCGCATCGGGAAGGTCCAGCCGCGTGATGTCCCCGCGCGTGCCCCCGAGCGCCGCCACCGCGGCCTCGAGCTCGGCGGCGCGCAGGGTCGCGAGGCGGGTGCGCGGCCAGTCCGGCGAGGGGGCGTGCGACGCGCCGCCATCGGTCATGCAGACCACGTGGGCGCCCGGTCCCTCGAACGCGGCGGCGAGGAGCGCCCCGCAGCCGAGCGATTCGTCGTCGGGATGCGGGGCAAGGACGAGGAGCGGCGCGCCGCCCGAGAGGTCCCCGAGCGTCGCGGGGCGCACCGGCGCGTCAGTCATCCATCCAGGCCCCGAGGCCCGGCGCCTCGACCAGCATGGCCCGCCCGACGCGCAGGGCGAAGGCATCGGGCGCCGACTGGCGGACATAGCAGGCAAGGTCGCGCGCCATCTGCCCGACCGGGTGGTCCACGGCGAACATGGCGAGCCCGACCGACCGCTCGACCGCGGCGATGGCGTCCTGCGCCAGTGCCTCGGTCAGGAGCCGGGCCGACACCGACAGCGTCGCCGCGCGCGCGGGCTGCGCGGCGCCCGC
>NZ_JAME01000066.1 GCF_000521865.1 Roseivivax isoporae LMG 25204
ACTTTTCAGGGGAGCAGGTCAAAGCGGGTGCCACATGCACCACAGCCGGGTCCGTCCAGGATTCCGTTGTGATTGCGCAGGCGGGAAACCTCCTCATCGAGGTGTGCGGGCGATACGAGCGAGAAGGCGCTATTGCAGACCTTTCCTTCGAAGGTATGCACTTGGCAGCGCACCGTCCGCTGGTCGGCCCATACATGAGGGGCGCGGCGATACTGGAACGCGCAGCTGACCCGCCGATGCTTCTTGTCCGCGCCCGAGAGCTTGTATGCGCCCGGGCCGTGTTTTGCGACGATATCCAGTTGCTCCTCGGTGAGTTCAGGGCGGGCCTCTTCCCAGGCTTTCCTGCGCACGGCCGAGTCCGAGAGCGGCTGTCCGAAGTTGGAGCAGTCCGGATTGGCGCAGGTGTTGAGATGATACTTGCCCGCGCCCGGATAGAGCTGAAAAAGCTTGAAGTTGAAAGTCGCCAAACTTGCCATTCGGAACCTCGTCTTTCGCGGTTCCGCCTCGAGTCGTTTTTCCGACCAAAGAGCAGATTTTCCGCGGGGTTAGGAGTCTCACGATGCGGAAATCTCCGCGTGTTCTCCGGAGAGAACGGTCAAGCTTGCGGCACAAGAACATTGGCTCTATGTTCGGAAGCAGAAGGAAAAAGAGCCGAAAGGGCTTCATTTTTTGCTGGCAGGGGGCTGCCAGATGCGTGCGAGACTATTTTCTCGCATATCTTCTGCCTGATGCAGCTCAGGCGCGTTTCAAATCTTTCAATAAATCAATAGCCTGCCGCGTTTCCGCGACAGGCTTGGTTGTGGGTATGTCCCACCGAGCGGAATGCGTCAGCATCCGCCACGGCCTTTTCGGGGTCCGGAGGGGTGGCGGGCGAAGGCGCCCTGCCCGTCCCTCAGAGGTAGTCGGCGCGCTGCAGGCCGTACTTCGCCATCTTCTCGTTCAGCGTCCGGCGTGGCAGGCAGAGCTCCTCCATCACCGCCGAGATCGAGCCCTTGTGGCGGCGCATGGTGTTGTCGATGAGCATGCGCTCGAACGCTTCGACATATTCCTTGAGCGGCTTGCCCTCGGTGGTCATCACCGGCTTCATCTCCTCGTGGTCGTTCATGAGGAGCGAGGCGATGGTGCCCGTGCCGCGGCGCGATTGCAGCGTGGCACGTTCCGCGAGGTTGATGAGCTGGCGCACATTGCCCGGCCAAGGCGCCTGCAGGAGCTGCGCGGCCTCCTGCGCGGAGACCTGCGGCGCGTCGCAGCCGTATTCGTCTGCGTACTGTTCCGACAGGCGGGTGAACAGCGTCAGGATGTCCTCGCCGCGCTGGCGCAGCGGGGGCACGGTGATGCGCAGCGACGCGAGGCGGTAGAATAGATCGGGCCGGAGCGCCGTCTCGCAGGTCTTGCCCTCGTCCTGCAGGTTGCAGATCGCGACAATGCGGGTCTCGGGCGGCGTGCCCTGCTCGTTGATGACCGACAGGAGCCGCGCCTGTGCCTGGTCGGACAGCGATTCGATGTCCTCGAGCACGAGCGTGCCGCCGCGCGCCTCCTCCATGGCCGGAAGCTGGCTGTCCTCCGGGTCCATGGGGCCGAAGAGCCGCTTCATCAGCGTGGGCTCGTCCATGGCCGCGCAGGGCAGCAGGACGAACTTCTTGCCGGCGCGGCTGCCCACCGCGTGCAGCGCGTGCGCCACCAGCGTCTTGCCGGTGCCGGTCTCGCCGTCGATCAGGACATGGCCATCGGCCTGGCCCAGATCCAGCACGTCCTCGCGCAGCCGCTCCATCGCCGGCGAATGGCCGATGAGCTTCTGCATGATCTGGCTTCCGTCCGACAGCTCCTTGCGGAGCTGGCGGTTGTCGAGCGTCAGGCGCCGGGAGGCGGTTGCCTTCTTGGCGAGCTCGGACATGCGGTCGGGGTTGAACGGCTTCTCGAGGAAGTCGAACGCGCCGATGCGCATGGCCTCGACCGCCATGGGCACGTCGCCGTGGCCGGTGATCATGATCACCGGCAGGGCGCTGTCCACGCCCATCAGGCGCTTGAGGAACTGGATGCCGTCCATGCCGGGCATCTTGATGTCGGAAATGACGATGCCCGGATAGTCCGGGCCGAGGCTCGACAGCGCTTCCTCGGCGCTGGCATAGCTCTCGGTGTCATAGCCGGACAGTGCCAGCCACTGGCTGATCGACTGGCGCATGTCCTTCTCGTCGTCGACGATCGCGATCTTCATCGCCTTGGCCATCGCGTTTTACTCCGCGGCTTGTGTTTCTTCGTTCAGAATCGGCAGCTGCATCTCGAAAACTGCGCCACCCCCCTCGGCGTTCCGCGCCGTGAGACGACCGCCGAGGTCGTTCACGATGCCCGAGGAGATCGCGAGGCCCAGTCCGGTGCCGTCGCCGGGCTGCTTGGTCGTGTAGAACGGCTCGAACAGCGCATCGAGATCCTCGATGCCGTGGCCGTTGTCGCGCACGGACAGCGTCGCCGTCTCGCCCGAGGCGAGCAGCACCTCGATCTCGGGATTGCGGACGCTCTTGGTGGCGTCGAGCGCGTTCCTGAGGAGGTTCACCAGCACCTGCTCGATCCGCAGCCGGTCCCCCATGACACGCACCGGGTGGTCGGGCACGATCCGGCTGATGCGCACCTTCCGCGACTTGAGCTGCGGCTCCATCATGGCGAGCGCGGAAGTGAGCGCCTCGCCCATGTCCACGGGGCTGAACGCCTCCTGCCCCTTGCGGGCATAGGACTTGAGCTGGCGCGTGATTGCGCCCATGCGTTCGATCAGCTCGTCGATACGGTGGAAGGCGCTCTGCGCCTCCTCGACCCGGTTGCGGCGCAGGAGCAGGCGGGCCCCCGCGAGATAGGTCTTCATGGCCGCGAGCGGCTGGTTCAGCTCGTGGCTGACCGCCGCCGACATCTCGCCGAGCGCCGCGAGCTTCGAGCTCTGCTCGAGGGTCTGTTCGGCCACCGCGAGGTTTTCCTGCACGCGCTCGCGCTCGGCGATCTCGCGCTGGAGGCGCACGTTGAGGCGGCGCAGCTCCGCGCTCTCGCGCTGGAAGAGCGCCATGCGGAGCGCCGTCTTGCGGCTGAGCGCGTAGAACGCCAGCGCGGCGAGCAGCGCGAACACCATGATCTCGAGCGCGAGCACGGCATTCACCCGTTCGCGCACGCTCGCATAGGTGGTGAAGGAGGTCATCGACCATCCGCGGAACGGGATGCGGCCCTCGACGCGCATCACCGCCTCGCCCTGCACGTAGGCGTCCGCCGAGGCGGCGGTCCAGTCGGCGGTGGCCTGGATCGCGCGTTCGATGGCGCTGTCCGGGGGCTGGCGCTGCAGCGCCTCCGCGACGGAGAGCCCGCGCCAGCGCGGTTCGGTGGCAAGGATGATCGTGCCCTCGGAATCCGTCACGAGCACCGCGTCCGAGATGCCGGCCCAGGCCCGTTCGAACTTGGCGAGGTCGACCTCGACCACGATCACGCCGGCGGTGTCGCCCTGGGACTCCACCCGCCGCGAGTAGACGAAGCTGTAGCCGCCCGCCTCGCGTTCCTGAGTGGTGAACACCGTCGCGTTCGAGCGCAGCGCGTCGAGGAAGAAGGCCGCCGAGCGGTGCTGTTCCCCGAGCCGGTTGCGGTCGGTGGCGGCGACGGTGCGGCCCTCGCTGTCGAGCAGCATCAGCGAGGCCGCGCCGATCTCGTCCACGTAGGAGATGAGCCGCTGCGACGACTGGCTGTAATCGGCCGCGTTCAGCGCCGCGATCAGCGCGGGGTCGCGGGCGAGGAGCTGCGGCACGATGGCGTTGCGCCGGAGCTCGGACAGGAGGTTCCCGGAATAGAGCGCGAGCCGCAGTTCGGCGCGGTTGCGCGTGGTTTCCGTGAAGCGGTCGGTCAGAAGCCGGTTGGTGACCCAGACCGTGGCGACGGCCGCCACGAACAGGACGATCAGGGCCGTGCGCACACGCCAACTGAGCGGTCCTGTGCCCTCGGCCTCTTCGGCATTATCGCGGTCTTCCGCCATTCAGGAACGTTAAGGCCTGCGGAATCCCGCCTCAAGTCACGCTGCGGTCAGCGCTTCGGCGAGATGCGCAAAAAGCCGCTGACCATCGGTGCCGCCATGGGCGGGATCGGCGGCCCGTTCGGGATGCGGCATCATCCCGAGGATGCGACGATTGTCCGAAAGGATGCCCGCGATGTCGTGCACCGACCCGTTCGGGTTGTCGCCGTAGGTGAAGGCGATGCGGTCCTCGGCCTGCAGGCGGTTCAGCGTGTCGGGGTCCGCGATGTAGTTGCCGTCATGGTGCGCGATGGGGATCTGCAGCACGTCGCCGGCATTGTAGGCGCGGGTGTAGACGCTGTCCGAGGTGCCGACCACGAGCGGCACCGTGCGGCAGATGTACTTGAGCCCCGCATTGCGCAGGAGCGCGCCCGGCAGGAGACCGGTTTCGGTCAGGATCTGGAAGCCGTTGCAGATGCCCATGACGTAGCCGCCGCGCTCGGCGTGCGCGCGGACGGCGGCGATCACCGGCGAGGTCGCGGCGATGGCCCCGCAGCGCAGGTAGTCGCCGTAGGAGAAGCCGCCCGGCACGCCCACGATGTCGGTGCCCTCGGGAAGACCGGTGTCCTTGTGCCAGACCATCGTGGTCTCGATCCCCGCCGCGCGGAAGGCCACGGCGAGGTCGCGGTCGCAGTTCGATCCGGGGAAGACGATGACGGCGGCGCGCATCAGGCGATCTCGATCCGGTAGCTTTCGATCACCGTGTTGGCGAGCAGGCGTTCGCACATGTCGGCCACCTCGGCCTCGGAGGTGCCGTCCTTCAGGTCGAGCTCGATGACCTTGCCCTGGCGGACGCCCGCGACGCCCTCGAACCCCATCGCGCCGAGCGCGTGGCGCACGGCCTCGCCCTGCGGATCGAGCACCCCGTCCTTCAGCATCACGTGCACGCGCGCCTTCATCGTCGTCTCCAGCATTGGCCTCAGGGGCGGTCGGGCCCCTGTTTCTTCTTTTCTC
Organism: Roseivivax isoporae LMG 25204; assembly: GCF_000521865.1. Taxonomy (GTDB): domain Bacteria; phylum Pseudomonadota; class Alphaproteobacteria; order Rhodobacterales; family Rhodobacteraceae; genus Roseivivax; species Roseivivax isoporae. The sequence goes on from NZ_JAME01000066.1 coordinate 4,988, forward strand.
GGTACAGGCGCAGGGACCGGACGTTGCCGTCCGTCTTGCGCTTTCAATTGATGAGCGTCGGCTTCGACATGGGCTGCGCGCTCTTGGGCATGACGCCCAGCCGACGCGCCACCTCGGTATAGGCGTCGGTCAGGTTGCCGAGATCGCGGCGGAACACGTCCTTGTCGAGCTTCTGCCCGGTCTCGATGTCCCAGAGCCGGCAGCTGTCGGGCGAGATCTCGTCGGCCACGACCAGCCGCTGGAAATCGCCCTCGTAGACGCGGCCGATCTCGATCTTGAAGTCCACGAGCTTGATGCCCACGGCCATCATGACGCCCGAGAGGAAGTCGTTGACCCGCAGCGCGAGGCTCAGGATGTCGTCCATGTCCTGCTGGCTGGCCCAGCCGAAGGCCGCGATGTGCTCCTCGGTCACCAGCGGATCGCCGAGCTTGTCGTCCTTGTAGCAGTACTCGACGATCGGGCGCGGCAGCGGCGTGCCCTCCTCGATGCCGAGACGGGTCGAGAGCGAGCCGGCCGCGAAGTTGCGCACCACCACCTCGAGCGGGATGATCTCGCACGAGCGCACGAGCTGCTCGCGCATGTTCAACCGGCGGATGAAATGGGTGGGCACGCCGATGTTGTTGAGCCCGGTCATGAAGAACTCGGACAGGCGGTTGTTGAGCACGCCCTTGCCGTCCACGACATCCTTCTTCTGGGCGTTGAACGCGGTCGCGTCGTCCTTGAAGTACTGAACCAGCGTGCCGGGCTCGGGGCCCTCGTAGAGAATCTTCGCCTTGCCTTCGTAGATCTTCTTGCGCCGTGCCATCGAGGCCCTTTCCGAAACGGGGGCGGGACCGCGCCCGCCTTTGGGCTTCGTTTAGTCGAAGGGGCGCGTTGCCGCAAGCGGCGCACCGGTGCGGGCGGCCCTGCGGCGAGGCTGCTCTTGCGCTGTGCCCTGCGGGCCGGCAATGGTTCGGACATCGGAAAACCCGGGCCGGGAGACCAGGACATGACGATGTTCGACGATAGAGAATCCGCCTTCGAGAACAAGTTCGCCCACGACGAGGAGATGCGGTTCCGTGCGGAGGCGCGGCGCAACAAGCTGCTCGGTCTCTGGGCGGCGGCGAAGATGGGCCTCTCGGGCGAAGCCGCCGAGGCCTATGCCAAGGAGGTGGTGAAGGCCGATTTCGAGGAGGCTGGCCACGAGGACGTGGTGCGCAAGGTCGCGGGCGACCTCGGCGACACGTCGAGCCCCGAGGAGATTCGCGCGCAGATGGCCGAGTGCCTGCTCGAGGCCAAGAAGCAGCTCGCCGAGGAGCACTGAGCGCCCTGCCCGCCGGGCCGGGTCAGAACAGCGACAGCTGGTCCCCCGGCCGCGGCGGCACGCGGAAGAGGTCCGTCCGGAGCGGCGCCGTGCGCCGGTCGAGCCCCAGCCTGCGCGCGGCGCGCGCGAAGCGCTGCGCCACGATCTGCGCGTGCGGACCCTCGCCGCGCATCCGGTGGTGCCAGCGCGAATCGTAGTCCTTGCCCCCGTGCATCTCGCGCAGGCGTGCCATGACCTTGGCCGCGCGGCCGGGAAACGCCGCCTCGAGCCAGTCCTGCCAGAGCGGTGAGACCTCGCGCGGCAGGCGCAGCATGATCCAGCTGGCGGCGTCGGCGCCCGCCTCTGCCCCGGCCTCGAGGATCGCCTCGAGCTCGTGGTCGGTCAGGCCCGGCACCACCGGCGAGGCCATGAGCCGGACCGGCACCCCGCCCGAGACCAGCGTGCGGATCGCCGCGAGCCTGCGCGCGGGCACCGGCGCGCGCGGCTCCATCGCGCGACTGAGCGCGGGATCGAGCGTGGTGACCGAGATGCCGACGCGGGCGAGCCCCTCCGCCGCCATGGGCGCGAGGATGTCGAGGTCGCGCTCGACCAGCGCCCCCTTGGTCACGATGGCGACCGGGTGGCGGAACTCGCGCAGCACCTCGAGGCAGGCGCGCATGATGCCGCGGTCGCGTTCGATCGGCTGGTAGGGATCGGTATTGGTGCCGATGGCCAGCACCGCCGGGCGGTAGCGCGGGTTCCGGAGCTCGCGCGCCAGCACCGCGGGCGCGTCGGGCTTCGCGGTCAGCCGCGTCTCGAAGTCGAGCCCGGGCGAGAGGCCCAGATAGGCGTGACTCGGCCGGGCGAAGCAGTAGATGCAGCCATGCTCGCAGCCGCGATAGGGATTGAGCGAGCGGTCGAACGGGATGTCGGGCGAGCGGACGTAGTTGATCGCGCTCCGGGGGCGTTCCTCGGCGATCTCGGTACGCTCCTGCCGCACTTCCTCGGGGATGTCCCAGCCGTCGTGGTCGGCGGCGCGGGCGTGACGCTCGAACCGGCCCGCGTCGCGGCTCGCGGCACCGCGGGCGCGGCGCGCGCCGGCCCCGACGGGATTGGCGTGACGGGTCATGGGCAGCGGCCTCTCTCTGGCGCGCCGAAGGTGGTGCGCCTCTGCGCACAGGATGGAACATAACGCGAACACGCGCAAGCGGCGCGCGGCTGCGTGCGTTTTGGGCAGCGCGCGGTGCGGGTGCCGTTCCGCTGCGTCACGCGCGCGCAATTCTCGGTGTCGCCGCGCGGAGGGCTTTTTCTTTACGCTTTTGCGGACCATATTGCGGGTGAAGAGAGGAGACGATGATGCCCGTGACGTCCTTTTCCCTGCTCGTGCTGTCCGTTCTCGGCGCCGCCCTGCTGACCGTTTGGGCCCTGAGCGCCTTCGGCATCGCGACCGTGCTTCCGGTGGTGCTGGTTCTGGCGCTCGTCGCGCGCTGGGGCATGGGCCACGTACCCTTCGACGACCCGCAGGGCTGACCGCCCTCCCGTCGATGCCTCCCCCGAACCGCGAGGGGCTCCGCGTCAGGAGCCTTCCGCCTCCAGCACCTGGCTGGCCGGGACCAGTGCAACCTGCGCGGCGCGGTCCTGCAGACCCCACAGCAGCAACGCGGACACCGTGTCGGCCCGAAGCCGGCCCAGCATGACGACCGATCCTTCCTGCCGGGCGCGGAACGCCGCCTGGTCAAGAAAGCGGCGCTGCACGCGGGGGTCCTGCCCCTCCCCGTCGAAATCGCGGTAGACGCTTGCCGAGGGGACCCCGGCCCGCGCCGCGAGCGTGCGCGCCGTATTGAGCCCGTCGTCGAGCATCAGGAGCCCGTGGCCCGTGGCGGCAAGCGCCGCGGCGACCTGGTCGGACACGGCGCGGCTGTCGCCGAGGCCCCCGGTCGCGTCCGGCGCCTCGAGGACCCCTACCGCCTCGGGCAAGGCGCTGAGGGCGGCCTCGAGCGTCACCTCGGCGTCGCGCGCGGTGGCGCCGTCCGGCAGGCCCGCCAGCGCGAAGACCTCGAACCCCTTCTCGCGATAGGCACGCATGCGCGCGGCGGCGTCGGGCAGGCCGGGATCGACGGCAAAGCTGACCGGGAACGGGAAGGCGTCCAGCGCGTCGGGCCCGAGCGGCCCGCTGCCGTCGTCGATCAGGACCACCGCCATGCGCGGCTGGTCCCCGGCCGCGACCGGCTCCGCGGCGAAACGGCGCACGGGCGGCGCCTCGACGGCCTCCGCCTCGTCCCCTTCCGCCACCTCCGGAGCGGCGCCCGGACGGTTGACCGGAACCGCCGCGTCGCGGTCGGTGAAGCTGCCCGCGGGCGCGCCGAACGTCGTTCCCGCGCCGGTCCCGCGCGGCACGACCGGCGGGGGCGCGTCCTCGGCGCCGGCCTCGGTCCCGGGCGCGGCCTCGAGGAGCGGGCTCTCCTCGTCGGGGATCTCGGCACCGGGCAGGCTCGGGCCCTCGGTGGCGGACGGAGCCATCGCGGCGATCTGGGGCGCGTCCGGCTCTTCGGCCCCGGCCGGCGCGGGCCGGTCCTCCGCCTCGGGCACATCGTCGCCGTCGGTGTCCTCGGGCGTTGCAGCCTCCGGCTCGGCCTCGGCCTCCGGGTCGGCCACGAGCGCGGTTTCCGCCTCGGGCACCGCGGGGGCCGGCGGCTGCGCGGGATCGGTCGACAGGGCCGGCTCGGCCTCGACCGCCGGGGCGTCGGGCACGTCGAAGGCGGGCGGCTGCATCACCGGCGCGTCGCTGCCGACCGCGATGCCGCCGCCCGTCTCGGGCGCGTCGGGCACCGCGGGGGCCATGCTGTCCAGCGCGACCTCGGGCAGGCCGGCCGAGGCCGTGTCCCCGCCGGCGATCCCGCCCGCGGGTCCCGACTGGGGCGCGTCGAGCGGCTGCACCGCGGCCTTGTCGACACCCGCCTCGGGCGCCGGGCGCCGCCCGGGGCGCGGCTCGGGCGCCTCGCG
>NZ_JAME01000067.1 GCF_000521865.1 Roseivivax isoporae LMG 25204
CTGCAGATCGGGGGCGCGAGCTATGACCTATTGGCGTAATGTCCTGACAAAGGGCCGAGATGCTGCAAAGCAACTCGAGGAGCCATTCGTGAAACCCTGAAAAACTGTCTGCCGCGTGTCTCTTCCATGGGGTGGGCACTCCTCCAGCCGAGCGACGCGATACTCCGCGCGGTGGTCACCTTAATCGGACAATGCTGCGAGAACGGCCATGACCATACCTGCACTTCTCTACGGCCTCGGCGGAAAATTCGACCGCTCCTACAACCAGGCGGCCTTCGAAGGGGCGACCGCGACCGGCGGCACGTTCCGGGACTTCGAACTCGTGAGCGAGGCGCAGAGCGAACAGGCCCTGCGCCGTCTGGCGGAGATCGGCTCCGACCCGGTCATCGCCATCGGGTTCGGCTTTGCCGACGACCTCGCGCGGGCCGCGTCGGATTACGCCGATACCACCTTCGTGCTCGTCGGCGGCAGCGCCGAAGGGTCGAATGTCCGTTCGATCACCTTCGACGTTGCCGATGCTGCCTACATGGCCGGATACCTTGCCGCCTCGGCCTCTGCGACCGGCATGGTGGGCTATGTCGGGGGCATGGACATTCCCGAGCAGCGAATGATCGCGGCAGCCTTCGCTGCTGGGGCCGCCGCGGCCGATCCAGCGGCCATCGTGCTCTCGAACATGGCCGGGACGACCCCCGCGGCTTGGAACGACCCGGTCCGCGGTGCCGAGCTCGCGCAGTCCCAGATCGACCAGGGCGCCGACGTGGTGTCGAGTGCCGCCGGTGAGACTTCCCTAGGTGTCCTGCAGCAGGCCGCCGATGCCGGCATCTTCTCCGTCGGTCTCGATACGTGGAGCGTCGACCTGCACCCGGGCAGCATGCTGGCCGCAATCCATCCGCGCGTCGATCTGGTGGTCCGTGATGCCATGGCGGGCGGCGCGTCCCTGGACGGCGGAGCGGTCGAACTGGGGGCCGAGGACGGCATCTGGGACTATGTTCCGGGTGTGCCGGAGGCGCTGACGCCTGCACTCGAGGCCGATCTCGAGACGGTCGTCGCGGCACTGCGTGACGGCCCCCGCGGCGAGATCGACACCGGAAACGAGACGCTGGAGGGCACGGGCGGCGCCGACCTCCTTGAGGGGCTTGATGGCCACGACCTGCTGCGCGGCAACGGCGGCGCCGATACGCTTGACGGCGGCAACGGAAATGACACGCTGATCGGCGGCGATGGCGACGACGTTCTGATCGGGGGCACGAGTGCGGCCGACCTGCGTGACGTGATCTACGGCGGTGCGGGGAACGACAGCATCGACGGCGGCCATGGCAACGACGAGCTGCGCGGGGACGCAGGCAACGACACGCTCGAGGGCGGCTTCGGCGCCGACACCGTGATCGGGGGTGACGGGAACGACGTTCTGACTGGTAGCGCCTTCTCCGACCTGCTCTTCGGCGGGGACGGCATGGATTTCGTCAACGGCGGTTTCGGGTCGGACCGGGTGAACGGCGGGGCAAGCGCCGACCGGTTCTTCCACATCGGCGTCGAGGGGCACGGGTCGGACTGGATCCAGGACTTCAGCCACGAAGAGGGCGACAGGCTGGTCTATGGTGGCACGGCAATCCGCGACCAGTTCCAGGTGAACTTTGCCAGCACGCCGCGGGCGGGCGATGCGGGTGTCGAGGAGGCCTTCGTGATCCATCGGCCGACTGGGCAGATCCTCTGGGCGCTTGTCGACGGTGCCGGCGAGGACAGCCTGATGCTGCAGATCGGGGGAGGCGCGAGCTTCGATCTCTTCGCGTGAACATCCGGAACGGGGAATCCACATGAGCCTTGTACAGTTGAATACCTTCCCGTGGGCGGATCTTCCCGACCACCAGCCATTCCCCCTGCGCTTCGCGCTCTCGGCGGACGGGGACACCGCGACCTTCCTGCTGCGGCTGGCGGCCGGCGCCAACACGCAGCTCTTCAGCTACGATTTCGCGGCCGACAGCTTCACCCAGCTCGCGCCCGCCTTTCCCGCGGCCCCCGTGTTCCTCGGCCCGATCTTCAGCTTCGTCTCGGACGATGCCAGCCGTATCGGGATCGTCACCGACGAGGCGCTGGTGGCCGCCGATGTCGACGGCGCGGACGATCTCTATGTCGTGCGTGACGGGGGCGGCTACACGCTCGTCCAGCCCGATGGCGTGCCGCGCAACGTGGACATGACGCTCGCCGCGTTTTCAGGTGACGGGGAATCGGCGGTCCTGACCGACCGCCGCGGGGATGTCCTGGCGCTCGTCTCCACCACGGGCGGTGCCCAGGTGGACCTCGATGCCGAGCTGCGCGCGGCGGGCTTCGATCCCTCCGCCGGCAACAGCCGGCCCACGGCCGCGATCTCGGACGATGGCGGACGGGTCGCGCTCGGGCTGTTCCAGCAGCAGGTGATCTACGACCGTGCCAGCGACACGGTTCTCGACCTGAACGACATCGCCCCGGGCTTCGAGCTTGGCGAAGGGACGCAGAAGGTCCTGTCGGGAGACGGACGCTACCTGTTCTTCTACACCAACAACAGCTTCAGCGACCGGCCGGCCGGACTGGTGCGGATCGGGATCGACGACGGGTCCGTCGACTACGTCTACGAGGGAAATGACGGGCAGGAGCCGTTCTCGGTCTCGGATGACGGCCGCTATGTCGCCTTCGCCACGACCGAGCCCGACCTCGTGCCGGACGATCCGGGCGACGATGCCTTCCCGCGCGAACCGGACGTCTTCGTGCGCGACATGATGACGGGCGCGCTGACCCGGATCGCGCCCGATCCCGCGGACGGCGAACTGGCCTCCCGCTTCAACACCGCCTACCCCGTGATCTCGGGGGACGGCACCAAGCTCATGGTCAACGCGATCCTGACCGACGTGCTCGATTTCAACAGTCCCGATTACGGCGGTACCTACTGGGTCGACGGCTACGGGACCTGGTTGCCGGCGATCGAAGGCGACGACGGTGCCAACCGGCTGGTGGGGACCGAGGCGGACGACGTCCTGCGCGGGTTCGGCGGCAACGACACGCTTGTCGGCAATGGCGGCGAGGACACGCTCGAAGGCGGCGACGGGACCGACATCCTGATCGGCGGGGGAGGGAACGACGTCCTCCGGGGTGGCGCAACCGAGGCCGACCGTCGCGATGTGATCTATGGCGGTGCGGGCAACGATTTCGTCGACGGCGGCTACGGCAACGACGAGCTCAGGGGCGACGCGGGCAACGACACGCTCGAGGGCGGCTTCGGCGCTGACACCGTGATCGGGGGTGACGGGAACGACGTTCTGACGGGTAGCGCCTTCTCGGACCTGCTCTTCGGCGGGGACGGCATGGATTTCGTCAACGGCGGGTTCGGGTCGGACCGGGTGAACGGCGGGGCGGGCGCCGACCGGTTCCTCCATGTCGGAGTCGCGGGCCACGGCTCGGACTGGATTCAGGACTTCTCCGACGCCGAGGGCGACACCCTCGTCTGGGGCGGCGGTGCGGCGAGCCGGAGCCAGTTCCAGGTGAATGTCGCGACCACGCCGGGGGCGGGCGATGCGGGTATCGAGGAGGCCTTCGTGATCTACCGCCCGACGGGACAGATCCTCTGGGCGCTGGTCGACGGCGTGGGCGAGGACAGCCTGATGCTGCAGATCGGGGGCGCGAGCTACGACCTCCTGGCGTGAGGTCGGCAGGGTCGGGAAATCCGGACCTCTGGCGGATTAATGTTTGCCCCGACGGCCCGGAAATGAATAAATGCTGACGTAACGTCCGGCACGGCAATTTTCTTTCTTTTTGGCCAGGTCGGAGGTTTCTGGTGCAACAGGGTCGGTTTTTATATCGGATGATTTGACGAAGAACCGACCGTTAAACGGATACGGGATTACATGACGGCATTGATCAGCGGCCTCGGTGGCGAGGCAGGCTTCGGCGAAGCGTTTCTTGACCGCAACGACGACCGTTCGACCCTTCCCCTCGACATCACGTCGATCTTCGAGAACGGTCTCAATTTCTTCGGGCGCGAATTCACCGAACTCTGGGTGAACAACAACGGCAGCGTCACGTTCAACGGGCCGCGCTCGACCTTCACTCCGAACGTGATCACCGAGGCCAGCGACAACCCCGAAATCACACCCTTCTTCGCCGATGTCGACACCCGCGGCGGCGCTATCGATCCCACGCCGGGCGGCAATTCCACCGGGTCGAACCTGGTCCATTACGATTTTGACACGGTACAGGACCGGATCATCGTGACCTGGGACGATGTCGGTTATTACAGCAACAGAACCGACAAGCTGAACGCCTTCCAGCTCATCCTGCAGGACGTGGGCGAAGGCGACTTCAACATCGAGTTCCGCTACGAGGCGGTGAACTGGACCGCCGGCAATGCCAGCGGCGGCACGGACGGCCTCGGCGGGGTCACGGCGCGCGCGGGCTACACCGCCGGCACCGGCGATCCGAACGCCTTCTTCGAACTGCCCGCCTCGGGGGACGAGGCGGCGATGCTCGCGCTCGAGGACACGCCCGGAAATACCGGTGCCGACGGCCAGTGGCTGTTCCGCGTGCGCTCGGGTGACATCGTGCAGGCCGACATCCCGCCGCTGCCGCCGGTCGGCGCCACCGGCTGGACCTCGGGCGATCCGCACCTCGCGACGCTCGACGGGTTCAACTACAGCTTCCAGGCCGCGGGCGAATACGTGCTGACCCGCGACATCGACGGCAGCGGCCTCGAGGTGCAGGCGCGCTTCGTTCCGGCGGGCGAGAATGCGTCGATCACCGAGGCCGTCGCCGCGCGCGTCGGCGACAGCACGGTGCAGATCGACGCCGCCGATGCCACGCCGGTCTCGGTGGACGGTGCCGCCGTGGAGATCGAGAACTTCGGCAGCATCGCGGTCGATGGCGGCCGCGTCTACCGCGAGGACGATACCTACACCATCGTCTACAACGACGCGGATGCCCGCATCAGCCGCGACAGCAGCCAGGTCATCGTCGACGTGGTGGGCAGCCGGCTCGACGTAGCGATGCGCCTGTCGACCGACCATGTGGGCGCGGTCGAGGGTCTTCTCGGAAATGCCGACGGCAATCCCGACAACGACGTGGCGCTGGCCGACGGCACCGTCCTGGCGCGGCCGCTGGCCTTCGACGACCTCTACGGCGCCTACCGCGACGACTGGCGGGTGACGACCGAGGCGCAGTCGCTCTTCACCTACGATGCGGGAGAATCCCTCGCGGGCTTCTACCTGCCCGACATGCCGGCCGAGATGCCGACCCGGGCCGACTTCACCCCGGAAGAGGTCACCGCCGCCGAACGGCTCGCCACCGAGGCCGGCCTCACGCCCGGCAGCGTCGCCTTCGAGAACGCGGTGATCGACGTCCTGATCACCGGCGACGCATCCTTCGTGGCCTCTGCTGTGAGCGTGCCCGAGGCGGGCATCCGCGGCATCGTGGGCGAACTGCAGATCGGCACCGATGCGGACGAGGTGCTCACCGGCGGCGCCGAGGACGACCTCCTGCGCGGCCGTGGCGGGGACGACCGCCTGGTCGGTCTCGCAGGTGACGACACGCTCGACGGCGGCAATGGCGTCGACACGCTGATCGGCGGCGAGGGCGACGACGTGATCCAGGGCGGCACCTCGACGACCGACCTGCGTGACGTGGCCTATGGCGGGGCCGGCAATGACTCCATCGACGGCGGCTACGGCAACGACGAACTGCGCGGCGATGCGGGCAACGACACGATGGAGGGCGGCTTCGGCGTCGACACGGTGATCGGCGGTGACGGCGACGACGTGATCACGGGCTCGGCCTTCTCCGATCTGCTCTTCGGCGGCGACGGCATGGACTTCGTGAACGGCGGCTTCGGGTCGGACCGGGTGAACGGAGGGGCCGGGGCGGACACGTTCTACCACCTCGGGATCGCAACCCATGGATCGGACTGGATCCAGGACTTCTCCCACGCCGAGGGTGACAAGCTTGTCTGGGGTGGCGGTGCGGCGACCGAGGATCAGTTTCAGGTCAACTTCGCCTCGACCGAAGGTGCGGGCGATGTCGATGTCCAAGAGGCCTTCGTCATCTACCGCCCGACGGGCCAGATCCTCTGGGCACTGGTCGACGGTGCCGAGCAGGACAGCCTGATGCTGCAGCTGAACAGCGGCACGTTCGACCTTCTGGCTTGAGGCTTGAACATATTTGCCTGGAGCTGTTTCTAGCGAAATTGCAGATGGTTAAGAATTCGGGGGCCGGCGACGGCCCCCGATGCGCGTCGGCACTCCCTCCGCCCCGAAAGGCCACACTTCCATGACGACCATCACCGCGACCTCCGCGGGTCTCAATGCCGTCTCCGTCGGGTTCGACGTCCCGGCGCTCGACGATTTTCCGCTCGATGTCATGCCTGCCATCGAGATGGCCCTGCAGAGCGCAGGCGACTGGCGGCCGGTGCAGCTGTCCTCCACGCGGATCGCGGTGTCCGACGGCCGCTTCACGCTCGCGCTCGACGGACGCAACCTCGCGCCCGTCTCGGACGCGGCCGGGTTCGCGCAGGCGGTCGAGGCCGGCCGCGCCTCGGGCTCCTTTGTCCGGTTGTCCCTGTCGGACCGCGCCACCGAGCTCCTCTCCATCGGCTTCGGACCCGCCGGCTACACCGTCACCTCGGGTGACGTGGTGCTGACCCTCGCGGGACGCCTGCCGGACACCTTCGCGGAATTCTACGAGCTCGGGCGGCTCGTCACGGCGCTTGCCGAGGACCCCGCGCCCGCCGAGCGCGCGGCGCTGATTGACGAGCTGGGCGCCTTCGATCTCTCGGGCATCACCCTGACCGAGGGTGGCGAGACGCTGTTCGGAATGAGCTTCTCGGGAGACGCGGCGGTGCTGAGCGTCGGGGGCTACACGCTGAGCCTCGAGGGCGCGCTGCCGGACGATTTCGGCGGTCTCGCCGTCTCGCTCCTGGAAGTGTCGGCCCTCTACGAGAGGCTGCCGCCCTTCGCGCCCGTCGAAGAGGACGACATCTCGAGCTTCCGCATCGACCGGGCGCGGCTCGTCGCCCCGGACGGTACCGAGATCGGTACCGCCACGGGCGAGTTGTCGGGGGCGCTCCTGACCGCACTGCGCGATCCGGACCTGGCTGGGCAGCATTTCGCCTTCGGCGCGGAATATGTGATTGACGGCACCGCCTTCGACCGCGTGGTCCTCGACCTCGCGGCGGATGCGCGGAACGACGCGGTGCTCGCCACCGGGACCGACCTGCCGGAATGGCTGGGCGGTCTTGCGGGAGACGACATGCTCACCGCGCGCGCGGAAGGCAGCGTGGTGGATGGCGGCGCGGGCAACGACCGGCTGATCGCCGAGGTCGCGGGCACCCGGCTGCAGGGCCATACCGGCAGCGACACGCTGATCGGCAGCGCCGGGGCGGACGACCTGCAGGGCGGTGCGACCCCCGACGACCTGCGCGACGTGAGCTACGGCGGCGCGGGCAATGACATGATCGACGGCGGTTACGGCAACGACGACCTGCACGGCGGCGCGGGGGCCGACACGATCGCGGGCGGTTTCGGCGCCGACACGGTGATCGGCAACGGTGGCGACGACGTGATCACCGGCGGCGCCTTCTCGGACCTGCTCTTCGGCGGGGACGGCATGGATTTCGTGAACGGCGGGTTCGGCTCGGACCGGGTGAATGGCGGGGCAGGGGCGGACCGGTTCTTCCACGCCGGGAGCGAGGGGCACGGCTCGGACTGGATCCGGGACTTCTTCCATGCAGAGGGCGACACGCTCGTGTGGGGCGGCGGTGCGGCGCGCGAGGATCAGTTCCAGGTGAACATCGCGACCACGCCTGGTGCGGGCGATGCCCATGTGGAGGAGGCCTTCGTGATCCATCGTCCTACCGGCCAGATCCTCTGGGCGCTGGTCGACGGCGCGGGCGAGGACGGCCTGATGCTGCAGATCGGGGGCGCGAGCTACGACCTATTGGTCTAACCGAGGCAGGTTTATACGCTGCGTCGACAGGGCTCGCGCCCTGATGGACGGTGCTACGATCTTAAACCTTGAGCGTCCTCGCCGTCACCCGGCGTGCCACCTTGAGCCAGAACTGTCCCCCGAGATCGTTGCGGAAAAGGTCGAGCCGGTCCTCGTCCGCGGGCTTGAGCGAGAAGCCCGGCTGGGCGGCGGCGCGGCGCGCGGCGAGGTGCCCGTTCCGGGCATCAAAATGCATCTTGAGCGTCTGGAATTCGGCACGGGTGAAGAGGCAGGGTGACACCTCATCGCCATGTTCGCGGCGCAGGAGCTTCGTCACCTCGTCGACAAGCCAGGGCGGTGCGACCTGCGGTTCGGCCAGCATGTTGGCGGCCCAGCTTGCCAGCGACATGGGCGAGACGTTCGAACTGCCTCCATTCACCTTTTCCAGTGCGCCGGGATCGAGGTCGATCCTCAGGTGATCGAGCATCCAGCCGAGTATGCCGCCCCGAGCGGCGCGGGCCGCGTGGAAGTCGACGAAGGTGATCTCTTCCGGGGCGAAGACCGTCTCGAGCCGGTCGAGCAGAAGATTGTAATCGGCGGCGAGGCCCGCCACCGTGCCCTTCTCGATCACCGGTTGCACGAATTGCGGCGGCCGCGGCGGCACCCGCTTCTTGCCGAGTTCGAGATAGACCGATTGCAGGAACTGCCATTGCTGGCGCAGCACGCAGATCACCTCGATCTCGTCGAAGGCCGCGAGCCGTTCGCGCACCTGGGCGAAATCGACCCGTGCCTGGGGATCGATGCGCGAGAACTCCTCGCTCGAGAGGAACAGTGTGGCGTCGCCTCCTGCATGGGCCTCGGCGAGACGCGAGAGGTTGGCGAGGCTGCCGCCGGCATAGGCATAGGTCTTGGGCAGGCGCACCCAGTCGTAGACGAGACCATGGTGGCCGGCGATCTGGGCGATCCGCGGATAGACCAGCCCGTGCCGCGCCAGGAGTTCCGAATTGGCGTAGAACGTGTCCTGGATCGTGGTCG
>NZ_JAME01000068.1 GCF_000521865.1 Roseivivax isoporae LMG 25204
GCGCGCGCGCCTTCGGCCGAGATGGCGATCTCGGCGGTCTGGCCCGCGCTCAGCGCGAGGTCGGGGTTGTCGGCCTCGATCTCGACCCGGAAGGTGCGGGTCAGCGCGTCGGCCTGACGCGAGACGAAGATGACCGTGCCGGTCACCTCGCCGCCGCCCGTCAGGCGAGCCCCGGCCGCGGCGCCGCGCGCCACGCGGGGCATGTCGGTCTCGGGCACGAAGCCCACGATCTTGATCGGGTCGAGTTCCAGCACCGTGGCGCAGGGCGCGCCGCCATTGGTCTGCAGGAGCGCGCCCAGTTCCGCGGTGTCGCTCTCGAGCACGCCGTCGAACGGCGCCGCGATGGTCAGCTTGGAGATCTCGTCGCGGGCGCGCGCGACCGCGGCCTCGGCCGAGCGGATCTGCGCGGCCGCGCTCTCGAGGCCGGACCGCGCCGCCTCGAGGCCCGCGCTCGCGCTCGACACCGCGGCCTCGGCGCTGCGGACCGCGGCGCGCGCGGCCGCCACGCGGGTCTCGGAGGCGAAGCCCGATCCCGACAGCGTGTCGGCGGCGTTGGCGTTGATCTTCGCCTCGACCAGCGAGGCCTCCGCCTCGGCCACGCGCGCCTCGGCCTCGGGGACCCGCGCCTCCGCTTCGGGCACGCGGGCGCGGGCCTCGGCCAGCGCGGCCTCCGCCTCCTCGAGCGAGATCTGCCGGGTGCCGGGATCGAGGCGGCAGAGCACGTCGCCCGCCGCGACCCGCGCGCCCTTGCGCAGCGGCTCGGACACGACGCGGCCCGTGGTCTCGGGCATCACGTCGACCTCGCGCATGGGCGCGGTCTCGCCGCGAAGCGTCACCGCGCTGTCGATCTCCTGCGCGCGGCTCGTCATCGCCATGACACCGATCGCCGGCGGCGCCGCGTCGGCCCCGGGGGCCGCCGCAGGCGGCGGCTCGGTCGTGGCGGGGGACGCGTCCGCGGCGGCCTCGGCGGGCGCGCCGGTCAGCATCGCGGTCAGGCGGTCACGCTCGATCACCACGCCGTAGAGAACGGCGGCCGTGACGAGCGCCAGAAGGATCGGAAAAATCCTCATGATCCAGAAATCCTGTCCTTGCCCGGTGGCCCGCGGCGAAGGCCGCGCTTCACGAGGGCCGGGCCCCCCGGAAGCTCTTCAATGCGTTTTCTAACATCCTTACGCTGAACTGGCGCGTTTAGATCAGGAATGCAATCCTGCCCGTGCAATCGGGCAACATGCGCGCGGGCGATGCCTACGACTTGGCACTTCCGCGCGGCTCGGCTACACGGGCGCCGAACACCACGAAGGCACCTTGAGGAGCGGCAGGCGTGAGCAACCCCGACAGTTTCATCGACGAGGTGACCGAGGAGGTCCGCCGCGACCGGCTCTATGGCTACCTGCGCCGCTACGGCTGGATCGCGGTGCTTCTGGTCCTGCTGATCGTCGGCGGCGCCGCGTGGCGCGAATACCGCGCGGCCCAGGAGGCGGCGCAGGCGCAGGCCTTCGGCACGGCGCTGCTGCAGGCGCTCGACGCCGAGACGCCCGAGGCGCGCATCGCTGCCCTCGAGGCCGTCGAGGCCCCGAACCCGGGCGGAGCCGCGGTGCGCGCGATGCTTGCCGCGGGGGCGGGCGAAGAGGGCGCGGCGGACGCGGATCCTGCCCGCCTGTCCGAGGTCGCGACCTCGGGCGCCTCCGACATCTACCGACGCATCGCGAGCTTCAAGGCACTGGTCGCGGGCGCCGACACGATGAGCGCCGAGGAACGCCGCATCGGCTTCGAGGCACTGGCGGAGCCGGGCAACCCGCTGAGGCTCCTGGCGGAGGAGCAGCTCGCGCTTCTCGACATCCAGGCGGGCGAGACGGACGCGGCGCTCGCGCGGCTCGAGGCGATCGCCGCGGACGCGGAAGCGACCCAGGGCTTGCGCCAGCGGACGTCTCGGTTGATTGTGGCGCTCGGCGGCGACAGCGGCGGCGCGTCCTGACGTGACACAGGCCCGCGCGACCGCCGAGGGGACGGAACGGTCGCCAGAATGCGGGGCGGACCGGCGCGGAACGACGAGGGCAGCTTGGTGCGATACCTGAAGACGGCGACTATCCTGGCAGGGCTTGCGGCCGTGTCGGCCTGCGGCGAACGCGACGTGATCCTGCCGGGCGAACGGCTGGGCGTGCGCGAGGTTCTCGAGACGGGCGTGCCCGACGCGGCGCCGCCGCCGAACCGCTCGGCCGCCGCGGCGCTGCCGGGCCCCGCGAACGGCGCCTGGACCCAGAGCCCGGTCAGCCCGCATGCCCGCGTGGCACACGCGGCGCTGTCGCTGCCGCTCGAACCGCTCTGGTCGCGCGACATCGGCGCGGGCGACGAGAAGCGCCAGCGCCTGAACGTCGACCCCGTGTCGGACGGCACGCGCGTCTTCACCATGTCGTCGGATTTTGTCGTCACGGCCCTGTCCGCCGCCGGCGAGGTCCTGTGGACCCGCGACCTGACGCCGCTGCGCGACGCGAACTACCAGGCGCAGGGTGGCGGGCTCGCGCTCGGCGACGGGCGGCTCTTCGTCGCCTCGGGCTTCGGCACGCTGACGGCCCTCGACCCGGGCCAGGGCACCGAGCTCTGGACGCAGCGGCTGCAGGCCACCGCCACCGGCGCGCCGAGCTACCGCGACGGGCTCGTCTACATCACCTCGGGCGACAGCGTCGGCTGGGCGATCGAGGCCGATGCGGGCCGCGTGCGCTGGCAGACCGAGGGGCTCGCGGACATCAACAACGTGGCGGGCGCGCCGCCGCCGGCGATCGGCGACGACCGCGTGGTGTTCGCCTTCGGCAACGGCACGCTGCGCACCGCCTTCCGCGAGGGCGGCCTTCCGCTCTGGTCCGAGGACGTGGCCGGCGGACGGCGCGGTCGGGCGCTGTCGACGATCGACGACATCACCGGCGACCCGCTGATCGACGGCGGCGCCGTCTACGCGGGCAACCATTCCGGCCGCTTCGCGGCCTTCGACCTGTTTTCGGGCGACCGGCTCTGGACCGCGAACGAGGGCGCGCTCGACCGCCCGCTGGCCGCCGGCGGGTCGGTGTACTTCGTGTCGGACCGCAACCAGCTGGTGCGGCTCGACGCCGCCGATGGCAGCCGCGTCTGGGCGGTCGACCTGCCCGACTGGGAACGCTCGCGCCGGCCGTCGCGCCGCCGTGACAGCGCCTACGCGAACCACGGCCCCGTGCTTGCCGGCGGGCAGCTGATCGTCGCGTCCTCGGACGGCGTGATCCGCAGCTTCCGCCCCGAGGACGGCAGCCTGTCGGGCACAACCGAGATCCCGGGAGGGGCGACCACACAGCCCATCGTGGCGGGCGGTACGCTCTACGTCGTCTCGAAGCGCGGCGTGCTGCACGCCTACCGCTGACGGACCCGCCCGTCGGGTCCGGCTTTTCACCGCGCGGCAAATGCGCTAACGGGGCGGTTCCGATCCCGCGCCCCCGGAGTGCGTCCGCACCATGTCCTTTACCCTCGCCATCGTCGGCCGCCCCAATGTGGGCAAGTCCACGCTCTTCAACCGACTGGTGGGGCGCAGGCTTGCGCTGGTCGACGACCAGCCGGGCGTGACGCGCGACCTGCGCGAAGGCGAGGCGCGCCTCGGCGATCTGCGCTTCACCGTGATCGACACGGCCGGGCTCGAGGATGCCACGGATGATTCGCTGCCCGCGCGGATGCGCCGGCTGACCGAACGCGCGGTCGAGATGGCGGATATCTGCCTGTTCGTGATCGACGCGCGCACCGGCATCACGCCCACCGACGAGATCTTCGCCGACATCCTGCGCCGACGCGCGCGCCACGTGCTGCTGGCCGCGAACAAGTCCGAGGGCCGGGCAGGCGAGGGCGGGCTGATCGAGGCCTGGAGCCTCGGGCTCGGCGAGCCCATCGCGCTCTCGGCCGAACACGGCGAGGGGATGCCCGATCTCTACGCGGCGCTGCTGCCGCTGGCCGACGGGTTCTCGGCCGCCGAGGCCGCGATCGAGGTCGAGGCGCCCGACCTGTCGCTCGACGTCTCCGAGGAGGCGGACGAGGCGATGCCGGTGCCGACCGAGGCCAAGCCGCTGCAGGTCGCGGTGGTGGGCCGTCCGAACGCGGGCAAGTCCACGCTCATCAACCGCATCCTCGGCGAGGACCGCCTGCTGACCGGCCCCGAGGCGGGCATCACCCGCGACGCGATCTCGGTCCGGCTCGACTGGGGCGGGGTGCCCACGCGCATCTTCGACACCGCCGGCATGCGCAAGAAGGCCAAGGTGCAGGAAAAGCTCGAAAAGCTGTCGGTGTCCGACGGCCTGCGCGCGGTCAAGTTCGCCGAGGTGGTGGTCGTGCTGCTCGACGCGGCGATCCCGTTCGAGCAGCAGGACCTGCGCATCGCCGACCTGGCCGAGCGCGAGGGCCGCGCGGTGGTCGTCGCGGTCAACAAGTGGGATCTCGAGGAGGACAAGGGCACGAAGCTCGCAGAGCTCCGCGAGGCGTTCGAGCGGCTCCTGCCGCAGCTGCGCGGCGCGCCGCTCGTGACCGTGTCCGCCAAGACCGGCCGCGGGCTCGACCGCTTGCAGGCGGCGGTGATGAAGGCGCACGAGGTCTGGAACCGCAGGGTGCCGACCGCGCGGCTCAACCGCTGGCTCGCCGCCATGCTCGAGGCACATCCGCCCCCTGCGCCGGGCGGCCGGCGCATCCGGCTGCGCTACATGACGCAGGCCAAGACCCGGCCGCCGCATTTCGTGGTCATGTGCTCGCATCCCGACAAGATGCCCGAAAGCTACACGCGGTACCTGGTGAACGGGCTGCGCGAGGATTTCGACATGCCCGGCACGCCGGTGCGGCTGGTAATGCGCGGCCAGGCGGACCGCAATCCCTATCGCGGCCGGCGCGAGCGCAATGCCGGCGCGCTGAAGAAGCACCTGGGCAAGAAGCGCGACTGAGCAAGACCCCCGCGGGTCACGCCGCCGGGGTGCCGCCCGCACGCCGGAGCATGCCGTAGAGGTCGCGCGGGTCGTCCGGGTCGGCGAGCAGGTCGAGCGGCTGGTAGAACGCCGTGCCGGCGATCGCCGCGCGCACCACCTGCAGGGCCGAGAAGTCCTCGATCGCGAAGCCCACGCTGTCGAAAAGCGTGATCTCGGAGGCGCTCCGCCGCCCGGGCGCGGTGCCGGCGATCACCTGCCAGAGCTCGGTCACCGGGTGGTCGGGGTCGAGCTGCTGGATCTCGCCCTCGATCCGCGTCTGTTCGGGATATTCGACGAAGATCGAAGACCGCTGCAGCACGGCCGTCGCAAGCTCGGTCTTGCCGGGGCAATCGCCGCCGATCGCGTTCACGTGCACGCCCGCGCCCACCATGTTGTCGGTGAGGATCGTGGCGTTGCGCTTGTCGGCGGTGCAGGTCGTGAGGATCTGCGCGCCCTCGATCGCCTCCTCGGGACTGTCGCAGGCGGTGACGGACAGCCCGCTGTCCGCGAGGTTCCGCGCGCATTTTTCGGTCGCGGCGCGGTCGATGTCGTAGAGCCGCACGGCGTCGATGCCGCAGATCGCCTGCATGGCGCGGCACTGGAACTCGGCCTGCGCGCCGTTGCCGATCATCGCCATGGTCCGTGCGCCGGCCGGCGCGAG
Organism: Roseivivax isoporae LMG 25204; assembly: GCF_000521865.1. GTDB lineage: Bacteria > Pseudomonadota > Alphaproteobacteria > Rhodobacterales > Rhodobacteraceae > Roseivivax > Roseivivax isoporae. Next base: position 5,620 of record NZ_JAME01000068.1, read on the forward strand.
GTGGCGCGCGGCGACCGCCGACATGGCCGCGGTGCGCAGCGCGGTCAGCAGCGTCATCTCGCTCAACAGGACCGGGTATCCCGTGGCCACGTCCGCGAGAAGCCCGAAGGCGGTGACCGTTTGCAGCCCGGCGCGGGTGTTCCGCGGATGTCCGTTCACGTACTTGAAGCCGTAGGCCTCGCCGTCCGAGGTGGGCATCAGCTCGATCACGCCTACCGGGGAATGCGCGGCCACGCGCGGCGTCTTGTCGAAGCTCTGCCAGCGGCGGAAATCGTCCTCGATCCGGGCCGCGAGGCGGCGCAGCATCTCGTCGAGCCCGACATGGTGCACGAGACGCATCATGTCGGCCACCGACACGAAGGGGACGAAGGCCTTGTCGGAGGGGGCGGGAGCGGCGGGCGTCATGGCGGACCTCAGAGGATGCGGGGGGTCGGGCGGTCGAAGACGCGCCGCCCGAGCGCCGAGGCGGCGAGGTCGACCATGAGCTGCGCGGTGCGGCCGCGCTCGTCGAGCATCGGGTTCAGCTCCACGAGGTCGAGCGAGGTCATGAGGCCCGAATCGTGCAGCATCTCCATGGCGAGATGCGCCTCGCGCACCGTGGCGCCGCCCGGGACGGTGGTGCCGACCGCGGGCGCCACGGCGGGGTCGAGGAAGTCCACGTCGAGCGAGACGTGCAGGTGCCCGCCCGCCGCCGCCACGCGGTCGAGGAAGGCGCCGAGCGGCCGGCCGATGCCGTTCTCGTCGATGTCGCGCATGTCGTGCCGCCGGATGCCCGAGGCCTCCAGCGCGACGCGTTCCGGCCCGTCGACCGAGCGCAGCCCGACGATGCAGATGTTCTCCTCGGGCACCGGGTGCGCGACCGGCGGAAAGCCCGGAAAGCCCGCGCGCCCGGAGGCGTAGGCCAGGGGCGTGCCGTGCAGGTTGCCCGAGTCCGTCGTCTCGCAGGTGTGGAAGTCGGAATGCGCGTCGAGCCAGAGCACGAAGAGCGGCCGTGCGCTGCGCGCCGCGTGCGCTGCCGCGCCGTGCACGGTCCCGAGGGACAGCGCGTGATCGCCGCCCAGGAAGATCGGCAGCCCCCGGGGCAGCGCGTCCGAGGCCGCGCGCGACAGCGCCTGCGTCCAGCCGATGGTCTCGGGAAGGGCGAAGAGGCGCGGATCGGCCGCCATGTCGACTTCGTCCCGCGCCACGTTGCCGAGGTCGCGCACCTCGTGGCCCAGCGCCTCCAGCGCCTGCGGCAGCCGCGCGGTCCGGTAGGCGTCCGGTCCCATCAGGCAGCCAGCCCGGCGCTTGCCCGAATCGACCGGCGCGCCCAGCAGCAGAACGGTCTTGGTCACGGTCATGGCGTCCCCTTCCAGCCCTCGCAATCCGGTGGCAGTATGTGCCGGATCGCGCAGAGGTCCAGCGGCCATTCCGGCCGGATCGGGCGCCTCTTGCGCGAAACGGCGGCGGAGACCTGCGGAATGGACGACACCGATCACCGGCTCGTGGCGGCGCTCCGGCGCGACGCGCGGGCGTCGCTGTCGGAACTCGCGGGCGAGCTCGGCCTCTCGCGCACCACGGTGCGCACGCGCATCGACCGGCTGCGGCGCGACAGCGTGATCCTGGGCTTCACCGTGGTGCTCAAGGAGGACGTGGGCCGCGACGCGATCCGGGCGCTCATGATGATCGGCATCGAGGGCCGCGGTACCGACCGCATCCTGCGCACGCTCGGCGGCTTTCCCGAGGTGCGTGCGCTGCACAGCACGAACGGGCGTTGGGACGTGATCGTCGAGCTCGGCACACCGGATCTCGAATCGCTCGACGCGGTTCTGTCGGCGATCCGGCGGCTCGACGGTGTCGCGACCTCCGAGACCTCGCTCCTGCTCGCGACGCGGCGAAGCGCGCAGGGCAGGGTGGGCGCCTGAGGCGGCCTCAGGCGCGCGCGCGCCAGGCCGCGATCCAGAGCGCCGCGAGGACGAGCGACAGGATCGCGTTCCACCCCGCCATGGAGATGCCCGCCAGCTGCCAGGCGATGTCGTCGCAGCGCACGAGCGGCGCCGCCATGATCTGGTCGAGAAGCTCGTCGGTCGAGAGCCCGCCGATGCTGCCCGAGGTGCAGGTGGTGGGACCCTCCCACCAGCCCTGCTCGACCCCCGCGTGGTAGGCGCCGATGCCGGCCGTCGTCAGCGCCGCGAGCGCGCCCGGAAGCGCGAGCCACGCCGCGGGGACGGCCAGCGCCACCGCGCCGATCAGCGCCGCCGCCGCGTGCGGCCAGCGTTGCCAGAGGCAGAGCGCGCAGGGCGGCAGCCCGCCGAGGTGCTGGAAGGCGAAGGCCCCGAGCAGGAGCGCGGCCGAGCCGCCGGCGGCCATCAGGATCAGGGTGCGTGCGGTCATGGGCGGGGGTCTCCTTCGCGGCAGGCCGGCGTCACAGGTACCGCACCAGCACCATGCCGCCCACGAGCGCCACGCAAAAGGCCGTGAACACGAGCCCGAGCCGGCGCTCGACGAACTCGCGGACCGGCGCGCCGAAGGCCCGCAGGAGCGCCGCCACCACGAAGAAGCGCAGCGCCCGCGCCACCAGCGCCGACAGCACGAAGGGCACGAGCGGCATCGCCGTCCAGCCCGACATGATGGTGATGACCTTGAACGGGAAGGGCGTGACCCCCGCGACCAGCACCGCCCAGATCCCGAGCTCGTTGAACCGCGCGTTGAAGGCGTCCATGGCGTCGCCCTTGCCGAGCGCGCGCAGCACCGGCGCGCCGACCTGGTCGTAGAAGAAGTAGCCCATGCCGTAGCCCGCGATGCCGCCCGCGACCGAGGCGAGCGTCGCCACGAGCGCGATGCGCCAGGCGCGCGTGGGGGCGGCGAGGATCATCGGGATCATCAGCACGTCGGGCGGAATCGGAAAGACCGAACTCTCGACGAAGGCGACCACGGCGAGCAGCCACAGGGCGCGCGGATGGTCCGCAAGCGCCATGGTGCGGTCGTACAGGCTTCGAAGCATCGGCGGGCCCTTGCGCGGCGGCGTCTCCGCCGCCGTTGACCACGCCCGCCCGCCTCCGTCAAGCGCCCCTCCGGGCCCGCATTGCCACTGGACGCAGCCCGTCCGCCCGGCTAGGGAAGATCCGGGCCCAAGTGGCGGAACGGTAGACGCAGGGGATTCAAAATCCCCCGCCGCAAGG
>NZ_JAME01000069.1 GCF_000521865.1 Roseivivax isoporae LMG 25204
CGTGGGGCGGTAGATCACGAAGGCCTCGGCGACGTCCGGAGCGCCGGCGCCCGACGTGGTGGCGACGTTGACCTGGAACCGGGCCGGCGTCGCGCCGGCGTCGCCGAAGACCAGGATGTCGCCGGCGAAGTCCTGGATCCAGTCCGAGCCGTGGCCCTCGACGCCCAGGTGGAAGAACCGGTCGGCGCCCGTGCCGCCGTTCACCCGGTCGGACCCGAAGCCGCCATTGACGAAATCCATGCCGTCCCCGCCGAAGAGAAGATCGGAGAAGGCCGAGCCCGTGAGCACGTCGTCGCCCGCGCCGCCGATCACGGTATCGGACCCGGAACCGCCCGCGATCACGTCGTTGCCCGCATCGCCGCGCAACTCGTCGTTGCCGAACCCGCCGTCGATCGTGTCGTTGCCGTCTCCGCCGTAGATCACGTCGCGCCGGTCGGCCTCGGTGGCGCCGCCCGCGAGGCTGTCGTCGCCGGGGCCGCCGTCGATCGTGTCGGTGCCGTCGCCGCCCCTGGCGGTGTCGCGCCCCTCGCCGCCGGCGATGCGGTCGTCGCCGGGGCCGCCGTCGAGCGTGTCGTGGCCGGCCCCGCCGTCGAGCGTGTCGTTGCCCGCGCCCCCGGCGAGGTCGTCGGGGCCGGCGGTGCCGGTCATTGCGTCATCTCCCGGACCGCCGGTGCCCGGCCCGTCGGGCAGCACCAGCGCGCCGTCGCGCAGCTCGAAGACCCAGAGCCCCGCGATGCCGGTATTGCCCGGCTGTCCGGGCAGGAGCTGCAGCGCCGCGGCGTCCGCGCCCGCGGGCAGCACGCTCACCGGCGCGGCGGTGCCGCCCGGCCAGAGGCCCGCGCGGGCGCCGGCATCGCCGGGGGCGCTGCCCTGCACCCAGCCCACGTGCTGGTAGCGGAACACCACGTCGAGATCGCCCCCGCCCAAGTCGTGCAGTTCGAGCTGCACGGTCACGCTGCGCGCGGCATCGCGGCGGTAGACCCCGACCCGGTCCCAGGTCACGCTCACCACGTCGCGCTGCGGGTCCACGTCGACCCAGACCGAGCCCGATTCCGCGCCCTCGCCGTCGAGCCGCGTGTCCACGTCGCCCCAGAACGGCGCGACGAGCGGCACGCCCGGAACGGAATTGGCGGTGGTGGGATAGGCGCCATAGGCCGCGCCGAAGGACACCGTGCCGTTGAGGTTGACGTAGACGTCGGCGGCGTCGCGGGTAGCGGCGAACCAGGGGATGCCGCGTTCGAAGACCGCCGAGACGTCGACCTGCAGCGCGCCGTCGTCACCGCGCGGAACCTCGGTCTCGCCGAAGCCCGCGGGTCCGCCGCGCCCGCGCAGGGCCGTCCCGTCCCCCGTCACCGCCATCGCACCCTATCCGTCCCGTTCCCCCGGAGGCCAGCATGGCATGGCCCGCCATTCCGGACAATTAACGCCGGCCCCCGCAGGACCGCGGCTGCCCACGTCCGGGCACATTTGTCTTGGCCGGTGCGCCTCCACCCGCTTAGGCTCGGGGGCGAAGTCATTTTTCGACAGCTCATTCGCCAAGTCATTTCCGGGGGACTGCCATGCCCGCCTCGTCCATCCTCACCACCTATCGCGGCAACCTCGTGGCGACGCGCAACGCCTTTCTCGACATCGCGGGGGACGCGCGCGACCTCGCGGAGGTGCTCGAGATTCTCGGCGATGTGATCGGGGGGACGCGCGCGGTCTCCGACATCATCGACGACACGCGCACCGCTCTGAACGTGCAGATCGTCCTGACCAAGGTGCTGAAATACGTCCCCGAGCCCTCGGTCGCGACGGCGGCGCGGTCCTACGACCGCTTCCTGTCGCAGGTCGAGCCGGTGATCGAGGAGATGGACGACAAGACCGACCGGCTGAACGGCACGCGCGACCGCACCCCGCCGGCGGGCGCCGGGGAGGAGGAGGACGGCGCGTTCCTCGACGCCCTCGAGGAGGCGCTCGGCGTCGCCCGGCAGCGGCTCGACGAGATGGCCGAGAGCCTCGAGATCGAGGCCGGCAACCTGACCCACCGGATCGGTGCCTTCGACGAGTTCGTGCAGGCCATGGACCGCGTGAGCGACCCCGACGACCCGGACGGCCCGGGAGGTGCTGCGCTGCACGCGGCGCTCGCCCTGCGCATCGACGCCCAGCTCGCCCCGCGCAACGCGGACTTCGTCGAGATCCGCGCGCTGCGCGACGACATCGCCGCGCGGCTCGACGCGATCTTCGGCACGCTCGACGACGCCGCGCTCGGGGCCGCGCGCGCGGGACTTGCCGGGATCGAGGAGATCGGGCGCGTCTTCGAGGACCTGCGCGTGCCCCTGACCGCGGTCTACGGGCTCCTGAAGCCCATCGAGCCGCTCCTGCGGGCGACCGACTTCCTCGCGAGCCTCGTGGTCGAGCCGGTGCTCGAGTTCATCTCCGAGAGCCTCGGCATCGACGACGAGATCGCCGCGGCCGAGGCGCAGATCCGCGCGCTCCTGCCCGATCTCGGCGTGCTCGACCCGCTCATCGCTGAGGTCCAGGACATCCAGGACCGGATCGCCGAGTTCAACGACACGCTCTTCGACTACGTGAACTACCAGCAGAGCGCGCTCGCCAACCTGATCCTCGGCGAGGCGCTCTACGGCAACGCGGTGGGCGTGCTGAGCGCGGACGGGCCGACCGGCATCGGCACCGTCATCGGGGACGTCCTGACCGGCAACGCCGCGGCCGAGATCATCGACGGCCGCGCCGGCGACGACACGGTCCTCGCCGGCGGCGGCGACGACGTGGTGGTGGCGGGCGAGGGCGACGACACCGTGTGGGGCGGCGCCGGCATCGACAGCCTGGTGTTCTCGAACTCGTTCCTCGAATACGAGCTCGCCCGCGAGATCGTGGGCGGTGTCGAGACCGGGCGCTACATCGTCACCCACAAGCGGCCCGGCCCCGGCACCCTGCCCGAGGGGTCCGAGACGGTGGACGGGGTTGAACACTTCGTCTTCTCCGACATCCGCTTCACCCGCGAGGCGCTCGACCGGGCCGAGATCGGCGGCACGCCGCTCCTCGGCGACCGCGTGCCGGGCATGCCCGACGACCTGATGTTCCTGAACTCGGACAACGATCCCGGCGACGATCCCTTCGGCTTCGATCCCGAGGGCGTGCTGCACGAGGCCTACGGGCTGATCGGGGACGACACGATCTTCGGCTCGACGGCGAACGACCGTCTCGACGGCGGACCGGGCGACGACCTTCTGTTCTTCAGCCTCGGCCGCGACGTGATCGTGGGCAATACCGGCACCGACACCTACCGCATCCTCGCGGGCGCCACCGGCGCCAACGGCTTCGTCGACCTCGCCGACGGGGGCGCCAGGCTCGCGGGGACGGCCGACACGCTCTCGGGCATCGAGGACGTGGTGAGCCAGGCGCGCTTCAACGCCGATTTTCGCGGCGATGCGGGCGCCAACGTGCTGGCCGCGGCGGGGGGCGAGGACCTGCTGATGGGCCGGGGCGGTGACGACGTGCTGCTGACCGGCGACGGCCGCGACGCCGCCATCGGCGGGGAAGGCGTGGATGCGCTGCGCACCGGCGCGGGCAGCGACCTCTTGGTGGCGGGCGGCGCGCGCCGGCCCGGCGGACGCGAGCTCTACGATGGCGGCGAGGGCTACGACTGGCTGAGCTTCTCGAACGACGAGGCGGGCTTCAACCGGCCCTCGGGGCTCTTCAACACGCTCCAGCCGGCGCTGCGCACGGCCGCCTCGACCCCCGGCCCGCTCGAGATCCGGGCTGACCTGGGCGAGGTCCGGCATCTCGACGCCCGGGGCCGGGTCTTCGCCCGCGACGACCTGCGCAACATCGAGGCGATCGCCGGCTCGCCCGAGGGCGACCTGATCCATGGCCCCGGCACCAGCGGCGGGCCGTCGGTGCTCTGGGGCATGGACGGCGACGACACGATCCGCAGCGACGGCGCCACCAGCCTCGACGGCGGCGGCGGCACGAACCTCTACGTCATCACCCGGCTCGCGGACGCGCCGACGCCGGGGATCGATCTCGACGGCGGGGTCGAAGACATCGTCGATCTGCGCGAGGTCGCCCATACCCGCTGGCGGCTGCAGCTCGACGGCGTCGGCGGCGAGACCGTGCGCGGCCATCCGACCGACGTCACGGGGCCGCTCCTCAACGCGGGCCTGGGCTTCCAGATCATGTTCGAGGGGGTGGGGACGTTCCGCTTCGGCGACGGCAACGACGAGGTGGATTTCCGCCCCGCGGGCGGCTTCGCGCGCACCTTCCTCCTCGGGGGCGGCGACGACATCGCCATCCACCGCGACCGCACCGCGACCTATCACGGCGGCGACGGCGACGACCGCGTCGAGATCGAGGCGACCGGGGCCGCGGTCTACGGCGAGGCCGGCAACGACCGGGTCGAGGTGACCCGCCGCGACGACGCGCAGATCCTCGCCATGGGGACGGGCAACGACCTCGTGGTGCTGGCGCGCTCGGGCGGCACCGCGACCGGGGGCCCGGGCCAGGACACGCTGTCCGTCACGCCGCGGATCTTCGTCTCCACCGGCTACGACGACCTGCGGGTGGATGTGGACCTCGGCCTCGGCACGCTCGAGGCCACTGCCCGGCCCACTGTCGCGAGCGCGTCCGAGACGGTGATCGACATGCGGCTGTCGAGCTTCGAGGAGGTCATCGGCTGGCAGAACGCCGACCGGATCGCGGGCGGGGCGGCGGACGAGCGGCTGGTGGGCGCCGGGGGCAACGACACGCTCGCCGGGCGGGGCGGCAACGACCGGCTCTTCGGCGGCGCGGGCGACGACAGCCTGTCGGGCGGGGAGGGCGACGACACGCTGAACGGCGGCACCGGCACCGACACGATCGACGGCGGTCCGGGGCGCAACACCGTCAGCTTCGCCGCGCAGGAGCCCGGCACCCTCGACGGTGACGTCGTCGCGGCGAATTTCGGCGACGTCTCGGTCAGCCTCGCCACCGGCCGCTACACCCGCGCGGGCGGCAGCGCGGGCACGCTCGCCGGCGTGCAGAACGTGATCGGCGGCGCGGGCGACGACACGATCGCGGGCGACGCGGGGGACAACGTGCTCTCGGGCGAACGCGGCGACGACCTGGTCACGGGCGGGGACGGCGACGACGTCCTCACGCTCGGCGGCGGCCGCGACACGGTCTCGGGCGGCGCGGGGGCCGACCGGATGATCCTCGGCGCGGGTGACGGCAGCATCGACGGCGGCGCGGGGTACGACGTGCTCGAGGTCGGCCTGGCCCAGGGCGGCGCGCGCATCGACCTCGCCGCGGGCCGGTTCGAGACGGTCTTCGAGGTGACGGGCGCGGTCTGGCTCGACGACGGCGGCGACGGCGCGCGCGTCTTCGACGGCCGCTCGATCACGCCGCTCGACGTGCTGAACACCCGCCCCGCGCTCGCCGCCTCGCCCGAGGACGTGGCCCGCGTGCTGCCGGGACCGGAGGACGCGGCCTTCGACGCCTTCCGCATCCGCGAGACCAGCGCGACCGGCACCGGCTCGGGCACCTTCCGTGGCATCGAGGAGGTCGTGGGTGGCGCGGGCGCCGACACGATCCTCGGCACCGGGACGGGCGACGTGCTCTCGGGCGGCGCGGGCGGCGACACCGTCGCCGCGGGGGGCGGCAGCGACCGCGTGGTCGGCGGCGCGGGCGCCGACCTCCTGCTCGCGGGCGACGGTGCGGATACGGTGATCGGCGGTGCCGGGAACGACACGATCACGGGCGGCGCCTCGACCGCCGACCTGCGCGACGTGATCTACGGCGGGGACGGGAACGACCGGATCGACGGTGGCTACGGGAACGACGAGCTTCGGGGCGATGCCGGCAACGACAGCATGGCGGGCGGTTATGGCGCCGACACGGTGATCGGCGGGACCGGGGACGACGTCATCACCGGCTCGGCCTTCGGCGACCTGATCTTCGGCAGCGACGGGATGGACTTCGTGAACGGGGGGTTCGGCAACGACCTGGTGAACGGGGGCGCGGGGGCGGACCGGTTCTACCACGAGGGCGTCGAAGGCCATGGCTCGGACTGGATCCAGGACTTCTCCGATGCGGAGGGCGACCGGATGATCTGGGGGGGCGGGGTCGCGACCGCGGCCCAGTTCCAGGTGAACTTCGCCAGCACGGCGCGGGCGGGCGACGCGGGTGTCGAGGAGGCCTTCGTCATATACCGCCCGACGGGGCAGATCCTCTGGGCGTTGGTCGACGGCGCCGGCGAGGACAGCCTGATGCTGCAGATCGAGGGCGCGAGCTACGACCTTCTGGCGTGACGCGCGGGACGTTCGGGGGGTTGCCCGGCGCAGGTTCCGGCGGTTAGGTTCAAGGTTCAATCCATTCGAGGCGGCCGGGGACGGCCGCGTCAAGTCATTGATCCGCGGCCTGACAGCCGACTTCGGCCGAATTTTTTCCCGGCCCCCCTCCCGACTGTCGCCGCCAACGGACCGCAAGCCGCGGCGCAGGGGAGGAGCACATGCTCGACATCATCTACAACGGCGGCAACAGCCGCTTCTTCGACGACGCCTTCTTCGACGGCAATCGTGACGTGTCGATCGACCTCGTGTCGAGCGCCCCGGACCGGATCGTCCTGCGGAACCCCGCGACCGGGGTGGTCACCACGATCACCGGCACGGGCCTCGTCCTGAGCGGGGATGGCGAACCGTCGGGCGGCACCGTGACCGGGCTCGCCTTCGTCGAGGACGGGCAGACGCTGTCGACCTGGTCGGGCATGTCCTGGTCGCTCGTCGCGTTGAACCGCGCGCTCGACGAGTTGTCCCAGGACGCCTTCTTCAGCCCGACGTTCTTCGGTCTCTTCAGCCAGCAGGACATCGTCTTCGACGCCTCGGACGCGAGCGAGGGTTTCTCGACCTTCGCGCCGGGCGGCGGGCTGCCCTTCGAGGGCGGCATCACCAGCTCGGACATCCGTTTCGTGGGCTCGCCCTTCCGCGACGGCTTCTTCGGGGGAGAGGGCGACGACACGCTGGTCTCGAACGGCGGGGACGACCAGTTCCGCGGCTCGGCCGGCACCGACGTCTGGGACTTCACCGGCAAGCCGCTCGCCGATTTCGTCGAAATCGACTGGGGTGGCTGGCAGCGGCCGCTGGCAGTCGCGGTCAATGCGGGCGCGGACCGCTTCGTGATGCGCGAGGCCGGCGGCGCGAGCTTTTTCACTTCGCTCCTGGGCGTCGACCGGGTGATCGGGCGCGACGCCGACGGGGCCTTCCTGCAGGCCACCCCCAATGCCGACATCTTCTCCATCACCGATCTCGACGGCGGCTATCTCGAGATCAATCCCGACCGCGGCAACGACACGATCACCGTGAACGGCGACGGCGGGGGCACGCTGCGGCTGTCGTTCTTCACGGGCGTGAACGCGGGCATCGATGCCAACCTGGCGCTCGGCCGCATCGTCGATCCCGACGGGTTCACCGACACGGTGGCGGTCACCGGGGCGGACGGGGTGCTCGAGCTGCAGGGTACCGACGGCGACGACAGGATCCTCGGCTCGGACCGCGCCGAGCGCTTCATCCTGCGCGCGGGCAACGACACGCTCGACGGTGGTGGCGGCGTCGACCTCCTGCGTTTCGACCGCGGCCAGATTTCCGGCGGCGTCACCGTCGATCTCGCCGCGGGCACCGCGCGCGGCGTCTGGGACGGAGAGGCCTTTGCCCACGGGGTGCGCAACATCGAGGAGGTGCGCGGCTCGCGCACGGGCGCCGACGCGATCGCGGGCAGCGCGGCGGGGGAGCGGATCGAGGGCGGCGGCGGCAACGACACCCTGTCCGGGCGCGGCGGCGACGACCGGCTCGAGGGCCAGGAGGGCGACGACCGGATCTTCGGCGGCGACGGGAGCGACAGGCTGGACGGCGGGGCCGGCAACGATACGATCGTTTCGGGCGAGGGCAGCGACGACATCGACGCCGGCGCGGGCAACGACCTGATCGACCTCAGCGACATGACCGGCGGCTTCGGCGGCTTCATCCGCCCCGGGCTCGGCCAGGACACCGTGACCGGCAGCCGGGCGCTCTGGGATGCGGGCGAAGGGCACGACATCTCGTATCGCGACCTGCCGGAGGTGGGCGGCGTAACCTTCGCCGTGGGTGCGAACGGCACCGGCACCGCGACGAGCGGCGACGGCCGGGTGAACGACCGCTTCAGCTTCGCGCATTACTTCATCGGCACGGACGAGGCCGACCGGATGCAGGGCGGGCCCGACGACCGCTTTCAGGGCTGGGAGCTGGGGCAGGGCGCCGACACGCTCGATGCGGGCGCGGGCTACGACCTGCTCGACTATTCCTACGATGGTGGCGACAGGGGCGTGACGGTGAACCTCGCCACCGGACGGGCGACCGACAGTTTCGGCGACATGGACACCTTCACCGGGGTCGAGGGCGTGGGCGGAACGGACCGGGCGGACCGGCTGTCCGGCAGCGCGGCGCTCGACTACGCCGAGTTCGCGGGCTACGGCGGCAACGACACCATCACCGGCACGGCACAGAGCTTCGATGTCCTGGTCTATGACCGCGAGGACGATCGCAGTGGCACGCGCGGCGTGGTGGTCGACCTCGCCGCCGGACGTGCGACGGATGCTTTCGGCGACACCGACACGCTGTCGGGGATCGACGGGGTGCGCGGCACCTTCCGGGCGGACGTGATCCGCGGCGGCGCGGGCGGCGAGCGGCTCGAGGGCGGTGACGGCACCGACACGCTGGTCGGCGCGGGCGGCGACGACACGCTGATCGGGG
>NZ_JAME01000070.1 GCF_000521865.1 Roseivivax isoporae LMG 25204
CTGCGACCGACGGAAGAGAAGGAGGACGCCATGGCGCCACCAAAGAGAAACGCCCGCACATCCCGCGCCCCTGTGACAGCCGACGGGGTATCGGCCGGCTACATCTGGCGGCTGAGCGGCGGCGGCGCGCTCGAGCTGGTCAACCTCTCCGATGGCACCCGGGACGCGCCCGTCACGGCCGGGATCGCCGCAGACGTCATCCGCCTCGGCCCGGAGGTCTCGTGAGCGCGCCGCGTTTCGAGAACCGCTGGGGGTGGTCGACGATCGCCGCAGCCATCGCCGTGGCCGCGTCGCTCGCGGGCCCCGTGGTCTGGTACGGCGAGATTTCCAACCGCGTCGAGGTCGTCGAGCAGGATGTGACGCAGATTCACACGGAGGTGCGGTCGATGGACACGCGTGTCCGACAGAACGAAACGCTCGGCGCCCGACAGGACGAGCGGTATTCGAGCATCCTCGGATACCTGGCTCGGATCGACACGCGCCTCGAGCGAATCGAGCAGCAGTGACCTCGGCGCGCTGACCGCTGCCCGCGCGGCTCGCGGGCCCATCCCAAAATCGGAGAAAGCCATGACGTCGCTCAACCGCGACGCCGTCCGCGCATTGCAGATGGCGTTGACCGAACTGGACTTCGACGCCGGCCCCGCGGACGGAATCGCCGGGCCGCGCACGCGCGCAGCCATCGACGAGTTCCTCGCGGCCCGCAGAGCGCCGGCCGAGGTGCCGCCGGTGCGGTTTGCCGGCGCCGCCAAGCCGCTCGACGACATCGACCTGCCGCGGATCGGCGCGATGATCGGCGTCGGAGAGGACGAGCTGCACGCCGTGATGGACGTCGAGGCCCGGGGCTCGGGCTTCGACAGCGAAGGCCGCCTCGCCATGCTCTTCGAGCCGCACGTCTTCTACCGCGAGCTCGGGCCGGGACCCGCGCGCGACCGCGCGGTGGCGCAGGGGCTCGCCTACGCCAAATGGCGCCGGAACTATCCGAAGGACAGCTATCCGCGGCTCCGCGCCGCCATGGCGATCTACGAGGAGGCCGCGCTGCGCTCCGCGTCTTGGGGCCTCGGTCAGATCATGGGCTTCAATGCCGAGATGATCGGATACCCGACCGCGCGCGCCATGGTCGAGGACATGGTCGACGACGAGGAGCGGCATCTCGAGGCGATGGTCTCTTACATCGTGGCCGCCGGCCTCGATGACGAGCTTCGGCGCAAGGACTGGCGCGGGTTCGCCCGCGGCTACAACGGCCCCGGCTACGCGACCCACGATTACCACGGGCGCCTGCACCGGGCTTTCCTGCGCTGGGACAAGATCCCCGACACCCCATACGAGGAGGCCGCGGCATGAACCGGCTGAAGGAACTGATCTCGTCGCGCGCGGTGCGCGGCGCCATCCAGGACGTCGCCCCGAAGATCGTGGGCGCGCTGACCGGACCGGCCGGGCCGGTTGCCGAGGGCGTGGCGCGCCGCGTCGCGCGCGAGGTCCTGGGCGAACCGGACGCGCCGCCGGCGCGGATCGCCGAGCGCCTGGCGGAGGCCCGGCCGCAGGACATGGCAGCGCTCGCGCGCATCGAGGCCGATCTCGAGGCGGAGACGATGCGGATCGCGGCGCAGGACCGGGCGGATGCGCGGGCCCGCGAGGTGTCGACTGCGGATCCCACGCCGCACCGCTTGGCCTACGGCATCCTTGGACTGTTCGGGCTGGTCCTGGCAGGCCTCTTCTTCATCCAGCCGCCGGAGGGCATTCGCGAGGTCCTGGTCGCGATGGTGGGCGTTCTGGGCGGTCTCGTGGGCGCGGTTGCCAACTACTACTTCGGCAGCTCGATCGGCTCGAAACAGAAGACGGACGGGCTGCTGCGGGGGGCGCGATGACCGACGCTCTGCTTGCCGTTGCCGCCGCGGTGCTGCTCGACGTGACCTCCACCATCTTCGGCCTGAAGTACGGGCTGCGCGAGGCGAATCCGCTGATGGCTCGGCTGCAGGACCGGTTCCCGCCTGGCGGCTGGGTCGTGATCAAGGTCGCGGCGACCGCGGCGCTCTGCGCCTACTCGTGGCGAGAGCAGTATGCGCCCGCGATCTGGATCGTCGCAGCCATCACCGGCGCAATCGCAGTGAACAACTTCCGCCTGATCCGGCGCAAGCGCACCCGAAGTCGCGACTGAAGCACCGTCCTCGACCTGCCCCAAGGGCGCTCCAGCTGCGCCGCACGTGCGCCCTTGGACTTTGGGGTGATGGCAGAAGATCACTCAGATAGCGAATGCGGCCGAAATGAAGGCTGAGCCTACGACAAAAAGGGCTACGCTTAGCAGGAATAAAGCTATGCCGCTGTTTGTCCAGAATTGCTCGGATCGGTTCCATGCAGGTTTTCTGTGCGTGTATGCAGCATTAGCTAGATAGCAAGCCGCCCACGCGACAGTCGCGACCGCTAAACCGAGCGCCCACTTAATGAACGCTGCGCCGACCCCGCACTTTCCGAGAAGAACATCCGCAGCCGAGAGCGTCGCCACGAGAGCGCCGGAGTTTATTGCGGATGCAGCCAAAATGGCCTCACGCGCATAGGTTCGGAAGGCCGCGATTTTCGCCTCATTGGGCTCACTGCTACTCATCTGATCACCTTGGCTCACTTACGCTGTTCGTTTTTAATCGCGCGTTGTCCAAAGGGAAGCAACATGCTGCAAAGCAAGTTGTCAAAGATGGAGCGATGACAAGCGAACCGCCAAGCGCTACCTGCGCCGCATGCGCGTCCTCTATCTCGAGTGCTCATGCGGTAGGAAGGCCAAGGTCGCCTGGCCCATGGATCGGACAACGTTGCGCTCGGAGATCCTGCCACGCACAAGGTGCACGCGCTGCCGTCAGCCGGCGGTGGACATGCGGATCATATGGGAAACGGACGCGAACGCGCTCGAGGGCGCTGCGGTGCCGCCGGGGTGCGGCGAGACCCGGCGGTGGTCCTGATCAGGAAGTTCCGGCCCTTCAACACGTGCCGAAGGCTTGTTTTCGCGCTTGGCACTGCGAACGGTGGAATCCAGTCCTTTGCCGCCGATCGTGTGCTGCGCAGCATGAAAACCGCCGCATCTGTTAGAACGCGGGATTACGCACTCAACGCAACGGCGACGAGAGAACCGGCCGGCGCCAACGTTCACCGCCGCGCCGAGAATGTTCGATCGGTGACAAGGCCTCAGCTCTCAGCTACCATAGTGAAAAGCAAACGGCTTGAAGGGTTATGATGAGTAAATACGACGAACTTCGCGCTGCATTTTCTTCCTACAGAGACGCGGAAATCCAATTCGTTCAGGAGAATCAGGCGCTAGCGCTGCTCATTGTTCACGGCCTGCGTGATTACCTCGAGATGCCGAAGAGCTTCCGCCGAAAGGAAGGCTCCACAACCTATGACCAAAGTTATACGCCTTTCTTCAGTGTGGACGAAGATGGCAATACCGAAGAAGAATCTTTCTTCGAGGATGCGCTATCGCATTTAACCGATGGTTCTTTTAAGTTTGCCTTTGGTGTTATCCTCGAAAGAGCCGAAGGCGACCTTCCAAAGAAAAACCTGATCTTGAACGTTGAGTGCATGCGGCGCGGGGATAAAGTGAATGTCGACGTGTCAGGGAGAGCTCTGGAGGTCACGTTTGATGGGAAGAATTGCCCGGAGATTGATAGCGTCCATGAAATGATCTTCAGTCAGGTGATGGAATGGCTTCAGCATCGCCCGGGCGATGGCCATGGCTTCTCGAAAATTGGCTTCGTAGTTCGCTAATCAATCTCGGCATTCCGTTCACTGCGTCCAGTCGGGTGCGCCCGCCGGGACCGGCCCGGTTATTCCGACCAGCCTATTACATATAACCGCCGTTTAGAGGTTACCGCAGCGAAACTGAGACAGCTGTGTTAGCGATGCCCTTATGCTAGCTGACCGCGCAGGGAGAGGAGCTTGTCGAACATCTCTTCAAGCGCCGTATCAGGGTTCAGCGAATCCGAAACGATAGGATGGATACCACGGCTAGCCAGTACTCGCTCGCGAACAGGGTCGGGCCGCAGCAGAAATATGAAGCACGGAGGCCGTTGCGCCACGAAGCCGGCATTTTCCCACATTTTATGGAGCCGGTATAGTAGCAGGCGCATATTGAGATCGTTCAGGCTATAGCCGACGAAGAGCACGCTGCGGCTTAAGACATCAGCTCGAAACTTGATGTCGAGTGGACTTTCGAACTGCAGCCGCTCAAAATAATCGGATTCCGTGACCACCAGCGAATCGTCATCGTCAAAATCGCCGTGGAACTTTACGATCTGAGTATCGTCAGAATGTGCATTGGCGATGTCGAGCACTGACTTGATCTTGATGAAAGGCTTCTTCTTGAGTTGATGTATGCGCTCAAGGTTGCGATCGTAGTTGGTGGTATAGATTAATGGAAAATCGAGTTCGACTATTTGCTCGTGCACGCGCGACTTCAGCAGGCGATCGTCGGGAATGTGCCAACTGCGGTCCATCCAGCTACGAAGTTCACCGATACTATTGCGTTCCAGTTTATAGAACTCGGCAATTTGCAGATGATCAGCACCATCTGGAACAAGAACTTCGGGATCGTAGCCGAGCTCAGTGGCCATGTGGTCAATCAGGCTAGACCAGCTCGGAAGCTCCAATGGAACCGACAGTCCTGCCCCTGCGAACAACACTACCTTCTTTCTCATTACCAGATCAGCGAGCTGTTCATTCATGCCGGCTACTCCCGAGGTGAGCGGCGAACGCGTCGAGCGCTCGTTTTCTCATTGATATCTCGTTCTTCTTCTCGCCCATCTCTGCAAATGTCTGCTCGTGTCCATCGGGAATGAAGACGCAATCCCACTGAAAACTGTCATCGCCTCGTGGCTCCGAAGCGATCCTGCCGTCGATTGACCCTTCAAAATAGATAACCGTTTTTCCGTTGCAATACCCGATCTGGGTTGTTGCTGTAACCAATCCGCCCCCGAATAAGTACGCGACACGTTCCTTTTGCAGCGTGTCCCAGAATACTTGAGTGAGGCCTCCTGGGAAACCATTTAGGTCCTTGAGGAACAGGCAAGTCTGTTCTACGAAAACTGGGTGCCCCAGTAAGTGAAAGGCTCGCAGCGTCTTATTTCGTACGATAGCCCGAACATCGTCCGACTGAAGTTCGTCGATCGGCAGATGTACGGCGACGAGCTCGACGCCCGCGGATTCTAGGATGGTGGATGCCTCGGCAATCTTGCGTTCGTTCCTGGAAAGAAATCTGATGCGCATGTCCCACCCCGAGCGCGATCGCGCTTACAACTGTTTGCCACCGTTACATACTTGAGAAGAGAGTGTCGATGATCGATCTACATGTGCACCTTCGCGGCACAATCACCCCAAAGATGGCCCGTCGACTTGCCGAACGGAACTCGATGAACCTCGACGCTGCCCTGTGGACGTCGAAAGGATATGGGTGGCATGACTTCACCTCCTTTCTGCGCGCATATGACCTTGTGACGTCGGTCATCGTAACCGCGCAAGACCTCGAGGAAGTCGCCTACGACTATCTTTCTCGATCCGCACAGCTGGGCACGACCTACGTCGAGTTTATGCTTTCGCCACCTGACTTGATGCGTGTCGGTGTCGCTTTCGACGACCAGCTCGCGGCCTTGTCCGCTGCTCGTGATCGCGCACTCGAGTTGTATAGCATCGACTGCCGAATGATCGCCACCGCAGTTCGGCATTTGGGGCCTGAGGCCGCCATACAGGCAGCGAGAATAGCGGGTGGTCGTCGACACGACATACTCGTTGGCTTCGGCCTGACCGGCGACGAGCGGAGGTTCTCACCGAGCGATTTCAAGGAAGCCTTCCGCATCGCTCGATCCGAGGGTCTGCGCCCGACGGCGCATGCTGGTGAGCACCGTGGACCTGATACCATCATTGAAGCGATCGACGTGCTTGGTCTGGAACGCGTTGGTCATGGGATCCGAGCGATTGAGTCTGAAGATGTCTTACGCCAACTCGCCTCCGCAAAGGTGCCACTCGAAGTATGTCTGTCGAGCAACCTTGCCCTAAATCTCTGTTCCTCTATCAGAGCGCATCCTGCTGGACCGCTTGTGGAGGCGGGATGCGTGATTGTGCTCGGAACGGACGACCCTTCGTTTTTTTCGACTGACATTGTTACGGAATACAGGCTTGCGGCTCATTTCGGTTTGTCGGCAGCCGAAATAACCGCACAGGCAAAGGCAGCCTCTTTCCGTTCAACTTGATCGTCCTCCGGTTGAAACAGTAAGACGCGCGCATCTCTGATTTTCGCCTAGCTTTGCGCGGTTACACAGCTCTCCGGCTGCTTTCCACGCGTTTGTTTGTTGCCACGCCCGCCTGGCATCATTGGGTCCAGGTTGGGACCGGCTTAAATATATCCAGCCGGTTCAGGGCAGTACGGAATCGCTTATGAAGCGGGATTACGGTCCGAACATCGTCGAGTTCAGCGCCCTCGTGGACTGGGGAGTGATGATTTAATATTTGACATGATCATTTGAGCGGCTCATTTAAGCGTTACCGTCAAAGACGACAGCTTTCGGATTGCGCATGGCAAAATTTGGCCAATGCAGTATTTTGCTTTCCTCTCCTATTCCGATAGCAGTTACGACATTTTCGAAGATGCACTCCGAATAATTTAGTACACCCGCGGTGGACGAGTTCTCGTCAAACTGAATTTTGGTATCACCCAAGAAGAAGTTAGCTCTAATTGTTCCAGGTTCCTTTCGAAGATCAACCTGAAAGAATATTTCCTTTTCTCGTTTTTTTACGGTTAAGAAATTGGTCCTAAACTCAATGTCCCAAGAATTTTCGGTGTTAATAAGTAGATCATTTCGTGAAATAAGAACATCAGGCCACATGCTGGGGAGGGGAATGTATGCATCAATTTGCGCTATTCCATTTTCGATCCACGCGCGCAGAATTGGTCTGTTGAAGAATGTCACAATATTCTTTGTGTTAATGTATGTGTTGCTGCCGATTCTGAATGAAAGGATTTCTGCAGTTGTCCCCAACTCTCCTTTAATCCTGTTGTGAGTCCGATTCCTTGGGTTCGCTTTTGCATTATATGACCGGTCGCGCGGTAGCTTTCCTAGCTTCTGGTGGCAACTCGGACAGAGAGCCACCATGTGTTCGACTTCATGGTGTTTTCGCTCCTCCCACGGAACAATGTGATGGTACTCCAGAATTGGATCCCCACATACAGCACATCCAAATGCGGCTTCCTGCCTTAGGTAGCGGCGCACTCCTGCGGGAATCGTTCGGTTTATTTCCAATGTCTTTCTCCAAGTCAGCACTTCTGTAAGATACTTAAGGTTTGTTAATAAAAGTTTACTTTATGGTATGCGGTAGCTCCATAGTTTTTGATGTGGGGCAGCGCCCCGAATCTCGCCTTCTCGGAGTGGTCGAGAGATTTACATCACAAAGCAAATAGCGTGACGCACCTTCAATTCGTACATTCTTCCAACCGACCCAACCATTGCCATTTCTTCCACTTGTCGCCGGTAGCCCGCAAGTGGCTGTAACGTTGCAGGGACTGCCACGATCGGTGGCCGGATATCGACGCGACCTGCGGGATCGTCTTTCCCATCTCGAACTGCCGCGACACGCCTTCATGGCGCAAGTCGTGAAAGTGCAGGTCCTCTATGCCTAGGAATTTGCAGGCGCGCGTGAACGCTGTGCTGACAGTCTCTGCCGCGTACGGGAACAGTCTGTCGCTGCCCCCGTGCACGTTGATGATGGCGAGCGCCTCGGGCGGCAACTCGCACCAGACGTCGTTCCCTTTCTTCTCACCTGGGTTCTTCATGTCTCGGACGAGGACCCGTGCGTGCTGCGGTTCGAAGTCCGACCGCGTGATGCGGCAAATCTCGTCCTGGCGCCTAGTCGAGAACATGGCGAACGCCGACACGACGTGCATCGGGATCGCGTTCCGCCTTCGGGAACGGTCTGCGAAATGCGCCATGAGTGCGTCCATCTCTTTGATTGTCGGCCGGCGGTCGCGCTTTCCGGACTTCCCGATCAGGCCTAGGCGCTTGCAGACTTTCACCGCGTCCCGCATCGCCTGGTAGTCGAGGGGATACCCGTAACCGGGTCGGCCCACGTCGAACACCGCCGACAGGTGAGAGAGGTAGTTTCCGACGGTCTGTGGTTCACGCGTCTGGCCAAGGCGGCGGGCGAAGGTGACGATGTCCTCCGAGGTAATCTTCGCGCAATCCATGTCGGAGATGCCATCGGCTTTGATCGCGCGCAGGACCTGCGCCTTCGTCTTTCCGATTCCTGTGTGGTCAGTCGTGTAGCGGTCGATCACGTCTCCCAAGGTCCCACTAGGCCTGGCGACCGCATCCATGGCGCCTGGAGCGCGCATCTGCTTTTCCTTGCGCCGCATCCATCTTTCGGCTGCTGCCTCGGTGTCGAAGGTTTGTGCGAACTTCAGTCGCTTTCCCTCGTGCCGGATGACAACCTCGGCCCGGTATGCGATAGAACCGTCCCGACGTTCGCGAGTGTAGATGCTGCCCACTGTCCCCCACGTCTCCGCTTGTGTCCCCCGCTGGGGGACAATGCCGGATTAACCGTGCCGATCAAGGGAAAATGGTTCCCGATAGTGCACGAAGTGACGCGCAAGAAGACGTTGAGAAGAAAGGAAATCCTTTGCTAGGCAATAGCATGCGGCTTTCGGTTGCGCCGATGATGGA
>NZ_JAME01000071.1 GCF_000521865.1 Roseivivax isoporae LMG 25204
GTCGAAACCGGGGCCAGTTCAGTATCCGATCGCGCTGTGCGGTCTGACCTCGTTGTAGTCTCGACGCCAAGCTTCCCGCTTTTCGCTCGCATCAGCAAGATCCATGAACCAGAGAGTGTTCAGACATTAGGTCTTAGGTAGCAGATGCACCAAAACACCTGCCGCAGTCGACACTTGAGTACATAATATGAACACGCGCTATGTGGCGAGGCGATCATGGCTCAGCATTTCCTGCTCTCTGCGGCTGCACGAACTCTCTCGCTGAAGGCGATCTATTCAGAAGGTGAAGACGCGGCCTATCAACGGTTCTGCCGCCTGCGTTGGCCGGAGACGAAGGGCGCGCCCGTGTGCCCGATCTGCGGATGCCTCGATATCTATGACCTGACAAACCGCCGCCGCTTCAAATGCGCGGCATGCCACCGCCAGTTCAGCGTGACGTTCGGCACCATCTTCGCCTCGCGCAAACTGGCGTTCGTCGACCTGCCCAGGCAGCGATCTGCCTGTTCGCGAACGCCTCGAAGGGCCTGTCAGCGGTGCAGCTTCCGCGGGATCTGGATGTGCAGCACAAGACAGCGTTCGTGCTCATGCACAAGCTTCGCGAAGCCATGACAGCGGAGACGCGGGAGGCCTGTCTCGAAGGCGAGGTCGAGATCGATGGGGCAGCGTTCGGAGGCCGCGTCCGACCAGCCAACCTGCGCGAGAAGCGGATCGACCGGCGGCGTCTGGCCAATCGCAGCGGCAAGCGCCGCGTGGTGGTCGTCTTGCGTCAGCGCGGCGGGCGGACACTGACGCGGACCTTCCTTCGGGAGCCCGAGGGCGTGGACTTCGCGCGAGAGTGGATCACGCCCGGAAGCGTCGTCTCCGCCGACGAGATTGCTCATTGGGACCTGCTCGATCCCGACTTTGACATGCGCCGGATCAACTATTCCGAGGCCTACAGCCGCAATGGCTCGCACACCAATTTGGCCGAAAGCTTCTTCTCGCGGCTCAGGCGCATGGTCGGTGGCCAGCATCTCCGAGTTGAGGGGCGTTATCTCGATGCCGATGTCGCCCGCGCCGCCTCTGCGCAGCGCTTCGGGTATCCCGCTCCGGCTTCCATGCTTGGTTGAACCGGCCCGGCCCGCCAGTGCCCGCTCCCTCTATGACCAGAGGCTGAGTGAGGTGATGCGGCGAAGCTTCAAGGACAGCGACCGGACCTACGGCGCCCGACGCGTCTGGCGCGACGTGCTCGAGGATGGACTGCCTTGCGGGCTGCATCGGATCGAACGCCTGATGAAGGCGAACGGCCTGCGGGCGCGACCGCGCCGACGCGGCTTGCCGAAGGACGATGGCGCGCGCTCGGTCATCGCGGAGAACCTCCTCGACCGGGATTTCCGCGCCGAGAGGCCAAACCAGAAATGGCTGGCAGACTTTACCTATGTCTGGACCGCCGAGGGTTGGCTTTACGTCGCCGCCGTCCTCGACCTGTTCTCGCGCCGCATCGTCGGTTGGAGGAGAGTGACGCTTATGCTTAGCGCACGGGTAAGATTATCGGTTTGCGGCTACACCGCCCCGGTCAGCGTGATTATGTATCCTTTTGGCTTCAACATTTTTCCGCCGCCAGGCGCCCCGAAGATCCAGTTTCACATGGCCTCGAGCCAGCGGTGAAGCGCCTCAGTGGTCGCGTCGGGGCGTTCTAGGGTCGGCAGGTGGCCCGCATCCTCGACGATCTCGAGGGTCGCGTGCGGCATGAGTGCGTGCATCAGGTCGTGCCGTGCCACGGGACAGAGCGCGTCGTGCCGGCCGCAGAGGATCAGCGCGGGCACGTCCAGCGCGCGCAGCGTCTCCTGCCGGTCCGGCCGGTCGCGCAGTGCCAGGGACTGTCGGCAGAACACCTCCGGCCCGAGCGCCAGCGCCATCGCCATGCAGAGATCGAGGATCTCGCGGCGCCGCGGACCGTCGGCCAGGTAGCGCGGCTTCAGCTCGTCGCGCATCACCTGGACGAGGCCGCCGGTGCGCACCTTCTCCATCTGCGGCCCGCGCATCGCCTGCACGGGCGGCGCCTCGGCCAGCGGGTTCGTGTCGAGGAGCGCGATCCCCGCGAGCCGCCCGGGGGCCTGCGCGGCGATCTCCATGGCGACGATGCCGCCCATGGAGAGGCCGGCGAGGGCGAAGCGGGGCGGCGCATGCGCCAGCACCTCGGCCGCCAGCGCGGCGGTCGTGTCGTGCCCGCCGATCGGGGCGCAGTGGATCGCGCGCGTGCCCGAAAGGGCGGCGATCTGCGGGCCGAAGAGCCGGGCGTCGCACATCATGCCGGGAACGAGGACAAGCGGGGTCATGTGGCGCGCCGGGCGCCTTCGGCCAGCGAGGCGAGCTTGGCCCAGGCGATCTCGGGGTCGACCGCGCCGAAGCCAGCGAAGGTGCCGAAGCCGCAATCGGATCCGGCGATCACCCGGTCGCTGCCGACGATCGCGGCGAACCGGCCGATGCGTTCGGCCACGAGGTCGGGATGCTCGACGAAGTTCGTCGTGGTGTCGACGCAGCCCGGCACCAGCACCTTGTCGTCGGGGATGTCGGCCTTGCGGTCGCGGAACACCTGCCATTCGTGGCCGTGGCGGGGGTTCGAGGTCTCGAACAGCACATGGCGGGCCGGCACCGACATCAGCAGGTCGAAGACCTTGTCCATGCCGATGTCGCAGACATGCGGGCCCTCGTAATTGCCCCAGCAGATGTGCAGGCGCACCTTCTCCTCGGGCACGTCGGCGAGCGCGGCGCGCAGCGCCTCGACATGGCCGTGCGCGACCTTCACGAACTCGTCGTCGGAGAGATCGGTGAACAGCATGTGGCGCGACAGCGCGAGGTCGGGGCAGTCGAGCTGCAAGTCGAGCCCGGCGGCGACGATGGTCTCGTATTCCGCCTTCATCGCGTCGGACAGGGCGGCGAGGTAGGCGTCGCGCGTCGGGTAATGGCCGTTCTGCAGGAAGAGCGAGATCACGCCGGGCGAGGCCGCGTTCATGAAGCCGCGGCGCGCGCCGTGTTCGGCCATGGCGGCCTTCAGGTGCGCGATGTCCTCCTGCAGCTCGCCCTGCCCCTTCGACCTGACCTCGCCCACGCACATGGGCCGGGCGTATCTCGGCGTTCCGCCGGATCGGGCGACGCGGTCGAGGAAGGTGGGATAGAGCTTCAGGTCCGCGGGGGCGTTGCGCGGGCTGTCGCCGCCAAAGCCGGTATAGCGGTCCTTGACGTAGGTCGCGTAGCTGATCTTGGACGTCTCGCCGTCCGACACGATGTCGATGCCGGCCTCCACCTGCCGGCGCACCACCTCGGACACCGCGCGCTTCATCGCGGCCGAGAAGGCGGCGGGATCGTAGGGCTCCTGCCGTTCGCGGGCAAAGATGAAATCGACGACTTCCTGGCTGCGCGGCAGGCTGCCGACATGGGTGCTCTGGACGGGCATGGCGTTTTCCTTTCTTCAGTCCTTGCGGGCCAGCAGCACGCTGCGTCCGCCGCAGTCCGGGTCCTCGGCATGGAAGCCCGCGAGGCGCATCCCGGTGGCCTCGAGCGCCGTGGCGTATTCGGCGGGGGACAGGCTTGCATGGTAGACCGGCGCATCCCCGACCCGGCCCCGCACCTCGCCGGCGCGGGGACCCACGGTCAGCATCAGCGCACCGCCGGGCCGCAGGTGCCCGGCGAGGCGCGGCAGCACCGCACGCTGTGCGTCGGGAGACAGGTGAAAGAAGCTGTCCCAGCCGACCAGCCCGTCGAAACGCTCGGGCAGGTCGAGCCTGCGCATGTCGGCAATGCGCCAGTCGCCCTCCGGGCAGTGGCGGCGCGCGATCTCTATCATCGCGGGCGCGATGTCGATGCCGGTCACGCGGAATCCCTGCCGCGTGAGCCACCCGGCGATCGGGCGGCCGGT
Organism: Roseivivax isoporae LMG 25204; assembly: GCF_000521865.1. Taxonomy (GTDB): domain Bacteria; phylum Pseudomonadota; class Alphaproteobacteria; order Rhodobacterales; family Rhodobacteraceae; genus Roseivivax; species Roseivivax isoporae. The sequence continues at coordinate 3,899 of NZ_JAME01000071.1, forward strand.
GCCGCAGCCGAGGTCGAGCACGCGACCCGAACCGGGCAGCGCGTCGGCGAACCGCGCGAGCCAGCCGGCCTCGACCAGCGCCTGCGAGCGCTGCGCATCGAATACGCCGGCCTGCCGGTCGTACGTGTCGCGCACGTCCTCGGGCCCTACCCTTTCCACGTGGGTCCGGCCGGGTCGTCGGTGCCGATCACGCGGTAGAGCGCCGCCTCTCCGGTCATCGACGGCACGGCAGCGTGCGCGAGCCCCTCGGGCACGCTCATCGTGTCGCCGGGGGCGAGGATGTCGCTGCCGCCGTCCCAGTCGACCCGCCAGTGCCCGAAGACCGGCATCAGGACGGAGGGTCGGTCGTGGCTGTGGCGGTCCTCGGTGGCGGAGGCGCGGGTGATCAGGTCGACCTCGAAGCCCGGCCGGTCCGGCAGCCTGCCGTTCTCGCCGATGACCTTGACCGGCGCACCGTCGGCCATGGCAGCAAGGTCGAGATAGCGCGCGACATGGCGCGGGATGACTTCGGACGCGTGCGGCTCGGGATAGGTCGCGAGCTGCGCCTCGTCCATGACCGGCATCGGCTTCACGCCCTCGGGCAGGGCCTGCCCCTTCTTGGTGTCGTAAAGCTTGCCGTTCTCGCCCAGCACGAGGCCATGGTCCTTGGCGTCCTCGATCACCTGCGGCGCCCATTCGACGCCGCCGCCGGCATCGTCGCCGCCGAGGATCGCCATGATCATCCCGTAATCGGTGCCGACATTCTCGAACCCGCGGAAGATGCCGGTCGGAATGTTGAAGATGTCGCCTTCCTTGAGGATCACGTGCCCGGCCGTGCCCCTCCGGCCCCAGAAGAACTTCCACCGGCCCTTGAGCACGAAGAACACCTCGGCGGTGTGGTGCGAATGCAGGCTGTTGCGGCAATGCGGCGGCTGACCCGCGGCGCCGATGTTGAAGCCGTGCGGGATCGCGATGTGCACGTGCTGGTCCGGGCTTTCGCTGACCCCGCCGCCGATGATGGTGAAGTTCTCCTTCCGATCCGAGCCCGGCGTGTGGGCGTCGATGAAGGCGGTGCGGCAGGGCTGGAGTTCCCCGTAGCGGACGGTCCGGGCGCGCATCTCTTGCGGTGTCATGATCGGTGTCTCCTTCAGGTCTGCGGACCGGTCGCGTCCTCGACATCGCCGGTGGCGAGGAGGATCTGCTTCCAGATCGCGGTTTCGTCGTAGAGCGTGAACTCGCGGCGCAAGCCCCACGGGCCGAACTCGGCATGGGAGATGCCCATGACGTGCACGGGCGCCCCCGTCGGGGCACCGAAGACTCCCCAGCCGTCGTGGCGGCCCGTCAGCGACCAGCGGATCGCGGCACGGGGCGGCATCTCGGGGTCGTCGCGGCCGATGACGTGGTGGATCGCGAAGTCGGCCGAGGGAAACGCCGCCCGCAGGCCGATCCAGAAACGGTCGACCGCGAAATGCCCGTGATCCTCGGTACCGCCCGGATAATGCGACTGAACCGCGCGATCGTAGGCCTTCGGGATCACGGCGAGGTCCGCGTTCATGATCCGCGTCAGGATGTCGGCGTAGCGCGCGCCGCGCTCGTCGTCGTTGCCGGTGCCCGAATAGGGTCCCGCCACGTCGGTCTCGGGCGTGCAGGGCCGCAGGCAGGCGGCGGGACCGCCCTCGCGGGTGATGAGATCGCGGGCATAGGCCTTGGGATCCTGCCCGAGCTGCCGGACGATGGCGCCCTGGTCGCGGATCAGCCATTCGTCGTCGATGGCGTTGTTGCGGGCATGGCAGTCGGCGAGGATGCGGTAGCGCAGTTTCCGCCCCGTCGCCGCCCCGTAGACGCCGTCGCCGGAATGGGTGGCATGGCTCATGATCCGGTGCGACGAGAGCATGCCGGTCTCCGGCGTGCCCGACCAGATCACGTCCTCGCCGAGGAGCGTGCGGTCGGGAAATTCCGACAGCGTCGCCATGGTGGCCGCGATCACGCCCCGGTTGCCCACCACCACCGAAGAGGGCGAGCGCACGACGATGTCCGGGGCGTAGTAGTCGTGCAGCGTGGCGATGCCGCGCCCCTCCCAGATCTCGCGGGTGATCCCGATGATGTAGTCGGGAAAGTCGCGGAATTTGCGGTCGAAGCCCTGCATGGCGGTCATGGTGTCCATCCTTCGGGTATGCGGGCCGAGCGGCGCAGGATCAGCGGTGCGTCGATCACCTCGCGCACCGGCTCCGCCCCCGGCGTTTCGATCTGCTCGAGCAGCGTCGCGACGCTGCGCTCGACCATGCGGTTCGCGCGCTGGCGCACGGTGGTCAGCGCGTAGGCGGGCCAGGCGGCGGGCGGCACGTCGTCGAAACCCACGACCGACACGTCCTCGGGTACGCGCAGGCCGCATTCGTGGCGCAGCACGTCCATCACCACGAAGGCCATGTGGTCGTTGCAGACGAAGACCGCGTCGGGATGCGGGCCGTCGCCCGCGAACATGCGCCGCGCGGCGGCGCGGGCGCTTTCGGCATGGAAATCGCCCACCTCGCGCGCGAAGAGCTCGCGCCCGGCTTCCGCGAGGCCCGCACGGAACCCCGCCTCGCGGTCGCGCTGGGTCGAGGCGCCCTCCCACCCGGCGATGTAGCCGAGCCGGTCGTGCCCCCCCGCCGCCAGCAGCCGCGCAACCTGCTTGCCGCCGCCGAAATTGTCCGAGGTGACGGTGGCGACGCCGGGCATGTCCTGCGCCCGGTTGAACAGGACTACCGGCACGCCGAGTGCGCGGCACCGCGTGGCAAGGTCCGAGGAGAGCGCGACCGACGCCACGACGATGCCCGCCACCTGGTAGTCGAGGATCTCGTCGATCACCTCGTCCACGTTGCTCGCGGTCTGCGAGGCCATGAAGATCAGGACGTGGTAGCCCTCGGCCTGCAGCGCGTTCGAGAACTTCTCGAGCGCCTCGGGATAGAAGTAGTTCTCGAGGTAGGCGACCACGAGGCCGATCATCCGGCTCTTGCCGGTGATGAGCGAGCGGGCAAGCACGTTCGGCCGGTAGCCGAGCTCGGTCGCGGCCTCGCGCACCTTCTCGGCGGTCTTCGGTGCCACGGACGCGCCGGGCGTGAAGACGCGGCTGACCGCGGAGCGGCTCACCCCCGCCGCGCGGGCCACGTCCATGGCAGTGACCTTCTCGCCGCCCCGCTTGTCGCGCGTGTCGCTCATGCCGCCCTCCCCGTCATGGGGTCGAAACCCGCGCGCGCCTTGTTGAACTCGCGCATCCGCGCCAGCACGTCGACGCCGAGCTGGCGGTAGACGTCGAGCAGGTCCACCAGCACCCAGTTTTCGCGGATCCGCCCCTCTTCGAGCCGCCAGAAGTCGAGACTGCGCAGGGCGATGCGCCGACCCGATGGCGCGATGCCGAGCCATCCGTCGGCGCTGAGCGTCTGGATCATGTTGGGCCAGCCGGTGACGGCCGCGTAGTCGCCGTCGCCGAAAAAGTGATGCTCGACCGTGTCCGCATGCGCGCCGCGGTCGGGCATGGCGTTCAGGAACGGGATCTGGTGCCAGTGGCGGAAGCCGTCGATCCCGCGGCCGGTGCCGATGCCCGCGGGGCCGTACCAGCTCATCCGCTCGTGCCAGAAGCGCGGCATCTCCATCACCTCGGGGCCGCCCTGCACGGGGTGGCGCGTCATGTGCGCGAGCATGTCGAGGACGCGGTCGCGGCTCGCGTCCGACCGCGCGCCGTCGCGCGGTCCAGGCACGATCCCGTCCTGCGTGGCGGGCCCCGGCACGTGCCATTCGCGGCCGAGCGACGGCGCCATCGGCCACGCACCGGCCTGCAGCATGACCTCGGGGATGTCCCAGAGCGCCTGCATCTCGACGATGCGTCCGCCCTCCATACGGTAGAACTCGTGGAACCGCATGGCGACCTGGTGGCGCGTCGGCGGGATGTCGAGCAGCGGACGTGCGAAGCGCCCGGTGTAGCAGCCGCCGCAGCCGACCCAGTCCGCGCCCTCTCGGGTCTCGCCGGCGATCACGATGTGGTCGCGGCGCTCGAGATCGGGGATCGCCGCGAGAAGCGGCGCCAGCGCGACCTCGAAGAACGCCGCCACGCCAGTGGTCTCGCCGAACGGGTGACCAAGGCGGAACACCGCGTCGGGCGCGGCCGCCGCGTCGAGCGCCCGCCGCACGCGGCCTGCGTCGAAATCGTACATCGCCGCACGCAGGGGCGCGAGCGCGGCCTTCATGGCGGTGAACCGGCACTCAGCCATGCCGCGCAGCCCTCCTCCGGCCGGGGGCGCGCGGTCCGCAGGCCCCTGTGCGTCCGCGATCGGCGACGGCGGGCCGTTTCATTCCGCGGCGACCCGCGGCTTCGCGCCCTCGCCATAGGGCACGTTGTCGCCGCC
>NZ_JAME01000072.1 GCF_000521865.1 Roseivivax isoporae LMG 25204
GCTCGGCGGGCTCCGCACGGTCGGCCGGCGGCCCGACGGCGAGCGACAGTGCACCGGCCGCCGTGACCGTGGTCACGAGCCCAAGGGCCGCGCCCGACAGAAATCCCCGTGCCATCCGGTGCCCTCCCGCTCGTCCTCGCAATGCCCGGCCTCTTGCTGCATGTCTTGCGTGCCGGTTCCCGCAGGCGGACGCAAGGGCCGGCCGGCCCTTGACGCCGCTTCGCGGCTCGGCCCAAGTATACCGCGACTGGCGCTGCCGCGGCCAGCCCCGGCGCGCCTCCGGGGGCCCGCCCGCGCCGAAAGACACCGACGAAGGCCCGCATGCTGCTGCTCATCGACAATTACGACAGCTTTACCTACAACCTCGTGCATTATCTGGGCGAGCTCGGGGCCGAGGTGCGCGTGGCGCGCAACGACGCGCTCGACGTGCAGGCGGCCATGGCGCTGAACCCCGCGGGCATCGTGCTGTCGCCCGGTCCCTGCGATCCGGCGCAGGCCGGCATCTGCCTCGCCCTGACCGAGGCCGCGGCCGAGACGGGCACGCCACTCCTCGGCGTTTGCCTCGGGCACCAGACCATCGGGCAGGCCTTCGGCGGACGGGTCGTGCGGCATTCCGAGATCGTGCACGGCAAGATGGGCCGGATCCGCCACACCGGCGGCGGCGTCTTCGGCGGGCTGCCCTCGCCCTTCGAGGCGACGCGCTATCACAGCCTCGTCGTGGCCCGCGACGGACTGCCCGAGGCGCTGGAGGTGACCGCCGAGCTCGAGGACGGCACGATCATGGGGCTGTCGCACCGGACGCTGCCGATCCACGGCGTGCAGTTCCATCCCGAGAGCATCGCGTCCCAGCACGGCCACGCGCTGCTGCGGAACTTCCTCGACATCCTGCCGGTGCCCGCATGAGTGACACCCTGAAGCAGCTGATCGGGGCGGCCGCCGACCGGCCGCTGACGCGCGACGAGGCCGAGCGCGCCTTCACCCTCCTGTTCGAGGGCGAGGCGACGCCGGCGCAGATGGGCGGTCTGCTCATGGCGCTGCGCACGCGGGGCGAGACGGTCGAGGAATACGCGGCCGCCGCCGCGGTGATGCGGTCGAAATGCCACCGCGTGACCGCCCCCGAGGGCGCCATGGACATCGTCGGCACCGGCGGCGACGGCAAGGGCACGCTCAACATCTCGACCGGCGCGGCCTTCGTGGTGGCGGGCGCGGGCGTGACGGTGGCCAAGCACGGCAACCGCAACCTGTCGTCGAAATCCGGATCGGCCGACGCGCTGGCGCAGATGGGCGTGAACGTGATGATCGACGCACGCCGCGTGTCCGACGTGCTGCGCGAGGCCGGCATCTGTTTCATGATGGCGCCGATGCACCATCCGGCGATGGCCCATGTCGGCCCGACGCGCATGGAGCTTGGCACAAGAACGATCTTCAACATCCTGGGACCGCTGACGAATCCCGCCGGCGTCAAGTTGCAGCTGACGGGCGCGTTCTCGCGCCTGCTGATCCGGCCCATGGCCGAGACGCTGCGCACGCTCGGGTCCACGCGGGCGTGGCTCGTGCATGGCGGCGACGGCACCGACGAGCTGTCGATCTGCGGGCCGAGCCAGGTCGCGGCGCTCGAGGACGGGGCGGTGCGCGAGTTCGAGACCCATCCCGAAGAGGCGGGCCTGCCCGAGCATCCGTTCGACGCGATCCTGGGCGGCACGCCCGAGGAGAACGGCCGCGCCTTCCGCGCGATGCTGGGCGGCGCGCCCGGGGCCTACCGCGACGCGGTGCTGCTGAACGCCGCCGCGGCGCTGGTGGTCGCGGGCCGCGCGCCCGACCTGCGCGAGGGCGCGGGCATGGCGGCCGAGAGCATCGATTCCGGTGCCGCGATGGCCCGGATCGAGGCGCTGGCCCGGCTGACCGCGACCGCGTGAGGCTGTCCCCGCCGCAGGCCTGGGCGCATCTGCCCTTCTTCGCCCGCGACCTGCCCGCGATCGCGGCACGGCTCGCAGCCGAGACGCGTCCCGTGCTGCCGCCGGAGCACCAGGTCTTCGCCGCGCTCGAGGCGGTGGCACCCGAGGAAGTGCGCGTGCTGATCCTTGGCCAGGACCCATATCCGACGCCCGGGCACGCGCACGGGCACGCCTTTTCGGTGGCCCCGCACGTGCGCCCCCTGCCCCGCTCCTTGTCCAACATCTTCAAGGAGATGCAGGCCGACCTTGGTGCATCGCCCGAAGACGGCGACCTGCGGCACTGGGCGGACCAGGGCGTGCTCCTGCTGAACACCGCGCTGACGGTGCCGGCGGGGGACGCGGGCGGGCACGCGCGGCTCGGTTGGGCACGGCTGGCACAGGAAGTGATCGGCGAACTTTCCCTTTCGCCACGGGCCTTTGTGCTCTGGGGCGGGCATGCTCAGAGGTTCCGGCCCTTCATAAACGGCGCCGGGCACCTTATCCTTGAAAGTGCACACCCATCGCCCCTGTCGGCGCGGCGGGGCTTTTTCGGCTCCCGCCCCTTTTCGCGCGTGAACGACTGGCTTAAGGCGAGGGGCGAGACCGAAATCAGCTGGATGAGGACATGACAGAGACCATTCTGGACAGGATCAAGGCCCAAAAACTCGTCGAAATCGCGTCGGACAAGGCAACGATGCCGCTGAACCTCATCGAGGACGCGGCCCGGAACGCCGATGAAATCCGGCCCTTCGCGGAAAGCCTGCGCCGGGCGCAAGCCACCGGCTACGGGCTCATCGCGGAGATCAAGAAGGCCTCGCCGTCCAGGGGACTCATCCGCAGCGACTTTGACCCCGCGGGTCTGGCCGAGGCCTACGAGCGCGGTGGCGCGACCTGCCTGTCGGTGCTCACCGACATGAGCTTCTTCAAGGGCGCGAAGCCCTATCTCACGCAGGCGCGCGGCGCGTCCCGCCTGCCGGTCCTGCGGAAGGACTTCATCTACGACCCCTACCAGATCGTCGAGGCACGCTCGCTGCACGCGGACGCGATCCTGCTCATCATGGCGACGCTCGACGACGCGCAGGCGGCCGAGCTCGAGGCCTGCGCGATGGAATGGGGCATGGACGTTCTGGTCGAGGTGCACGACCGCGAGGAGCTCGACCGCGCGCTCAAGCTGCGCTCGCGCCTCATCGGCGTGAACAACCGCGACCTGCGCACCTTCGAGACCTCGCTCGACGTGACGCGCGCCCTGGCGCAGCACGTGCCCGACGAGTGCCTGCTCGTGTCGGAATCGGGCCTGCACGCTCCCGAAGACCTGCGCGCCATGGCCGAGGCCGGCGCCCGCAGCTTCCTGATCGGTGAGGCGCTGATGCGCGAGGAGAACGTCGAGGCCGCGACGGCCCGCATCCTCGCCGACCCGGTCCTGGCCTGAGCGCGATGGCGGGGCTCAGCCATTTCGACGCGGACGGCCATGCACACATGGTCGACGTGTCGGACAAGGCCGAGACGGCGCGCGTCGCCGTCGCCGCGGGCTGGGTGAAGATGGCGCCCGAAACCCTTGATATCGTGACCGAAGGTTCGGCCAAGAAGGGAGACGTGATCGGCGTCGCCCGGCTTGCCGGCATCATGGGCGCCAAGCGCACGTCGGACCTGATCCCGCTCTGCCACCCGCTGCCGGTGAGCAAGGTGGCGGTCGAGATCGTGCCCGACCGCGACCTTCCGGGGCTGCGGATCGAGGCGACGGTCAAGACGACGGGCCGCACCGGCGTCGAGATGGAGGCCCTGACCGCGGTCTCGACGACGGCGCTGACTGTCTACGACATGGTCAAGGCGGTCGACCGGACCATGGAGATCGGCGGCATCACGCTGCGGCTCAAGGACGGCGGCAAGTCCGGGCGTTTCGAGGCGCCATGATCCCGGTCGCCGCGGCGCTCGACGCGCTCTTCGCCCTGACCGCGCCGCTCGACGCCGAGGACGTGCCGCTGGCGCGGGCCTCGGGACGCGTGCTGCGCGTGCCGGTCACCGCACGGCGCGACCAGCCGCCCTTTCCGGCCTCGGCCATGGACGGCTACGCGGTCACGGACGACGCCGCCCCGGGTGCGCCGCTCCGGGTGATCGGCGAGAGCGCCGCGGGAACGGCCTTTGTGGGCCGCGTGGGCCCGGGCGAGGCGGTGCGCATCTTCACCGGCGCGCCGGTGCCCGAGGGCGCGACGCGGGTGATCCTGCAGGAAGACGTCACGCGCGAGGGCGACCGGGTGATGCCCGCCGCCGACGCCTTCGGCAGCGGGACGAACATCCGTCCGGCCGGGGCGGATTTCAGCGCCGGGCACGGCATGGCGCCGCCGCGGCTTCTGCGGCCGAACGACGTGGCGCTGCTCGCGGCCATGGGCGCGGGCACGGTCGCGGTGACGCGACGCCCGCGGGTCGCCATCATCGCCACGGGCGACGAGCTCGTCCTGCCCGGCGACGCGCCCGGGCCCGACCAGATCTACGCCTCGAACACATTCGGTCTCGCCGCGCATCTCTCGGCGCTCGGCGCCGAGCCGCGGCTCCTGCCGGTGGCGCGCGACAGCGTCGCGGCCTTGTCGACCGTGCTGTCGCTCGTCGACGACGCGGACCTCGTGCTGACGGTCGGCGGAGCCTCGGTGGGCGATCACGACCTCGTCGCGCGGGTCGCGGGCGACCTGGGCCTCGACCGGGCGTTCTACAAGGTGGCGATGCGGCCGGGAAAGCCGCTGATGGCCGGGCGGCTCGGGGACGCGGTGATGATCGGGCTGCCCGGCAACCCGGTCTCGGCGCTCGTCTGCGGGCATGTCTTCGTGGCGCCGGTGGTGCGCGCGATGCTGGGGCTCGGTGCAGAACCGGCCCGGCGGCTGGTGGCGCCGCTGGCGGCGCCGCTCGCGGCCAACGGCCCGCGCGAGCATTACATGCGGGCCGAGCGGACCGAGGCCGGCCTGCGCGCGTTCGAGCGGCAGGACAGCGCGCTCCTGAGCGTGCTTGGGGCCGCGGACGCGCTGATCGTCCGGCCGCCCCACGATCCCGCCCGCGCGGCGGGCGCCGAGGTGCCCTACCTTCCCCTCTAGCCGCTGTCGCCGGTGGCGCAGTCCTCGACCCGTGGCCCGGGCGGCGGCACCGGCGCCTCCGGCAGCGGCAGGACATCGATCTGCAGGCGCACCGCCTCGGCGAGGGCGTCGAGCGAGAACGGTTTCTGCAGGAAGGTCGCGTGCGGCATGTGGGCGGTGTGCACCGCGATCGCGTCCTCGGCATAGCCCGAGACGAAGATCGCCGGAACGTCCGGCCGGGCCTCGCGCGCGGCCCGCACCCAGGTCGGGCCGTCCATGCCGGGCATGATGACGTCCGACACGAAGAGGTCGATGCGCAGGTCGGGATCGGAGAGGAGGCGCAGCGCCTCCTCCCCGCTGTCGGCCTCGACCACGGTGAACCCCTTGAGCCGCAGCGCGCGCGAGGCGAAGGCGCGCACCGGCGCCTCGTCCTCGGTCAGCAGGATGACGCCCGAGCGCCCCCGAGCGGGCCGGCGCGGCGCGGGGGGCAGCGGGCGGGCGCGCACCACCGCCGCCGCGTGCGCTGGGAACATCAGGCGGAAGCAGGTGCCGCGCCCCACCTCGCTGTCGAGGAAGACGAAGCCGCCGGTCTGCTTGACGATGCCGTAGACCGTGGACAGGCCGAGGCCCGTGCCCTCGCCCGTGCGCTTCGTGGTGTAGAACGGCTCGAACACCTTGCTGATCTTGTCGGGCGCGATGCCGTGGCCGTCGTCGATCACCTTGACCACCACGTAGGCGCCCGGTTCCACCTCGGCGCGGTCGCGGCGCAGGGGTTCGCGGAGCACCACGCTTTCCGTCTCGATCAGGATGCGGCCGCCGTCGGGCATGGCGTCGCGGGCGTTCACCACGAGGTTCATCATCACCTGCTCGAGCTGCCGGCGGTCCGCGCGGATCGACGGCAGCGCGGGGTCGTGGCGCAGTTCGAGCACGATCTTCTCGCCCACCAGGCGGTTCAGCAGGTGCGTCAGGTCCGACAGCGTCTCGCGCAGATCGAGGAGCTCGGCCCGCAGCGTCTGCTTGCGCGAGAAGGCGAGCAGCTGGCCCACCAGCGCCGCCGCGCGGTTGGCGTTCTGGTTGATCTGCACGAGGTCGCCGAAATCCGGGTCGTCGCGGTCGTGTCGCAAGAGCAGCAGGTCGCAATGCCCCGAGATCGCGGTCAGCAGGTTGTTGAAGTCGTGCGCGATGCCCCCGGCCAGCTGGCCGATCGCCTGCATCTTCTGGCTCTGGACGAACTGCGCCTCGAGCGTCTTGAGCTCGGTCGCGTCGTTCAGCACGGCGATCAGGACGGGGCCCGCATCCTCGTCCACCCGCGACAGCGTGATCTGCACGAAGACCTCGGCGTCGGGGCGCCGGAGGCGCAGGAACTCCGCCCGGTTGAGCCCGCGCCCCGCCGCCGCGTCGCCGAGCCAGTCGGGGATCGGCCGGCCGAGCCCCTCCATCAGGTCGCTGATGCAGGGCAGCGGCCCGGCCTCGACCCCGAGCAGCCGGCGCGCGCCGGCATTGGCCGACAGGATGGCACCGTCCGGCGCCACGCGCAGGAGCGCGATCGGCAGCCGGTCGAGCAGGCTGCCGAGCTGCGGCAGCGATGCGGAGGATTCGGGCAGGAGCGCCACCTCGGACCGCCCGGGCCCGGTGTCGTAGCGGCGCAGCACGAAGGGGCGCGGCCCCTCGGCGGTGACGATGGGCTGCGGCGCGCCGGAGAAGTCGAGCGCGGACGGCGCGAGGTCCGAAAGGCGCCGCACCCGCCGCCCGAGGCAGCACCGCGCGGCGGCGTTCATGGCGAGGACGACGCCGTGCCGCCCGATCGTCAGGACCGGCACGCTCGCGGGGTCGTCGCGGCGGGGCTCGAACGCCTCGAGCCGCCAGAGCGCCACACCGGGCGCAGCCGGCCGGACCGAGATGCGCAGCGCGCCGTCGCCGACGATCACGTCCTCGCTGGCGCGCCCCTCGGCGGCAGCGCGGCGCTGCAGGCGTTCGAGGATCGCGGCAGGATGGGCAAGCTCGGTCCTGAGCAGCGCCCCGAGCGAGGCGCCGGGCACCGCGCCGAGCCGCGCGACCGCCGCGGGATTGGCGTGGAAGACGCGCGTGCCCGCCTCGCAGAGAAGGCAGGCGGCGGCGTCATCCTCGAGCACGTCGCGGTAATGGGCGAGCGCGCCGCGGCGACGCAGGCGGATCGGCCGCACCGGCATGAGCGGCAGCGCGGCGATGAGGAAGAGCACCGCACCGCCCGCGAGCAGCGCCACCAGCGCGACCGGTCCCGCGGCGAAGGGCAGCGCGAGCATGCACGCGGCACCGGCCGCCAGGACCGCGAGGGCGCGCAATGTGGCGGCGGGGCCGCCGGGTTCCGCGGGCATCGATCGGTGACGGCCGAGATCGGTCAAGCGCATGTCCGCATGTCCTTTGCGGACAGAACTACACCCCATGCCGGGCTAAGAATCGGTTAACGCGGATTCCCGCACAACCCGCGGCTGAAAGCGTCTCCGTTCAGCGCACGCGCGTCAAGTGTGCCGCGTAGAAGCCGTCGCCGTCCGCATCGGGCAGGACGGCGGAGCCGCCGGTGACCTCCCAGCCCGGGTGGCGCGCGGCGAAGGCGTCGACCTGCCCGGCATTCTCCTCGGGCAGGACGGAACAGGTGACGTAGGCGAGATGGCCGCCCGGCGCGACCATGGGCGCGACCGTGTCGAGGATCGCGGCCTGCGTGGCGCGCAGCCGGTCGAGATCGTCGGGCAAGAGACGCCACTTGCCGTCGGGCGCCCGCCGCCACGCACCGCTGCCCGAACAGGGCACGTCTGCGAGGACGAGGTCGTAGGGCCCGCGCGGCGCATCGGTCACGGCGACGCGCGCACCGGCGCGCGCGGCGCGGGCCGGCAGGTCGGACATGCGGCGCGGATGCGCGTCATGTGCGGCGACCGGCCCGCCGCCGAGCCGCGCGGCGAGCGCCAGCGTCTTGCCGCCGCCGCCCGCGCAATAGTCGAGCACGCGCGCGCCGGGCGCGAGCGGCAGCGCCTCGATCACCGCCTGGCTGCCCGCGTCCTGCAGCTCGACGAGGCCGTCGCGGTAGGCGGCGGACTGCGCCACGCGGCGCGCGTTCGCGGTGACGGTGAGCGCTGTCGCCGCGCGCGGGTTGCGGCGCACCGCGATGTCCTCGGCGGCGAGCGCCGCCTCG
>NZ_JAME01000073.1 GCF_000521865.1 Roseivivax isoporae LMG 25204
TCGTTTCTCATGGCGAGGATCCGTTTGTGTGGCCACATTCAAGTCCATGGAACGGGACGTGAAATTCAGTCGGGATACGCGACACCGGGCGGCCGGCGCCGATCTAGATTGGGCTTCAAGCGGCGTCCCCGAACACGTCGGCCAAGTCGGGGCGGAGGTCGCGCACAGTGACCCCGAGCGCATCAGCCAAACCCTTAATTTTGGCTGGTCCAATGCGTCGCTCACCACTCTCGATGAGGCTGAGATAACCCCTCGAGATCCCCGCTCTTCGACAGATGTCGGCGCGCGACAAGCCGTGAGCATTAATGTGTTCAGTGATGTCCATGCCGTAGTTTTACACTATGTGAATTTTCTGTACAAGAAGGCATTTACATAGTGTTTATGGAGCCGGTACCCGCATCAGCGCATAGATGCGGGATGAAATTCGCCATACGTGAAAACCGGAAGGCGCGCGGCCTCACTCAAGAAGAGACGGCCGACATGCTAGGCATATCCGTCAGCCTGTATAACGGGCTCGAGACAGGTAAGCGTCGCATGAACGAAACCTACCTCGAGGGCTTGGCAAAGATCTTTGGGCTTTCGGCGTCGGATCTGATCATTGAAGCACGCCCCACCGTGGCCATCGCCGGCCGTGTCGGCGCTGGTGCGCGGGTGCCGGTATTCGATGCTTACGAGAAGGGCGATGGCCCCCAAGTCGAGGCGCCGCCAGGGCTATCGCCGCATGGGGTGGTTGCGGTCGAAGTTTCTGGCGACAGCATGGAACCCGTTTATAGCGCTGGCGACCTGCTGTTCTACTCGCGCATCGCGCCCGATGCAGTGCCCGATGACGTCATTGGACACATGTGCGTCTGCGAAGACTTGAACGGCATGGGCTGGGTAAAGCAGGTGAAGCGCGGCAGCGAACGCGGCCTTTTCAACCTCATTTCGCTAAATCCTGGCGCAGAAACAATGTGGGACGTCCCGCTGAAATGGGCAGCGCGTGTGCGGCTGGCTTGGCCAGCGGAGTTCGCACGGAAGATGTGAAACGTCGACAACGCGCAGACGCAGGGGAGGACCGTGTGACCGAAGAAATAGAAGAGCTTCGGGCCGAGATCGAAGATCTCAGGAGGAGGCTTGGCCAACATGAACAACTACTTGAGCGAACGTCGAACTGGATCAAGGCTTTGGCGCGTAACGATGTTCTTGTGGCCGAAGCCGCAGTTGCACTCAGCACACACAAATATGACAGAGCTAGAGACCTGATCGCAGAAATCTACGGACAGTTCGAGGCGGCCGACCCTACTGCTAAGCCATGGCCGGGACACGAAAATGTCGAACCTGATTGATTTTCCCAATCCTCCAAGAGGCGATGTGGAGCTTCCTGCGCCCTCAGATTTGCGCTTGCGGGGCGGCGGTGGCGGCCCATATGATCCCGGTATGGAAGTTCAGGTAGCACGGCTTGGTGCCCAGGTTGAGCACATGCAGACAGACATGTCTGAAGTGAAGAATGAATTGCGGTCGATCGACGACAGGCTGAGAGGCGTCGAAACCGGGCTCGCGACCCTGGCCGAGAAGGTCACGCACCTCCCCTCGAAAAGCTACATCGTCACTGCGTTGATCCTGATGCTTGGCGTAGTGGGCGCCATGATTGGCTATGCGGAGACTATCCAGCAGTTTCTCGGGCAAGTTCCCGCTCCGTAGGGTCTCTCAGCTATCCAGACCTTGCTTAGCCCGGCCCGGTGCCGGGCTTTTTCGTACTAACGCGGCCCGATATTTTTGGGTTGACGCCTCAGTTTTCACCTATTGTAAAATTTCGTCTTGTGCATGATTTTCACATAGTGTAAATAATCCTCCACGCAACCCGCCGAAGACGCCGCACCGGTCGATCGCGGGCCAAGATGGAGGATCGGATGAACCCGCCCACCCCGCAGTTCCTGGCCGAGGCGCGCGCCGTCGTGAGCGACCCTTCGGCATATCTCGACCGCCCGATGGTCCTGCAAGGCGCGTTCCTCGCGCTGAAGGAGGCGCAGGGGCACCCGGTCACGGCCGAGCGGCGCTTCCGCGTGGCCCGCGCGCTCTACAGCGAGTTCACGGGCCCTGCACCGCGCCCCTGCGTGAACGAGATCGACGCCGCCCGGCAGCGCGCGATCGGCCCGATCCGCGCCGCCATCGTCCGCCTGCCCCATCACGTTCCAACGGGCGGAGGCGCAGCATGAACGCCCATGTGACACCCGATGCGCTGCGCAGCGCCGGACACATGCCGCCCGACACGGGCGCCCTGACCGCGTGGCGCGAGGATCTCGCCGCCGAGCTCGAGCCGCTGGCGCACCCGGCGCGCCGGATCATGATGGAGGCCGCCGTGGTGAACTCCGGCGGCATGTGGATCGCCCCCGGCAAGACGAACTGGGGCCCGCACTTCGCCGAGCTGTCGGTCGGCGGCGTGCACGCCTCGGGCAACGACCTCGACGAGTGCATCGCCGCCTGGATCAAGGCGGTCCTGCGCGCGGCGCGTGCCGCGGCCGAGGTGGCGGCATGAGCGCCCAGGACACCGTTGTGCGCCGGCGCCTCGAAAAGCGCATGGCGTTCCTGGACATGATGCGGGACGACCGGTGGCACCTGCCGCGCGCCGTTGCCGCCCTCGCGTTCGCGTTGCTCCTGTCGATCCCCATGGGGATCGCCGGATACTTCATCGGGCGTTGGCTGGTGCTGACCGTCCAGGCCATCGGGTGGTCGGGCTGATGGCGGGCGTGACATGGATCCTCTGCAAGACGTGGATCGTGGCCATCGCCGTGATCGGCGCGGCCATGCTCGCCGACCCGCTCCTGCGCGCCGTCATCACGGGCGGCACGGGCCAATGAGCGCGACGGACCAGCTGCCCGGGCAGGAGCCGGATCGTGTCGCCCTCGGCCGTGCGATGGCCGACGACATGATGGATGGCACCGAGGCGAAACCGGATCGCGCGCACCAGGGCGCGGCGTTCGGCGGCTGCCTGATTGGCGCCGTGGTCTTCTGGATCCTCTGTCTCATGGTGCTGACTTGACCGAACTCTCCGAGGCCCGTGCAGTGTTGGCTGACGTCGCCCATCATGATCGGGCGACGGTCCTGGACGCCTGCGCGCTCATCTCGAAGCATCCGGAGGCGACCGTCGAAGAACGACACGACGCGCGCGACATGCTCGCCCGTGTCCGGAAGGAGAACGTCCAATGCTGACATTCTGGATGGTCTGCCGCACCCCGCGGCATCCGGAGGCCGAAACAGCCCCCCGCGCCCGCTACGCCACCCGCGCCTCCGCCGAACAGGCGGCGCGCCAGCTCGCCGCCAGAACCGGCGAGCCCTTCACCATCCTCGAGGCGGTCCAGACGGTGTACCCGGGCGCGCCCGGCACCGACGACCTCTTCGCCACAAGGTGACGCCCATCCTGGGCGCATCCCCCGCCGGCGCACGTGCCCCCACCCTCAGGCGCCGGCGGGGGCCATCGAGAAAGGACCAGACATGCCGAAGGACGAATTCGACATCCGTTCCGTCGACCAGCTGTTCGCGCTGCTCGACCAGGGCGATTTCCTCGCGGAGATCATGGACGGCAACCGCGACCTGCAGCGCGTTCTGCTCGACCACCGCGCGGCGTTCGGCGGAAAGCCGAAGGGTCGCATGACGATCACCATCGACTACGAGCTGACGAAGACCGGCGACGTCTCGATCGGCGGCATCGTCGAGTTCAAGCGGCCGAAGGCGCCGAAGGCGAGCGGCGTGGCCTACGTGAACGACCAGGGCGACCTGTCGCTCTACTCGCCCATGATGAAGCGCATGAAGGTGCGCGACGTGACCGAGGGCGACCGCGCCGTGAAGAGCGCCGGCGAGGCCGACTGACCCCATGGCGCTCACCGTCAGCACGTTCATCGACGAGACCGAGATCGGACAGGCGATCCGCTCCGGCGATCTGCAGCTCGCCCTCATCCTGCAGGAGGCCCTTCCCGACGAGGAAGCAACCTCCCGCCTGATCCGAGAGATCGAGCATGTGGGCGGCTCGCACGCGGCGGGGCTTCTCGCCGAGCGCTTCGCCCGCGCGATGCAGGAAACCTGAAACCCCAACCCGACCAGGAGACAGACGATGGAGACCAACACCGAAGGCGCGGAGAACGTCGTCGAGACGACCGCGCGCCTGCTGCGCGACCGAGAGATCGGCATGCGCGTCGCCCTGCCCGACGCGATCACGCTGCGCACGCCGTTCCTCGTGGACGTGCCGGCGCACCGCCGCGTGGAGGACCACACCAAGGTCCTGCGCGACGCGCTCCTGCACGACAAGCCGATGCGCCGCACCGGCACCGCGAAGCTGACGACGCTCGACAGCCTCATCGACTGGGCCGTTCGCTTCAAGAGCGACGCCAGCGTCCTCTACGCGCGCCGCAGCCAGAGCGAACCGTCGCTGACCTGCATCGCGAACTATCACGGGGCAGGCCCGACGAGCTGGGACGACAGCTCGGGCGAGGTGGGCGCCGCCTTCCGTGATCACCGCGGCGTCTACGAGTTCCCGCTCTCGAAGGAGTGGAAGCGCTGGATGAAGGTCTCGGGCCAACCGCTGGCGAAGGAAGAGCTCGCGGCTTTCATCGAAGATCACGCGACCGACTTCATGGACCCGACGCCGAACCTCCTGAACAAGCGGCCGGACAACCCGGCGCCCTGGGAAGAGCGCAACCTCGAGATCGCAGAGAAGATCTCCGGACGGTTCGGGCAGACCCACCAGCTGATGGAGCTCGCCCGCGAGTTCACCGTGCACGAGACCTCGAACCTGGTGGTCAAGACCAACCGCGACACCGGTGCCGCCGTCGTCGCGTTCCAGAACGAGCACAACGATGCCGAGGGCCGGCCGCTCGAGATCCCGAACCTCTTCCTGATCGCGATCCCGGTCTTCGAGAGCGGCGATCTCTACCGGCTGACGCTGCGCTTCAGCTACCGCAAGAGCGGCCCGAAGCTCGTGTTCTTCCTGACCATCTACGACCCCGAGAAGGCGTTCGACGACGCCTTCGACGAGGCCGTCGGCAAGGCGCGCACGGTCACGGGCCTGCCGCTGTTCATGGGCGCGCCCGAATAAGCGCGCTCATCCCCCGCCGGCGACGCCACCCCCGAGAACGCGCCGGCGGGGACATTCTGAGGAGATCAGCATGCGTGACCTGCAGGACGACCCCGGCCTTGAGCCCGCGCCCATGATCATCGACAGCTTCGCCGGTGGTGGCGGAGCCTCGACCGGAATCGAGGCGGCGCTCGGCCGCGGGCCGGACGTGGCAATCAACCACTCGGCCGCGGCGCTCGCGCTGCACGCCGCGAACCATCCCGATAGCCTGCACCTGGATTCGAACATCTGGGACGTGCAGCCGCTCGAGGTCACGCGCGGCCGGCGCGTCGGTCTCCTGTGGGCCTCCCCGGACTGCAAGCATTTCTCGAAGGCCAAGGGCTCGGCTCTGCGGGACCGGAACATCCGCGACCTGGCATGGGTCGTCCTGCGGTGGGCCGAGGACGTCCGCCCGGACGTGATCATCATGGAGAACGTCGAAGAGTTCGTGACCTGGGGCCCGGTGGACGACGACGGCCGGGTGATCAAATGGCTGACGGGGCACACGTACCGGCACTGGCGCAAGCGCTTCCGGCGCGCGGGCTACCGCATGCAGTCGAAGGTCCTGCGCGGCTGCGACTACGGGGCGCCGACGATCCGCCGCCGCATGTTCTGGATCGCGCGGCGCGACGGGCGCCCCATCGTGTGGCCGGCGCCCACGCATGGCGACCCGAAGAGCGCGGCGGTCCGCTCGGGCCGGCTGCAGCCGTGGCGCACCGCGGCCGAGTGCATCGACTGGTCGCTGCCCTGCCCGTCGATCTTCGACAGCTCGGCCGAGATCAAGGCGAAGCATGGACTGCGCGCGGTCCGCCCGCTGGCGAAGAATACGCTGGCGCGCATCGCTCGCGGGATGAAGCGCTACGTCCTCGAGGCGGAGCGTCCGTTCATTGTCAGCGTGGCGCACGGCGACAGCGGCGGCCGCCGCGAATATCCGATCGCCGACCCGCTCGGCACCGTGTCGGCCGGCGGCAGACAGCACGCCGTCGTCGCGCCGTCGATCACCAGGTTCAATGGCGGCGCGATTGGACAGGACGCGCGCGACCCGCTGGCGACGGTGACCGCGAACAGCTGGATCAAGCGGCCGGGCGGCGCCGCGCCTCTGGGTGTGGTCGCACCGGTCCTGACCTACGCGCAGCAGGGCGGCGGCAACCGCGACGTCCGCGAGCCGCACCACACGATCTGCGCCAGCACGAAGGACCAGAACATGGTCCTCGCGCCCGGGCTCGTGCACATCGGGAACGGCGAGCGCCGCGGCCAGGCGCCGCGCTGCTACGATCCGGCGGCGCCCCTCGGCACCATCGTCGCCGCCGGCCCGCGGCAATATCCGTTCGCGGCCTTCCTCGCGCAGCAGAACACCGGCCTCGTCGGCCACGATGCGCGCGCGCCAGTCTCGACGATCGTCGGGAAGGGCTGCACCCAGACGCCGGTCGCCGCGTTCATCGCACGGCAGTTCGGCGCGAGCGTCGGACACGCGGCCAGCGCCCCGCACGGCACCATCACGGCCGGCGGCCAAGGCAAGTCCGCGCCCGTCGCCGCGTGGTTCGCGAAATACTACGGCACCGGAGACGGCGCCCGGCAGGACGAGCCGTGCCATACCGTGACCACGCGCGACCGCTTCGGCCACGCGCAGGCCGAGCTGGCCGCGCCGCCGTTCACCGATGCCCGCGCGGCGCGAGCGCGCGAGGTCGCCGTGTTCCTGCGGGCGCACGGCGCCTGGTCGGGCGGCGAGTTCGTCACGCTCGAGATCGACGGCGAGACGTTCGTGGTCGTCGACATCGGCCTGCGCATGCTCACGCCGCGCGAGCTGTTCAACGCGCAGGGCTTCCCGCCCGACTACGTGATCGAGGGCGTCTGGCGTCAGGACGAGGCCGGAGAATGGGCATGGCACCCGTTCTCGAAGGACGTCCAGATCTCGTGCTGCGGCAACAGCGTGTGCCCCGACGTGGCCGAGGCGCTCGTCTCGGCGAACTGCGCTCATCTCATGGCAAAGGAGGCCGCGGCATGAGCAGCATCGAATGGACCGAGCGCACCTGGAACCCAATCGCGGGCTGCAGCGTCGTCTCGCCCGGATGCACCAACTGCTACGCGATGCGGATGGCGCACCGGCTCGAGAGCATGGGCAGCGCACCGCATTACGCCGGCACCACGGAAATGTCGCGCGGCGGGCCGGTCTGGACCGGGAAGATCGGCGTCGCGCCCGAGCGCGCGCTGACCGCGCCGCTGCACCGCCGGAAGCCGACCGTCTACTTCGTGAACAGCATGTCCGACCTCTTCCACGAGGCGGTGCCCGACGAGGTCATCGACCGCGTGTTCGCCGTCATGGCGCTCTGCCCGCAGCACAAGTTCCAGGTGCTGACGAAGCGCGCGGCGAGGCTGCGGGAGTACATGGGTCGACGCGAGAGTTTCGGACGGCATCCCTCAATGGTGCACGCCGCGATCATGGCGGCCACCGGCCGCTGGAGCACGCCTGCGCTCGACTTGCGGGCATGGCCCCTGCCGAACGTCTGGCTGGGCGTCTCGGCCGAGGATCAGCGGCGGGCCGACGAGCGGGTGCCGCACCTGCTGGCAACGCCGGCCGCGGTCCGGTTCGTGAGCGCGGAGCCGCTGCTGGGGCCGGTGGACCTGCACCAGTGGCTCCATCCCTCTGGTGCGGCCGGACAGTGTGTGTCGATCGACGGAGACTGGTGCCACGAGCCCGGAACGTGTTCGTGCTGCCGGCGCGGCCTCGACTGGGTGATCGTCGGCGGCGAGAGCGGCCCGGGCGCGCGGCCCATGCACCCGGACTGGGCGCGGTCCCTGCGCGACCAGTGCACCGCCGCAGGCGTGGCGTTCTTCTTCAAGCAATGGGGCGCGTGGGCGGCGGTCCGCCGTGAGGGACCGGACGACGCCAGCAACGTCACCATCTGGCCGGACGGAAAGGTCGGCTCAGGAAGCGCAAACGCCAATGGCGGCGTCGGACGCCAGGTTCAGCGCGTCGGCAAGCGCGCCGCCGGCCGACTGCTTGACGGGCGCACGTGGGACCAGGTGCCGGCATGACCGAACGCT
>NZ_JAME01000074.1 GCF_000521865.1 Roseivivax isoporae LMG 25204
TCGCGCAGCTCCGACGCCAGGCTCGGTGCATCCGGGTCCTGGAAGTAGCTCAGCACCAGCGCGCCCCGCGGCGCGACGTCGTTGATCGTCATCTGCAGCTGGTCGACCGAGAGGAGCGTCGAGCCGTGCCAGACCTCGCCGGCCGTGTCCGTGAACCGACCGTCGGTCCCGACGATGAACCGCGCCGGCCCGTCCGGCGTGTCGATGGCGCACAGGTCCAGCATCCCCACGCGATCGTCGCGCGGGTCGAAGCCCTCGGGGAAAAAGCTCATCTGTTCAGGACCTCGCGGAAGGTCATGGCGGGCGAGGTCACGCGACCGCGGTCATAGCCCAGGCGCGATGCCACGTCGTCCAGCGCCTCGAAAAGCCCGGTCGCCACGAGCGAGATCGGGTCGCCGACAGCGATCGTCGCGCGCTGCAGCGTCACGCCCAGGCGGTAGACGTCGCCGCCCTCGGCCGAGACCCAGAGCACGCCCATGGGCCAGTCGTTCGCACTGATGATCTGGCCCTGTTTCGGCACCAGCGCGGAATCGGTCACCGTCACGACGATCTCCTCGGCGCCGGGCGCCGCGGCGGCCGCCGCCGGAACCTGCGGGCCCGGGTCGAACCCGGAGCCACTCGAGAAGCGCTGGTCGTTCGAGAACGGCTTGCCCATCGTCAGCCAGTCGGCCGGCACCGCATCGGCCCGGTTGAAAACCAGCGGGTCGGCCATGAACAAGCGATAGACCCCGACCCGGCCCTGCGCCGCCCACGCGATCGAGCGCCAGTAGGCGCTCCGCTCGCGCGAGAAGCGGAAGGACAGCTCGCCCATCCAGCGCGGGAACTGGTTGAACACGACCTGCGTCCCGCCGCCGACCCGCTCGGCTTCCCCCTGCCCGCGCCAGTCGATCCACCAGTCGCGCGTCGGCGCGCACATCATGCTGTAGGGCACGGTGACGATCGGGCGTTGCATCAGGTGTTGGTCTCGCGAAGGCGGTTGAAGCGGTCGCCGAAGCCGCGGTTGACCGCGCGCATGGTCTGCGCCTGACTGCTCTGGACCATCGCGCCGGCTCTCCGGTCGATCATCTCGACGATCACTCCGGGCTCGCTCCGCGCGATGATCTCGACTTTCCCGCCGCCCTGCTGACCCGCCTGCCCCCGAAGCGCCGCCTGCGCCTGGGCCGTCGAGAGGATGCGGCCATTCACGGCCGGGATGAACGGTTCGCGACCGTGTGCACCGTCCATGTAGATGCGACCAGCCTGAACCGGACCGCCGGCAGCACGCTGGCCGCCGAAGAGGCCGCTGAAGATTCCGCCGAGCAAGCCCCCGGAATTGCCGCCCATCATGCCGGCGAAGGGCCCCTCCCCGAACAGCGCGGCCTGCAACGCGGCCTTCGCCAACGCCTTCGCCACATTCTCGAGGACACCCGCGAAGTTTTCGCCCTCGACGATGGCGTCGATCAGGCCGTCCTTCAGTTCGGTCTGGATGTCATCAAAGAACCGTGCCCGCTCCTCGGCCCGCTCGTATTCCCGGGTCAGCGCACCGATGGATTCCGCCTGCCGGTCGATCTGCTGGCGCAGGGTCTCGCCCGTCGCAGCCTGTTGCGCGTCGAGATCGAGCCCGCGGCGCTTCGCCTCGTCGAGCAGCTCATAGCGCGCCTGCAGCTCGGCGACCTGCGCCTCGGTCTTGCCGATCATCTCGATCCGGCGCTCGATGCGCTGCAGGTCCTCGTCGCTGTCCTGGAAGAGCGGGTCTTCCTCGCGGCCCCCGCGGCCGCCGCCTCCGGACTTACCCTTGCCGCCCTTGTTCGACCGGTTTGCCACCTCGGCCGCGGCCGCTTGTGCCTGCCGCCACTTGATGAGGCTCTGCCGGTAGCGCTCGGCCTCTTGAGCGGTCTCCACCATCTCAGCCCGCTCGGCCTCCATCGCCTCTTGCACGACGGGATCATAGCCGGTGAGGTCTCCAACCTGCTCACTGTAGCGCTGGCTGGTCAGCGCGCCCGCGCGGCCGATCGGATCGTTCCGGTATTCGTACTCGATCTTCGCCCGAGCGAGATCGGATATGCCCTGCGCCTGCAGCGAGATCGCGTTTTGAACGGCGCGACCCAATTCGTCGGCCAGTCTCCCAGCTTCGCTCGCCGCGCCGCCAATGGCGCCCGCCGCACTTCCGGCTGCGCCGATCATGCTCGACAGCTTTTCGCCCGCCTCCTGCAGGGATTTCACGACCTGCTGCGCACCTGCGTCCATCTCCTCGAACGGCGGCAAGGCGTCCTCGAGCGTGGCGATCAGGTTCTCTACGGCGTCCAGCATCTCCTGCGGACCCTCCGCGGATTCGAGCTGTTGGAGAGCGCTTGCCACCTTCAGAGCGCTTTCGCCGTTCAGATCGAGTTCGCGGCGGATGTTCCGGAGCGTCTCCTCGTACTCGGTGCCCATGAAGGACAGGCCGTCGCCCATCGGCTCCTGCGAAAGGCCGCCGAAAGTCGTCGCGATGTCGCTCAGAGTCGAGCGCATAGCCTCGAGCGCCTCGAACTCGGAAATCTCGCGCAGCGCGGCGATGAAGGTCCGAGCCGCAGCGGTGGCGGTGCCGTACTTCTCCGCCAGCTCCTCGGTCGGCAGGTTCGCCTGGCGCACCGCGTCTCGATACTCGTCGACGGCGGTCGTCAGCTCCTTCGCCTTGTCCTCGAGCGACTGCGCCTCCTCGCCGGCCATGAAGAACGCACCGGCCAGCGGAATTGCGACCGCAGCCACCGCGCCCAGCACTGCACCGATTGCGCCGAACCCGGCCAGCAGCTGCGGTGCCTGCTGACCGAGCGCCACGGTGGCAGAGGTGCCCGCCCCGACCTGCGTCGCGAAGTCCGCGACCTGGAAGGCGACGTTCTGCAGGCCGCCGCCCATGCCGCGGATCACCCCGCCCGTGCGCGTGGCCGCTGCGCTCCCTCGCGCGTACTCGGCGTTGAGCGTCTCGAGAGCCGCCTCGTGCTGGCGCGCCGTCAGCGCGCCCAGCCGGTGCGCGCGGTTCAGCTCCTCGAGCGAGGTCTCGTACCGCTTGCTCGCCGCGAACAGCGGATCGTATTTCGCGCGCAGCCTGTCCATCTCGCGCCCGATCGCCTGCGCGCTCTGCTCGGCGTTCTGCGCCATGCGGCGGTTCGACTGCCGGAACTGGTTTTCAACACCGACAGCGGCGTTTTCCCCGGACTTCATGATCCGGGCCATCTGCTTCTGGAAGCGCGCCACGTCCGCCGACAGGCGGAGAAGGAGCTGCGTGTCGGTCTGGGCCATTACTTGAGCGCCTCCGGCTCATACTTGGCGAGGATTTCCTCGAACTCCGCCTCGGTCGGCGGCTCCGCACGGCGCGTGCCGCTGGCATTGAGCCCCTTCACGAGGTTGACGAAGTCCGCGTAGGTCAGCCGGCGGAGCTCCTCGGGCGACATGTGGAACACGCGGCAGATTTGCGACACCTCGGAAAAGCGGATCGGCTCGGGCTCGCCGGTCTCGCGCGTCGGGTCTTCCTCGATGCCGGTCATGAGGGCGATCAGGATGTCGCCGGCCAGCGCCGCGTTCTCCATGTAGGTCGTCCGGTCGAAGTGCCGCTCCATCAGGTGCTTGGCCTCGACCTTGTTCTCGCCTCCGCCGATCAGCGCGATGCGGATGATCTGGTAGACCTCGTTCGCGAAGAACTTGCCCGAGGAAAGGCGCAGGTAGATCGCGCCGATGGCTTCCTTGCCGCAGGCCTCCTCGATCTCCATCACGCGGCCGAAGTCGAGCCGGAAGAGACGCTCCCTTCCGGCCCAGTCTGCGTAGACCTCGGCCATCAGGTGGCGGCGGTCCAGACGCGCTGGCCGGCGCCGGAAATGCTGGCGCTGAACGTCGCCTTGCCCGAGGTCTCCTTGGTCAGCTCGATCGACGCGAGGTAGGCCGGCAAGGTCCAGAAGCCGCCGTTGTTCGCAGCGCTCTCGTCGAGGAAGATCTTGATGTTCTTCTCGACGCCGTCGTCGGCCCACTGCCGCCAGGTCGACCACGCCTCGGTCGTGACCATTCCGGTGATGGTGCACGCGGTGTCCTGGCTTTCGAGGTGCCTCACGATGACCGCAGGGACGTCGAGCGGATCTTCGCAGTCCAGCACCGTGTTCTCGCCGAGGTTGTTGGTCAGCGTGATGCCGAACGTGTTGGCGCCACAGGTGTGGGCGAAGGTTTCGGGATCGCCGCCGTCGCCGAGCTGGATCACGAGGCGGGTGGTCTGATTGCCGGTAGGCATGGCTTACTCCTTCTCTACCGTTTTCGTGCCGGGC
This sequence comes from Roseivivax isoporae LMG 25204, assembly GCF_000521865.1. Lineage (GTDB taxonomy): Bacteria > Pseudomonadota > Alphaproteobacteria > Rhodobacterales > Rhodobacteraceae > Roseivivax > Roseivivax isoporae. The sequence continues at coordinate 4,269 of NZ_JAME01000074.1, forward strand.
ACCGCCTCGGCAACCTGTCGAGTGATCAGCGCCTCGCCCGTGGCCTTCGGGACGCTGTACTCGCGTCCGGCCCGGAAATGTTGCGAGGTGGAGGAGCTGATGCGATGATGGGCATCGCATTTCATCTTGATCTTCATAGGGGTCTCCATGCGCTTTGGTGTTCTCGCGGCGACCGTTGTCGGTTCACTCGCAACTGCCGCCCAAGCAGATCGGCTGGGGTTCGAGGAGACGAACAAGGTGCTGGCATCCGGCACGGTCATAAGCGCCGCCCCCGTGACGGCGCCGCCAGCGCCAAACCCAGTTCTGGGGGCGCAGCCTCCGGAGGCGACGCGCATTCACGAGGTTTTCCTCGCCTTCGAGGGCGAGGTGTATTTTTGCTACCTGCACGGCGGGAAGTCGGACGGAGTTCAGACCTACGCCGAGTGCTACGACTAGGTCGCCTTGATCGCCTTGTTCACGTTTCGGGTCAGGCGCGATTTGATCCGCCGTTTCCGCAGCCGGTAGACCGGGAAGAAATATGGGTTCGCCGGCATTTCCTTGGTGCCGAACTCCTGGAGCTTGGCGTTCTGGAACCGGATACCACGGCTGTTCGTCACCATCGTCTTCTCGTTGCCGGCGTAGATGGTGATCACGAGCGCCTCGTCGTCGCCGCGGACGCGGCCAAGCGTCATGGATCCTTCCGGCGCATCTCCCCAGGTCCAGCCGATGCTTTTTCGCAGTTCGCCGCTCAGCTCCGGCGCGTTCGCCTTCATCTCCTGCACCAGTTCCTCGGCGTTCTGCTCGAGGGTCTCGATCACCGCTTTCCGCACGCGCGTCGGCAGCGAGCCCCATCGCGCGCGGAACTGGCTAAGCCCCTGCACCATGCGTCTGCACCTCCGCCTCCACCGTCACGATGCCGTGCCAGGTGATGCCGTCCGGGTCAGGGGTGGTCCGCCCCGTGGCCTCGATCCAGAGGACGCGGTAGGGCGCGGACAGGGTCAGGTCGCGTTGGTGCAGCGCGGCATGGACCGCGTCGACGATTTCCGCGCAGATGCGCTTGCGCCCCTGGTTCCGCGCCCAGCAGTCGATCTGAAGTGTCTCGATGCGCGTCGTCACGCACTCGGCGATGTCCGGCACGAAGTCGCTGGGACCGAACTCGAGATAGGGGAACACCGCCGTCGACGGCGCGCCGTCATAAATGCGGTCGCCCACGAGCGCGCCGACGCCGGCGTCGGCCACGAGCGCGTCATGGACCGCCTTCTGCAGCGCGGCCGAGGCGCTCATCTCGTGAAGGCCTTTTCGATGCGCGCGGCCGCGGCTTGATGCGCCGCCGAGACGCGGAACAGCGCAGCCGCGAAAGCGGCCTTTGTGATCCCGATCTTCATACCGCCACCCCACTCTCCACGACGATGTAGACCCAGGCGCGGTCCGTGATGCTGTCGACCTCGCGGACGTTGTAGATCGCGCCCCGGCGCAGGTCGCGCATGCGCCAGTCGGCCGTGATCTCGCGCGACTTCACGGTGTTGCGTACCCTGACCTTGTAGATGCCGCGCCCGGTCAGCCGCGCGGCTTCAACCGCTTCGCTGCCGCGCTGATAGATGAACTGGGCGCTGCAGACATGGCTCGCCGGCTCGTCGGTCCAGCCGATCTCGATCCCGCCGAACCCGTCGGGCGCTTCGGTCGGACGATCAAACGCGACGCGGTCGCGCAGGGCGCCGGGGTCCTTCATACCCACACCCGCCACCGGTCGAGCATGGCGAGGAGACGCACGGGCACCTCCCCGGTCCGGTTCTCGAACATGTGCGCGACGAACACGCGCATCACCTGCAGGAGCTGCGGCGGCACGTCCGCTGCAGTCTCCCCGAATCCGGCGACGAACTCGATCGCGACCGTGTCGCGGTCGGTGCGGGGCACCGGCCAGGTCTGGCCGTAGGCCGGCATCACCTGGTGCGGCTCGCGCGAGGTGATGAGGCGATACCGTGCGGCGTCGAGCGTCTGCCAGATGCCAGAGAAATCCAGCCAGCGGATGCTCACGATCTCCTGGACCGGCGACACTCCGAGGTCGATGCCGCCGCAGCCGAACCCGTCGAGGCGTAGCTGCAGCGTCTGGGTGATCATCCGGCGCCGCGTGTAGTCTTCCGTCAGCTGACGTGCCGCCGCGCAGTAGCCTGCGAGAACCTCGTCCTGGTCGGTCTCGTCCGCCTCGAGGCGCAGGTGCTGACGCAGGAGCGCATCGCTAGCGACGAGGGGCTCGGCCTCCGGCGGCGTGACGACGGACAGGGTCATGGATCAGTCGGCATCCGGGCGCGTGACGTACACGGCTGCCCCGCGGGACACGAAGTGCGCCGCCGAGCGCAGCGGGAACGACTTGCGCTGCCCTGCGGTGTAGCGCTCCTCCTCGGGCGTGCCGACGCGATCGTCCTGCACCACGTGAGTGCGGACAAACTTGATGATGCAGATGTCTTTCTTGGCGGCCATGGCGCGCCCTCCTGGTCAGGGGCCGCCCCGCGCGCGGCGAGGCGGCGCGAGGTCGGATCAGACGGTGACGATTTCCGCCACGGTCGCGGCATCGCGCTCGGACGCGGGGCCGTAGCGCGGGTCGAACCCGAGCACGATCGCGCCGCAATCGCTCGTGGCTGCGGCAACCGTCATGGACAGGCGGACATGCGTGAAGCCCTCGACCAGGTCGAGGTCCTCGCCCCAGCACTCGATGATGGCTTGCTTGTCGCTGTCGGTCCCGGCTTGGGTCAGCTGCGTGATGGCCGAGTTCGGCACGTCCTTCACGCCGGTGCCCGTGGCGTCCTGCGCCTGCTCGAGCTTGGCGTCGATCGTGGCCGAGGTGCCGAGGGAGCCCGCCATGACGATCGCCATCAGCGAACGCCAGTCGCCGATGGCGATCCAGCCGGTGGTGTAGGTCGCGGCGGCGTTGGCGTCGGGATCGATCACGCCGACGACGCCCGCCACCTGCGACGGGTTGAGGGTCTTCATTGCCATGTCTCAGGCCTCCGGATGAGATGGTCGAGGTGAGGCGGCGCAGCGGGATGCCGCGCCGCCAGACGGATCAGGCGCGCTCGGCGAGCGTGACGAAATGCGACTTGGTCGCGTTGCCGTTCTTCGGCGCCACCGGCTTCGACAGGTGCGGCTGCCCGCCATAGCGGAAGGTCCAGCGAAACGCCTCGGTCGCGTAGTCGAAGTAGAGATGGATCGACGACGCGAACTTGACGCCCGAGGCCCGGCGCGCGCCGTAGTAGCCCTTGGGCGAGATCAGCTGCAGGTCGCCGCGGTCGCCGAGGGTCTGCGCGAACTCGCTGAACCGCACCGGGCGGCCGAGGAGGAAGCCACCGGGCGCCTCGCTCAGATCCCCGCTCGGCGGCATCCAGATCGGCTTGTCGCCGATCGTCATGGTCATGAGCTGCGGCAGCGTGTCCTGGTTGGTGAGCCAGAACGGCCGGTCGCCCGGCACCATCATGAGCCGCGAATACATCG
>NZ_JAME01000075.1 GCF_000521865.1 Roseivivax isoporae LMG 25204
GGCACCAATGACTTAGCCGGTTCCGGACGGTTCTCGACCTCGGCTGAGCCCACACCCGCAGCCCACTTTCCCGTTCTGTGCCCGTTCCGTTCCGTGCGATTCCCGATCGTGCCAGCGCGGCAAAAAGGAGCGCGCTCAGCCTGCCCATCAGGTTCGCCGCTCGTGTGCTGACCGCGTGAGGGTCAGGCGGTTGGCTTTCCGCCGATAGTAGGCCACGGTCTCGGGGCTCTGGTTCGTTGCCGCCTGGATCTCGGCGTCGGACCATCCCGCCTCGGCAAGCCGGATGATCGCGAGCTTCCGGAGGCCGTGCAGAGAGTAGGGCTTCGCCTTGGGCCCGAGGCCCGTTCGCCATTTTCGGAACGGGCGCTCCACCGCGTCGTATCCCAGCGGCTCGCGCAGGTTTTTTGCCAGCACGTGCGCACCGCGCTTCGGCAGGGTGTCGAGGTATGCGCGCAGACCATCCGGACAGTGCACGTCGAACCGCTCGTCCTGCTTCTCGTCCAGGACCGTCATGCGGTCGGCCTTGAAGTCTTCCCACTTCATCTCGATGGCCGCGCTCGGGCGTTGTCCGCTGCCCATGATCAGTTCCGCGGTGGTCCGCACGTTCTCGGGTGCGTCGATCAGCTTCTCGACCATCCACTCGGGCCACGGCTCGAACGGGTTCTGGACGCCGTAGAGGTCGATCCCCGTGGCCGGGTTGTCGCCGAGGGGCCAGTCGGCCTTGAGCTTGCCGTAGTTCCAGAGCAGCGACACGATCTGGATGCGCCAATCCGCCTTGCGCGGTGTGTCGGCCAGAGCGGCATGCACCTTTCGAAGGCCCTGCCTCGTGGTCTTGCGCACGTCCTTCCCTGCGTTCTTTATGAGCAGGGCGTCCATCTCGCGCCGGTAGCTGCGCTTGGTGCCGTCCGCGAGCTTGCTCTGAACGCGAGGATCAGTCCGCCACGCTACCACCAGTGCCTTCCAGGTGTAGGCGCTCGGCGTCTGCTGGCGCTCGTGCCTGCCGGTCTGGCACTCCCAGTAGAGCGCGTCCAGGCGCTCCGGATCGCCCTGCCAGTCCAGCCGGATGGTTCGCTCTTTCCGCTGGCCATCGACCGTCTTCGTCATCCGGTAGACCGGCACCCACTTCCCGAACCATTTCCAGGCGAGGCGAGGCTTCGTGATCCGGGGCTTCGGTGGTCTCACGCTTCAATGTCCTCGTCGTCGGGCCATGCGGTATCGCCGTCGATGATGGCCTGAATGTCCGACGTGCGCCAACGGTCATGAGGACCGACCTTGCGCGGCCTGGGCATCACGCCGAGCGCCACAAGCCGCCGGAATTCGGCCGCGGGCATGTCCAGCATGGCCGCAGCGGTCGTGTCCTTCACGGCAAGCGGGCGCACGTCAGCCATCTGTCACGCTCCTACCTCGTCTCGACCGACCGAAGCGGCCGGTTGGCGATCTCGAGCAGCACGTCGGCGTGGCACGGCTGATCCAGAGGGCACCAGCAGGCCAGGTCCTTGCCGCGCAGCTCGCGGATGATTTCGGCGCTGTAGGAACAGGCCCACATGCTGAACTTGCGACGGAACAGGTCGACGGCTTACTGACGATCCTTGATCGTCCTGTGGCCGCCGGCGTCCGTCATGACGCCGTCTCCGACCCGGTAGGAGTTTCCCCATTTCGTCGGCCTGGCCACGATCACCGCATCGGGGTGGTCTTTCCGCCAGGGCCGGTCGCGCCGCATCTGCACTCTCTTCGGCATCTCTCAGGCTCCCTTTCCCGTCGGCGTCAATAAGCCCGCGGCGATCATGTTGAGACCGGCGATGCCGTAGTTTCCCACCGCAAGCTGAACCGCAGCAGCCGCGAGATTGGCCCAGAACAGGACTTTCCGCATCTGTCAGGCTCCTACTCGGAAGGTTCGTCATCGAAGAGCAGTGCAATCGGGCCGAAGCACCACATGACGCCGACGGGACTGCCATCGGTGTATGTCGGCTCCCATTTCCCGATGCGCCAAGTGCGCGGGTCCGGGAAGAACGCTATTCCCCAGCTCATGTCGGGCGCTCCCGTTCGGTTGCAGTGAAAAGATCGTGGGTCCTTGGTGCTTCCGGCTGCGGTCTTCCGCGCGGCAGCATCCAGCGGGCCGGCTCCGGGAACTGGTCGGTGCGGCGCGATTGCCAGTCGAAGTATCCCAAGGCGCCATTCACGGCGACCGGGGCGACCGGCTTCGGGTTGCGTAGGACCAGTCCGCGAGGACCGAAGAACCACGGCGAGGCGCTCTCCCGCACGACGTCGACCACCTCGACGGTGCCGATAACGGCGCCTCGCCAGAGATCGTATGGGGGCGGGCAGGTCACGCCGATCGACGCCATGAAATCCGCGGCGTCCTCGTATTCCTGCTGCGTCATGCCCTTGGCCGCGTGCAGCACGATTTCACCGCAGACGGAGAGGCCATGGTTCACCGCCTGCCAGCTCCGGTTCTCGATGTCCTTCCCGGCGAACATGATTGCCCAGGCCCAAGGCTGGCGGACGGAAAGTGCTTTCTCGGGGAGCATCAGCGTCTCCTTTCCCGGATTTTCATCGCGAGCTCGCGCATGGTGATCTCGACCGCACCCGCTGCGACGGCTGCTGCGCGCTTGGACATCGCGATGTCGAAGTGTTCCCCTGCGGTCCCGGCCTTCTGGATCCAGCGGCGCGACACCCCGATCCGGTCCGCCATCGCGAGCAGCTCGTCAGTGCTGTCCGCGATCATGTGGCACATCTTCATCCGGCCAAACCGGCCGAGCGGCAGCAGGTGCATGTCGTCGACGTAGACGGTCATCGTGCGCACCAGATTGCAGCGGCTTCGGCCGAGGCGACGCGGTCGACCCGCCCAATCGCCCACGCCCGCCATTCGGCGTTCGGCGCCTCGCCCTCGAGGAGCGCGTCGCAACCGAGGCCTGCGCCGATCAGGATCGCAGCAGCTTTCGCCGCGCGGTCAGCGCCATGTGTTCGCACGACGTGCGGCGCGTGCTTCTCCGGACTCTCGACGAGCCCACACGTGAAGGCCGGGAAGCGCATCTCGAGCGCCGGGCAGCGTCCGCCCGGACCGAATACCAGCCTGCCGAGCGGGCACCTCTGATCCGCGCAGCAGCCGCCACATCCGTTGCATGGACTTCCGTGCGGTGGCTTGGTCAGCATGCGATCACCTCCTTTCACGCTCTGCGGCAGGGGGCGCACGCGCTGCAGGTCGTGTCCCAGCACTCCCGCCAGTCCTCGTCGCTTCTAGGGCGATACGGCACGCGTTCGGTCATGCCGGCACCTCGTCCCAGGTGCGGCCGTCGAGTTGGCGGCCGGCGGCGCGCTTGCCAAGATCTTCCAGCAGGTATGACCAATGGTGATCTTGTGCGGCGATCCATCCGGGATCGCCCCAGAGCGTTGTTGTTTCATAGAGCTTGCCGGGCGCCCATTCCGGTCGCCTCTCGCGAGTTGCGCCGGGCTTCCAGCGGCCCCATTGTTTGAAGAAAAAGGGCACGCCCGCGGCGGTGCATTGGTCGCGCAGGGACCGCGCCCAGTCCGGGTGCATGGGCCGCGCGCCCGGGCCGCTCTCGCCGCCGGCGATCACCCAGTCGAGGCCGCGCCGGCAGCACGAACACGTTCCGGGCTCGTGGCACCAGTCTCCGTCGATCGACACACACTGTCCGGCCGCACCAGAGGGATGGAGCCACTGGTGCAGGTCCACCGGCCCCAGCAGCGGCTCCGCGCTCACGAACCGGACCGCGGCCGGCGTTGCCAGCAGGTGCGGCACCCGCTCGTCGGCCCGCCGCTGATCCTCGGCCGAGACGCCCAGCCAAACGTTCGGCAGGGGGATCTCGAGTTCTTCTGGGCTTCCGCCGAGCTTCTCGGTCGCGTCAAAGATCCGAAAGATCGGACCGAGGCCAGAGGTCAGATACTCCCGCATCCGCTCGGCGCGTTTCGTCAGCACCTGGAACTTGTGCTGCGGGGAGAGGGCCATGACCGCAAACACCCGGTCGATCACCTCGTCGGGCACTGCCTCGTGGAAAAGGTCTGACATCGAGTTGACGAAATAGGTGGTCGGCTTCCGGCGACGCAGCGGCTCCATCAGCACGATCTCGCGCGCGACGCCGATCTTCCCGGTCCAGACCGGCCCGCCGCGCGACATTTCCGTGGTGCCGGCGTAGTGCGGCGTCGAGGGGTTCGCCGCGAGCCGGTGCGCCATCCGCATCGCGTAGCAGTTGGTGCAGCCGGGCGAGACGACGCTGCACCCCGCAATCGGGTTCCATGTGCGCTCCGTCCACTCGATCTTGGAGATACCGGACATCACGCCATCTCCCCGCATCCGCGGCCGATCTCGCCGGTGCTGTCCGGCTCGACGAAATCGCGCCAGTGCACCCAGCCCTTCGGGCAGTGGAAGCCCCAGTCGCGAACCTTCGGCCCGGTGATGAACAGCGTCTCGGCCGGCGCGCCGTCGATCAGCTCCAGGCGGTGCGAGAAGTCCGGGCCCCGATAGACGCACTCGCCGGCGCGGATCACCCTCGGTCCATTCGGCGTGATCTCGCGCATCTGGCCCTTCATCATGATCGAGAAGCTCGGCCACGGATGATCGTGCAGGGCCCGGTCATCGTCGTCGCGCATGACGACATGGTAGTAGATGTTGAACGTCTCGTTCCTGGGCAGAACGAACCAGCGGAGCATATACGGTCGGTCCGGCGTGCCGATCACGAAATCCGGTTCGCGGTCCGGGCGCATGCCGACCAGCGGGATGGGAATATCGAGCGCGTGCGTCATGCTGCGGCGTCCTTCTGTTTCGCGTAGCTGCCCCATTGGTCCGCCCATGCGGCGGCCATCCCGGGGAACGTCTTGCTGCGGATCTTCCACCGGTCAGGGCCCGGCGGTGCTCGGTGGATCGCGGCCCATCGCCTGTATTCGTCTGTACCGCGGGCTGGCGGTGTGAGGCGGTTCGTCTCGGTGAGCTCTGGCAAGTTGCGGAGATAGAGGCCCGTCGCCTTGAATACGGCGTCGCCGAACCACCACGGCTGCACGATCTGCGGGCGGGGCAGGTAGGGCATCGCCTCCCGCGCGTGGATATTCATTTCCGGGTTCTCTACCGCGACGTGCGGAATCGGCGCGTTGAAGCACGCCTCGAAGACTGCGACGCCTTCCTTGAACTCGGCGATCATGCTCTCGTGGGTCCGCCCCTTCGGCAATTTTTTCGGAGGCGTCTTGCCCGGCCCGTAGAGCCATCGCTGCCCGCTCCGGCAGAGCCGGGTGCATGGCGGGTTCGAGACAATCAGCAGGTCCCAGCCCCACGTCAGCACGGTCCGAATGTCGTCCTGGATGTGCCGGTTGGTCGGCCTGTCGGCCGGCAGGATGTCGCACTGCCATGCGTCGTGCCCGCGGGCGAGAAAGGCGTCGAGAGCGACGCAGCTCGTGGCGCAACCGATGAGCACGCGAAGGGCTTTCATGCCTCTACCTCCTGCTCGAGGATCATCCGCGCGAGCTGCTTGATGCGGCTCTCGTCGATGGGTGTGGCTTCCCCCATGCCGCCGTAGGGGTTGAGGATGCCGTGCGACTGAGACGCCTTGAGACCGAGGGTGGCCATGATGGCCGGGTCCGATCCGCCGTCGACGTGCAGGAAATGCGCGGTGACCGGCCGCGGCTGCCCGCGGCGGTGCAGCCGGCCGGTGAATTGCACATGGACCTGCGGCGACCAGTCGAGCTCGGCATAGACCACATGCGCGGCGCGGTGCTGCAAGCCGTCGAGACCGGCCCCGGCGCGCAGCGACATCAGCATGATGTTCGTGTCGCCGTCGATGAACGCTTGCCGCGCCTTCCTCTTGGCCGCCGCGGATTCCGAGCCGGTAAACATGACTGGCCTGAGATCGGCCAGCCGCTCGCGCATGATGTCGTAGACCTCGCGGTGCCAGGCGCCGACGAGCACGGCTTCGCCCGCCTCGGCCAGCGTCCGGACATAGGCCGCTGCCGCGCGGGCTTTTGCGACACCGGTCTCGTGTCGCATCATCAGGTTCAGCTCGCGCGCAGCCGCCCCGCTCTCGTGGAACGATCCGCCGAGCACGCGGAGCGCAAGCTTGCGCTGCAACTCGTGGTCGGTCTGCACCGCGCCGTCGTCCCAATCGACCTCGATCACGGTCTTGGACAGGCCGGGGAGGGTGGAGGCGACCTCGGCATCCTCGTTCGTCCGCCGGATCGCGATGCCTTCCTCCTGGAGGTAGGCCCCAAGCGCCTCGGGCTCCCTGACGATCCAGTGCGACCCGTGCTGGCTGCACCAGTTTGTCAGGAATTCCGGCCACGATCCGAGCGCGCCGGGCGCGATGTACTCGACGACGTTGAAGATCTCGGAGCCGTAGTTGTAGATCGGCGTCGCCGTCAGCCCGAGCCGATATTCGACCGCCGCGCAGACCGACGCTGCGGCGCGGCCCTTGTCCGTTGTGCGCCCGTGCCGCAGCTCCTGAATCTCGTCGAAGATCGCCGTCCTGATCCCCAACGGCTCGACCATGTCGACCCACGCGGAGATGTTCGAGTAGCGGAACACGTAGACGTCGGCGACCTGCAGCGCGCGCGCGTTGCGGTCCTTCACCTCGACCGCGCGCAGGTGCGTGAAGCGCTCGATGTACTCGACCACCCACTGCGCAGACAGGTGTGGCTGCACCACGACCGCGGCCGGCAGGCCCCAGCCATCCGCGATCGCTGCGAGCGCCGAGACGGTCTTTCCGAGCCCGACATCGTCGAGCAGCAGCAGACGGCCCGTGGTGCGCAGCAGGTCGGCAGCGCGCCGCTGGTAGGCCATCGGCGCCTCGCCTTCCTTGAAGCCGCCGAGCAGCGGGGGGATGTATTCAGCGCTGCGGATTTCCTCGATCCGCGCCTGGCTCGAACGGTAGGTCTGCACGCTGCTCGAGAGCTGCGCCTCGATCGGATCGCTCATGGTCAGCGGGTAGCGCTGCATGAACCATTCGAGGTCGGCCGCGACGTCTGGCCGGTCGCGCAGGAAGAAGGGCGGAACCGACCCGGATGGGATGCCGCGGAACACGTCCTTGAACCGCATCGAGACGTGCGGCTTGAGGTCCGTCACGATCCAGCCGGGGACGTCGCCGCGGTGGCCAAAGGTCAGGCGCCCGTTCATAGCCACCCCCGCGACAGGTCGGCGACGACGAGCGGGACGCCATCCACATCCCGGATGTTCTTCGGAAACGCGGTTCCCGTGGCGAGAACCAATGCCTTGATGCAGTCGTGCTGAGCGTAGCGGAGAAGTTGCTTCCAGATGGCGCGGCGGGGGTGCCCCACCTTGATCTCCACGCCCACGGCTCCGCAGAGCACGTCGATGCGGTTTGCCTCTGACAGGCGCACCTCGCTCTGGAACTCGATGCCCGCTGCTGCCAGCGCTGCCAGGATGTCACGATGGGCGGTGCCTTCACTCGTGAGATTGATCCTGGCTGCCGCGATCGTCGTGGCGATCCGGCGGGCGTAGAGCGATGGGTGCTCGGAGATCGCCGCGGTGGTCATCAGGACATCCCGAGCGCGGCCTTGTACAT
>NZ_JAME01000076.1 GCF_000521865.1 Roseivivax isoporae LMG 25204
AGGCCGGCCACGCGCGCCCGCGCCTCGAGCGCGGCGCGGGCGGGGGCGGCGTCGAGCGCGTCGAGGCGCGCCGCCGCCTCGGCGAGCGCGTCCGGGTCTGTCATGCCGAACAGCGCGCAGGCCGCGAGATAGGGATTGGTCTCGGCCTCGAAGGCGCATGAGGCGGCGCGCGCCTCCCCGCGCGCGTCATGCGCGAAGGACGCGGGCAGGTCGGGGGGCTGCGGCAGGTCGGCCCCGAGGCGTCGGGCCCAGAACCCGGCCTCGCCCCATTTCCGCGGGCTCAGCGCGGAGAGCGGCTGCGCGCTGAGCCAGTCCAGATGCGGGCCAGCCGCGGCGGGATCGCCGGCCAGCGCCGCGGCCTCGAGCAGCGCGACATGCATGACCGACATGTATTGCGGCTCGCCGGTCGACACCGCGTCGGCGAGCGCGCCGTCGAGCGCCGGCCGCGCGGCGGCGCCCTCGAGCCGGAGCCGCGTGCGGGCCGCGACCATGCGCGCCGGCAGCTTCATCAGCAGGGTCTGCCCCGCACGGTCGAGCACCGGGCCGGCGATGGCCAGCGCGTCGGCGAACCGCCCCTGTTCGAAGCGCAGCTGCGCCTGGCGTCCGACAAGGTAGAAGGTCCAGCTGTCGAGGTCGTGGGCGGTGTCGAAGGCGATGCCCTGGGACAGGAGGCGCTCGGCCTTATCGAGCGCCCGCATCTCGATGTAGCATTCCGAGAGATTGGTATAGACCCGCGCGGCCTGCTCGTGGAAACCGCCCGCGAGCGCGCCGCGCAGGCTTTCGAGCAGTGCCGCCTCGCCCGACGGGTCGCCGCGGAACAGCCGCGCCGACCCGATGGTGTTGAGCGCGTGCACGCGCACTTCCTCGTCGCCCGCGGCCTCGGCCAGCGCGCGGGCCTTCTCGCCCCAGATCACCGCCTCGGCCATCTCGTCGGACAGCATGTGGTAGTTTGCCCGGAGCGCGCAGGCCATGGCGCGCGCATGGGACCGGGGCGCGCTGTCCAGCAATTCGATGGCCTCGGTCACGTAGCGCCGGGCAAGGTCCGCCTCGCCGCGGTACCAGTGCAGCCGGGACAGCCAGCGCAGGTTGTCGCCCACCCGGTCCGGCCGCCCGAGACGGCGCCAGAGATCGACCGCCCTTTCCCGCGCCGCGATCACCGCGTCGTCGACGCGCAGCGCGAGCCCCGCCTCGTAGGCCCAGTCCTGGTGGATGCGCGCGGCCTGCTCGTCGGTCGCATGCGCGACATGGGCCAGCGCCGTCTCGAGATGCGCGGCGGCCTGGGCATGGGCGCCGAGCCGCGCGGCGCGCTCGGCGGCTTCGGGCGCATGGCGCAGCACGGCCGCGGCATCGCCCGCGCCGAGCGCGTGGTGCACGATGGCGTCGGGATCCGCCGCCTCGCCCGCGGCGCCGGCGAGGCTGTCCAGGAAGGCCGCGTGCGCCGCGCGCCGGTCGGGCGGAGCAAGGCGCGCCAGCACCGCGCGCCGCGTCAGTTCGTGCCGGAACCGCAGCCCGTCGCCCGCCTGGACCAGCAGCCCCGAGGCCAGTGCGTCGCCTGCCAGATCCGCGGCCCCGACAGCCGCGATCTCGGCCGTGCGCAAGAGCCCCGGGTGGCAGGACAGCCGCTCGAGGGCCCGCTGCAGGTCGGGGGCCAGCGCGTTCAGCCGGGCGTTCACGCTGTCGGCAATCGACACCGGCACGCCGTCCGCCTGCGGCGGCATGGCGATGAGTTCGGTGGCGAGGAAGGGGTTGCCGCCCGAGACCTGTGCGAGCCGCGCGGGTGTCCAGTGCGGCGGCGGTCCGAGCGCCGCAAGCCCGGCCTCGGTCAGCGGCCCGAGCGGCAGGCGCCGGACATGGCGCGCGGGGATCGCCCCCAGTGCCGAGCGCAGGGGGTGGTCGGCGGCCACGCCCTCCTCGCGGAACGTCACCACGAGAAGCACGGGCAGGGCCGAGATCCGCCGGCCCACGAATTTCAGCCAGTCGAGCGTGCCCTGGTCGGCCCAGTGCATGTCCTCGATCACGAGGACGGCCGGCGCGGTCCGCCGCGCCAGAGCCTCGAGCGTGGCGTCGAAATCCTCGGGCCGCGCCCGGCCCGGCGATTGTGGCCCGAGGCTGCGCAGAACCTCGCGCACGGGGCCGAGCGCCCGCGGCGTGTCGAGCGGATCGCAGAGGCCCGTGGCGCGGTCCGTGGCCGGGTCGAGCGCGTCGAGGAAGGCCGCGACGAGGCTCGATTTGCCGATCCCCGCCTCGCCGCTGACAAGCGCCAGGCGTCCGCCGCGATGGGGCACCGCCGCCAGCATGTCCGCAAGCGCGGCAAGGTCGGCATCGCGTTCAATCAGCATCTCGAAAATCCGCGGCGCGGGACAAAACCGGGTGGCGCGTCCCCTTAAAATCGGGGGGACCCACGGATGTTACGAAACCTGAGGTTGCATACAACGAAAATACGGGCCCGGCCGGGTGCCGCGGCGCCTTCAGGCGCCGAACCTTCCGTTTTCAAAAGAGAGATTTCGCCATGCCTCCCGTTCTCATTCAACCGAAGGAAACCCTGACCCATGTCGAGGCCGCCGACCGGCTGCTCGACTGGGATCACACCACGCGGCCCGAGATCGAGGCCCGCAAGTTCGCGGGCGCGTCCTTCGGCACCGGCGCCCTCGTCGGCTACAGCTTCGTCGACACGCGGGGCCTGCGGAACACCGACGGCGACAGCACGACCCTCGAGGCACCCATGTCGGCGCAGGACATCCTCGACGTGGAATCCTTCCTGCCGCTCATCTCGGACGTGGCGAACGTGACCTTCGTGCGGGTCACCGACGGGGGCGACGCCTATGCCAACACCGGCATGATCGCCTACCAGGAGCGCTGGTCGGGCGGCGGGCAGGCCCCGTCCTCGGCCTCCGCGCGGCCGGGCGACGCGGACCTCCTGAACCCGACCGTGGTGTCGATCGGCGTCGGCACCCCGCCGCAGGCCGGCATCGACGACCAGCGGCTGGTGCTGCACGAGACGCTGCATGCGCTCGGGCTGAACCATCCGGGCAATTACGACGGGGCAGAGGATTTCCTCGCGGGCTACGACCTGAGGGCGGAGTTCTACAACGACAGCTCCCAGTACACGATCATGAGCTACTGGCAGGGCTTCGAGACCGGCGCGAGCTACGGCCGCGACCCGGGCCAGACGCTGATGCTCTACGACGTGATGGCACTGCAGAAGCTCTACGGCGCCAACGAGACCGCGTTCTCGGGCGGCACCGTCTACGGCTGGGGGTCGAACACGGGCCGCGACGCCTGGACGGTCAGCTCGTCGAACCAGCGCATGTTCGGCGCGATCTGGGACACCGGGGGCGTCGACCGGCTGGACGGCTCGGGCTTTCTGTCCGACCAGGTGCTGGACCTGCGCGAGACGATGTTCTCGAACTTCGGGAACGACGTCGCCAACGTCACCATCGCCCCGGGCGCGGTGATCGAGAACGCGTCGGGCGGCTTCGGGGACGATTGGCTGATCGGCAACGCGGCGGACAACGTCCTGCGCGGCGGCGACGGCGACGACACGCTCGAGGGCAACGGCGGCGACGACTGGCTGTTCGGCGGAAACGGCGACGACCACGTCCGGGGCGGCACCGGGCACGACGAGGCCTATGGCGGCGCGGGCACCGACCGGCTGCTCTACGACCTCGCGACCACCGGCTGGCAGATCGACCTCGCGGCGGAACGCGCCCGGCGGCCGGGCGATGCGGCGGCCGAGATCGTCGTCGGCTTCGAGGACGTGGTGGGCGGCACCGGCGCCGACACCGTCTCGGGCGACGCGGGCGCCAACCGGCTCTGGGGCGGGAGGGGCAATGACCGCCTGTCCGGGCAGAGCGGCAACGACCGCCTGTTCGGCGACCGCGGCGATGACACGCTCGACGGCGGAACGGGCGACGACCTCCTGCAGGGCCGCGACGGCAACGACGTGATGATCGGCGGCCTCGGGCGCGACACTTTCGACGGAGGCGCGGGCCGGGACACGGTCGGCTACCGCTACGCGGCCCAGGGCTGGGACATCGACCTGGCGCGGGGCGTGGCGCAGGCGATCCCCGCGCCTGGCAGCCTTGCCGGAGGCGAAACCGGGACCGAAACGCTGCACGCGGTCGAGAACGTCGATGGCAGCCACCGCGCCGACCGGCTGACCGGCGATGCCGGCGCCAACGTGCTGCACGGCTTCGGGGGCGCCGACTCGATCGTCGGCGCTGCCGGTGCGGACACGCTCCACGGTGGCGACGGCAACGACCTGATCCGCGGTGGCACCGGCGCCGACCGGATGTTCGGCGGCAACGGCGACGACCAGTTCCGCGGCGGTGGCGGGCAGGACCATTTCGACGGTGGCGCGGGCCGCGACCAGATCGACCTGACCATCGAGGCCGCGGCCTATTCCGTCGACCTCGCCGCCGGGACCGCCGTTACCGCCGGCGCGATCGAGACCCTCGCCTCCATCGAGAACGTGCTCGGCACCGCTCAGGGCGACAGCCTTTTCGGGGACGACGGCGCGAACAACCTGCAGGGCCGCGGCGGCGCCGACCGCATCGGGGGCCGCGACGGCAGCGACGTGATCCTCGGCGGCAACGGCGACGACACGCTGTCGGGCGGGCGCGGCGACGACCTGATCTCGGGGGGCAGCGGCCTCGACGACATGGATGGCGGCTTGGGCCGGGACCGCGTGGATTACGGCTATTCGGGCGGCAGCTGGCGCATCGACATCGACGCGGAGACCGCCACGCGCATGGGCGGCGAGACCGAGAGCATCCGCAATTTCGAACACGTCTTCGGCGCGGGCGGCGCGGACGACATCCGCGGCGATGCGGGGGCGAACAATCTGAAGGGGGGCGGGGGCGGCGACACGATCCACGGGCGTGGCGGCGCGGACGTCCTGCACGGACAGGTGGGCAGCGACGTGCTGGTCGGGGGGCTCGGCGCCGACCGGCTGGTCGGGGGCACCGGCGCGGATGTCTTCATCTACGGGGCGCTGGCCGACTCGTCGCCTTTGGCGGGGCTTGACGTCGTTGCAGCGGGGGACGGTGCAGCGGCGTTCGAGATCGGCGGGGACGTTTTCGACTTCCGGCAGCTGGACGCGTCGCCCGGCCTGCGCGGGTTTCAGTCCCTGACCTATTCGGAGGCGGGCGGCCCGGGCACGGTCCGGGTCGTGGAGAGCTTCGGGAACATGAGCCTCGTGCAGGTCTTCATCGACGCCGACGGGCTTGTGGACCTGGGCGTCCTGATCGACGACGGCGCGGTCGGCGCGACGAGCTACGGCGCGGGGGATTTCCTGCTCTGAGCGGAGCCCGAGGCGCGCTCCTGCCCCGGCCGGACACCGGCCGGGGTTTGTCCGTTCCGGCCCCTACTGCGAGATGGACGCGCGGTTGCCGATACCGGTCTGGCCGACTCGTGCCGTGTTGCCACTGCCCGATTGCAGCAGCAGCGCCTCGTTGTCATCTCCCGTCACCACGAGATCGAAGAGGTTAAGGCTGCCGGTCTGCATCGCAGCTACGGCGTTGCGGTTGCCGGTCAGGCCGATCTGCACGACGTTGTCGAAGCCATCCTGTTTCACGAGCCCTACCGCCAGCGCAGGCATACCCGGCGCCGTGAATGCACCGACCGAGTTGTTCGCGTCGCCCGTCACCGTCACGTCGGCGCGGTTGCGGCCGGCCTGCTGCACCTCGAGGGCGTTTCCGGCCCCCGTCACCTGCACCGAGGTCGTGTTGTCGCCGCCGAGCCCGCCCAGGAAATCCTGCTCCACCGCAATGCGGTTGTCGTTGCCCTCGACGAACACGAAACCGTCGGCACCGCCCTGCTGTCGCAGCGCTACCGCGTTGCCGCTCGCGCGGTCGAGCAGGGTGACCTCGGCATAGTTCGTGCCGATCTGGTCAATGCCGATTTCGTTCAAATCCCCATCTACAGGCGCCAGCACGATGTCGTTCTCGTCCCCGTCCTGCCTGAGGCCGATGGCATTCAGGTCGCCAGTCACCACCACTGCGCCCACCGAGTTCAACCGGCCGCCCTGCCTGATCCCGAAGGCGGTGTCGTCGCCGGTCACGATCAACTCGGCGAAATTGCCGTTGCCGCGCATGTCGATGCTGCCCCCTTCCTGAACGAGGGTGCTGCTGGCGAGCGCGGGCAGTGCCGCGACCCCGAGGAGCGCGCCCTGCCCGTTCCGGTCGCCCGCGAGCGTCACTCGGATCACGTTGGCCTCGGTCCGGTCGGTGGTCAGCGAGGTCTGCGCGGCGCGAACGATCCGGTTGCCGGCGCCGGTCTGCTGCAGTTCCATCTGCTGCGGGGCCTGACCGCCCAACTGGACTTGCGACACCGCATCGATGCGGTTTTCGTCGCCGCCCCGCTGCACGATCCCGAGCATGTTCGCCCCGTTCGGCACGACGCCGAGGGACAGCTGCCGCACCTCGCCAACCACGTTGGCATTCGAGCGCTGTTCGATCGAGATTGCGTTGTGGATCGACCGCGTGGTGAAACGCCCCTCTTGAAGGAGGCCCGCGCCCTCGGTCGCGATGCGGTTGTTGGCGTTCTCCTGAACGATCGACAGGTCGTTCCAGAACCCGTCCTGCAGAATGGGCAGGGCTTCCAGCCCCGCCACGTTCCCGAAACCTGACTGCGTGATGTCGGCGCGGTTGTCGGCACCCGCCTGGTCGACGACGACAAGGTTCTCGTCGATCCCCTGTGCGGGTGCAGGGGTCCCGCCGACGAGGAGTGCCAGGCTGCCGGCCACGAGGAACTGACGCATGCGGTGTCTCCCGGGGAGGAAGGACGCCACCCCGCGCGCCTCCCTGACGCGCGGAGCGGGTCGGCCTGTCTACTGCGTGATGCCGAGCGCGTTGTTCGAACCGACCTGCGAGAAGACGCTGGTGTTCATCGCGCCGACCTGAACCACCGCCGCCATGTTGCCGCCGCCATCCTGCGTGCCGTCGATCCGGTTCCCCGACCCGTCCTGCGCGACGGCGAACACGTTGCGGTTACCCTCGACCGACAGGTCCAACAGGTTGTCCTCGCCCACCTGGAACACGCCCCCGCGGAAGAGGCCCGCGTAGGAATCGAGCGCCGTCCGGGTGTCTGCAGCGGTGCGGATGACGCTCAGCCCGGCACCGTTCTCGTTCCCCCGGACCTCGATGGTGGCAGTGTTTCCACTGCCGCCGAGCGGGCCGACCTGCGAAACGAAAAAGCCGTTCGAGCTCCCGGTCACCGTGACGCTTGCCTCGTTCGAGGCGCGGTTTTCCCGGAGCGATGTAGT
>NZ_JAME01000077.1 GCF_000521865.1 Roseivivax isoporae LMG 25204
TGAAGCGCATCGAGACGCAGACCGCCCGAACCGCCAGGAACAACGAAAACCGGTTCAAGGCCGCCAACAAGAACGTCGAGCGGAGCTTTCGGGATGTCGACCGCGGCGCCTCCGCAATGGCCAGCGGCGGACTTCGTCAGGCGTCCATGCAGCTTTCCCAGGTCGCTCAGCAAGGCGCGGCGACGGGCAATTACCTGCAGGCTCTGGCCATCCAGGCGCCGGACCTCGCGCTCGGTTTCGGGGCGCTCGGTATCGCGGCCGGCGCGGCGATCCCGATCCTCTTCGGCGTGGCGCAGGCCGCCATGGGTGCGAAGGAGGGAATCGAGAAGATCGACGTGCAGGCGGCCTACAGTTCGGCCACCAGCGCTATCGAAGCGGCGCGCGAGGCGCAGGATCGCTACACTGCCGCTATCCGCCTGAGCGGAGTGGCACAGTCCGAGATCACGCCTGCAATCCTCTCTTCGCTGAAGCTTGAGGCGCAGGCGAGAGAAGCTTTGGCCGCACTGGAGATGGTTCGACTCGAGCAGCAAAAGAGCGCTCTGAGCGAATCCCTGAAAGAGAACAAGGCCACCTTGGAGGGCATGATCTCTGACGCGGAAGAGGGCGTCCGCCAGATCCAGGCGCTTAGAGAGCGGACCCTAAACCTGCCCGAAGGCCCCACGTCTATGGACGATGCGGTTTCCCGAGAGCGGGAGCGTCTCGCCGCCGTGGAGCAGGTTCTGAGCACAGAAGAAGAGCTCGTCGGCACCATTGAGAAACAGCAGGCCGAACTTGATCTCGTGAATGCGCTGATCGCGCAGGGGAACGGGGAAGCGGCAAAGACCGTAGACCAGCTCGTCAAGGCGGCAACCAGCGCAGAGGGCGTCGCAATTGCTGCGGCGGGCATCCCCGGGGCGCTGGACGGCGGTGTCTCTGCAGCGATGCGTCTTGCCGAGGCGCTTGGCATCTCACTCGCCACGGCGCAGGCCCTCGCCAAGCTGGGCCCGCAGGGCGTGGGCGTCACAAGCACGACCGACCCGAACACGGGTATGCAGTACGGCGGCCGAGGCGGCGACCCGCGCGAGATGGGCGGGAGCATCTACGATCGCCAGAACGCCGAGGCGATCCAGTGGCTCGAAAATTACAAGCCGCCGAAGCTGTCCAGCGGCGGCGGCAAGAGCGGCGGTGGTCGCGGCGGGAAATCCGAGGCCGAGCGCAAGGCAGAGCAGGAGACGAACCGGCTCCTTTCCGAGCGCGACCGCATCCTGCGCGACCTCGAGGGCCCGCTCGAGGAGTACGAGCGCAAGCTCGCCGATCTGAACGAACTGCAGGCGCGGGGCGAACTGACCGCCGACCAGTACAACGCGGCCCTGGCGAACATCGAGGCCGAGCGGTTCGCTGCCGAGCACGAGTCGATCATCGACGCGATCGAGGGCGTTTCGAACGCCATGGCCCAAGCCATCGTCAACGGCGAGAACATGGGCGAGGCGCTCGGGAACGTGTTCAAGCAGATCGCGGCCGAACTGATCGCATCGCGCATCCAGAGCATGATTACCGAGATCGCCACCAGCATGGGCTGGATGGGGGGCGGCGGGGCGGGGAACCCCATGGGCTCCTTCGGATCGGGCGCTGGATCGCTCAGCTTGAACGGAATGCGCGCATCTGGCGGCACTGTCAGCGCCGGCCGCGCCTACATGGTGGGCGAGATGGGCCCCGAACCGTTCATTCCAGCCGTGAATGGCCGCATCCTCTCGACCGCACAGGCTCAGCAGGCGCTCAGCGGGCCGGGCGGCGGGGGTGGCCCGCAGATCGTCAAGGTCGTCCTGTCGCCGTCGGCCCTGACGCTGGGCGACGACGGGACGATCTCGGCGCGCATCGACGCGAGGGCGGTGCAGGCAGCGCAGGCGATCGAGGCGAAGATGCGCAGCGACGTGCGCGACGGGCGGGGCCTCGCCCGGGACCTGAAACAGACCACGACGGCGCGGCCGCGCCTGACGACGAGGTAAGCCATGCCGACCTGGCCCGCGTCCCTGCCGTTCTTCCCCGATGCCGCCGCGATGACGCGGAGCGCGCCCATCAACACGACGATCCGGACACCTATGAGTGCGGGGCCGGACAAGACGCGCCCACGCTTCTCGGCCGCGTCGCGCTCGCGGCCCGGGCGCATTCACCGGCTGACCAAGGCCCAGCTGCAGGCATTCGAGGTTTTCTACCGCGACGACCTGAAGCTCGGCGCGCTGTCGTTCACCGCGACGGACCCATTCGACTGCACCGAGTACGAGTTCCGGATCCTCGATTACGCGGTGGGCCGGTCGGGTGCGGTGTTTACCGTCGACGCCGAGCTGGAGATCCTGCCCTGATGGCCCTGTCCCAGACGCTCATCCGCGCGGCGACGGCGCAGCAGACCGGCACGCTCGTCCTGGTGCTGGCCACCTTCTCGCACCCGATCGCCGGTACGCGGCGCATCGTGAACGACACGGCCGACCTGACCAGCAACGGCGAGGTGTTCGAGGCCTACCCGTTCAGCGTCGTGCTGATGGCCGACAAGCCGGACGAGCAGCCCGTGATGACGCTGCAGGCGGCGAACATCTCGCGCGACGTGCTGGCCTACGCGCGCACGGCGGCGGCATCGGGCACGCGCGCGACGGTCACGATCCAGATCGTCGCGAAGGACGAGCCGAACATCGTCGGTGCGCAGTACACGAACCTCGAGGCGGTCGAGTGGCGCTACACCCTCGAGCAGATCACCGCGCGGCTCGCGTTCCGGTCCTACCAGTCCGAGCCGTTCCCGGCCGAGTCCTTCACACCCGGCGCGTTCCCCGGCCTGTTCTGATGCACTGGTCAGCGCAGTATGTCGGCATCCCCTACGCCGAGAGGGGATACAGCCGCGCGGGTGCCTGCTGCTGGGGGCTCCTGTGCCTGGTGCAGGAGGAGGTGTTCGGCCGCCGCCTGCCGCGCCACGACGAGCCGGTGCGGATGGTGCAGGCCGGCATCGCGCTCGCCGAGGGCACGTTCTTCGCCGGCGTGCCGGTCGTGCCGGTGCCGCCCGAGGACGCGCGCGACGGCGACATGCTGCACATGAAGGGATTCCGGGCCGGCAAGGCGACGAGGCTGCACTGCGGCGTCCTGACTGGCCCGCACCACGTCCTGCACATTGAAATCACCACGGGCGCGATCGTCGAGGATCTGCGCCGCGCGCCGTGGCGCTGGCTAGGGGCCTACCGCATTGCCTGACGTCTATTCCATCCGCGTGCAACGCCCGGCCATCTAATAGGGGAAATCGCCAATGATCCTCGCTTTTCTCCTCGGTTGCCTCGCGGGGTTCGCCGCTCCCAAGCTTCGGGAAAGGCTTCACCGAGAGCTATTCATCTGGCGACACGGCGCCATTCACCGATCTAAGGACTACGACCCTGAGGCAGGCGTCGGGGTTTCCGTGGACCTCCGCACCGGAAAATGGGTTTTTCACGGCGTACGGATCACCAAGCCCGAAAGCTCACATGTTGACCCCCGGCTGCCCGAGTCCAAAGGCCTGCGTGATGATCGCGAGAGCTTCGTGTAGCTGTTTTTCTTCCTCGGTTCCTGTACCGGCGATTGGTGCGTCATCGATCATTCGGAAGATGTCTCGGTACAAGAAGATGCGCCAATCGTGATTGTCGGTTTCCTGGTCGAGACGGCCTACAAGGGCTTGTATGGCAATGATGAGACCGCCGGCGAAAGCTCTGCTTTCCACAGGCAGATCTGCTTTGATCCGCATTTTTGGCCCCGTTGGCGTCTCAAGGACGAAATAGCTCCGGTCGGGATCAACGTATTTCGGCGCGGTCAATAGAAGCTCCATCGCTTGGTTTGGCGACTGCGATGGTGATCGCCGCCGGAGGCTGAGTCGAGTCTCCGGCGGCTCCATCTGAACAACGAAACATGCACGCGGTCCGATTCCTGGATCAGCCTGCCCTCCGCGACGCGGGCGGCGGGGGCCGCGTGCGTCTCGCGGTCTCTGCCGCCTCGAATGGAAACACCGCCCTGATGCCTGACGTCTATTCCATCCGCATGGTCGAGGACCCGTGCCTGCCGGGCGCGTCGGTGCACCAGTACCCGGTCGGCGTGTCGCTTGACTGGGCGATGGACGACCTTGCCCGCGCGCTCGGGATGGACCTCGACCTGGTCGAGGTGTTCAACGGCGAGACGCACGTCCCGCGCGAGGCGTGGGCCGACACGCGGCCGGAGGCGGGCGCCGCGCTGGCGCTGCGGGCGGTGCCGGGCATCTCGGGCGCGATCGCGCTCTTCGCGAGCTTCGCGGGGCAGTGGGTGGCCGGGCTGTCGTTCCTCGGCGGCGGGCTCCTGGCGCAGGCGGTGGGCCTCGCCGTCACCTTCGCGGTCCAGGCCGCCGCCAGCAGCCTCCTGCGGCCCGAGACGCCCTCGATCGGCGCGGACCGCGGGCCCGACCGCTACTCGATCAGCGGCTCGCGCAACCGGCTGATCCAGTGGGACGCCGTGCCCATCGTCATGGGGCGGATGCGGTTCGCGCCGCCCTACGGCGCGGCGCCCTACACCGAGGTGCGCGGCGAGGATCAGTACCTGCGCCTCCTCTTCGTCTGGGGGCGCGGCCCGGTGCGCCTGTCGGACCTGCGCATCGGCAACACGTCGCTCGACAGCTTCGAGGGCGTCGAGATCGAGCACGACCTCGACGGCACCGGCACGCTGTCGCTGTTCCCGCGGGACGCCGACCAGCAGTCGCTGAACGTCAAGATCAACGACGACTGGTCAACCCGCGAGACCGCCGAGGACACCGACGAGTTCGGCGTGACGGTGACCTTCCCGAACGGCATCTACGAGGTGACCGACGAGGGTCGGAGCAACACGAACTTCGAGCTGCTGGGCGAATACCGCGCCGTGGGCTCCCCGACGTGGATTCCGTTCTGGGAAGTGCGCGAGAACCGCGAGGCGGCCTCGACCGTCCGCTACGCCACGAACGTCAAGCCGCCGGTGCCGGGGCAGTTCGAGATCCGCCTGCGGGTGAACGACCTCGAGGCAGACGACAACGAGCACATCATCGACGCCTTCTGGACGGCGCTGCGCAGCTTCCGGAACGAGGCGCCGGTCAACGCACCCGGCATCGCCAAGACGGCGCTGGTCATCAAGGCGAACGACGAGCTGTCGGGCGTGATCGACGAGTTCAACGCCATCGTCGAGCGCGCGGTCCCGACCTGGAACGGAAGCAACTGGAACTCGAGCGGCTACACCAGCAACCCGGCCGCGCTCTTCCGGGACGTGCTGACCAGCCCCAGCAACGCCCGGCCGGTGACCTCGGCGAACACGGCCGACGACAACCTCGGCGAATGGTTCGAGCACTGCACCGCGCTCGGGCTGACCTACGAGAACGTGCTGCAGGGGCAGAACAGCGTGGCGGCGGTCCTGACGGCGATCGCCACGGCCGGGTTCGCCAGCCCGACCATGTATGACGACCGGTTCGGCGTGGTGATCGACAAGGCACGCGACACGGTCGTGCAGGCGATCACGCCGCGCAACTCGTGGAACTTCAGCGGGCAGATCAACGCGCCGGAGGAGCTGCACGCCCTGCGCGTCCAGTTCCGCAACCGGGAGAAGGACTACGCCGACGACGAGGTGATCGTCTACGCGCAGGGCTACAGCGCCGCCAACGCGACGCGGTTCGAGGTGGTCAACCCGGACGGCATCTCGATCGTCGAGCAGGCGCAGCTCTTCGGGCGCTTCCTGCTGCTGTCGCGCATCCTGCGCGCCGCGCCCTACCAGGTGTCGATGGACTTCGAGCACCTGCTCGCGCGGCGGGGCGACCTGGTCGCCTTCAGCCACGACGCCGCGCTGATCGGCGACACTGCCGGGCGCATCAAGGACGTGGACGGCGTCACGCTCACGGTCGACGAGCCGGTGACCTTCGATGCCGGCGGCAGCTACAATGTCCGCGTGCGCACCCGCGACGGCGTGATGCTCCTGCTCACGGCCACCGGCACCGGGACGACCGACAAGATCACCGTGTCGGACGCGACGAACATCAACGCGGGCGACCTGTTCCTGTTCGGTCCGGTCGACGGCGAGGCGCAGCTCTGCCTCATCTCGGACATCGAGCGGGGCGAGGACATGCAGGCGGAGATCGCGCTGCTGCCCTACGTGCCCGAGCTCTACGACGCGATCGACGAGGGCGCGTTCGAGAGCGACCTCAGCGAACCGGTCGGCCTCGGCCTCGTCGGGCCCGCGCAGCCGCGCATCCTGCAGGTGCTGACGCGGGAACAGTCGCTGCCGCAATCGGCGCAGGGCGACGTGCTGCCGACGATCATCGTGTCGTTCGAGCCGGGCTTCGCGCCGGCCGGCAACTGGCGCGTGACACAGGCCCGCAACGCCCTGGTGAGCTGGCGCCTGACGGGGACCGACTCGTGGCAGACGATGACGGTGAGCGCGCTCGCGGGCGAGGCACGGATCACCGGCGTCCAGCGCGGCGCGCAGTACGACATCCGCGTGATCGCCCAGGACGCCGAGTTCCGGACGTCGCAGCCCGCGTTCGTCCTGGCGCACCAGATCGGCGGCCTGCTGTCGCTGCCTCCCACGGTGCAGGGCTTCGCGGTCGAGCCCTTCATCGTGTTGGACAGTGCGGGCGGGCAGCGCCGCCCGGGCCTCCGGCTCACCTGGACGCCGCCGCCCTCGCGGATCCGGCAGATGACTTGGCAGGTCCGTGTCCAGGCGACGGGGCAGGTGGTGCAGCAGGGCGGCCGCGCCGAGGCGCAGGAAGGCGCCACGATCGTCTCGGGCAACATCGTGCCGGGCGAGACCTACGAGGTTCGGATGAGTCACGTCGCGCCCGGGCCGGTCGACCTGGTCTGGACCGCGTGGCTCGCCGTCACGGCGCCCGACGTGCGGCTCTCGGCGGAGGACCTCGCGGACGAGCTGCGCGCCGAGATCGAGGAGGCGTTGACCCGGCACGATGCCGAGCTCGAGGAGGCGGAAGGCGTCGTCGCCGAGCTGCGCGACTCTGCGATCGCGGCCTACGGGGATTACCGGCT
>NZ_JAME01000078.1 GCF_000521865.1 Roseivivax isoporae LMG 25204
GGACTCCAAAGGGAGCAGGTCATACACCCTGCGCGATACGCTCGAGATCGTCGATGAGCTCAACTTCAACTCCCAGAAGGCCAAGCACGAGCTCTCGGACCTCTACGAGACGCGCATCAAGCGCATGGGCAATGCCGGGCGAAACGGCGGCGAATACTACACGCCCCGCCCGCTCATCCGCGCGATGATCAAGGTGGTCGATCCGCAGATCGGCGAGACGATCTATGACGGGGCATGCGGCTCGGGCGGGTTCCTTGCCGAGGCGTCGGAGCATCTGCGCCGTGACGACCTGTCGGCGATCGAGTGGGCCACGCTCCAGCGCCGGACGTTCTACGGGCAGGAGAAGAAGTCCCTCGCCTACGTGCTGGGGGTCATGAACCTGATCCTGCACGGCATCGACGCGCCCTCCATCCGGCACACCAACACGCTGACCGAGAACGTGATGGACATCCAGGAGGCCGACCGCCACGACATCGTCCTCGCGAACCCGCCCTTCGGCGGCGGCGAGCGCAAGGAGGTGCAGCAGAACTTTCCCATCAAGTCGGGCGAGACGGCGTATCTCTTCCTGCAGCACTTCATGCGCAAGCTGCGCGCGGGCGGACGCGGTGCGGTGGTCATCAAGAACACCTTCCTGTCGAACACCAACGGGGCGAGCGTGGCGCTCCGCAAGGAGCTGCTGGAAAGCTGCAACCTGCACATCGTGCTCGACTGCCCCGGGGGCACGTTCCAGGGCGCGGGGGTCAAGACGGTGGTGCTGTTCTTCGAGAAGGGATCGAAGTCGCGCTCGGTCTGGTATTACCAGCTCGATCCGGGCCGGTCCTTGGGCAAGACCAACCCGCTGAACGACGAGGACCCTAAAAGAGTTCGTGGCTCTCCAGCCGGGGCGCGATAACAGTGCGCAGAGCTGGTCGGTGGACGTGGCCGACCTCGACGCCGAGACCTGGGACCTGTCGGTCAAGAACCCGAACGCGCCCGAGGAGACCCCCTTGCGCGCGCCTCGACAGAAGACGTCGAATTTGTCGTTGGCGTGAGAATGGCACAAGCGCAAGCGGAGAAAAAAGAGAAGCTCGCTGAGCAGGGAGAGAAGGCCCTTGCAGAAAGCGGCTATCAAGGGACCAATCTCTCTGAAATCTACACCGACTTCACTCGGGAGAAGTCCGTGTTCGATCCGGAAAGGCTTCAAAAGCTTGCTTTTCCAACTTTCCGGAGGTCTAGCACAACCTTTATACCGGTTTTTCGCTACCTTCGAGATGCTGGAATCAATAACGCGGAAGAATTGTATGGATCACCCTACACGTCCGCACGAGCGGTTTGCGAAAGGATAGCAGCAAAGAGTTATTCGTTATCATCTTACAGAAGTCAGTATGAAAAGCATTGGCAGGGCAAGACTACAGCCGAAATAATCGGCGAAACTTCTGTGGAAAAGGTGGCAATTTTTATTCCTCATCAAGACCCAAAAGAGGTTGATTTAGAGGCGCTGTGCGACTTTATTGAGAGCCATAACCCCGATGATTTTATTGATCCGTATTCATCTTTCTACAGAAAGCTGTGCTCTTTTTACGACAAGCTTGCCTACGGCTTCGACCTGTAAGAGATCGCACTAAAGCGCAATGTTCGAGTGCAGCGGCCGCATTGTCAAAAGACAGACACTTTTTTCCTGCGAAGCGAATTTTTTTCCGCGCCTTGTTCCTCCCCTAAGCATCTTCGTGCTCACCATTCCAGTCAGAAACCGTAATCTAAGTTCGGACCTACGCAGCGCCTTGTATGAAGGTCGGCTATAGGCCGGGCTGACAGGTCGAATGTCCTGAAGGACGTGGCATTGTGGATGATGGAGGGCAGCGAAGCGACTAGTATGAGCCGGCGCTTGGGTAGGCCGAGATCCAGTCAGTCTTTCGGCTAGATCTTGGCCAGTCATCCTCTCATTGCTCAAGTCGTGTGGCAGTCTGAATGCCAGCAAATTGAAACCCTGCTCCACGATGAAGCTGGATTCTGACAGCCTACTTCGTCACTCCGATGAACTTCATGGTCACCATTAGCTTGAGTGTTTGAGTCACATAATAATCCGGCAATTCCTATCCTCCCGGTTGGCAATGGCACCAATGTTCACCCCTAGGAAGATTCGAGTCTAGTATTTTCATCTAAAGGGATAGAATGCGATCGTCGGAAAGAAAATGGGAGGAGCCATGCGCAGCGCCTGGCATGAAGGTTGGCTCGGGGGCCTTGAGCTGGCCTGCCCCCTGAAAAGTGGTCCTCCCTGAAGTAGGCTTTCGAGCCAGATGGAGGACGAAGGAATGCCCCAGAAGAAGCACAAGCCGGAAGAGATCGTCGCGAAGCTTCGGCAGGTCGACGTGTTGGTGTCGCAAGGCCAGTCGGTGGCCGAGGCGGTGCGGTCGATCGGCGTCACGCAGTTCACATACTATCGGTGGCGCAAGGAGTATGGCGGCCTGAAGACGAACCAGGTGAAGCGTCTGAAGGAGCTGGAGAAGGAGAACGAGCGCCTTCGTAACGCTGTGTCGGACCTCACGCTCGAGAAGCTGATCCTAAGGGAAGCCGCGTCGGGAAACTTCTGAGCCCCGCCCGTCGCCGTCGCTGTGTCGATCACGTCATGCGGAAGTTCGGCGTCTCCGAGCGCCTCGCCTGCCGTGTGCTCGGTCAGCATCGATCGACCCAACGGAAGGTCCCGCGCGGTCGCCCCGACGAGGAGGCGCTCACTGCGGACATCATCACGCTGGCCTCGCAGTATGGGCGGTACGGCTACCGGCGGATCACGGTGCTCCTCCGGGAGGCTGGGTGGACGGTGAACGTGAAGCGCGTCGAACGGATCTGGCGGCGGGAGGGGCTGAAGGTTCCCCAGAAGCAACCAAAGAGGTCGAGGCTCTGGTTCAACGACGGGTCCTGTATCCGCCTGAGGCCAGAGCGACCCAACCATGTCTGGTCCTACGACTTCGTCGAGAGCCGGACCCATGACGGAAGGAGGTTCCGGATGCTCAACCTGATCGATGAGTTCACGCGGGAGTGCCTGGCGACCGGTTCACTGCGCGCGCGCCGATTGCTGCCAAGTCGACACAGCCCAAGCCGCCAGACCATGAACCGCGGCTATCGCCAGGGCCGCGCCCAGAAAGGCCAGCGGCATGGCAAGTGGACCGAAGAGGCTCGAGGCTGCGTCGAGAATCGCGGCCCGATACCGGAAAAGCGCCGCGGCGGAGGTCAGGGCGGTCAGGGGCACCACGACAACCGCCGAGGGCTTCGGACCCTGAAGATAGCCTCGTCTCCGTCCCGTTCGGATCAGCAGCGCGGCGTAGAGCCCGACCCCGGCAGATGTCGCCAGCGCGAGCCCCGCTGCTCCGAGAACGGGCGCGAGCACCAGCTTGAGCGTGACGTTGACCGCCGTCGCGGCGACAAGAAGGGTCAGTGGGGTGCGGGTGTCGCCTCGCCCGTGGAAGGCGGCAACCGCGGAGCGCACGCCCAGGGCCGGGACAAGCCCCACGGCGTAAGCCGCGAGGATCTGCGCGGAGGCACGGGCCTCCCCGAGGCCGAACGCGCCTCTGACGAACAGGATCTGGATCGCCCAATCGCCGAGCAGTGCCATGATCACCGTGATCGGAGCTCCGACGACGAGGCAGATCGTCAGGGCCCGATCGAGAACGCGGCGCATGCCCGCATCGTCCCCGAGCGCGGCGCGGCGGCCGATCTCCGGCAGGATCACCGTGCCGAGGGCCACGCCCAGCAAACCGATGGGCAATTGGTAGAGACGGTCGGCGTAGTAGAGGTGCGACAAGGACCCGGCCGGCAGGAACGTGGCGATGACGGTATCGGCGAAGATGGCGATCTGGAGGGCGCCCGTGGTCAGAACAGCCGGTCCGAGCCGGCGGAAGAACGTCCCGGTTTCCGGGGAGAGCCCAAGGCGCGGGCGAGGAAGGGCGATACCGGCACGCACGGCCGCGAGTGCAAGAAACCCCACCTGTGCCAGCCCTGCCGTCAGCACGCCCCATGCCGCAGCATGGGCCGCGCTCGGGTAGTGATCCCCCAGAAGGAGTGCGGTGATCATGCAGAGGTTAAGAAGGACCGGCGCGCCGGCTGCGGCGGCAAAGCGGTCCCGAGCGTTCAGAAGAGCTGAAAGGAACGCCACCAGCGACATGCAGAGAAGATAGGGGAAGGTGATCCGCGTCAGCGTGATGGTCAGCGGCCAGGTCGGGTCGGTGGACGACAATCCCGGCGCCAGAAGGCTCAGCATCCACCCGGTGGCACCCACGGCAAGCGCGAGCAGCGCGATATTTGCCAGCACAAGCCAGCCGAGCACCTGACCTCCGAGGGTGGTCGTATCTCCAGCACGCGCATCCGTCGCCGCCCAGGCCGGAAGAAAAGCCGCGTTGAACGCACCCTCGGCGAAGATGGCGCGGAAATGATTGGGCAGTCGAAACGCCAGCATGAAAGCGTCGGCCACCGGGCCCGCACCGAGTGTACCGGCCAGCAGGATGTCCCGCACAAAGCCCAAGATCCGGCTGGCGAGTGTCAGACCGGAAACCGTTCCCAGCTTGCGCAACATGCGACAGCTCCCTCACGACGCTTGTCCGCGCTGCTGACTTGCAGGGCGAGCCCGATTCAGATTGAAAACACGACTTGCTTTATCGTTTATTGCGAGAATACGCCATAGCGCCCGGCGGAGTCGATCATGAGCCTTGACCAGATATTCGTTCTCGCGCTGCTCGGGATCGTCTTCCTGAGCGTCTTCAGGGAAATTTATCCACCCGAGGTCACGACGCTCGGGGTTCCGCCGCCCTTCTGGCCACAGGCATCGTCGAGACCGGAGATTTCCTGACGGTTTTCAGCTCGTCCGCTCCGATCACCATCGCCATGATGTTCATCATCTCGGCGGCCCTCGAGCGAACCGGCGTGCTAGCCATCCTGGGGGAAGTCCTGAAGCGGCAGGCTCGGGGCTCCTTCCTGCGGACGATGCTCCTGATGATGATCGGCACCATGGGCGCCTCGGCCTTCATGAACAACACGCCCGTCGTGATCCTGCTGACCCCGATCATGATCTCGGTGACTTCCTCGGTCGGCGTCGGGCCGTCGCGGCTTCTGATCCCGCTCAGTTTCTCGGCGATCTTCGGGGGAACGCTGACCTTGGTTGGGACCTCGACGAACATCCTGATGAGCGGGGTGGCGCGTGAAGCGGGACAACCCCCGATCTCGATGTTCGAGATGACCTTGCCCGGCCTGATCTTTGCGGCCGTCGGCATGCTCTACTTGGTGCTGGCCGGTCGCTTCCTGCTGCCGGAACGCGCCTCCCTGAGCAGCCTTCTGGGACAGGAGAGCAAGCGCAAGTTCATGGCGCGGTTGCTCATCCCCCACGAGTCCCGGTATGTCGGCAAGCAACTGTCCGAGCTGCCTTTCAATACGGTTGAAACCTGGGTCCTCGATGTGGTGCGGGGCGAGGTCTCGATGCGGCCCTCGATGAACGATCTGACGCTGGAGGCCGACGACCGGATCGTGCTGAAGACGGGCACCGGCGAGCTTCTGGGGCTGAAGGAGAACGGCCAGGTCACTTTCCGGGACATGACCGACCGCGATCTCGAGCCGGTGACGGCAGATCAGACCATCACCATGGAAGCGAGTGTCGGCCCGAACTCCCATCTTCGGGGGCGGCCGATCCGGGACCTGAAGCTGCGCCGGAATACGGTGCGTACCTTATGGCGGTGCATCGCGCCGACCAGAACATCTCTCGCGACCTGCAGGATTTGCGGTTGCAGTTCGCGGACACCCTCCTGCTCGAGGGAACCCCGGAAGGCCTCCAGCGCCTGATGGAGGACGGCGGGATCATCAACCTCTCCGAGCCTTCGGAGCGGGCGACACGCCGCTCGAAAGCCTCGGTCGCCATCGTGACGATCTTCGGCGTGATGGGCCTTGCCGCATTGGACGTCATGCCTATCGCCGGGCTTGCCGTCATCGACGCCGTCATCGTGATGATGGCGCGCTGCGTCGATCCCGAGGAAGCCTTCGACGCCATCGACTGGCGCATCCTTTTCATGATCTTCGGAATGCTGGGCCTGTCGATGGGTATGGATGAGACGGGGACCGCAAGGGTCATCGTCGAGACGGTGGTCGGCGCGGTTGGCGGGATCGGGCCGATCGCCATCCTCGCCGCTGTCTACGTGCTGACCAGTGCCCTGACCGAGATGGGGTTGAACAACGCGGTCGCCGTTCTGATCGGCCCCATCATCATCGCCCTCGTCATCGAGCTCGGCTACGATCCGCGCCCCTTCATCATGGCGGTCATGTTCGCCGCCTCCGCGAGCTTCGCCACGCCCATCGGCTACCAGACCAACACATTCGTCTACGGCGCCGGGGGCTACAAATTCAGCGATCTCCTCAAGGTGGGACTTCCTCTCAACATCATCTTCGCGGCGTTGGCAGTACTGATCATCCCGATCTTCTTCCCGTTCTGAACAGGGGTAGCCGATCAATCGGGCATCCACGCACAAGGCGCTATCCGCTGCCGCACGCGACGTTCCGCGCGCTCGATCCAGAAGTCCCGGGCTTTGACCGCAACCTGATCGGGCGGTGGCGGCAGCGAGGCGCGGAAGGCTAGATCCGCAAGCACGGCCTGGAATTC
>NZ_JAME01000079.1 GCF_000521865.1 Roseivivax isoporae LMG 25204
CGGAAGAACTGGCCGCTGGTGCTTCCGAACCTCGGGCTGTCGATCAGCCGGCAGCGGCTCGAGGACGACTACGCGAACAACGGTGCGGCCTCGCCGGAAGCCGAGCGCATCTGGATGTCGCAGCACCTCAACATCGAGATCGGCCTCGGGCTGCACTCGGAGCGCTGGGTCGGCGCGGACCACTGGGAGAAGGCCGCCCGGCCGGGCATGGACCTCGCCGCGATCATCGAGACCTCCGAGGTCTGCGTCGTCGGTCTCGACGGCGGCGGCCTCGACGACCTTCTCGGGATCAGCGTCCTCGGCCGGCACGCCGAGACAAAGACGTGGCAGCACTGGGGAAAGGCCTGGGCCGATCGCGGAGTGCTCGATCTGCGCAAGTCGATCGCGACCGAGCTGGAGGACCTGGCCGAGGCGGACGAGCTCGTCTTCGTGGACAACCTCGAGGCCGAGGCGATCCCCGAGATCGTGGCGATCTGCCAGCAGATCGAGGATGCGGGGCGGCTGCCCGAGGAAGACGGGATCGGCATGGACCCCGAGGGGGTGGGCGCCATCGTCGACGCGCTGATCGAGGCCGGCTTCTCGATCGAGGACATCCGCTCGATCAGCCAGGGCTACAAGCTGAACGCCGCGATCAAGACGGCGCCGGTCAAGCTCAAGAACGGCTCGATGGTGCATTGCGACCAGCGGATCATGCGCTGGTGCGTCGGAAACGCACGCACGGAATCGCGCGGGAACGCCGTGATCGTGACCAAGGCGCAGTCGGGCAGCGCCAAGATCGATCCGCTCATGGCGCTCTTCAACAGCGTCATGCTGATGAGCTGGAACCCGGTCGCGAGCGGCGGGCCGAGCGTCTACGAAACCCGCGGTCTGCTGACCGCCTGATCAAGGGCACGCGATGGGCATCTTCAGCATCTTCCGCCGCGGCGCGCCGGAGACGTCGGAACCGACCGACGTGCGCGCGATGGCGGGCGAGGCTGCGCAGTTCTACGGTCTCGACGACCCGCGGTTCCTCGAGTTCATCCGCGGCGGCACCGGCGCGGTGACCGAGAGCGGCGCGACGGTCTCGGTCGCGAGCGCCATGAAGAACACGACGGTCCTGCGCTGCGTCTCGCTGATCTCGTTCTCGATCGGGATGCTGCCGCTCCGGCTGCAGCGCCAGGACGACAAGACGCCGGCGCGCGGGCATCCGCTCTTCCGGGTGCTGCACCGCAAGCCGAACCCGTGGCAGACCGCTTTCGAGTTCCGGAGCCTGATGCAGCAGCGCGCGCTGCAATACGGCGACGCCTTCGCCCGCATCGTGTGGAGCCGGGGCCGGGTCCTGCAGCTGATCCCGCTCGATCCGGCGCGCATGAGGATCACGCAGCTGCCGGACTGGACGCTGCGCTACACGTTCACGCGCACGGACGGCGGCACCGTCGACCTGCCGCAGCGGGAGGTCCTGCACCTCCGAAACGGCCTCTCGGAAGACGGCATCCGGGGGCTGTCGGCGGTTCGCCAGGCTGCCGAGGCGATCGGGCTTGCCCGGCAGGCGGAGCGCGCGGCGGCGCGGCTCTTCCGGAACGGCATGATCGTCGGCGGCGTGCTGAAGCACCCGGGCCGGCTGTCGCCCGAGGCCTATGAGCGGCTGCGGGCGAGCATGAACGACGACAGCGGGGCCGAGAACGCGCACCGCTGGAAGATCCTCGAGGAGGGGATGGACCTCGAGCCCGCAAGCCAGTCCGGCCGGGACAGCCAGGGGGTCGAGAACCGCAGCCTGCAGATCGCCGAGATCTCGCGCGCCTTCGGAGGCGTGCCACGGCCGCTCCTCGTGATGGACGACACCTCGTGGGGTTCGGGCATCGACGTGCTGGGCCAGCTCTTCGTGCGCTACTCGCTGAACCCGTGGTTCCAGGCCTGGGAGCAGGCCATCGAGCGCGACCTCCTCGGCGACGCCGATGTCGACGTCTACGAGGCCAAGTTCAACGCCGGCGCGCTCCTGCGGGGCTCGATGAAGGACCAGGCGGAGTTCTTCTCGAAGGCGCTCGGCTCCGGCGGGCACCAGCCCTGGATGGGCTACGAGGAGGTGCGCGAAGTCATGGACCTGCCCGAGCGCGCGGACCCGCCGCCACCGCCGCCCGGGCTGACAGGAAAGGACCCGTCCGATGAGCCTTCGTAACCTGCCCGAGCTGAACGCCGACCGCCTGCCGAAGGTGTGCGCGTTCGAGCTCGACGATGCCGCGCTCGAGCGGTGGAACGCGGCCGTGCAGCCGAAGGCCGCTGGCGAGACCACGATCACGATCCTCGACGCGATCGGCGAGGACTGGGACGGCAGCGGCGTCACTGCCCGCCGCGTCGCCGCCGCGCTGCGGTCGATCGGCGAGAAAGAGGTGACGGTCGAGATCAACAGCCCGGGCGGCGACTTCTTCGAGGGGGTGGCGATCTACAACGCGCTGCGCGCCCATCCGCAGAAAGTCACCGTGCGCATCCTGGGCCTCGCCGCCTCGGCGGCCTCGGTCATCGCGATGGCGGGCGACGAGATCCAGATCGGCAAGGCCGGCTTCATGATGGTGCACAACGCCTGGGTCATGGCGATCGGCAACCGCCACGACCTGCGCGAGGCGGCCGACATGATGGAACCCTTCGACGACGCGATGGCGACCCTCTACGCGAGCCGCGCCGGCGTCGCGAAGCCCGAGGCCGCGGCCTGGATGGACAAGGAGACCTGGTTCAACGGCGAGCAGGCGGTCGAGGCGGGTCTCGCCGACGGCTACCTGCCGGCCGACGCCGTGGTCGAGGACGCCGCGCGTGCGCGCGAGCAGTCCGGAGTGAAGGCGGTGAAGCGCATCGACGTGGCGCTCGCCCGCAATGGAATCCCGAGGTCGGAACGCCGCGCGCTTCTGGCCGAGGTGAAGGGGGGCACGCAGGACGCTGCCCCGACCGTCACGCACGACGCTGACGAATGGACCGCTGCCGCGCGGCAGCTGATCACCACCATATCGTCCTGAAAGGACTGACCATGACCAAGATGATGAGGGCCCCGCTGCGGGGCGTCGTCGCGGTTCGTGCGGATGCAACGAACCCGGCGCAGGTCCTCGCGAGCCTCAACAAGGCCTTCGAGGAGTTCAAGAACACGCAGGCGGAGAAGGACAAGGAACTGAAGGCGAAGTTCGACGACGTCGTCACGACCGAGAAGTTCGAGCGGGTCAACACCGAGGTCGGCGCCCTGCAGGCCGCGATCGACGAGGCCAACGCGAAGCTCGCCGCGATCGCGATGCAGGGCAGCGGGCCCGGCGTGGTGAAGGATGCCGAGTACACCGACGCGTTCCGGGCGCACTTCTGCAAAGGCGACGTCCAGGCCGCGCTGCGCAAGGGTGCCGACGACGAGGGCGGCTACCTCGCGCCGGTCGAGTGGGACCGCACGATCACCGACAAGCTGATCGAGGTCTCGCCGATGCGGCAGATCGCGTCGACGCAGTCGATCTCGAAGACGGCCTTCACCAAGCTCTTCAACCTGCGCGGCACGGGCTCGGGCTGGGTCGGCGAGGAGGCCGCGCGCCCCGAGAGCTCGACGCCGACCTTCGGCGAGATGACCATCACGCCGGGCGAGATCTACGCCAACCCCGGCGCGACGCAGGGCATGCTCGACGACGCCGAGGTCGACCTCGAGGCCTGGATCGCGGGCGAGGTCGAGACCGAGTTCGCCAAGCAGGAGGGCCTCGCCTTCGTCGCCGGCAACGGGACGAACAAGCCGAACGGCTTCCTGACCTACGCGACCGGCGCCGCGAACGCCGCCGCGAACCCGCTCGGCGCGATCGAGGTCATCACCGCCGCGGCGACCGCCGCCGTGACCGAGGACGAGCTGCTCGACCTCGTCTACGCGGTGCCGAGCTCCTACACGCAGGAGGCGCGGTTCACGATGAACCGGACCACGATGGGCGTGATCCGGAAGCTGCGCGACAGCGACGGCCGGCAGCTCTGGCAGCCGTCGAGCCAGGCGGGCCAGCCCTCGCAGCTCCTGGCCTATCCGGTGACCGAACTGCCGGACATGCCGGACATGGCGGCAGGCGCCATGCCGATCGCCTTCGGCAACTTCCGCCGCGGCTACCTGATCGTCGACCGCGCCGGTGTCCGCGTCCTGCGCGACCCCTTCACCGCGAAGCCGAAGGTGCTGTTCTACACGACCAAGCGCGTCGGCGGCGCGGTGACCGACCCGCAGGGCCTGAAGGTCCTGCAGCAGGCGGCCGCGTAATATCCCGGCCGGGCTGACCCGGCGCGGTCACAGGACAGGTCCCGGCGATGGTCGCCGGGACCGCACCCACCTTGCAGGAGGCCGACATGGCTGACGAACAGACGACGACCCCGGCGAAGACGCCGCCGAAGACACAGGCGGCGAAGAAGCCGGCCGCGGCGACGGGCAAGCAGAGCATGACGCCCGCCATGGCGAAGAAGCTCGGGCTCGACCCCACCCCCTACGGCACGGGGAAGTAAGCGCACATGTTCCGCCCGGTCCGCATCGAGGCGCCGGCCGAGCTGCCGGTCTCGCTCGAGGAATGCAAGCAGCACGCCGTCGTCAGCTTCGACGACGACGATGCGCTCATGGAGACGTTCCTCGCCGGCGCGACCGAGTACCTCGATGGCTTCCGGGGCGTTCTCGGGCGGTTCATGGTAACGCAGACATGGCAGGTCGCGCGGTGCAACTTCGCGCGCCGGATGGTCCTGCCGGTGCCCGACGTGTCGAGCGTCGAGGTCACCTTCGACGACGCGGAGGGCACGGGTCAGACGGTCCCTGCCGAGCTTGTGCAGATCGTGCCCGAGGCCCGCGGCACGCTCGTGCGCCTGTCGTCGGACTTCGAACTGCCGGACCTCGAGGACGACAACCCGGCACCGGTGCAGCTGACGTTCACCGCGGGCTTCGGCGCGGCGGCCGAGGTGCCGATGCCCCTCAAGATCGCGATCATGCGTCTCGCCCGGTACTACTACGACGACCGCCTCGGCACCGGCGCAACCATGTCCTGGTCGGACTTCGACCGGCAGATCGCCCCCTGGCGCTGGATGTCGGTATGAACCTGATCGAGCGCGTCGCCTTCGACCGGCCGACCGAGACGCAGGACGGGTACGGCGGCACCGAGACCGGGTGGAGCGAGGCGCCGGCCAGCTACGAGACCCGCGCGCAGTTCATCTACCAGCGCGGCTCGGAGGCGGTCGAAGCGGCGCGGCTGACGGGCCGGTCGATCTACAAGGTCCGGATCCGCTCGAGCGTCGCCGCACGCGAGATCACGGCGGCCTGGCGCATGCGCGACCTCCGCCGGGGCACGATCTACAACATCCGCGAGATCGACACGATCACGGACCGGCAATGGGTCTACGTGACGGTCGAGAGCGGGGTGGCGGTATGAGCGCCTCGGTCGCCCTGCAGAAGGCGATCTATGACGCGCTCGTGGCGGACGCCGGCGTCGGGGCGCTCGTGGGCGCCCGCATCTATGACAACGTGCCGAAGGGCGTGACCTTCCCGTATGTCTCCTTCGGGCCGACGCAGGAGATCATCGACGACGAGGAATGCATTGACGGCGAGGAGCACGTCTTCCAGATCGACGTGTGGGACCGCTCGCAGGCGCGCCTTTCCCCGACAAAGCGCATCTCCGGCGCGGTCAAGGCAGCACTGCACGACGCAGCGCTGACGCTACCCGACCCCTACGCGCTCGCGTTCATTCGAGTGACGAGCACCCGGACCATGCGTGATCCGGACGGGATCACTGGCCACGGCATCGTCACTGTCGAGGCGCGGGTCGAGCTATAGGCACAGGTAGAAATACTGCACCTGGAACCCGTCGATCCTCTGGCGGGCCTCCAACTCGGCGGACTTCCCGCTGGATGAGCAAACCTGATCGGCCCGCTCCTGAACGCGGGGCTTGCTAGCGTCTTCGGCCCCACTGATCTGGACCTCGCGCGAGAGGATGGTGAGCGAGTGCCCGTTGAACTGGGTGACTGTCTGTTCAGCCTCTTGCGCAACCGCAGGAGCTGCGACGAGGGCGGCAATGATCGCGATCTTCTTCATGGGCAGCTCCTCCGACTGACGGTTTCCAAGATGGTCAAGAACCTCGCCAAATTCCAGCGCCGGATGCGGGCGATCCCGCTGAGCGTCCGCCTCGAGGTGGCCCGGCAGCTCGAGAAGGAAGCGGACAAGATCGTCAAGCTGATGAAGGCGTTCGCGCCGAAGGATACAGGCGCGCTTGCAGAAAGCATCGGTTGGACGTGGGGCGACGCGCCCAAGGGTGCGATCACGGTCGGCAAGGTCGCGGGCAACGAATACGACCGGATCGCGATCACCATCTACGCCGGGGGAACGGAAGGCACCGCTCGCCGGCAGGCACGTAGTTCGGGCTCGCGACGGCGCGACCAGCGGCGTGGCGGGTACTTCGACAGCGACAACGCACGCTTCCAGGAATTCGGGACGGTCAACATGGCCGCGAACCCGTTCTTCTTCCCTGTCTGGCGGGCAGAGAA
>NZ_JAME01000080.1 GCF_000521865.1 Roseivivax isoporae LMG 25204
ACTTTTCAGGGGAGCAGGTCAGTTTTGCCGCACCGGAGAAACCGGCCAGACGCAGCCGCGAACGGATGTGTGGGGTCATAATACTCACTAAACAGCCCGCACTCCGGCACCTGCGGTGCCTGCGTTCGGCCTGCCGTTCGCCCGGGACGCTGCCCCGGAACCCTGCCCGCCGGGGGCGCCTGTGCGGCGGGCACTCCTACGCGGAGGGCGGCAAGGTCATCGTTCCGCACTCCCCTTGCAACCCCTACTCCCGGGGGAACGTCGTTCCGCACTCCTCCCCCGAACCCCCGCCTGCTCGCAGGGGCCGTTCGCCACGCCCCTGCACCCCGGGCCTGCCCAGCAATACTCACCAACTCGGCGAAAGGTGCCTATTGTGTCTCCTTCCAAGCCGCGACGCGTCACTATGGACACGAAATATTATACCATAAAGTTCGATACGTCGCTCACACTGCACACAATAGAAAATACAAATTGACGATGACGGAGAACTCAAGCACCCAGCGAACAAATGAATCAATAATTTGAGCCAACCAATTGGAACGTCATCACGACAACTCGGCAGAATAGTCCCGATGAATCGCCTCCAAGACAGCGCATAAAAACAGACAAAGCTGACGGTAATCTGCCGCACTAGCCGGATTTGGTGACCGGCCCTGCCGATCAGCATGGTGAACCATTGTGTTACGAACGGAATACAACCTTTCGGCGTATGAACTCGGCGGTGAGCTATCAGGTTTTAAGCTCGAAAATTTGTCAACTTCTGAAGCATCGTCTTGAAAAACCTTATCATCCACCAATTCAAATAACTTCTTAATCGAATTATCCTCCTTGGGACTCCAACCCAATGCGGACCAAGAGCTTTCGCGCAGAGAATAGACATTTTCCTCGGAATCCAGGGCACCCTTTAACTCGCGAATCCACGGAAAGAAATACAAGCTCTCCAAGCAGCGATAAAGATCCAAGAATACATACTTCCATTGACTAGAAGTTAGCGCTTGAAAAAGGTTGTCAGTGCCACAAGCAGTTTTACCCATGAGCGCTGATATTCTGTCGCCCGCATGGCGATCGACAATCGGAGAACGAAGGTTTGGCTGATGGACCAGTAGTGTCAGTGCATACTCAGTAATATTGGCTCCGCATCGCTTGTTATTAGCGTCAACTCGAAAGGCATAGACAGGGTTAAAATAGTCACGAAGGTCGTAGATACTATGACCGGAGTAGCTTTCTGCGTCAGCCAGTCCCAAAATGTCATCAGCAAGCTCTGGGTTTCTATACTTAAGCCTTAGGTTCAAAAGACCTTTGAGCTCAAAACAGCAAAAGAGGAACATAGTCTCATCAAACTCTACCTGATGAAACTCCTCCACTCCTGTCAAAGCATCTTCTAAATTTCTAACCTCCGGTGAATTCAGACCGGGAGCAGAGAAAACTAGGAACTCATAGTCATTCTCTTTAAGCTTTGCCAAGAACCCACCGTTTGGTAGCGGCACCGCATGCGTAGAATCAACTTCAATCTCGCGAAATCTTTTGAACTGTTCTGATTGACGCTCCTTTGGGATCTTCTGCGTGTACAGCTTGTTCTTAGGCGAACGTCCTGCAACTTCAATGAGAGGGTCAAACAAAGCTGCCATGAGAGTTTCAGGTTCTCTTGGAGGCATCTCTGTCTCAATTCAGCCAGCATGGTGCCATATTGGGCAGGTCAGCCCCGCGCTCGATCATCAAGCGGAATGCACGGGTAAATAGCTCCCGCTCATAGCGACCCACTTGACCGCTTCGGCGATTCAGCCTTTCATTGAGAAGATCAAGCTCCAGGAATGTCTCAATCTCCTCAACTGTAAGACCCTTCAGCTTCTCGATCAGCGCCTCCAAAGAATTTCTAATTTCCTCCAGCTTTCCTTCCACGCCTCCCCAGTCAATATCGAACCCCGGCAAATCGAAAAGACTGGTAGAAACCGCCACGACAAAACCAATCAACGCGGGCTCCGACTTGAATATCTCACTACCATCGCGAATTCTCACAGAGCCATACTTAACTCCCTTACTCTTGAAACGCGAAAATTGCTGATCGAGATCAAGCAGAAGAGAAAACGTCTCCTTAAAGTAGCCAAAAAACTCACTGTGAGAGCTACTTTCTATTGCATCCAATTTTGCGAAGTCTTCAGCAACCCGGTCCTTTATGTCAAACTCGGCCCTACGAGCTGAGAACGCCAAAAACAGCCGGATTGCAGTACTAGCCTGAAACTGACCAGGCGCAGCACGCCGTCGGTTGTCGTCCTTTAGGAATAGCTCAACATTTTGCTCAAGCCCTTCTTGGAGAGAAATAATGAGCTGACTATAGATCGTCTCAAGCTGACGCGCCGTTTCCCAAGGTATTTGGCCGCTATTCAGCACCAACATTCGGTAAACCAGCCCACTGACCTCTTCGGCGCACCAAACCTCAACTCTAATATTTGACGACTCTAGATCTTTGTTATTTCCAATCGCCTCTAGCAGGGCTGTAGTTCTCTGCATTCCGTCAATTATTGAAATTTTAGATGAGTCGAGTTCTTTTATAGCCTCGATTATCGCCTCTGCGCTTTCTGCAGCCCAAATCTTTTTCCGCTCGCTTTCCGTCGCAAGAATTCCGATGGTAATAGGCGGAATAACCGCCCCGGCAGATAGGTCACTTACGAGACGCTTCCGAATCGACAGGCCTGATTTGGTCTTTATCGCATCTCTCTGCCCCTCTAACCCCCCCTTGTTTTCATAGGAGGGCCGAACCATATCCAAGAACTGGTCCACTCGCATTAAGAATGTGACCGAGTCACAAGCAGTCCGACTATCGCGAACCTTTAGCAAATCGTCAGACATTTAATCTTCCAATCAGTTATTCAGAGGATGAGTTACGCGCGACATCTTGGGTCAAGTTGAACACCATAGTGAAGTATTTTCTATGCACTTTCAAAGATGTTCTTCGGTTTCTTCGAGGTATCTGCACGAGAAACTATCAGTTCTACCCGCTGCATGGTTATCACACCGGTCACCCGCGTATCTCAAATTTGCCGAGAGGGACACCCTCTCGGCGCTCTCCCGTTTTGGCTTTCATTCAGCTGCGCGGTCGTAGTGACGCGCAGCTGAACGAAAGCCTCGAACAGACAGGCTTCCCCGCTGGTGTCGTTTTCCCACGCCATTGGAGGCCTTCATGTATCACCACCCCCAACCATTCACCCCGGTCGGCAAGAGCGCGCATTTACAACGCGGCGATGTCGTGCTGTTCCGCTTCCCTCTTGCCGAGGAGGATGCCGAGCAAGGCGCACCGAAGCGCCGCCCCTGTCTGGTGCTCGACACCTTGGCCGAGCGCGACGACCGTTTCGTCGAGATCGCCTACGGCACCTCCGCCGTTACGCGCGCGAACCGCGGCTACGAGGTCATCGTCAAGCACTCCGCCGCGCGGGAGACAGCCGGGCTGTCGAAGCCCACGAGGTTCGTCTGCGCACGGCGCATCATCGTGCACGTGAACCACGGCGGCTTCCACGGCCGGTCCAAAGGCCCGCAGATCATCGGTCGCTTGGACGAACTCCTGCTGGAGCGGATGAACGCTGTCCGGGCACGCATCCAGGCCGAAGCCGACATTGCCGCCTACTACCGCGAAGAACAACGGCGGGAAGAGCAGGCGCGCGAAGACCGCGGTTTCCAATAGGGAACCGCGCTCTCGCCGCTGCTCCTCCCCTCAATTAACACAAGGAAAGACCAATGGATATGCCATTCAAATCCGCCTCCGAGATCACCGCAATGGCCGCATCGTGCTTCCCGCTTGCGCGGGCCGCCGCCACCGGGATCGACCAGGACGTGCTCGACCTCGTCGCGCCGAAACCGAAGCGGGAGGCCAAGAAGCTCGCCGCTCTGCTGCGGGCCGGCAAGATCTTCGACAGGGGCATCTTGGCGATGCTCCACGAGCTGGTCGGCGTCCTCGACGCCGAGATCGCCGAAGGCACCTACGTCGAGCCGCGCTACGACCACAGCCCGGAGAACGTCTCCGACTACAAGACCTGGGGCCAGGAACGCCTCACCCCGGAGGCGGACCGGTTGTCCAACGCCCTCGCCGTGGTCATCGAGCTCTACGCCACGCTCTCGGCGGTCCACGACATCCTGCGCGCCGAGAAGGCTCTGGAGGGGCTGCGCTCCGCAGCCTGATCAGACACGCGGGCCGGAACACCCGCGTCAGGGCGCGCCGACGATCCTTCTGCTGCTACAGATGTCGGCGCGCCTGCCATATGAGAAGCCCGTGCAGGTCCTGCCTGCACGGGCTCAACGATCACAAGCGAGGGCTCGGAACTCGCCGGTCTGTCGGTATTCGGTGTCCACAGCCGAAGGAGATACCAATGGCCCTCGCAAACCTGATCGACCTGATTGCCGAAGTCGCCGCGAAGCGCACCGCCCGGGAGGGCAAGAACGACCGCGACGCCTCAGAACACACCTGGCCACGGTGCCGCGTGATCCAGGCGTTTTTGAGGCGGCGTGAACTGTTTTTCGGAGAAAGCCTTGAGATCGCCAAATTATGAGGATCAATCTGCGCACATGAATTCCCTACGCTCCAATCCCCGCCGCGCCGTGATCTACGCACGGTTTTCGACCGACCTGCAGAATGTGAACTCCACGCGCGACCAGATCGCGAACTGCACCGCGCTCGCCGAGAGAAAGGAATGGCAAGTTCTGCAAGTCTTCGAAGACGCCGCCATCTCCGGAGCCAAGCGCGAGCGCCCCGGATACAAGAAGATGCTGCAGGCCGTGAAGAGCGGCCTCGTGGACGTAGTCCTGGCCGAGGGGCTCGACCGCCTCAACCGAAGCCAGGAGTTGTCGGCGAACCTCTTCGCGGTGTGCGAGTTCAACGGCGTCGAGATCCACACCATCGCCGACGGCCGCATCGAAGAACTCCACATCGGCATGAAGGGCACGATGGACGCAATGCACCTGAAGCGCATCGCCCAGATGACGCACAGGGGCCTTCAAGGACGCGTTGCCGACGGACGTTCTGCAGGGGGCTTGAGCTATGGTTACCGCATCCCCATCGACCCCCATACGGGTCTGCGCCAAACTGGCGAGCTCGAGCCTGACGAGCATCAGGCCGATGTGGTCCGCCGCATCTTCCGGGAGTTCAGCGACGGTCACAGCCCCCGCGCCATTGCCCATCAGTTGAATGCGGAAGGCGTCCCCTCCCCGCGCGGGCGGGAATGGAAGGTCAACACGATCTACGGCAACGCAAGGCGCGGCACTGGCATCCTGAACAACGAACTCTATGCCGGTGTCCGCGTCTGGAACCGGTTGCAATATCGAAAGAACCCGGAAACGGACCAGCGCGCCTCGCGCGGTCGCGACGAAGAAGAGATCATCCGGGTTGAGGTGCCGCATCTGCGGATCGTGGACGAGGATCTATGGCAGGCGGTGAAGGCGCGCCAGGAAGGGCAGCGCCGCACCTTGTCGAAGGGCGCACCCTCGACGCTCAGGCGCAAGCGATACTTGTTGTCCGGGCTCGTGCGATGCGGGCGTTGTGGAGGCAATATGACGGTCGCAGGCTCAGGAAAGAGCCGCGCCTACTACTGCGCCAATGCCAAGGAGAAAGGCCCCTCCGTTTGCCGTGGAATGCCTGGCCTACGCATCGACAGGCTGCAGCCGCTGGTGCTGTCAGGGCTACGGGACGAGCTGATGACGCCGGAAGCGGTCGAGCGCTTTCGGAGCCAGTTTCTTGACCGGGTCGACGAAGCACGAAAGGAGCGCGACACCGAGCAGGCATCGCTCCGCAGGGCGATTGCACAGGAGCAGAAGGCGATCGACGGCGCCCTGCGTGCCATACGAGACGACATGGCCACCAAGAGCGTCTACGCGATGCTGGGGGCGGCCGAGGAGAAGAAGGAAGCGCTGGAAGCGGAGTTGGCTGCCGTCGAGGCTCCCGCCCTCGATATCCCCGAAGA
The DNA here is from genome assembly GCF_000521865.1 of Roseivivax isoporae LMG 25204. Lineage (GTDB taxonomy): Bacteria > Pseudomonadota > Alphaproteobacteria > Rhodobacterales > Rhodobacteraceae > Roseivivax > Roseivivax isoporae. The sequence goes on from NZ_JAME01000080.1 coordinate 5,946, forward strand.
TCTGGCAGTGCTCTATCGCGCGCAGGTGGATGCGCTGGCGGACACACTCTCGGACCCGGAGGTGGTCCATCGCGCCTCCGAGATCCTCGGCGGGCTGATCGACCGCATTGTCATCCAGCACGAAGAGACGGCCGGGCATACGGCCGAGATCGAGGGCAAGCTGTTGGGATTGTGGAGCTTTGCGGATGCAAAAAACGCCGCATCCTATTCGGATACGGCGTCTTCGCTAAAGCTGGTTGCGGGGGTAGGATTTG
>NZ_JAME01000081.1 GCF_000521865.1 Roseivivax isoporae LMG 25204
AGGATGGTGAAGGGTTCGCCGGTCTTCGCGGCGAGCTGGCGCGCCGCCTGTTCGGCGGAGGCGCGGGTGGCGTAGCGGGCGCGGGGCGCGGTCTCGGCGTCCGGGCGGCGCGGGGCGCGGCAGATCATCCAGAACGGCTGCATCACGATGCCTCCGGGGAGAGGCGCGCGAAGATCTCGGCCGCGTCGTCGCGTTCCTCGTCCGCCGCCTCGGGGTGCTCGTGGATCACGCCACAGGCGTCGAGCACCGCCGCGCGCCCGTGGTGGGCGACATCGGCCAGGACGGCGCGGGCGTCGTCGAGCGCGCTCACGTCAGCACCACGAGGCAGAGGATCCAGAACGCCCCGAGCCCGGCGGCGCGGCGCGCGATCCAGCGGGCAGTCGAGGGCGGCTCGGTCAGCAGCGCGCCGTCGCGCAGGCCGGCGAAGCGGGCGGGGGGATCGGAGCGTCGCATCATGCCGGCCGCCCCATCAGGACTGCCTCGACCCAGTCGTTCGCGGCGGCGCGCAGCGTGGGGCCCTCGGCGTCGGTCCCGAGGATCGTCAGGCGCACCGCCGCGCCGTCGGCGCAGAGGTCGCCCATGCAAGCGTGGCAGAGGCGCCCGACGTAGCGATACAACGCCGCGTCGCCCGGTTCATTGCGCAGGATGGACCGCAGGCGCTCGGCGATGCCCTCGACCAGCATCTGCATGGCAAGGGCGTCGGAGGCGGGCAAGTCATCGTGCGCGGGCGTTGGTATGAAGATCCCGGACGACATCATGCCGCCACCTCGGCCGCGGCACGTGCTGCGCGCAGGACCGCCTTGATCCAGGCGGCGATGCCCTCGTCGAGGTCGTTTCCGGAGGCGTGCACGCCGCCAACGGACAGCTCGGCGAAGTGCGGTCCCCAGTTCGTGGCGCCCGGCGCAATCCACATGCCACCCGAGGCCACGACGGCGGCCTCCATCATGATCCGGCGGGCCGGGTGCGCCAGCGGCTCGAGCTCGGCGGCGAGGTCCTCGCGCCAGGCGGTCAGCGCACCCGTGTCGGGTGGCGTGTGTCCGGCGCTGCGCAGCCCATCGTGTGTCACATGCGCGTTCATGCTGCGCCTCCGTCGGTAGGAACGTGATGGGGCAGGCGGGCGATGGCGGCGCGGATCGGGCCGATCGCGCGCTGGCGGGCGGCGTCGATCTCATTGACGCAGGGGCGCGGTGCAGGGCCCGTGAACTCACTGTAGAGCGCGTGGGCCACGCGGAAGCGCCGCTCGATTGTGACCGGGTGCCCCTGCGCCTCCTTCAGCGCGAGGAACGCGCCTTGAAGGACCATCGGGCGGTCGATGTATGCCGAAGGGTCGCTCACGACGGCGCGCGCCTCGGCCAGGAACTGCGGGGTGGGCGGGTTCATCCGATCCTCCATCTGGATCCGCGCGGCCGGATGGGCTCAGCGGGCGGTGTAGGGGAGTATGCGATATGCATATACGTAAGTCAATGCGTAACGCATAGTTTTATGCAGGCGCTATGCGGACTGCCGAATCGCGTGCTACACTGCCCGCATCACCGCGCCGCGCGCACGAAAAAGCCCGGCTCGAAGCCGGGTAGGAGAGATTAGATGCTGAGGGTCAGAGAGAGTGTGGAGATCGTGCCGGGCTTCGGGGTGACCTACCGGATCACTAGACGCACTTTGCTATTGTTCGGCGTGCTACCGATCATGTGGTGGACAAGGACTGAGCGTGGTTAGCGTTCTGCGGGTCCGGACAAGCGCTCAAGCACCGCATCAAGCTTCTGTCCGAGATCATCGAAGCGGGCGTCCTGCGCAGCGTCACGGGCTTCCTGCCGTTCTTCGATCTGCGAGATCGCAGGCGAGAGGCCGAGGCCGGCATCAAACCGATTGCCGGCGAAAGCAAGGAAGGCGAGTAGTATCCCGATGGTTGTGCCGGCCGCGGCCCAAATATCCCTACGCTTGACCATGCCGTCCATGCGATGGTTGACGCCATCCATCTTGGTCGACAAAGTGTCCATCTTTCCGGACAACTCGGCAAACCGCACCTCTGTTCGAGCCCGTTCGGTCTCGAACTTCTGGTCGACGTAGTCTTTTGCAAAGCTTTCCATATTATCAGGATATGTGGTCGTACGTCTTCGATGCAAATCAATCTTGACGCTCGCCTGCGGCGGCTCTGGGAGGTTTGCGGGCCTTCTAGACTCAGCCATCCTCATCACCATTTTCTTCCGGGTTGAGTGCCCGGAAGTTATTGTAAAGTGCCTCGGTGTACCTCTTGGCCATCTCAGTATCCCCCCGCGCGGCCGCGCTCATCGCCTCCATCGTGAACATGTCGGCGCGTGAGAGAGCCTTGAGCCAGTTCTCAATTGTGGCGACCTCTTGCCTTTGCTTGATGAGGTCTTGACGAAGCATTCCGATCTCGAATTTGGCTTCAGCTAGCGAATCCTCAAGATCGATAACTTTGCGCTCAAGACGCCAGTTCTTCTCCCGGAGCTCGGCGATCATGTCGTTCGTCAAACCTTCCTCCCATACCAGAGCACTTTGCCGACCGCATGCACCTCGTCGATTGCCCGCTCGAAGGCCGGGTGCACGTCCTTGTTGTCGCTGATGATGAGGATGTGGCCTGACCGGGTTCCCCGGCCCACGCGCTTCACGTGCAGAACGCCGTCGATCTGGAGCACAAAGAGCCCGTCGTAGCCGAGGTTCCGCTTGCTCTGGTCAACCAGAACGATGCTGTCATCCGGCAGGGTCGGCTCCATGCTGTCGCCCTTTACGCCGATGACGGCTAGGTCGTTGACGGATCCGCCGGTGATCTTGCGCAGGTAGAAGGGTGGGAACGCCAGGCTGTAGGCTTGCTCCTCCGCCTCGACTACGGCTCCGCCGCCGGCGCTGGCCTCGACGTTGTAGACCGGCACGAGGGCGCTCTCATCTGGCGCCGGGTCGCCGTTCTCAACGCGTTTGACCTCGCCGGACCCGAACAGCAGCCATTCGACGGCCACCCCGAACACACGAGCATAACGTTGCGCGGCGTCACGACCGAAGCTGCGAGATCCGTTCTCGTGCCCCGCATACGTCGGGTATTTCACGCCCAGGCGCTCTGCCGCCTCATGGGCTGACGCGATGCCGGCATCCAGCCGGGCGCGCCTCAATCGTTCATGCATCTCTTCCATGTGCATACCGCTAGCAGCGTCCCCTATGCATGGGGCATTGACTTGTCGGTATGCGATAGGCATAACAAAATGCATGGAGCATATCTTCTCAATCTGGGAACGGCTGTCGGATATGTCTCGCGACCTCGGCGAGAACTACCAGACCGTCGCCGCCTGGAAGCGCCGAGGAAACATCCCGGCCAAATATGACCTGAAGGTCATCGCCGCCGCGAAATCTCGCGGTCGCAAGCTGAGCCTTGAAGATCTCGCTCATGCGCGCGCCGCGGCCACCTTCACCGACGCCGCCTGAACGCGACCAGCGCCGGTTGCCCGGCGCTGGCCATTCCCTCCACTGATCGCTTCCCGTTCCATGCCGCAGAACATGAACATCGGGACGGAAGCCGACAAAGCAAAAGGGTTTCCCGCCGTGTCCGACCACCTCAAGACCCTTCACGAGATCATGTGCGGACTGGTCGCCGCCCGGGGGCAGACCTCGGCCGCCTACGCGATCCAGGCGCTGACGGGATCGGCAAACCCGGACCACGCCGGCCTGTCGCTCAAGATGAGCGGGCAGCGCCAGTGGGCGCTCGCCGACCTCGTCGCGCTCGAGAGCAGCGGCAACTTCGCCGCGACCGGCTACCTGGCGGACCGGCGTGCAGAGGCCGCCCCGGCCACCGGCGACATCTTCGACGCGTTGTCGACGGCCTCGGTCGAGGGTGGCGAGGCGATCGGGGCGGCAGCCCGGTTCGCTCACACCCTGAACGAGGGCGACCGCGCCAAGACGCTCAAAGAAGCGCGTGAGGCGCGCGACGCCTTCGACCGCTTGATCGACCACCTCGGGGCGCCGGCGTCGATGCCGACGCCCATCAAGGGGCGGGGTGCATCATGAATCCGCGCAACGAAACCATCGCATTCCGCCTCTGGGCATACTGCCATCCGATTGGCTGGGACTGCACCTTACGCGAGGCCGCCGACGCGCTGGACATTCCGATCGCCAAGGCGCGCGCGGTCGTGCGGAGCAAGGGCTGGGCCAACCGCTTCCGCGCGTCCCAGCAGGACGGGCAGGTCTGGGGCGGGAAGGGCTGGCGGCGCAGCAGCTTCATTCTCACGACCGACCGCGCGCTCGAGGCCATGTCATGAGCGGATATGGCCTCACGGACCGCCAGCGGCAGGCGCTCGATTTCATCACCGGGTGTCTGAACGACGGGCATTGCCCCAGCTTCGACGAGATCAGCGTTGCGCTCGGGTACGCGTCGAGGAGCGGTGTGTTCCGCGTTGTCGAGCAGCTCGTCGCCCGGGGCCACCTCGTGCGTCTCAAGGCACGGTCCCGGGCGCTCGCCTTGCCCGGTGACCTGACCAAGCGCTTGCCCGACACGGATCGCCTGACCGTGCTGCACATTGCCCGGCGCGGCCTGCGCCACAATCCGTCGGCGGCGCTGCTCGAGATCATCACGGCGCTCGAGGTGCGGCCATGATGCTGACCATGTCCGCCACGGGCGGCCGCACACTTCTTCGCGAATTCCATGAGGTTGTTCCTTCAGCAGTGGACCTCGTGGAACAGCGTGCCGGGTTGTCGGACCCGGCACGCCACCACATCCATGGAGTTTACTCCTTCATGGCTGTGGCGGGGTCAGGCGTATGTGAGAGTTCGCCGGACGCCGCAGTGGGCCGCCCAGGGAGTGGCGCGGACTCACAGGCCGGACTGAACCGATCGCCTCAAGAAGAATCGGCGGTCCGGCCTACCGTTCGATGTCCGATCGGATTTCATGCCGATCCTTTCCATTCCGCGTCCCCTGTCGCGGAACCTGCGGGGCCGGTCTCGCTCGTATGCGGCCCCAACTTGCGCGGGGGGCCGGCTGCGGGCCGCCCCCGCGCCTTTCCCGATCACGCGCGGTCGGCCGGAAAGAGGCGCCGGCCCTTCATGTCCGTACCGCGGGGGCGCGGATGGCCGCGCGGAGTGCCCCCGACCTCCCTGTTGGAAGCCGGGCGCGGATCTCCGGATCCGTGCCCGGCCGCTATCGGAGGCCCCGCATGAAACAGATCGACGACGTGCTCATCCTGAGACTGCACCGGGCCAAGATGCCCATCGAGCAGATCGCTCGGGCCGCCGGCTGCTCGCGGATGACGGTCTACAAACGGCTCGACAGCCTCGGTGCGCCGCGGCGGCGCAACGTGATGGAACCCGCGGACGTGCCGGGCGGCGGCGTCCGCGTCGCGCATAACCTCAAGGTCAGCGACGCGGACCTCGTCGCCGCAACTGCAGCGGGCGAGACGACGTCCGAAACCGCGGCGCGGCTCGGTGTCAACGTGAAGACGATCCGGAACCGTCAGCTGGCGCTGTCGCGACGACGAGCGGCCGCCGCCAAGCTGGATCGGGCGCCGCAGGAGCCGCCGTCGCCGCCTCCGCCGCCGTCGATCGGGAACATCCCCGCCGCGCGCGTCGCGGCGCTGGTGGAGACCGGCGGGCGCTACCGCGAGCTCGCCGCGCTGGCGGAGCGCTGGGGCGAGAGCACGACCCGGGTGCAGAGCTGGTACCACCGTGCGAGGGCCGCGGCATGAGCGCGAACCGGTCCTCCGCCGTCATGGCGCAGCGCCACGAGGCGCACGACAGCCTCGACGACTTCCCGACGCCGCCCTGGGCGACCCGGTCGCTCCTGCGGTTCCTGAAAGAGCAGGGCGAGCCCCTGCACCTGCAGCACGCCTGGGAACCCGCCTGCAACCGCGGTCACATGGCCCGCGTGCTGGCCGAGGCTTTCGACCAGGTGCACGCGACCGACGTGCACGATTACGGCTGGCCCGGCCAGGACGGCACCGCCGACTTCCTGATCGACTGGGGGCAGGACGTGCCGAACGTCGAGTGGATCATCACGAACCCGCCGTTCCGCCTCGGCGCGACCTTCATCCTGCAGGCGCTGAAGCTCGCCCGGCGCGGGGTCGCGGTGCTGGTGCGCACCTCTTTCGTCGAGGGGGCGGAGCGGTA
>NZ_JAME01000082.1 GCF_000521865.1 Roseivivax isoporae LMG 25204
ACTTTTCAGGGGAGCAGGTCACGGGCCTGATCATCAAGTGCCGCTTCCGCGCTCGTCTCACGAGCGACCGCGAAGACTCGGGCACCTGCGCCTTCATCTGCCGAGAATTTCCGGGTTTCCACGGACATCCAACGCCAGGTGCTCTCGCCAAACCGGCGGTAGCGCAAGGTCTGCGAAAGCGTCCCAACTTCTTCGCTTTCACGGCTTAGGGTGATGAAACGTTCAAAATCTTCCTGGTCCGTCGGGTGAATCAGTTTCTGGATTTCAGAGAATCCGCATTCGCCGCCTGGGGGAAAGCCAAAAATCTTGTTCAGCCCGGTGGACCACGTGTGTTCTCCGGTATCGGCTTGGTATTCCCAGATCCCAAGATCACCTACAGCAGCAACAACACTCAGCCGGCGCTCGCTCCTGATTGAACTTGCCGCAGCCTCGCCGCAGTTGCAGCCTATCCGCTCTTCGGCCATTCGTGGCAACCCTCGCGAGATTTACGGCCCCGCTCACCAGGGTTGGCACGCGGCTTTCGGTCGGAGTATACAACGCACTCGTGAACTGCAGTCGAAGCGACTGGGGGAGATGAACGCCACACGCGCTCGACATCGAGTATCATTACACTGGCGGAAAACTCGTCCGCCCGTGTGGAAGCGGACGGCGATTCCGTCAGTCCCACGAAACGTTCCTAGAGTTTTAAGCTGCACTACGCCACTGACCATCGGACCGGTCCGAATAGCCAGGCGTGGTGTGACTCCTTCAATTTCCAGCGCAAGATCCTGCCTGGCGTAATGATCCATGTGGAGCGCAAATCATCGCCTAGCAGCCCGGAACGCAGGGGTGCACGCGAGGCTATTCCAATAAAAGCGCACCTCAATACCGCGACGCGAGCGCGTCGAGGCGGGCGTAGAACAGGCCGGCGAGAACGATGAAGCCTCCGACGATGGCGAGCTGCCACGTGCTGGGGACGCCGATCAGGATCAGGACGTTGTCGACGAGCGTGATGACGAGCACGCCCAGGACCGTCCCGAGCACGGTGCCCGAGCCGCCGGTGATCCGCGCGCCGCCGAGGATGACGGCGGCGATCACGGCCAGTTCCGACCCCGCCAGGTCGAACGGGTTGGCCAGCCGGTTCGCGGTGACGTGCATGATCCCGGCCGTCCCGGCGAGCAGACCCGCGAAGGCGAAGACGAAGGTGCGCACGCGGCCGACGTTGTAGCCCAGACGCGCGGCGATCTCCGGGCTGCCGCCCACCGCGTAGATGGCGCGCCCCATGAGCGTGCGGTTCAGAAGCGCCCAGGTCAGCACCGCGACCGCGAGAAAGACCAGGACGTAGGCGGGCAACTGGATCGTCAGGCCGGATTCGGTGCTGCGGGTCAGCAGCGAGAGCCGGCCGAAATCCGACATCGCCTGGGGGATGTTCATGAACAGCGACGTTCCGATGAAGGTCAGGAGGATGCCCCGGAGCGCGTATTGCGTGCCGATGGTGACGATCAGGGCCGGCGCGCGGAGGGCGTTCACGAGCAGTCCGTTCACGATGCCGAGCGCGGCACCGCCCACGGCACCCATGAGGAATATCGGCGCCATCGGCAGGCCGGGCATGAAGTTGTGCACGAGGAGGGTCACCGAGTACATCACCAGCGCCGCGATGGCCGTGAAGGAGACGTCGAGCCCGCCGGCCGCCAGAACGACCAGGACACCGAGGGCGAAGATGCCGCGCACGACCGAAGCGCGAAGGATGTCGAAGAGGTTCGCGAGCTGCCAGAAGTCGCTGTTGAGCGCGCCGACGACGATGCAGCTCACCACCAGAAGGGTGAAGGGGAACACCGCCGGATGACGCACGATCCAGCGGGCCACCTCGGCGAGACGGTCATGGCCGCCTGCGGCGCGGGCCGACATCTCGGGTTCGGCCGAACTTGTGCCATCGGTCATGCCGGTACTCCATTCCTTGCATCGGATCCGCTCATCTCGGCGTATATCTCGCTTTCGGTGGTCGCGGCGGCATCGAGGATGCGGGCGATGCGGTGATCGCGCATGACGGCGATCCGGTCGCAGTTCTGCAGCAGCTCGGGCAGGTCGTCGCTGACGATGATGATGCCCATGCCGGAGGCGGCCTGGTCCTGGATGATGCGGAAGATCGTGTCCTTCGAGCCGACATCCACCCCGACGGTCGGACCGTGCAGGACGAGGAGACGCGGGTTCGTCGCGAGCCAGCGCCCGATCAGCACGCGCTGCTGGTTCCCGCCCGACAGCGAACTCACCGGCGCATGGATGTCGGGGGCGACGATCTGCAGGTCCGAGAGCGTCGACTGGGCCAAGTCGTCGGACTTCGACCGGTCGAGCAGGCGGAACCGTCCGCGCAAGCGGCCGAGAACCGACATCGCGATGTTCTCGCGGATCGGTTTCTCGAGGAACAGACCTTCGGTCAGCCGGTCCTCGGGAACATAGGCGATGCCGGCCTCGATGGCGGTGCCCGGATGGTCGAGGCGCAGCGCCCTGCCCTCGAGCCTCATGTGCCCGCGCGTGACCGGCATGATCCCCGCGAGCGCGAGCGCCAGTTCGTTCCGTCCGGAATCCAGCAGGCCCGTGATCCCGAGGACCTCGCCGCGTGCGACGCTCAGGTCGATCCCGTCGAAGGCGCCGGGGCGCGTGAGGCCGTCGAGGCTGAGAAGCGGCGCGCCCGCCGTTTCCCGCGTGTCCTGGCGGTAACGTCCCTGCTGCAGGCGGCGGCCCGTCATCAGGTAGCCGATCTCGTCGTTGTCGGTCGTCTCGACATCGATCTCGGCGACGAACTCGCCGTCGCGCATGACGATGCCGGTGCCGCCGATCTCGCGCGCCTCGTCAAGCTTGTGCGTCACGAAGAGCAGCGCGGTGCCGTCCGCCTGGAGACGGCGGATGACGGTGATCAGGTTCGCGACCTCGCGCCGTGTCAGGGCGGTGGTCGGCTCGTCCATGATGACGAGTCCCGCATTCCCCGCAACGCCCCGCGCGATGGCCACCAGCTGCCGCTGCGCGATCGGCAGCAACTCGACCGGCGTATCCATGAAGCCGCGATGGGTCGGCAGGCCGACGACCTCGATGGCGCGTTCGGCCGTGCGGCGGACTCGGGCGGTGGCGAGCGGACGCAGGAGGCTGCCATGGTGCTCGACGAGCTGCTCGGACAGCCCGACGTTCTCGGCGACGCTGAGGTTCGGGAGCAGGGAGAGATCCTGGTAGACGGTCTCGATCCCCGCATCGAGCGCGCCGATCGGGGTCATGCCCGCATGATCGACGCCGTTGATCAGGACGGTTCCGGACGTGGCCGCCTGCGCGCCGGAAAGGATCTTGATGAGTGTCGATTTCCCGCAGCCGTTCTCGCCCATGAGGTGGTACGACCTGCCGCGCTCGATCTTCAGGTTCACGCCCCTCAGGGCGTGCACGCCTCCGTAACGCTTGTGCAGGTCGCGCGTCTCGAGGAAGGGCGTTGGCGACGCGCCGCGTGTGGCATTCGGTCCGATAGTGTCTGGCACGGCGTGGCCTGCTCCGGGGTTCGCGGTTCTTGAGTTCGTACGACGCGGGGGGCGAGCCCCCGCGTCGTGAGGGTCGATCGGGCCGTCCGCTTAGAACGGGAACTCGTCGTAGTTCGACGCATCGACGTCGACCCAGGCCTGGCCGCGCACGATCACGCCTTCGCCGGGCCCGTCGGTGACCGACACGTTCTCGTAGCCCGGAACGCCGAGATCCATGCCGTCGGTGACCTCTTCGCCGTTGAGCGCCATTTCGGCGAGGATGTTCATCACGTAGCCGGCATCCTTCGGATCCCAGAAGGCGATCCCGTCGACGGCGCCGGTTTCGAGGTAGGCGCCGGTATCCTGCGGCAGGCCAAGCCCGTAGACGCAGGTCTCGTCCTCGAGCCCGGCTTCCTCGATCGCGCGGCCGATGCCGATCACGTCGATCGCCGAACCGCCCTGGAAGCCCTTGATGTCGGGATGGCTGCGGATGATCTCGCGCGCGGCCTCGTAGGCCTGGTTGGCGTCGTTGAACGATTCATTCTTCGGCGACACGAGTTCGATGCCGTCGTGCTGCTCCATGTACGCGGCGCCGCCATCGGCCCATTGCACGTGGGTCAGGCTGCCCACGGACCCCACGAACGACGTCCACTTGCCTTCATGGTTCATGCACTCGGCGATCTGTTCGGCAAAGTGGGCACCGAATTCGGCATTGTCGAACGCCTCGAGGTCGATCTGCGTGTTCTGCAGGTTGTCGGCCTCGTGGGTGATGACGGTGATCCCCCGTGCCATCGCGCGCCGCAGCACGCCCTCGAGCGCGGAGGGATCCATCGGCACGATCGCCAGGGCGTCGACGTTCTGGGCGACGAGGTCCTGGATCATGGCGGATTGCTGCGCGGCATCGGCACGGCCGGGTCCGACCTGCCGGGTCTCCACGCCCTCGTTCTCTTCGCCGTAGGCCCGGACGCCCTCCTCCATCCGCGTGAACCAGTTCTCGCCGGTGACCTTGACCACCGTGACGACCTCGTTGGATTTCTGGGCGATGGCGGGCACGGCGCCGCAGCCGAAAGCGGCGACGCCTGCCAGGATCGTGGTACGGTTCAGCATGTAAGTCCTCCCAAAAGTTGCGCTCCCGGGGAAACCCTGTCGCTGCGGGGAGCGCTCCGCGGCGACGGCGGGATATTCAGGTCCTCTGGCGCTGGAACAGGCCGTAAGAGCTGAAGTCGACACGCGAGAACGCCAGGAACAGAAGCAGCAGCGCGCCCCAGGCGAAATCGCGGAAGAAGTTGGAAAGGCCGACGAAATTGAACAGGCTCGACAACATCTGCAGAGCCGTCGTCGACAGCACCACGCAGACGACGCGACCGTACCCGCCCTGCGGCCGGACGCCGGCCATCACCGCGAGCAGGATGGCGATCAGCACGTAGGACGTGCCGTAATCCCATTTCACGCTCGAGGTGCGGGCAGCGATGACGACACCCGCCGCCGAGGCGAGCACCCCGGCCAGCAGATAGGTGCGGAACAGCATCGACCGCACCGGGATGCCGGCGAAGAACGCGGCCTTCGCGTTCGACCCCATCAGGAAGAGGTGGATGCCGAACTTGGAGAATTTCAGCAGGGCCGCCAGTGCCGCGGCGATCAGCAGGAAGAGCGTGAAGGTCGGCGGGATGCCGAAGAGCGGCATGTTCCCGAAGCTGTCGAAGATCGGGATGTAGCCGAGGTTTTGCGCCGAGCCGCCGGTGATCCCCACGGCGACGCCCGTGAACAGAAGCTGCGTGCCGAGCGTCGCGATGATCGGCGTCAGGCCGGCATACCCGACCAGCGCCCCGTTCAGCGCGCCCCCCGCGACGCCCGTCGCCAGCGCCACCGCCGAGAACAGGAGCACGTAGGCCAGCGCGGCCTGCGACGGATCGAACGCCGCCCCGGCGATCTTGAACCCGACGATCCCGGCGAGGTTCGCAAGCGCGATTCCCGACAGGTCGATGCCGCCGCGGCCCGAGATCATGGCGAGGGCGACTCCAAGCGCCAGCAGACCGAGCTCGGGCACCTGCGCCGCCATCGACTGGATGTTGTAGAGCGAGGCGAAGTCGGCCCCTGACGTGCCGAGCGCCGCCAGCACGATCACGACGTTGATCGCGACCAGGAACGCGAGCTGCGGATCGAGCGCCCGTTTGTCCATCAAACCCTCCCTCTGGCCGGTGCAGGACCGGCACGTCGCGTGGACCCTACGCGCTGGTTGACATATGTCAACATGCATGTGTCTTTTGTAATCAACGAACAGGGGGCCGTCCGAAACGGACCCCGTCACGCATGCGGCAACCGGGAGGAACGCGGGGAATGCAGAGATTCAAGAACGATCC
>NZ_JAME01000083.1 GCF_000521865.1 Roseivivax isoporae LMG 25204
CATCCAGAGCGGCTTGCCGAGAACCAACAGGAGCAGGACGTCCAAGGTCGTGACCTTCCAGCACATCACGCCCCGGGAGGTCACGGGCGCACCAATGCGCCAAGGACACCGGGCGGAGAGGTGCGGTCCGACATCACGAAGGTCATCCATCGTCAGAGGGGCCCGGGCCGCGCGCGAGAAATGGAGAGCGCCCGGCGCCGTTCAATGACCTTGCCTGCGAAAATTTTTCACGCTGACACTTGCACGTGCTGCTCAAGCATCTGATCTCCTCTCGGCCAGTCGCAGAGCAGGTCCGGTGGACCACGTTCCACCGTCTTCGCGTCGCTTCGATGATCGGCGAAGCGCACCCGGCGCCTCCGGGTTGGAGACATCGGTCTTGAAGCTGCCCATTTGGCGTTTCGCCCTCTACGCGCTGGTCATACTGACCGGCGTTGCCATAGCCTTGCCGACTTTCCTGCCGCGAAACCTCACGCAATCCTGGCCAATTTCCCCTGTGGCGCTCGGGCTCGACCTTCGCGGCGGTGCCTCCCTGACCCTGCGTGCCGACGAGGCCGCGATCCGTGCGGGACTGGTCTCCGATTTTGCAGTGGCGTTGACTGAAGCAGAGCCTGCCCTGATCACCGCAGCACCAGAGGATGGGGACCGTCTGCGCATCGCAATCCCGGACGGAATGAGTCCGGACGTGGCGATGAGCGTTGCCAGCGGGGTCATTCCCGAAGTGGGCGGCGGACTCGTGCAGCACGCTCAACCGGCATTTACATTGGCCGCTGACGAAGACGGCATCACTGCAACCCTGCGATCCGCGGCGGTTGCACTCGTCCGGGCGGATGCCGTCGCGCGCAGCATCGAGGTCATCCGCAACCGGATCGACGAGGCCGGCGTCGCCGAACCGTCGATCCAATCGCTGGGCAAAGATCGAATTCTCGTTCAGATGCCGGGCGTCTCAGATCCCCGAGGCTTGCGAGCCCTCCTGGGCGCCACAGCAGAACTCACCTTCCACAAGGTGGTCCCCGCAGGCACCGAAGGCGCAATGCACCTGCCGGAGATCGGAAGCACGGAGATATGGGTTTCCGCCCGCCCTGCGCTTGATGGCGAGCGTTTAGCCGACGCCAGCGCCGCGTTTGATCCGGAAAGCGGCGCACCCGTTGTTCAGTTCCGTTTCGATACCGAAGGTGCGCGCCTTTTTGGCGAACTCACCCAGGAGCTCGTCGGGCAAAGGTTTGCAATCGTTCTCGATGGACAGGTCATCTCTGCGCCTGTGATCCAGGAACCGATCCTCGGCGGATCGGGCGTCATCAGCGGCGCTTTCACTGTAGACGAGACATCGACATTGGCGGCTCTTCTGCGCGCCGGAGCCCTCCCTGTGCCCCTCGAGATCATTGAGGAACGCACGGTCGGTGCCGACCTCGGCGCCGATGCCATTGCGATGGGATTGTGGACCGGGCTTGCGGGCTTCGCACTGATAGCGGCGATGATGATCGCACTCTACGGCACCTGGGGCGCGGTGGCGATCGGGGCGCTCTTGATCAACGTGGCCCTCACCATATCCGCCCTCGTTCTGCTGGGCGCGACGCTGACGCTTCCCGGCATCGCCGGCCTGATCCTTGGCATGGGGCTGGCTGTCGATGCCAACGTGCTCATTAACGAACGCATCCGCGAGGAGACACGGGCCGGAAAGCGCGCGGCCTCGGCCGTGCAGTCGGGTTTCGACAGGGCCTACCGCGCGATCCTTGATTCCAACCTGACGACGCTCATTGCAACCGCGCTGCTCTTCTGGCTGGGATCGGGCCCGGTGCGCGGCTTCGCCCTCACAATGGGTCTCGGCATCGCGATCTCGCTCTTCACCGCCGTCGCCGTGGTGCGGGCCGCAATGGACATTCACCTGCGCAGGCAACGGCCCAAAACCTTCGAGATCAAGCCGCTGTTCCAGTTTCTGGCGTCCGCGCGCGTGCCGTCCTATCGTTTCATGCGAGCACGGTTCGCCGGCCTTGCGGTGTCTCTGGCGCTGTCGTTGGCATCCGTCGGTCTCTTTGTTTCGCCGGGGCTCAACTACGGAGTGGATTTTCGCGGTGGCGTGCTGATCGAGGCGCGCAGTGAAGCGCCAGCCGATCTCGGCGCGATGCGCACCGGCATGGAAGCGCTGAACCTTGGCGAAGTCTCGCTGCAGGATAGTGATGGCGGGCGTTCGGTCCTGATCCGCGTCGAGGAGCAGCCCGGTGGCGAAGCTGCACAGACGGCGGCAGCCGAGGCCGTGAAAAGCGTTCTGGCGGAGGTGTCGCCGGGCACCGACATCGACCGGGTCGAGATCGTCGGCCCCCGCGTCAGCGCGGAACTGGCTGTCGCGGGCCTCATCGCTGTCGCCGCGGCAAGCCTCGCCATGCTTGGCTATATCTGGGCGCGCTTCGACTGGCCCTATGCCGTCGGCGCCATCGCGACCCTGGTGCTCGACGTCACCAAGACCGTGGGGTTCCTCGCGCTCACAGGGCTCGATTTCGGGCTGACTGCCATCGCGGCACTGCTGACGCTGATTGGCTATTCGGTCAATGACAAGGTCGTTGTCTACGATCGGATGCGCGAGAACGCGGACCGGCACCCGGACATGCAGCTGCGCGAGCTGATCGACCTGTCGATCAACCAGACGCTCGCGCGATCGCTCTATACCTCCGGCACAGCCCTTCTGGCGATGCTGCCAATGGCGATCTGGGGCGGCGCCGCTGTCCAAAGCTTCGCCATTCCAATGGTCTTCGGCATCGTGGTTGCAGCCTCGTCGTCGATCTTCATCGCGGCGCCCATCCTTCTCTTCCTTGGAGACTGGCGCCGCCGCAACAGGCCTGTCGAGCAGGCAACTGTGAAACGCCCCGTGGCGCCGTGATCGAAGAGGCGTTCTGGCAAATTGTGGCGGTCGGCTTCGCCGCACAGATAGTCGATGGCGCGCTCGGCATGGCCTATGGGCTGACCTCGACCTCGCTTCTCCTCACGTTCGGGTATTCACCGGCGGCTGCGAGCGCGGCGGTACACCTCGCCGAGACCGCGACGACCGCGGTCAGCGCCGGCTCGCATCACGTGGCGCGCAACGTGGATTGGAGAATCGTGCGGCCGCTTGCCATCGCCGGCGTTCTTGGCGGCGTCGCCGGAGCGAGCCTCCTTGCGACCGACGCCGGCGAAATGCTGCGTCCCGTCGTCTCTGCATATCTCGCGATCATGGGCGGGGTGATCCTGTGGAAGGCATTCCGCAACATGCCTGGCATCCGACCGCCCAGTGGTCTGCTGCCACTGGGCGGGATTGGCGGCTTTCTTGATGCCATCGGTGGCGGCGGCTGGGGGCCGATCGTCTCCGGAACGCTGGTCGCCTCCAGCAGTTCGGCGCGGCATATGATCGGGTCTGCCATCGCGGCGGAGTTTTTCGTGACGACGGCCATCGCCATCACTCTCGCCGGACACCTCGGCTGGAAGGAGTTTGGGGTTGCCGCACTGGCATTGGTCGTCGGAGGAGTACCCGCGGCTCCCTTCGCGGCTCTGATCGTCCGGGTCGCTCCACGACGCGCTCTGATGATCGCCGTTGGTTTGCTGATCGTGTTCCTTGGTCTGTACGGCCTTTGGCAGGCTTCTTGAGATGGCTGATCCAACCGACACCGCTTCCGAAGCTGGTCTCGCAGCAGTTCTTGCCCTCGGCGCGCTGGAAGGTCTGACCGAGTTCTTGCCGGTATCGTCCACCGGACATCTGATCCTTGCGGTGGACCATTTCCGGCTCACGCTGCCGCCAGAGCGAGTGTTTGAGGTGGCGATCCAGAGCGGCGCCATCATGGCGGTCTGCGTCGTCTACTTTACAAGACTGCGCGACGTCGTGCTGGGTCTGCAGCGCGATTCCCCAGCGCGGGCCTTCGTGCGGAACGTCGTCCTGACCAGCCTACCCGCGGCCATTCTGGGTTTTCTCTTTCACGAGGCGATCCTGACAGCGCTCTTCGATCCGCGCGTCGTCGCGGTTGCGCTCATTCTCGGTGGCCTCGCGATGCTGGCAACCGAGCTGATCCGGACGCCTGTGCGCTTCACCGATGTCTCGGATATCTCGCCGTCAGTGGCGATCGCAGTCGGCGTGGCTCAGTGTCTCGCGCTTATTCCCGGGATCTCGCGATCCGCGGCGACCATCATCGGTGCGCTGCTCGTGGGCGTGGAGCGCAGAACGGCCGCGGCCTATTCCTTCTTCGTGGCACTTCCGGTCTTGCTCGGGGCGACGGGTCTCCAGCTGACGCGGACCGCGGACAGCCTTCGCGCAGATGATGTCGTGGTTCTCACAGCCGGCGGTGTCGCAGCCTTCGTCTTCGCCGTCCTCTCGATCCAGGTCATGATCGCGGTCGTGGCGCGCATCGGCTTCGCGCCCTTTGCGATCTACCGCATTGCCCTCGGCAGCCTAGCCTTGCTGGTGGTTTGGTAAGACCTCTCAGAGCCATCCACGCTTTCGGCACCAGAGATAGGGCAGAACCGCAGAGGCCAGCATCGCCGCGAGTGCGGACGGATAGCCCCACCTCCAAGTCAGCTCGGGCATCACTTCGAAGTTCATCCCATAGATGGCGGCGATCAGGGTGGGCGGCAGCAATACAACGGCCACGATCGAGAAGAACTTCACGATGGCGTTCTGCTCGACGCTGATAAGACCGAGCAGAGTGTCGAGAATGAACTGGATGTTCTGAGCGACGAAGGTCGCGTGGTCGGTGACCGAAATGATGTCACGGCTGGTGCTTTTCGCCCGCTCCCGAAACTCAGCGTCATCATATTCGGATTGCGTAAGCAGATAACCGGTCATGCGGCCAAGAGACACGAGGCTCTCACGTACCTTCGCGACCCGACGGTGAAGCAGCTGGATTTCGGCCAGAACGGCTTCCAGTTCGGCGACAGTGCGCCGCTTCGGGGGCTGTTCTTTTGCCGGGAGAGCTGAAAGCGCCATCTCGTCGGCAGCAGTCGCGGCACCTTCGAGCAATTCCGACGTTCGATCGACCAAGGCCTCGATCAGCCCGACAAGGGCGCTGGAACTCGTAAGCCTGTTATCCGAGCGCTGGATCTCGGATGCGCACAGGTCGAACGCACGACTCTGCGCGTAGCGTACCGTGACGAGGTTTTCTCCCTTAAGAATGAATGCGACAGTGCTGGTCTGAGGAAGCGGCGCCTCCCCAACGGTGACGATCTGCGCTGCCATGAAGGTGCCGCCGTCCTCTCGGTAGAGCCTGCTTGATGGTTCGTTTTTCCGAATGTCGTCCTGCGTCGGGACATCGATTTCGAGAGCCCCCTCGACCTCGGCTTCTTCCGTCGCGGACGGGGAGACAAGATCGAGCCATCTCGCGCCGTTACCGAGTTCAATCTTATTGAGCATCGCACCCCCTGCTCGTTACAGGCATTGGCAAAAATTCATGGCCCATTGCCATTGTGGCTTCAGGTACCATCCTGTCTTTTCGCTCCCAGGAAACAATTCATGTGACAGGTTCGGCAACAGCGCGACTTTGGCCTCGGCGACAGACATACCGGGGGCCTCGGCGGGGTGCCAAAAAAATGTCTACAAATGATGGAAATGGCAT
>NZ_JAME01000084.1 GCF_000521865.1 Roseivivax isoporae LMG 25204
CTCGGCATCACCTTCGCGATCCTGGGCGCGGGCATTGGCTTCTCGATCTGGAAGACGGGTAAGGTTTCGGCACGCTCACGGACTGTTAGTGTTGTTGAGATGGATCCCGACATCAAATGACCATCGTCTCCTCTCTTGATGCGGCGCAAGATGGAGCGCCGCGCCGCCTTTCGGATGTCCTGCGGGCTCTCGAGAGCGGCCTCGGTCCGCGCATTGCTCTTGGCGATCTCGTGGCTGGGCTTCACGATCGTAGCTTTGCACCGTTGATGATACTTTTTGCGGTGCCCAACGTTTTTCTCTACCTGCCGGGCTCCTCCGTCATCACCAGCCTGCCTCTGATGGTCCTGGCCCTTCAACTCTTGGCGGGACAGTCCACTGTCTGGCTCCCGAGAGCTCTTAGCGACCGATCTGTGGATCGTGCCCATTTTGCGCGGATCGTCCACTACTCCTTGCCGTGGGTCGAACGTATCGAACGTCTTGCACGACCGCGGTTCTGGCCGCGGGCAACCACCGCGATGATTGACCGCTTGATCGGATTTGCGTGTCTGGTGATGTCGCTGCTGCTGTTCCTGCCGATCCCCTTCGCCAATGGTGTGCCTGCACTGGCAATCATCGCTCTGGGACTCGCGTTGAGCGAGCGCGACGGGATTTGGCTCATTCTGGGATTTCTGGGCTCCGCTTTTGCTATCATCTTTGTTACGGCCATGATCGGTGGCGGCGCTTTTGCTCTTGCTCGGATCTTCTGATGGGCAAGCTGGCCTCCTTTCCTGGCTTGAACTCCATGAATGTTGTGTCTCCAAGCGGGCACGGGCGCGCGCTGGCCCTGACGATCGGCGCGATCGGTGTCGTTTACGGTGATATCGGCACCAGTCCGCTTTACGCGCTACGCGAAGCCCTGCGGCCCGCGGCCGAGGACGGCCTGACCTCTGGCGAGGTGATCGGCGTGGTCTCCCTTCTGCTCTGGGCATTGATCCTTGTCGTGACTGCAAAATATGTCCTGTTCCTGCTACGGGCCGACAATCGCGGGGAGGGTGGCGTGCTGGCGCTGTACGCTCTCGTCCAGTCGGCGACCCGGCGCGGCGGGCTGGCGATTTTCCTTCTGGCCATTGCCGGCGCGGCTCTGTTCTTCGGCGACGCGATCATCACACCGGCGATCTCGGTTCTATCCGCAGTGGAGGGTCTGAAGCTGGTAACGCCGGTCTTCGAGCCGTACGTCTTGCCGACCGCACTCGTCATCCTTACCGCGCTTTTCCTGATCCAGAGCCGCGGCACTGGGCCGCTTGCGCGCTGGTTCGGGCCGATCACCGCCATTTGGTTCATCGCAATGGGGCTCTTGGGCCTCGTGCAGGTGATCAAGGCACCGGGTATTCTTGCGGCATTTAACCCCGCCTTCGCCGCCGGTTTCCTTGTCGAGCACGGGCTCGTCGCCTTCTTCGTGCTGGGTGCGGTCTTTCTCGCGGTGACCGGAGCGGAGGCGCTTTATGCCGACCTCGGCCATTTCGGGCGCCGCCCGATCCAGTATGCCTGGTTCAGTCTGGTTTTTCCTGCGCTGGCGCTGAACTATCTCGGCCAAGGGGCACTGATACTTTCGAACGGATCAGCGCTCGAGAATCCGTTCTTCCTGCTCGCGCCGGACTGGGCGCTGCTACCACTGGTGATCCTGGCAACGGTCGCGACCGTCATCGCGAGTCAGGCGGTCATCACTGGCGCCTTCTCAATGACCCGGCAAGCAGTTCAGCTCGGGCTCCTGCCTCGCTTCGAGATCAGACACACGTCGGATCGCGAGAGCGGTCAGATCTTTCTCCCTGCCATCAACTTTGTGCTTCTTGCGGGGGTGCTGCTTCTCGTCCTCGAATTCCAGACCTCAAGCAGCATGGCCGCTGCCTATGGGATCGCGGTCAGCGGCACGATGCTGGTCACGACGGCGCTCGCCATGCTGATGCTTCGGCACGTCCGGAACTGGTCCTGGTCGCTGATTGCAGCTGTCGTTATACCTATCCTCCTGATCGAAGCTGCATTCTTCTCGGCCAACCTGCTCAAGGTCCCGGAAGGCGGATACGTACCTCTCCTCCTCGGAGCTTTGATCGGGGTGGCCATGTGGACCTGGGCGCGGGGCACGCGGGACCTGTTTCGGCGGAGCCGCGAGCAGGCGGTCCCGCTAGATCGATTCATCCGGCAGATCGAACGCGGCTCGGCGCTGCATGCGCCAGGATCTGCTGTCTACCTGACGAGCGACCCCCATTCGACGCCTCCCGCCCTGCTGCATAATCTCAAGCACAATCACGTCCTGCACGAGCAGATCATCGTTCTGACCGTGGAAACACGGGAGGAACCGCGGATATCTGCCTGCGAGCGAGCAAGGGTCGAGCGGATCAACAATAGGTTCACCCGCGTGACGCTTCGGTTCGGCTTCATGGAAATGCCGAACGTGAACCGGGCGCTGGGAGAACTGCGCAAGGAGAGGCTCGATTTCGAGGGTCGAAAACTGTCGTTCTTCCTCGGTCGTCGAAAGATTGTGCCGAGTCCGACGGTCGGGATGCCGGTCTGGCAGGACCGTCTCTACATCCTGATGTCGCGTCTCGCGGCCGACCCCAGCGACTTTTACCACCTTCCTCGCGATCGCGTGGTTGAGATGGGGTCGCAGATCGCAGTGTAGACGAATTCAGTTCATCTGTTAGCCTTCAAGCTAAAAACGAAAGGAGTTTGAACGTGTTGGAGATCTGGCTGCCCCTCATCGGAGGTCTTGTCCTGCTGGTCGCCGGCGGCGAACTGCTGGTGCGAGGCGCAGTCCAGGTCGCGACGGGGCTCGGTGTTTCGCCACTGGTCATCGGCCTGACACTCGTCGGTTTCGGGACATCGACCCCCGAACTTGTCACATCCGTGCAGGCGGCGCTCTCGGATGCACCGGGGATCGCCTATGGCAACATCGTCGGCTCGAATATCGCCAACATCCTGCTGATCGCAGGCGTTGCGGCCCTGATCAGCCCGATGGCCATCACCTCCGTGGCCCTGAAGCGTGATGGCCTGGTCATGCTGTCCGTCGCCATCGCATTCTCGGTCGTTGCGTTCGCCATGCCGCTCGGACGGGTGGTGGGCGCGATCTTCGTGGCGATGCTGATCGCCTACATCTACCTCGCTTTCCGCCAGGAAAAGGCGTCCGCGCCGGCGGGGCATGGCGCGGTCTACGACAAGAGCCTCGCTCTGCAGGAGACCGACGCGGCGCTTGCACCCCCAGAATCTCCGCAACGATCTTTACTGGTTTCGGTAGTGACGGCGATTGCCGGACTGGTTCTCGTGGTGTTCGGCGGTCGCTTCCTCGTGGACGGCGCGGTGTCGCTCGCTCTGGGCTTCGGCATCTCTGAGACGGTGATCGGCCTGACTATCGTTGCTGTGGGCACGTCGATGCCGGAATTCGTAACATCCGTGGTGGCGGGTCTGAGGAAACAGGGCGACGTGGCGTTCGGCAACATCGTCGGCTCTAACATCTACAATATTCTTGGGATCGGCGGCTTTACGGCACTTATTGCTCCGGGCGCGGTCCCGCCGGAAATCGTAAGCTTCGACAACCTTGTAATGATCGGCGTGTCGCTGGCGCTGGTCATTGTCGCTTGGACGGGGCTCAGGATCGTACGTTGGGAGGGCGCCGTGCTTCTTGCCGGGTATGTCGGCTACGTCGATGTTATCTGGCCCTGAGCAGGTGATGAATTAAGGACTGGGTTTCGCCCCGCCCTGATTTCAAGATGAATGAGTGCCGTGAGCGGTCCGGAAAGGTTGAGTCCTCGGAGATGGCTCGAGGGACTGCTTCCGCGTTATACGCCGCACTGCTGAGCTTTGGCGTGTTGCGTCTGCAAAACGCGGGGGCGAAGTTTAGCGCCTGTACGGCGAAGTTTGGAACGACTGGAAAATCCCGCGGTGCGGTCGCTGCTCCCAAGGATTTCGCTGCGCTCAGTTTGAATGACCGGATCCACAGCTGCGATGCGACATGAAAAATTGCTGCGCCGCAACAGAAAACCGCTGCGAGCAGCACGCAGCGAGAATTTACTTCTTCCGCAACCGGGCTCCTTCCTGCCATTCGCCGCGGCTTTCGCTAGCGGCGGCACCGCGGACGGAGTGAGCTTTCGCTGCGCCATGCCGGAAGGTCCGCTTCAATAGGCCATAGTCTAGCGGGTCAGTGCGACACATTGACTTTAGCGGCCGTATCGCCGATATACGGCTTTAGTCCTCCGTCCGTCGTCGATCCATACTAATAGCGGATCGGCCACCACGGAGGGCTTTCTTGTTTCTATAGCCTGCTAAGACCTTTTCATGCGAACGGCCGTCCTCGTGGATGGAGGCTTCTTCGCTCGTGGATGGAGGCTTCTTCGTCCGCCGCTTCCCCAAGCTCTACCCCAACCTCGCCCGGTCCGACGCAGGCGTCGCAGCGTCCGAGCTGCACCGCATGTGCCTCGCCCATCTGCGCCCGCCGCCGCGGAGGAACGCGGATGGAGACCGATCCCAACCGGATCGACGAACTGCACCGCATCTTTTTCTACGACTGCCCGCCCCTATCGAAGCGCATCCACCAGCCCGTCAGCGGTAGAGCGGTGAACTTGGCCCAAACCGAACAAGCCGTTTTCCGTCACGCGCTCCACGACGCCTTACGCCGCCAGCACAAGGTACCGCTGAGTCTGGGGCATCTCGACGAAAAGAACGCTGAATGGGCGCTGCGCCCCGGTGTACTGAAGTCCCTACTGAGGGGCGACCGGATATGGACCAACTTAACCGATGACGACTTCCCGTATTACGCCCGCCAAAAGGTCGTGGACTTGAAGATCGGCGTAGACATCGCGCTCCTCGCCGAAAAGAAGCTGGTAGACCGGATCGTGCTCATGGCCGGTGACAGCGATTTCGTCCCTGCCTCCAAACACGCCCGCCGTGAGGGGCTGGACATCGTACTCGACGCGCTCTGAAACCCCGTCACGCCGGACCTGTGGGAACATATCGACGGGCTGCGCTCGACGAGCCCCAGACCGCTGCGGGGGGATGGCGCGTAGCGATTGTCATGGTCTGCCGGCCACGGTCAGGTAGCGGGGATCTGTCATGTATGGGCCGGTCGACGCTCTCTGCGACTGCAGCGCAATTCGCCGGTCCCGAGTTCATGCACTTCGCAGCATTCGCTAAGCGCTCGCTCCGGTCATCCACTACGCCTCGGCTGAATGGCCGGAGCGCGGACCCTTCCCGCCGTTCGCTGCGGGTGCGAGTGCGCGCCTCCGATTGGCCACCCTCCCGCAACACGTTCAAGTTACGATCGCGCGACAGA
>NZ_JAME01000085.1 GCF_000521865.1 Roseivivax isoporae LMG 25204
AGCGCCGCAACTTCAGGCCTGACGCATGAAAGCAACCGATCACAAGCTCGAGTCTTCCGAAGACGCTTTGCACCAACGGGGGCATCCACACATGGATCACGCTTGCCGCGCAGTGTGAATCCCTTTTGTCAATATGTCCTAGTTGGTACCTGTGTGTTGCTTTGGCGCAGGCCCCGTGCCTGCGCATAATTGGAGAAGCAATCCGCAATATCGGATTCTTAGTTCCACCTTCCGTACCGTCGACTGGATTCGAGCCGAGCGTGACACAGGCGCCCGCCTCGTTCAGCTCTTCAGAACGAGCCTCCATGTCCTTGCGAGACCGACGCCTTGGACCCCGATACCCTCATCCGTCACCTCTGAATACGTCTGATGATGATGCCCGTGCACGATCATCCGTGCGCTCATGTCGAGCGCAAGGTCATTCAGAAATCCGAAACCGTGCTGATGGGGCAGGGGCGCCTCATGCGTGATCAGTACGTCCGCTTGGTGCAAACGGAGCTCCTTAACAGTCCACGGCATGATCGTAGTCCGATGAACCTGAGGGATGCCGCCTCTCCACCGTTCTTGACGAGGAGTCCGCGCGATCAGCTCCGCCTCGGTCGCGTACCGTGGTTCGCCCTCTCCTGGCCACAGGCGGGCTCTGATAACGCCTCCGAGACCTGCGATCCTGAGCCCGTCGATATCGATCACACGGCCGTCGATCCGGTACTGATCGTAGTCCTCCACGAGCTTCCATAGCTCATCCGACCCGCTGTCGTGATTTCCGACAATGAAAGCAAGCTGGGCGCCTGCATCGAGCACGGCGTCAAATGCATCGCGGGCGCGCTGTACGCCGCTGGGGTCCAGCTTGGCTTCTGCCAGGTCGCCGAGAACGATGACAGCGCGGGGCCGCTCCTCGAGGGCTTCGTAGAGGGGGTCCCAATTCCCGTGAGGGTCGCCGAAGAAGAGAATATCGTCGCTTTTCATGAGTGTGATATAGTGTGGCCAAGTCTCTGACGCGAGGACATAAAATGGAGAGTGTCGAGGATCGGATTGATCGAGCGAATGCTGCGATGCGTCAGCAGTTTGTGCGAGAGTTCGACTGCATCCCTGGTAGTGAGGCTCCCGAAGGGGCACTCATCCTCGAATACCGCGGAGAAAGCTTTGCGCCGGCATGGCAGCTTGCGCCTGAGGGCGATCTGTGGCCGATCTGGCGCCGCGTAATGGCGGCTTTGCCGGACGATCTAACGCCGTGGCAGAAGGCTTTCTGGGCAGTCTCCAGCAACGAGGCGCTCGACGGGCCCTGCCCGCTCGACCTTTTTGAGACCGGTGACGAGCGGCTCGTGGATGCTGCGCGCCGTGCCTGCGAGTTACCGGTCGGCTGATGGCCAGTCATCGAGCAGATACCGCCGCTGCGCAGCTTTGCAGATCGATCCGTGATATGCGGAGGCGCCGTGAGATCACTGTGCAAGATCTCTCTGAAGCCAGCGGCGTGCTGGAAACAGACATCGTGCGCGTGGAAGCCGGCGATCCTGAAATCGCACTCGGGGTCGTCATGGAGTTGCTCTACACGCTCGCCGGAAATGCGGCCGTTCTCCAGTTTTCAGGATTTTTTCGAGCTCGCAACAATCAGCACGAGGCCGTTCTACATGAAGAAGCGAACCGGCGGCGCCACGCGCGGTCCCATCCGGCAATTGATCGCACAGAAGGGTCCGACGATGCGCCGGAGGGATAGTGACCGTTCACGTGTAGTCGCTGCGGCCGCGGTCACGCGCTCGCTCGACGGCCGCAGCGACGTCTGGGTGCACTTCAGGATCAGACATTGTCAGCCACCACATCCGGGAGATCGAACACATATTTTGGCGCTGCGGGTGACCGCAGGAGGTCCTCTTGGGCCGGGTATCCCACCGATACATTCTGAATTTGACAGCCGCCGATCCTGAAATCGACCGGATGATGCGTATGCCCGTACAGCCATCTCGCGGGGCGATATGCGAGGACCATGTCAGAAAAATCGCTCGCATATGCGGCAGCAACATCGGCTTCTGGATGACGAAGCGCGCGCGGATGCGGCGCATGATGCGTAATCACCGTCGTCTCGCCCTGAAATGGCTCAGCAAGCCTCTCCTCGAGCCACGCGCGGTCTAATTTGTGTGCGGTGCAGATGTCGGGCCCCGTGATCCGCCTGTACCCATTTTTCGACAGTCTAATGTGCCTGTAATCGTTCATCTTGTCTTCGGCGGCATGCATCGCGACGTCGACGGGCAGGGGGCCGATGTCAAAGTCCGTCCACAGTGTGCACATGAGGATCCGGTGCCCCGGAGCGGGGCGGATTTCGCTCTGCTGCGCGTAGTGACATCCAAGCTCCACGCAGACCGCCGCCAGTTTTCCGGGCGCGTCGAGGTGACCGCGATAAAAGTCGTGATTTCCTGGGAAAACGTGGACGCGTCCCGGATCGATGCGCTCGAAAACAAGCGGCAGAATCCGACGCCACCCCTTCGAAAAACCGTTCGCGACATCGCCCGCAAGGATCAGGATGTCAGCCGTCCAAACCTCGGGCGGCAGAAGGTCGCGAGGGTCAGCTTAAGCGGCGCACCAAAGATCGATATGCAGGTCCGCGATGCATGCGAGTTTCATTTTTGTTCTCTAGCACGTAAACTGCGCTCATGAGAGCAGACGAACTCCTCAAGCGCCACAGCGCAGTCATCTCAACCAGCCGCCGCGCACCGATCAGCGGCTGGGGTATCGAGTGCGGGCCCGGGTGGCATGAGATCATCGACGACGCACTCACCGAAATCAGCAAAATCGGGCGATACCAAGTCGTCCAGATCAAAGAGAAATCCGGCCGGCTGCGAATCTACATGACGCGATACGATGACACGATCCACGAGATCGTTGAGCGAGCCGAGCGACGCTCTCTCTTAACTTGCGAGGTCTGCGGCCGTCCGGGGCAGCTGCGGCAATGCGGCGCCGCAATGGTTCGTTGCGATGAGCACGTCTCCAGGTAAGTTCCTGATCTGCTTGGGTAGCTCGCGGTATGTAGGGGTTACATACCGTAACATACCGCGAGCTACCGGCGTCGAGGCGTCTGATCTCGTTCCAGACGCAGTCAGCATGCGCCGCGGCGGGGCAGGGGAAGTAATCCTGAAAAAAAGAGGTTACCAGAGCGGGAACTCCGATCACCTCCTGAAGACTACAACCCCGAGGGGCTGAGCTCTCTGTCACACCTTGAGCATATGCATCCTCGGACAGAGCAGCAAGAGCAAAGAGCAGCTTACTCGATCCAGACGATGTCGTTTTCGGTGATGAACTCGTAGTCATCCGAGCCTGGCGGCGGGACGCCATCGCATCGCGCATCGAGGTATCTCCGCACGGTCAGAAGGTCCTCCAGGTCACCGCTGAGCATGAGATCCAACGGTCGCAGACCGCTGAAGTCCGGCCCTCGATGTGGCGATGTCAGCCAGAGGATTTGTCCGTCGCCGGTGAGGTAGATCTCGAGCCCATTGTAGATACCGAGAGCCGCGGAGATCCGCATGAGGACGTCTTCAGACAGTATGAGATCAAAATCCCTGCCTTGGGCTGCTGCAGCCCAAGCGTCATAGGCCGACGCATCGGGGGCTCCGAGGAGAGCGATCTGCTGGTCTCGCGCGAGAGACAAGCGCTCGCAGATGCGAAGGAAGGTCCTCATCCCGGGACCGCTTAAGCGCCGGCGATCAGCTGCCGAGTGCATAGATTGAGACGGAAACGTCATGATCTCAGCGAGCGGATGATCATGCTGCTCGTGCCAGGCCGCTTGCGCAAGGCGTCGGCGTTGTCCTCCAGCCGTTTCCGGCGCCGCTCTTCGTTTTCATCCATTGATCGCCACCGCACCGTTAGATCGTCGGGTCGTCATGAGTATGTCAGACGCCGATCCCGATCTCTATGACGATGATTTCCTGCCACTTCGACATTGAGACGGCCGTGCAGAAGGTGAAGAACGATTGATAAGTGCGCGCGGTGACGCCGCAATTCAAGGAGCCGGTAATAAACATTATGTTAAGTACCGCTACATTGAGCGCACGATCACACCCGCTCGAGGTCCCTCGGTGAACCAGCCATCAGAACGACCGGTACGCGGCCAGCGCCAGGCCCTCCCGTTCGACTTCCTCGGTGTACTGAGCCAAGGCGCGGGAATTCTGCTCACGCCACTGCCGGTTCCGGCTCTCGCGAGCTTCGTCCGTGGTGATCTCTCTGCTTCTCGGCATCAGATGTAACCTCGCTTCGACTTCTGCATCTACAGCCCGAAGCGCGCGTTCTTGGCGTCGGCCTCGCTGTCGTACCAATCTGTCCGCATCCGTCCGCGCCAGCCGATCCGCCCCCACTCCCGTACCAAGCCCCAGTCTCCGAACAGACCCGGGACGATCTCGAGGTGGTAGAACCGGTACATTTTTTCGCCGGGGTCGATCCTCGTGAGGTACATGGGAACTCCCGCATCACCGTGCAGATGCGAGTAAGCTTATCGATATTTCACGGGATTTCTAGTCAAAGCAGGTCCGATGGCGTCCGACATCATCTCGATGGTGACATCGAAGTCGGTTTTCGAAGTCGCTGATTTCGATCTCCTCGCCGCGACAGAAGCGGCCGCCTCGATGGCCGATGCCATGCGCCGAGGCGGCTTGAAGGTCGATGCGGTCGACGCGCAGGTCACGAAGAGCAAGGTGAAGTTCGACAGGCAGATCGCGGCCATCGCGAAAGTGAAGAAGGCCGACAGGATCGACTCCGACGACGCTGACCTGCTCCCTTTGGAGTCC
>NZ_JAME01000086.1 GCF_000521865.1 Roseivivax isoporae LMG 25204
CTTGCGGGTATTTGGAGTAATCCGTAGATAGCCCCTCACCGGCGGCGCTGAGGCGCGGACGGGACGCCAGACGGGGCGGCGGCGCGGAGACGGAAGTCGATGCGGTGCAGCAGACGAGGCGGACGGAACATCGAGAGGCATGACGGGCGGGCGCGCCGTGAAGTTAGGGCGCAACCGTTCGGTTTTGGTCTCTCACGCTCTTTGACATCGCGAGTATCTGAAGAGATATGCGGGCGGTTTCGGTTCATTTCGATGGATCAGACGTCTGTATGTCGGCTCACTAGGGACTTCGGTTCCGATGATGTGAGTGTCAGCTTCACTGTCTTGTATGGACTTCGGTTTCCTCTGGAGACTGAAGCACATCAGACAGATGACTCTATCGGTCCTAGCCGGGCCGATAGGATGTGCAGAGGTTCGAACGTCAAGGATAGTCCTTCGGGGCTTTCAACTTGAGAGTTTGATCCTGGCTCAGAACGAACGCTGGCGGCAGGCCTAACACATGCAAGTCGAGCGAAGCCTTCGGGCTTAGCGGCGGACGGGTGAGTAACGCGTGGGAACGTGCCCTTCCCTGCGGAATAGGCCCTGGAAACGGGGTTTAATACCGCATACGCCCTTCGGGGGAAAGATTTATCGGGGAAGGATCGGCCCGCGTCTGATTAGGTAGTTGGTGGGGTAATGGCCTACCAAGCCTACGATCAGTAGCTGGTTTTAGAGGATGATCAGCCACACTGGGACTGAGACACGGCCCAGACTCCTACGGGAGGCAGCAGTGGGGAATCTTAGACAATGGGCGCAAGCCTGATCTAGCCATGCCGCGTGAGTGATGAAGGCCTTAGGGTCGTAAAGCTCTTTCGCCGGGGATGATAATGACAGTACCCGGTAAAGAAACCCCGGCTAACTCCGTGCCAGCAGCCGCGGTAATACGGAGGGGGTTAGCGTTGTTCGGAATTACTGGGCGTAAAGCGCGCGTAGGCGGATTGGAAAGTTGGGGGTGAAATCCCGGGGCTCAACCTCGGAACGGCCTCCAAAACTCCCAGTCTTGAGTTCGAGAGAGGTGAGTGGAATTCCGAGTGTAGAGGTGAAATTCGTAGATATTCGGAGGAACACCAGTGGCGAAGGCGGCTCACTGGCTCGATACTGACGCTGAGGTGCGAAAGTGTGGGGAGCAAACAGGATTAGATACCCTGGTAGTCCACACCGTAAACGATGAATGCCAGTCGTCGGCGCGCATGCGTGTCGGTGACACACCTAACGGATTAAGCATTCCGCCTGGGGAGTACGGCCGCAAGGTTAAAACTCAAAGGAATTGACGGGGGCCCGCACAAGCGGTGGAGCATGTGGTTTAATTCGAAGCAACGCGCAGAACCTTACCAACCCTTGACATCCTCGGACCGCTCCGGAGACGGAGTTTCCACTTCGGTGGCCGAGTGACAGGTGCTGCATGGCTGTCGTCAGCTCGTGTCGTGAGATGTTCGGTTAAGTCCGGCAACGAGCGCAACCCACATCCTTAGTTGCCAGCAGTTCGGCTGGGCACTCTAGGGAAACTGCCCGTGATAAGCGGGAGGAAGGTGTGGATGACGTCAAGTCCTCATGGCCCTTACGGGTTGGGCTACACACGTGCTACAATGGCGGTGACAATGGGTTAATCCCCAAAAGCCGTCTCAGTTCGGATTGTCCTCTGCAACTCGAGGGCATGAAGTCGGAATCGCTAGTAATCGCGTAACAGCATGACGCGGTGAATACGTTCCCGGGCCTTGTACACACCGCCCGTCACACCATGGGAGTTGGTTTTACCTGACGACGGTGCGCTAACCTTCGGGAGGCAGCCGGCCACGGTAAGATCAGCGACTGGGGTGAAGTCGTAACAAGGTAGCCGTAGGGGAACCTGCGGCTGGATCACCTCCTTTCTAAGGATGACCCGGTCAGCATCGTCACGACGATGCTCGAAGGTCACTTAGCAGCTTCTTCGGAAGCATATCGGACCGGACCGTCCTCATATCTCTTCAGACTTATGGAAAAGAGCAGGATGCGGGAAATCACCTGCGATCCGCCAGGGTCGCGCTCGTATCCGCACGCCGGCGTACCTCGTGGCACTGCCACTCGGCTCATGCGGCCGGCATGAGGGTCGGTAGCTCAGGTGGTTAGAGCGCACGCCTGATAAGCGTGAGGTCGGAGGTTCAAGTCCTCCTCGACCCACCATCGCCCCGCTCACGCGTGGCATCATGGGGCCTTAGCTCAGCTGGGAGAGCGCCTGATTTGCATTCAGGAGGTCATCGGTTCGATCCCGATAGGCTCCACCAGCCGCCATATCCGATGGGATCGGCAAGCGCTGTGCGCAGCGCTTGCCCGTCCAATCGGACGACACTTGAAATCGTGAAGAGAGATACAATCAACATTGCCTGATGTCCGCGAGTGTGCGGAACATCTCGGCCGGTCTCGCCTCTGGCGAGCGGCGGGCAGGGGGTCTGCTGAGTAAGGCGCCCATACCCGTATCCCGGACCGAAACGGGCAATCGTTGTCCAAGTCAAGTACACTAACCAAGTGCCCTTGAGCAGACTGCGCAACGCGCAGGAGACTGAAGGGCGCGGGATAGTATGCTTTCTGATCCGGGAGAAAGGGCGGCGACGAACCAGCGCGGCCCGCGGCGACATGAAGATGTCTGTCTCTTTCCGGATCGGATCAAGCGCGAGAAGGGCGTTTGGTGGATGCCTTGGCAGTAAGAGGCGATGAAGGACGTGATACTCTGCGATAAGCCGGGGGGAGCCGAGAATTGGCACCGATCCCCGGATCTCCGAATGGGGCAACCCACCTGAATGTTGGTTATTACCGCTTCACGGCGGCTAATAACCTTCATGAACAGGTACTCAAGACCTGAATACATAGGGTTTTGAGAGCAAACCCGGGGAACTGAAACATCTAAGTACCCGGAGGAAAGGACATCAATAGAGACTCCGTTAGTAGTGGCGAGCGAACGCGGACCAGCCGAACCCTGAACGTGACCGGAAATACCTGGAAAGGTATGCCATAGCGGGTGACAGCCCCGTACGGGAAGCGTGACGGGACGTATCAAGTAGGGCGGGACACGTGTAATCCTGTCCGAAGATCGGAGGACCACCTCCGAAGGCTAAGTACTCCTTACTGACCGATAGCGAACCAGTACCGTGAGGGAAAGGTGAAAAGCACCCCGACGAGGGGAGTGAAACAGTACCTGAAACCGAGCGCCTACAAACAGTCGGAGCTTGACTGGACTCTTATGACGATCCGAGGCCATCGAGCCTTGCCATCGTCGCGGCCCGGAGCGCATACAGCCTCCGAGCAACGACGTGACAGGGCTTTACAAGATGGCTGATGGAACCTTTGCAGCGCTGCTGCTGATCGCGGGCCTCGCGGATATGGGGCTCACGCATTGCGGCAGCGGAGGCGGGTGCCTCGAGCGCACCGACGACATCCCGCGCCTGGCCTTCTCGGCCGGCACGGTGGTGGAGCGGCGCGCCGACGAGGGCACCGAGGTCTACCTGCGATACGATCCGCGGACACGCTTCGGTCCCTTCGGGACCGCGCTCGGCCTCTCGGCCGGCGACGGCGTGGGCACGTGGCTCGGCGCAGGGGTGACCTGGGACTGGCAGTTCGGGCGCACGCCGTTCTACGGCGAGCTGCACGCGATGCCGGGCCTCTACGTGGAAGGCGACGGCTTCGATCTCGGCGGCCCGGTGGAATTCCGGTCCGGGATCGAGCTGGGCTACGAGGCGGCAAATGGCTGGCGCTACGCGCTGAGCTACGACCACCGCTCCAATGCCGGCCTCTACGACGACAATCCGGGCATCGAGACGGTGCAGATACGGGTGTCGGTGCCGCTGCGATAGGGTCAGACGGGGCTCTCCCTGCCGGGGAGGGCCTTCCGGTCTTCGCGGGGCGAAGATCGTCATAAGTGTCCAGTCTTGTGACGGCGTACCTTTTGTATAATGGGTCATCGACTTGGTCTATCCAGCAAGCTTAAGCCGTTAGGTGTAGGCGCAGCGAAAGCGAGTCTTAATAGGGCGTCGAGTTGGATGGATCAGACCCGAAACCGAGTGATCTAGGCATGACCAGGATGAAGGTTAGGTAACACTAACTGGAGGTCCGAACCCACACCTGTTGAAAAAGGTCGGGATGAGTTGTGCCTAGGGGTGAAAGGCCAATCAAACTCGGAGATAGCTGGTTCTCCGCGAAATCTATTTAGGTAGAGCGTCATCCGAATACCCCGGGGGGTAGAGCACTGGATGGGTAATGGGGCCCCACAGGCTTACTGATCCTAACCAAACTCCGAATACCCGGGAGTACTAGATGGCAGACACACGGCGGATGCTAACGTCCGTCGTGAAGAGGGAAACAACCCTGACCTCCAGCTAAGGCCCCCAATTCATGGCTAAGTGGGAAAGCAAGTGAGACGGCCAAAACAACCAGGAGGTTGGCTTAGAAGCAGC
>NZ_JAME01000087.1 GCF_000521865.1 Roseivivax isoporae LMG 25204
GATGAAACGGGGGCAAGACCAGCGCGGGGGGAGGACGACAGTGCATATTCTTCTGCTGGAGGATGATCAGGTGCTCGGCGACGGGCTCGCCAACGGACTGAAGCTGGAAGGTCACGTGGTCGACTGGCTAACATGCGGCCGAGATGCGGAAGCGGCCGACGTGGACTCCGACTTCGATGCGGTGATCCTTGATCTGGGACTCCCCGGGGTCGACGGCAAGCGCGTTCTCCAGCGCTGGCGTCGGAACAATTCCCTGGTCCCAGTGCTGGTCCTGACGGCCTACGATCGGGATTCCCACTGCGCCGAGACCTTGGATATCGGGGCCGACGACTATGTCACGAAGCCGATCCCAATGCCGGAACTCTCGGCACGGCTGCGAGCGATCCAGCGCCGCGCTGCCGGGGGCGCGGACAATCTTCTCGAGGAGGGCGCTCTACGTCTCGAGCGCGAAAGGCGAACGGGGTTTCTCGGAAAACGCCCGCTGGAGCTTTCGACCTTCGAATACACCATCCTTGAAATCCTTCTGGAGCGCGCGGGCAAGCCGGTCGGACGCGACACCCTCGAAGCGCGCCTCTATGGTTGGGAGGACGGGCCGGAGAGCAACTCCCTTGAGGTTCTCATCCACAAGCTGAGAAACAAGATCGGCCGGACCAGGATAAGGACGGTGCGCGGGCTGGGATACCGGCTCGATCCATGAAATCGGCCGTCAGCCTGCATCTGCGTCTGACGGGTCTGCTGGTTCTGTTGGTGGCGGTGCTCCTTAGCATCGCGTTCATATATGCGGAGTTTCGCTCGCAATACATCGCGCGGCAGGACGTCGATGGACGTCTCCGGATCGGGGTCACGTTCATTCTTGGACCGTCCGTGACGCTTGCACAGAGACCCGGAACCGGGCTGTCCGGCGTCGATGCAGCGGGTGCGGAGAACAACATCCCGGCGATTACGCCGGTTGCGGAACTGCGTGGGATCGACGGGCGGCTGGTCTACCGCAGCATGGGGTTTCCGCAGGACATGCCGCGGA
This sequence comes from Roseivivax isoporae LMG 25204, assembly GCF_000521865.1. GTDB lineage: Bacteria > Pseudomonadota > Alphaproteobacteria > Rhodobacterales > Rhodobacteraceae > Roseivivax > Roseivivax isoporae. The sequence continues at coordinate 1,022 of NZ_JAME01000087.1, forward strand.
CAGATGAAGGCTTCTCCGATCAGCGCAGCGCCGGCGAGGACTGGCGTGTGCTCACTGTCCAGAACACGGATCGCAGCCTGACCGGCCGTGTCGCGATCAGGGACGCCGAGACCCGGCGGCTCGCGGGGATGGTGCGATCAAACATTCTTGTTCCTACCGTTGCGGCGCTTGTCTTGCTGGCCATTACGGTCCTTGCCGCGATCTGGCTGGGTCTGCGGCCATTGAGGGATATAGAGCGCGAAATCGGTAGGCTCGATGTCACACGGCCAAGAGCGCTCGAGATCGACCCCGCCAGCATGCCGCGGGAACTCTCACGCCTGACGATCACGCTGAACGGCCTGCTCGACAGACTGAAGCAGCTCCTGCGCCATCAACAGACCTTTGTCTCGGCCGCGGGACATGAGTTGCGGACCCCGCTCTCCGGATGCGCCGCTCAACTTGACGTCGCCCGGCGTTCGAAGGATCCGGCGCAAAGGCTCCATGCGCTGACAAAGCTCGATCAGGGATTGCGTCGCATGACCGAGTTGGTGGAGCAGCTTCTCGTGATCGCCCGGAGCGAGAGGTCAACGCTCGACCTCGCGAGCCGGGAATTCGATCTTGCCGATCTCGTCAGAGAGCTCATTGCGGACCTCGGGCCGTCACGCCACAGGGTGAACGTCGAGATCCGTCCCGGCCAGACGCGCGTGAGCGGGCGGCCGGAGTTGATCGGCTCGCTGGTAACCAATCTCATCGACAATGCGCTGCGTGTCTCACCAGCAGACGAAAAGGTCATGGTGAGAGTGCTCCGCCATCGGGACCATATGCGGATGTACGTCTGCGATCGCGGGCCGGGTCTGACCGAAGATCAGAAGTCCAGAATTTTCGAGAGCTTCTACAGCGGCGCCGATGGCTCTGGCCCGGGTACGGGGCTCGGGCTGGCGATCGTCAAGGCCGTTGCGCTTGCCCACCACGGCGACGTTGTCGCCGTCGACCGAGATAGCGGCGGGCTCTGCATGCAGGTGACACTTCCCGTTACGGGCGCGCCCGGCATCATCTCCCGCACGCCGCAGGACCGAGGCGGACGGGTGCAGCCGCAAGCCGAGGATCACTAAGCTTCGGTTAAGCTTGGTGGGCGATTCCCTTTTCCATCGACAGTGGCCAATGCGCCGCTGACGTGAAACGCCACAATCAATTAGGGAGAAATCTCATGTATCGCACCTTCATCCTCAGCCTCGCCCTGGCAATCGGGACCACACCCGCCTTCGCGGCGTCATTCTCGGAGCTTGACAGCGATGGCAATCAGGAACTGAGCCGCGACGAATTCTACGGTGGTGTGGCTGATATCGGAACCTATTCCGACTGGGACGCCAACAGCGACGGCCTGCTCGACGAGAACGAGTTCAACGAGATCGGCGGAGACTGGGACTACGATACCTGGGACGCCGACGCCAACGCCTATGTCGACTCGGGCGAGTTCTACGATGGCTATTACGCGAGCTACGACGCCAACGAAGACGGCCACTGGGACGGTGGCGAATGGGACGATGCCGGAGAGGCAGGCATTTTCGACTGGTAATCGTCGCCTCGTTGGTGGCTGAAGACGCGCGGCCCTGAGCGGGGCCGCGCATTCTCTCAGATCGGAAGAGGGAAACCGCTGATCGCTGACCAGCGCCGCCAGCCAATACCAGATGTGGCGCATTCGGAATGCGCCACAGCCAAGGTGGTTTTGTTCCGGTCTGTGACGGCGCGGCACGTGGTCGGCAAAGGCGCCCACGATGGGGGTGATGTCCCTATACTGGATCTTCGGAAATTCAACGTGAAACCCCCGGCCGCAGCCAAGTCAGAATAGCCCAAGCTGCCGGTGCGTGAACCGCCGGCGCCGCCCAAGGCGCAGGACGCTACTGAGTATTCCACCGGTTGAGGATCCCTCGAGCCTCGGGCATCCAATGACACGTTGACTGCCTGAGCCTCGACAAGAACATGATCTCGGACCTATTGCTTGACCCCGGAACGCTGCCCGCGGAAGGGAGCCACCTCGTTGGCTTTGCCTGGGCGGACACCGATTTCGTCATAGGGACCGACGGCCTTTCGGCATACGAGGCGGCCGGCGACACGTTTCACTGGGGCGCCGACGGTCATCATGTCCTGATCAGGCGCTCGGGCGACCGGATCCGGATCGGTGCCGATGCGGCAGGCTATGCCCACCTCTTCTACTGGTCTGACGGCGCAGACTGGGCCGTCGCGTACAGCTTCATCCAGCTCGTCGCGTACCTGCGGCGACGGGGCGTGAGGCTCACCGAGAACATCGCCCAGACGGGCGCTTTCCTGTCGCGCAAGCAGCTGTT
>NZ_JAME01000088.1 GCF_000521865.1 Roseivivax isoporae LMG 25204
GACAGCCTGATGCTGCAGATCGGTGGGACGAGCTACGACCTCTTGGCGTGAGCGGAATTTCGCTTACGCTGCCATGGCTGTTGTCAGGGGGTGATCCCCCCTGCAATGGTTAACGCAAGGTCATTTTGCGGCCACATTTAAGACCCAAATTTCCAGGAGCGATTCATGGGACTCTTTTCTGTCAGCGGTTCGACCGTCACCGAAGGAACGACCACTTCCGATCCCGGCCGCCTGCAGTGGACCATCAGTCGGTCCGGCGACACCTCCACCACGGAAACCGTCAGCTACCGTTTCCTGTCGGGCACGGCGCAGGTCGGCGCGGACGCATACGCCTACTTCTCGGGCGATTCCGCGACCTTCGCTCCCGGCGAGACCTCCAAGACCGTGGAGTTCCGCATCGACGGCGACAGCGTGAACGAGCCTGACGAGACCATCGTGCTCGAGGTCTTCAATCCCACCGGCGAAGGACGGCTCTCCGGCAATGCCTCGGTGCTGCGCTCGACGGGCTGGATCCTCGACGATGACGGCGGCAGCGCGCCCTCGCTCTTCGTCTCCCGCCCCATCCTGACGGAGGGCGACAACGGGACCCGCGAGGCGCAGTTCGAGCTGTCGCTGAGCCGTCCCGCCACTTCGCCGCTGAGCTTCACCTATGGGACCGTGGACGGTTCGGCCATCGCCGGCGAGGATTACGTGGCCCGCTCGGGGACGATCGAGTTCGTGACCGGCCAGCGCGTCGCCAGCGTCTCGGTACAGGTGAACGGCGACCGCACGCTTGAGGACACCGAGATCTTCACCCTCGCGGTCGAGGGGCCCGACGACGTCGAGGAGGTCTCGCTCGGTGTGGCGCAGATCCTCGACGACGATGCCGGCACGCCGACGCTGTCGGTCGCGGGATCCTCCGCGTTCGAGGGCACCACCACCAGCGATCCCTACTACCTCTACTGGACGCTGACGCTCGACGAAGCCGCGGACCGCGAGGTGACCGTGGGCTATCGCTTCCTGTCAGGCACGGGCCAGGTGGGTTCGGACGCCTACGCGTATTTCTCGGGCGACGAGGTCACCTTTGCCGAGGGCGAGACCTCGAAGACCGTTTCCTTCCGCATCGACGGCGACGACGTGAATGAACCCGACGAGAGCATCGTGCTCGAGGCCTTCTCGGTCGAGGGTGCGACCATGGCGGGCGGGGCGCCGGTGCTGCGCTCGACGGGCTGGATCCTCGACGACGACGGCGGCAGCACGCCTTCGGTCTTCGTCTCGCGCCCGATCGTGGTCGAGGGCGACAACGGCACCCGCACGGCGAATTTCGAGCTCTCGCTGAGCCGTCCCGCGCCGGCGGCCTTCAGCATCGACTACGAGACGCTGGAAGGTTCGGCCACGGAAGGCGTCGACTACGAGGCGAAATCGGGCACGCTCACCTTCGTCGAGGGCCAGACCATGGCCGCGGTCAGCGTGGTCATCAACGGCGACACCGAGGTCGAACCCTCCGAGCTCTTCACGCTCGGCCTGTCGAACCCCACCGCGCTCGAGCAGGTCTCGCTGGGCTCGGCGGCGATCCTCGACGACGATGCCGGCGAGGGACCGGTGGTGTCGGTCGCGGGATCCTCGGCCTTCGAGGGCACCACCTCCAGCGATCCCAACTACCTCTACTGGACCATCTCCCTGTCGGAGGCGTCCGAGCAGGAGGTGACCGTCGAGTACCGCTTCCTGTCGGGTACCGCGCAGGCCGGATCGGACGCCTACGAGTACTTCTCCGGCAGCTCGGTCACCTTCCAGCCGGGCGAAATCTCGAAGACCGTGAGCTACCGTATCGACGCCGACAACGTCTCCGAGGCGGACGAGACCATCCTGCTCGAGGCCTATTCGGCGCAGAACGCCACGCTGGCCGGGGACGCCGCCGAACTGCGCACGCCGAGCTGGATCCTCGACGACGACGGCACCGGCGGCAAGCTCGCACTCTACATGGTCGCCGCGGACGCGCTCGAGCGCGACCCGGGGGAGCCCGCGGATTCAGTCGCCTTCGAGATCTCGCTGTCGCGGCCGGCGCCCCAAGCCTTCACCGCCACCTATGCCACCGTGGACGGCACCGCGCGGGCGGGATCGGATTACCGCGCCACCACCGGTTCCATCGAGTTCGCCCGGGGGCAGACCTCGGCCTCGGTCTCCGTGGAACTGTTGAACGACCAGGCGGTCGAGGGCGACGAGACCTTCAGCCTGCAGGTGGGCGTGCCGGTGGGCATCGACCTCGTCATCGCCGAGCTCGGCCAGGCGACGATCACCGAGGACGACGAGAGCGAGCCGCCCGTGGCCGCCGACGACCGTTACGCGGCGGTGGAGGACCGCGCGCTCACCGTGGGCACCGCGGGGGGCGTCCTGTCGAACGACACCGACGAAGAGGACGATCCGCTGACCGCGCGAGTGGTCGAGGACGCCGCGCATGGCACGCTCGTCTTCTCGGCCAACGGGGCCTTCACCTACACGCCCGATGCGGGCTTCACCGGCACGGACAGCTTCCGCTACGTGGCCAATGACGGCTTCGAGGACAGCGAGGAAGCCGCCACCGTGACGATCACCGTGGAAGAAGCGCGGCCGGTGGCGACCGAGGGCAACGACACGATCTCGGGCACGTCGCGGGCCGACAGCATCAACCTGCTCGGGGGCGACGACGTCTTCAACGGGCTCGGCGGCAACGACACCGCGTCCGGTGCCGCGGGCGACGATCTGCTGCGTGGCGACGCGGGCAATGACTCGCTCGATGGCGGCAACGGAAATGACACGCT
>NZ_JAME01000089.1 GCF_000521865.1 Roseivivax isoporae LMG 25204
TGAAGCGCATCGAGACGCAGACCACCCGAACCGCCAAGAACACCGAGAACCGTTTCAAGGCTGCGAACAAGAACGTTGAGCGGAGCTTTCGGGATGTCGACCGCGGCGCGTCGGCGGCGGCCGGAGGTGGGCTCCGCCAAGTCTCGATGCAACTTTCCCAAGTCGCTCAGCAAGGCGCGGCGACGGGTAATTACCTGCAGGCTCTGGCCATCCAGGCGCCGGACCTCGCGCTCGGTTTCGGGGCGCTCGGTATCGCGGCCGGCGCGGCGATCCCGATCCTCTTCGGCGTGGCGCAAGCCGCCATGGGTGCAAGCGAAGAGATCGAGAAGCTTGACGTGCAGGGGGCGTATAGCGCGGCCGCCAGTGCTATCGACGCTGCGCGCGAGGCGCAGGACCGATATTCGGCAGCTGTTCGCCTTAGCGGAGTTTACCAGAGGGAGGTGACTGCCGAGGTTCTATCCAGCCTTCGGCTTGAAGCGCAGGCGCGCGAGGCGCTTGCTGCATTGGAGGTCGAGCGGCTCAACCGGCAACGAAGAACGCTTGAGGCAAATCTCGCGGCGAGCCGTGAGCAGCTTGACCGCCTTCTTCGCGACGTTAACCAGGGGTTGGAGTTCGACCCGAACGCGGACTTCATGAATTCCGAGGTCGAGCGCGCGCGACTGCAGGCAGTACAAGATGTCCTTGATGCCAACGAGGACTTGCTATCGTCCATACGTGAGCAGCAGGCAGAGCTCGATCTTGTCAATGCGCTTGTGGAGCAGGGACACGGCGAAGCCGCTGAGATGGTTAGCCAGCTGCTCGAGGCGGCCACTGCAGCCGGCACGATTGCGGCGACTGACTTTGCCGGAACTATAAGTGCAGCAGCTGATCAAGCTGCGAGGCTCGCTGACAACATGGAGGGTTCTGCAGCCGCGTGGGCGGCCTTCAACGCAGCGCGTGCGATGGCGGAACTGCCGCCAGGCATGACTACAGGGGAGGGGATCACGTCCCTCGACCTAGAAGGCGGGAATATCGACGACTATTTGCCGCCCGAGCTTCCGGCATTCAATGCACCGCGTTTCTCAACCCAAGGCCGTAAGGGACGTTCTGGCGGCGGCGGGAGCGGAAAATCCGAGGCCGAACGCAAGGCAGAGCAGGAGACGAACCGGCTCCTTTCCGAGCGCGACCGCATCCTGCGCGACCTCGAGGGCCCGCTCGAGGAGTACGAGCGCAAGCTCGCTGACCTGAACGAACTTCAGAAGCGGGGCGAGCTGACCACGGATCAGTACAACGCAGCGCTGGCGCGGCTCGACGAGCAACGGATGCAGGCCGAATGGGGCGCCGTGATCGAGGGGATCGAGAGCGTGTCCGACGCCATGGCGAACGCCATCGTGAACGGCGAGAACATGGGCGAGGCCCTTGGCAACATCTTCCGCGGCATCGCGGCCGACATCCTCTCGGCCGGGATCCGCGAGGCGCTCATGTCCGTCTTCAACGGCACCATGCAAGGCGGAGGCGGCGGCGGTTTCCTCGGCGGCATCATGTCTGCGATCAGCAGCGTCATCGGCGGGCGGCGCGCCGCAGGAGGCCCCGTCAGCGCCGGCCGCGCCTACATGGTGGGCGAGGCAGGCCCCGAACCCTTCGTGCCGGCGGTGAATGGCCGCATCTTGTCGACGGCACAGGCGCAGCAGGCACTTCGCGGGCCATCACAAGGCCAGGCGGCAGGCGGCATCGCCGACGTGAGGGTGTTCGTCGATCGGGACGGCAACTGGCAGGCCGCGGTCGAGCGCATCAGCGCGGTGCAGGCGCAGGCTGCCGCCGGATCGGTGCTGCGAAGCGTCAACCGCGGCTTCGGCGACCGTTTCAACCGACTTCGCGAGACCAACACCTGATGCAACGCCCGATCGTCACCGTGCCCTACAGCATGATGTGCGCCCTCGAGCGCGACTGGTGGATCGACTGGCGCGGGCAGGCTGAGGCCGAGCGGGTCGGGGGCGGTACGCAGGTCGTGTTCAACCAGTTCCCGCGCTGGATGGGCGAGATGGCTTTTTCCTTCACCGCAGAGAAGAGCGCCTACTGGCGGGCGATCGCGTGGGCGGCACAGGGGCGCCTCGGCATCTACCGCCTGTTCATGGCAGACCCGCTCGTGTTCATCCGCGCGAAGGTTCTTCCGGCTGACTGGATCCGGCTGGGCAAGCCGTTCTCGAACGACCAGCGGTTCTCGACCGGGTACGGCTTCGACCCGGGTCCGCAGGTGTCGGCGGCGGCCGCAGCCGCGCCTGGCGCCGAGGAGATCCTCGTGACGGTGACCGATCCCGGCCTGGTGCCGAAACAGGGCCAGATCATCAGCGCGGACGACTGGCCCATGGGCGTGCTCTGGGTCGCGGCCGAGGGTGGCGACGTCTACCGCCTCGGCGTGACGCTGCAGCGCGCGACAATCGCCGTCGGCGATCCGATCTCGCTCGTCGCGACCGGGCTTTTCGAGGCGCTCGACGATCTCGGATCGCGACTGGCCTACGGCAAGTCCCGCACCAGTGCGCCGACCATGACCTTCCGCGAGGTCCTGAACAGATGAGCTTCTTCCCCGAGGGCTTCGACCCGCGCGACGATCGCGTGGGGATGCTCGACCTGTGCGCAATCGACACGCCGGACGGGCCGGCCCGCTTCATCATCGGGACCGACGCGCGATTCACGGACACGGCCGGCGACGTCTGGCACGGCTCGACGCTGATCTCGGTCGACCAGCTGCAGATG
>NZ_JAME01000090.1 GCF_000521865.1 Roseivivax isoporae LMG 25204
GCGACGAGGCCGATGCCGCGGCCGCGGATGCCGCCGAGGCGGCCGCGGAGGCCGCGGGCGCGGCAGCCGACACCGCCGCCGACGCGGCGGCCGTGTCCGCCGAGGGCGCGGCGGCCCCCGATCCGGACGTGGCGGCGGCGCTCAGCGTCGAGGGCTACGATGCGGAGGAGGTCGCGCGCCTGGTGGAGCAGTCGGACCTCTCGCTCAGCGTCAAGACCTCGACCATGACCGCGCTCCGCAACGCCGAGGACAATCCCGAGCTCCTCGCCACGGTGCTCGAGCAGCTGCGCGAGCGGCTCGGCCTGCAGCAGGTGGAGTGACGCGCTCAGCCCTCGCGCGGGCGACCGCGCTGGGGCACTTCCTTGAGCAGCCCGCCGACTCCCATGCCGGCGATGTCGCGCGGGCTGACCTCGACCCCGCAGAGGATGCGTTCCATCACCCAGTCAGCGCCGTTCAGCGCCGGCGCGCGGGCGCAGCCCGGCAGGCCGATCACCGGGCGGCCGCGCAGGTCGCCCAGGAACAGGAGGTTCCCCGGATCGACCGGCATCCCGAAATGGTGCACGCTGCCGCCCGCGCGGCGGACCGCCTCGGGCGCCACGTCCGCGATGTCCGAGGTGGCCGAGCCGGTCAGCACGAGGATCGCCTCGGCCTCCGAGGCGGCGAGCGCGCGGGCGAGCGGCCCGGTCTCGTGCGGCACGACATGCACCGGCGCAAGAGCCACGCCCAGCCGATCGAGCCGCGCGCCGATCGCCGTCTGCCCCTTGGCGCCGTCCTCCTCGGTGCCGGGCACCGCGGTCTGGATCAGTTCCACATGCGACAGCGTCACGGCGCGCAGGCGCATGGCGTTGCGGCCCATCGCCTCGGCCCGGGCGAGCGCGTCCTCAGGCACCGCGTATGAGATGATCTTGACCGTCGCGACCATGGTGCGCGCGGCGGTGCGCTGCCAGCGCGGCACGGTGGCGACGGTGATCATCGGGTGCACGCCGTTGACCGCGTCGATGCGCGCGGCGTCGATCTCGGCCACACCGGGCGCGGTCGCGTGCAGGTTCACCCGGCCCGTCGCGGCGCGGCCCACGGTCAGGCCCGCGCGTTCCGGGTCGGGCACCAGCGCCGCGGCAAGGCGCGCGGCGGCCACGTCCTCGTGCACGTCACCCGGGTCCATGCGCGCCACCGTCACCTCGCCGAGCCCCGCGGCCGCAAGCTGCGCCACGTCCTCGGGGCCGAGCACCCGGCCCTTGCGCAGCCGCCCGCGCTCGAGCGGCTGGGAATGGGCGAGGATCGCGCCCTCGGCCTCGGAGAGAGGGACCGGGCCGAACCTCACGCTGCCCCCTTGCGCAGGACCGAGATCATCTGGGCCAGGACCGAGACCGCGATCTCTGCGGGGCCGGCCGCCCCGATGTCGAGCCCCACGGGCCCGTGGATGCGGTCGATCTCGGCGTCCGAGAACCCCTCGGCCAGAAGCCGTTCGCGCCGCTTGGCATGGGTGCGGGTAGAGCCGAGCGCCCCGATGTAGAAGCAGCCCGAGCGCAGCGCGCGCACGAGCGCGGGATCGTCGAGCTTGGGGTCATGGGTCAGCAGCACCAGCGCCGTGCGCGCGTCGAGACGGAGCGCCGCCACCGCGTCGTCGGGCCAGTCGTTGACCACGCGCTCGCCGGGAAAGCGCGCGGGACTGGCGAAGGTCTCACGCGGGTCGATGACCACCGGGTCGTAGCCTGCGATCCGCGCCATGGGCACCAGCGCCTGCGCGATGTGCACCGCGCCCACCACGACGAGCCGGAGCGGCGGATTGTGGATCGCGACGAAGGTGCGCTCGTCGGGCTCGAACCCCGAGCGGTCCATGCGGAAGCGGTCGTCGTGGCCGTCGCGGTCGATCCGGCGCGCGCCGGTGGCGAGGTCGACCACGTAGGCGCGGGGCTCGCGCGCGGCGCGTGCCGCGACCAGTTCGGCCAGCATGTCCTCGGGCAGCGCGCTGCCCACGGGTTCCACCAGCACCCGGATCGTGCCGCCGCAGGCGAGCCCCACCGCGAAGGCGTCCTCGTCCGAGACCCCGAACTCGAGCTCGCGTGCGGCGCCTTCCTCCAGCGCCTCGAGCGCCTCGACGATGACCGCGCCCTCGACGCAGCCGCCCGAAACCGAGCCCGCGATCTCGGCATCGCCGGAGATGGCGAGCTGGCTGCCCACGCGGCGCGGCGCCGAGCCCCAGGTCTGGACCACGGTGGCGAGGGCCGCACCCTTGCCGGCACGGTGCCAGGCGAGCGCGGTCTCGGGGATGGTGTCGAAACGGTCTGGGGCTGTGGTGTCCATCGGCCGGCCTCCTTTGCGCCAGATGTAGGCAGTCGCGGCGCCGCTGTCGCCCCCTTCCTTGGTGGAAGCGCCGGTCCGACCCTCAGCCGCGGGTCACGTCGTGGTCGTAGAGCCAGTCGAGACGGCCGAGGATGCGGTCGGGCGCGAGCCGCCCGCCGAGCCGCAGCGCCGCCTGAGCCGCGCCGCGCAGGAGCGGGTTGCGCAGGTGGAACTTCCACGCGTTGCGGTCGGCCGCCGCCACGGCGCGGGCCGCGCGGCCGCGCCGGCGCGCCTGGAAGGCCTGCAGCCGGTCCGCAAGGCTGCCCTCCCCCGAGAGCGCGTCGGCCAGCACCCAGGCATCCTCGAGCGCGAGGTTCGCACCCTGGGCGAGGAACGGCAGCGTCGGGT
>NZ_JAME01000091.1 GCF_000521865.1 Roseivivax isoporae LMG 25204
TCGTTTCTCATGGCGAGGATCCGATTTCGTGGCAATTTTCAGCGCATGGAACGGGATGTGACTTCCAATCGGCATCGTTGGCGCCGGTCACGCGGCGCGGACCGTGATCAGGCGGCGTCGGTCGTGGATGACGACGCGATGTGCGCCCTCAAAAGGTCTTCCGCTGTCACGTGCAGACCTCGAGTCTTCGCGCCTGAAATGAGCGCGGGCCAATGACGATGAGGCACGGACCCACGCTGAAACCAGCGATCGACCGCGACCTTTTCGAGGCTCGGGTCTGCTGTGCGCGCATCTTCGTGCACAGCCCGGCGATCCGGCCAGCGATCAAGGATTTCCGTAACGGGGTTGTTTGCCATGGCCTCATATAATGACCATTTCGGTCACTGGTCAATAGGGCCAACAAGGTGATTGCGACCAATCCGGTCATAGCGGACTGTCCCGCCATGGCCGCAGCCCACAGCACCGCAAAGAACACCACACCTTTCGCGTCAGAGATGCGACCCGAGAGGATCGGTTACCGCATGAAACTATTGCGGCTCGCGCTGGGGCTGAAGCCCTCAGAGATATCCGACAAGCTTGGTATCGAGCGCACCTATTGGTCGCGCTTCGAAAACGGACGACGCGGGATCTCAGAAGAGTTGGCCGCGCAGCTCGTCGACAGGTATGGTGTAACCCTTGATTTCCTGATCCTCGGAAGATGGAACACCTTGCCCATCTCTCTGGCAGATCGGATGCGCGAGCTTGACGCCGAGCTCTCCAAAGACATCAAGTAATCCAGGCTGATCCCGGTTTTCTCTGACGTAGCCGCCAGCGCGTACATTCGCGCAGTCCTATAGTCCATCGATCACCCAGAACATTTGCGAACAAGCCTGCCCGGAACCGGCGGGTTTCTGCAAGCCATTCGTTAGCCGTGCCGAAGCAATGACCAATATGGTCTTTTTATTGTTGACTTATGACCGATATGGTCACTAGTTTCACCCCATCACCGCAGCGCCCCGACGCTAGCTTGCGACCGCATCGTTAGGCGATAGCGCGGGCCAGTAACCGGGTAGCTGCTCAGATGGAGGCGACCATGCCCGGACTGTCAGACAGCGCCAACGGCAAAGCGACCGTGCCCCAAAAACTGTCCAGGTTTCGCAGGGCTTTTCCCGCGTCAGTTGTGCGTCATGGCTGATCACATGTTCCGGCCGGTCGCCGCGACCGCTTTCGACGGGGCGATCCTGCTTACCGATCGCGACGACGCCCGTCTCCTCATCGACATGCCGACGCCCGAGGGCGCGCGCTTCTGTGCCGCGGCCCTGGAGAACGAGTTCCGCCGCGCGCGTCGCGCGGGCGAATGACCGACTGACTGCAACGCCCACGCCCGCCGAAGACGCCGCACCGGCCGATCGCGGGCCAAGATGGAGGACCGGATGAACCCGCCCACCCCGCAGTTCCTGGCCGAGGCGCGCGCCGTCGTGAGCGACCCTTCGGCATATCTCGACCGCCCGATGGTCCTGCAAGGCGCGTTCCTCGCGCTGAAGGAGGCCCAGGGGCACCCGGTCACGGCTGAGCGGCGCTTCCGCGTGGCACGCGCGCTCTACAGCGAGTTCACGGGCCCTGCGCCGCGCCCCTGCGTGAACGAGATCGACGCCGCCCGGCAGCGCGCGATCGGCCCGATCCGCGCCGCCATCGCCCGCCTGCCCCATCACGTTCCCACCGGCGGAGGCGCAGCATGAACGCCCATGTGACACCCGATGGGCTCCGCAGCGCCGGACACACGCCACCCGACACGGGCGCGCTGACCGCCTGGCGCGAGGACCTCGCCGCCGAGCTCGAGCCGCTGGCGCACCCGGCCCGCCGGATCATGATGGAGGCCGCCGTCGTGGCCTCAGGTGGCATGTGGATCGCGCCGGGCGCCACGAACTGGGGACCGCACTTCGCCGAGCTTTCCGTTGGCGGCGTGCACGCCTCCGGAAACGACCTCGACGAGTGCATCGCCGCGTGGATCAAGGCGGTCCTGCGCGCAGCACGTGCCGCGGCCGAGGTGGCGGCATGATGTCGTCAGAGGTCATCATGCCGACGCCGCCCCACGACAAGGCGACCGCCTCCGACGCGCTGGCCATGCAGCTGATCGTCGAGGGCATCGCCGAGCGCCTGCGGTCCATCCTGCGCAATGAACCGGGCGACGCGGCGTTGTATCGCTACGTCGGGCGCCTCTGCCACGCTTGCATGGGCGACCTCTGCGCCGACGGCGCGGCGGTGCGCCTGACCATCCTCGGGACCGACGCCGAGGGTCCCACGCTGCGCGCCGTCGCGAACGGCTGGATCGAGGCGGTCCTGACGGGGCGGCCAGCATGATGCGGCGTTCCAATCCCCCCGCCCGCTTCGCCGGCCTGCGCGACGGCGCGCTACTGACCGAGCCGCCCTCGACCGCCCGCTGGATCGCGCGCCGCGCCGCCGGGCTCGGGGCGTTCTGGATCCTCTGCCTCGTGGTGCTGACGTGATCGCGCTCGACGACGCCCGCGCCGTGCTGGCCGATGTCGACCACCACGGACGCGACGCGGTGATCGAGGCATGCGCCGTTATCCACGAGCACCCCGAGGCGGCGGACGCGGAACGCGACGACGCGGCCGAGATCTTCGCGCGCATCTACCCGGAGGCATCGTAATGCAGCCGTTCTGGATGATCTG
>NZ_JAME01000092.1 GCF_000521865.1 Roseivivax isoporae LMG 25204
CAGCAGAGACGGCATCGCTCTCCTCTCGACGCCTCTCTCGGCTGGCATGAGACGTTAGTCCCTGGGTGTCTGCTTTCCACGCCGCCGTGCAGTTCCGAGTATAGCACAAACATCTCGGTGCATCAAAATGCGCCATCATCGCCGCCGCCTGCGCGGATCGCAGGCACATCCTGTCATCGACATTCGGCATCTGCCGTTTCGCCTGCGCGGAGCGTCACCCGCGTACGTCAGCAGAAGGACACTGACATGCACGTAAAGATCCATACCACCGCCATCCCGGACGGCCAGTGCACCATCACGGACACCGCTGCCGCGCTGGTTCGTATGGGCTTCAATCCCTCCACACTCCACACGGTCGACACCATCAAGGCGCTTGCAGCCGCGCTCGTCTCCGAATGCGAGGCCATCCGCGACGCCAAGGGGCCCGGCGCCCGCGAGGCGGCGATTGCGATCACCGACGTGCAGAAGGCAAGCATGATGGCCGTCGCCGCGGCTACCGCGCACCTCTGAGCGCGCAGGGGCGGCGGGCGCCGCCCCAACCTCGCGCTCTGTGCACATCCCCCACACCGGAGAACACCATGAGAAAGATCGACGAGATCGTCGTGCATTGCACGGCGACGCAGCCCGATTTCATGTCTGGCGCATCGACTGCCGCACGTAGGGCAGAGGTGAAGCGCTGGCACGTCCAGCTGAACAAGTGGTCCGACATCGGCTACCACTACCTGATCGACCGCGACGGCACCTTGGCCGAGGGCCGGCCGCTCGAGCGCACCGGCGCGCATGTCGCGGGCCACAACACCGGCACGATCGGGATCGCGCTCTTCGGCGGCCATGGCTCGGCCGAGACCGACGCCTTCGCGGATCACTTCACGCCTGAGCAGGACGCCGCGCTGCGCAAGCTGATCGCGGACCTCGAAGCGCGCTTCGGCGACCTGAAGATCTCGGGCCACAATGAGTATGCCGCGAAGGCCTGCCCGGGCTTCGAGGTCGCGCGCTGGCTGGGGCAAGGGCCCGCCGCCAAGCCCGCCCCCGGACAGCAGGATGAGGCGACCGCGGCCACCAGGCTCCGCTGGCGCCTCGCCGAGATCCGCGACACCGCAGAGCGCGCGCTGGCGGGGCAGTGACCATGTCTGCCGTTGGATCAAAGCTGCGGCGGCTGGCCGACAACATCGTCGCCTTCCGCTGCCCCGGCTGCCGGACGATGCACCAGGTCTGGACCGATCGCTGGCGGTGGAACGGCGATGGTGACGCGCCGACGTTCTCGCCCTCGGTGCTGGTAACCTATGACGGCGCTGATGTGGGGCAGGGTGGCGCGCCGCAGGCCAGATGCCACAGCTTCGTCGAGAACGGCCGGATTCGCTTCCTGCCCGACTGCACCCACGAACTCGCGGGCGAGACTGTGCCCCTGCCGACGCTGTTGGGCGGCACATGATCCGCGCGCTCTTCCGCCTCCCCATCACCGACTGGCGCGTCGCGCTGGCCATCAACGCGGCGCTGCGCCGCCCCACGCGGCGTTGCCGCTGACACAAAGGCACCATCATGGAAGGCATCCTCACGGCTCTCGAGCCGCACATCGTCGAGCTCCTCGGGCTCGTGCTGACCATCATCATCGGCATCGCCGCGCGCCAGCTCAGCGCCTGGACCGGCATCGAGATCGAGAAGCGGCACCGCGAGGCGCTGCACGAGGCGCTGATGTCGGGCGCCATGTCCGCGATCAAACACGGGCCCGACGTCGGGATCGACACGCTGAAGGCTCACGCGATCGCCCACGCGCGCCAGTCCGTGCCGCAGGCGGTCAAGGCGCTGGTGCCGGGCGACGGGGTTCTCGACGCGATCGCCGAGCGTTACGTGCGCGACATGCTGCGCAAGCTCGACCAGCCGGTGCTGAACTGAGGCGGCGCCAGTGACCGCGGCCATCCTCAGTCAGACCCGCGTTGTCACCCGTGGCGGCGCGATCCTCGGCCTTGCGGTCGAGCTGTCCGGCGCCTGGGGCGCCTATGACATGCAGGGCCGGGCCCTCACCGCCAAGCGGTTCGACACGTCCGACGACGTGCTCGCCTGGTTCGACACGCGCGCGGCCGAGCGGGAATAGCCCGGCCGCAGACTGTCCCTTTCGTCATCGCCTTATCGTCACAGGAGCATGCCATGGGGCTGCAGACTAAGGTCGTCACTCACGCGCGGCGCTCACGTTGAGCCGCGGACCGGAAACCAGCTCAACGACGACCAGAACCCGCCTCACAACGCGGCGGGGATGCAAGCAGTCGGCTGGACGGAGGATGAGAAGCTATTAGGACTTCTCAACTAAGGTTCGTTTGAGGTATGAAATCTGCTTTGAGGCTATGTTTTGGGCTTATGAAGAAGTGAGAGAAGAGAATTGGCAAGAGGTAAAGAGCGGCGGAGAACATTGGCGGCTTGTCCCTATTGCGTTTATTGCGGGGGGAACGAAGCTGCTACTGAAGTTGATCACATGCCGCCAATAGGGATGTTCGAAAAACGGCTTAGGCCTGGTGGATTTATCTTTTCGACGTGCGCGGCGTGCAATCGCAAAAGTTCGCGCATGGACGACTTTATCTCATTGTTCGCTTCCATATCTATGGAGAACTTACCAGAGTCAAGAATGCAGCATGGTCTTGCCCCCGTTTCATCGG
>NZ_JAME01000093.1 GCF_000521865.1 Roseivivax isoporae LMG 25204
GTGGCCCGGTCGAGGACCACCTCGGCGAAGAAGTCGCCGTAGGCCTCGAGGTCGTCCACGATCGAGTAGACGAAGTCGAATCCGGTCTGTCGCGGGTTCGGGTTGGCGAGCAGCATCGCGGCCGGGTGGTCGGCCACGCGCCGCACGCGCTCGTCGTCGAGGCGCTGGAACGCGCCGAACTGCAGGCCTGCAACCGAATCCGCGAGGACCTTCAGGCAGGACCGGACGACCGGCACCTGTCGCGCGCGTTCGACGGTGACGGTCACGCCGATTTCGGAGCGCGCGCCGCCAACGGCGAAGAAGCGGTCGTCGGATGCATCGCGGTCGGCGATGCCTGCCGCGCGCATGCCGCCGCGCTGGAACATGTCCAGGATGCCCATTCCGTGCCTCTCAGCCGATCACAAAGTCTTCGGGGATCACGATCGCGCCGCCATTCGACGCGACCGGGTTCCAGCTCATCAGCATGACGCTGTTGAAGAGCGCCATGAGCGGGTCGATCTTGGCGCTGCCCGACTGCGCCTTGGTCACGATCACGGCGTTCCCGCGTGCCTCGGTGCGCGCGTTGCCGACGCTCCAGGTCATGATGCGCTGGCCGCAATGGCGGAACGTGCCGTTCTTCAGCTTGCCGGGCGTGCCCTTGATGGCGGCGTTCAGCTTGTAGCCCTGGCTGATCGCCCGGATGTCCTCGATCGCGAAGCCGGCCTCGATCAGGGCGTCGACGATCGCCGCGATGCCCTCGGGGTCGAGCCCGATCCCGTCCTCTGCCGGCAGCAGGCCGGCGGCCCGCAGCTCGAGGCAGACCTCGACGATCTCGGGGACCGCCTCCTCCTCGAGGTTGTCGACGAGGACGAGTTCGCCGGCGGTTTCCAGCTCGAGCAGCTCCGGCGCGATCGACTTGCGCAGTTCGAGCACGTCACGGTCGGCCCACGCCTTGCCCCAGTGCAGCCAGACCTTCGTCTCCGCGTGCCGCCCGAGGACCGACAGTCCGAGCAGGTCGTCGAGACCGCCGCCGTCGACGCCGACGACACAGACGTCGCAGACCTCGCGGATGCGGGCGAGCGTCAGGTCCGGGTCTGCCGCCTTGTTCCAGTAATCCGCGCCGATCCAGCGCCCGGACTTGAGCCCGATGCCGATCTGCACGTTCAGGTGCTGCGACGCGAAGAGCGCGAGGGCCTCGGGCCCGCCCTCCTCGGCCTTGCGCAGCTCGCGCTGCAGGTACGCCCGCGACACCGACCGCTCGAGATTCGGGTTCACGAGGCCCCAGGTCTTCGGGTCCCGCCACTTGCCGGCCTCGGCCATCTTCTGCGGCAGCTCGTAGAGCACCGCGAGCATCGGGTACTCGAGCTTGCCGTCCCGCACGGCGCGGGCCGTCTCGAGTTCCTTTTCCCACTGCCCGCTCGGGCGGTCCTTCGACTGCGTCGTGATCTGCAGCAGGAACCCCTCGGGCCGCGAGGCAAGCCCGCCGCGCAGCTCGACGAAGATGTCGGGCGCCTTCACCTTGGTCCCGAGCACGTGCGTCTCGTCCACCAGGATGAAGCTGCCCTTCGAGCCGGTCACCACGTCCCCGTCGGCCGACAGGATCATGATGACCGCCCGCGTCACGCGGTGGGTGATCTCCTTGCTCGAGTTGTTCGAGTGGAAGATCTTCGTCAGCTCCTCGTCGAGGGCGATGATCCCCTTCGCCTGCTTGAAGGCGATCGAGGCGATCTTCTGCGTCGGCGCGATCAGGATGAGCTCGGCCTGCGGGCGCTCGTTCATGATCGCGGCCACCACGATGATCGCCGCCGCGATCGCCGACTTGCCGTTCTTCTTCGGCACGAGCAGGAAGAACTCCTGCAGCATGCGCCGGCGGGTCTCGGGGTCGTAGCTCCCGAAGATCGCCCGCACCAGGTCGAAGACCCACTGCTCGCAGACCTCGCCGTAGGTCGGCGTGCCGACCAGGTCCGGCACGCGCAGGCGCTTGAAGATGCGCAGCGCCTTGTCGGCGACGTGATCGAAGAGCGGCAGGTCCGGGATCAGCGACCGGCCCGACAGGATCCGGTCTTCCCAGTCCGGGACCGCCGTCGACCACGCCGGATCGAAGAAGTCGGCCGCGCCGTCCACGCTGGTGCCTCAGTGCCAGTTGCCGGGGTTCAGGTCGCCGCCCCAGAGACCGCCGCTGTCCTCGGAAGCCTGTTTCGCCTCGCGCCGGGCCCGTTCCTTCTTCCCGACCGCCGCCTCGGGCTGCTCGTCCTCCGCGGCGCGCGACATGCGGGCGGCGGCCGCGCGCTGCTCGTTCTCGGTCAGCATCTGCCGGAGCTGGCGCACCGCGCCCATGTCGCCCGACACCGCCTTCCGCGCCGTGGCCGCGAAGATCGCCAGCTGCAGCCGGTCGGGCGCCATGTCGCGTCCCTTGAGCAGAGGCCCGAAATTCCGCTTCAGCGTCGAGCGACCGATGTTGAGCGCTTCGGCGATGCGCTGCGTCGGCCAGCCCTGCACCAGGCCCGCTTCCAGCATGTCGAGGTCTTTTTCGGACAGCTCTTTGCGAGGCCGCCCACGCTCGCCCTTGCGGGCTCTCACGGGGTTGCCGAAGAGGTCCGTCTCGCGAACGTCGTCCAAAATTCCCTCCACGGGAAAAAAATCTGCGGATGACTGGGTGGCGGG
>NZ_JAME01000094.1 GCF_000521865.1 Roseivivax isoporae LMG 25204
CGTGGTCGAATATGCCGACAAGCGCATCGCCGAGGGCGTGGGCCCGATGCATGCCTATACCGACGCGGCCAAGCGCATGTTCTGGCCGGTCGTGTCGTCGACCGCCACCACGCTCTGCGCCTTCCTGCCCATGCTGTTCTGGCCGGGCGTGCCGGGTGAGTTCATGGGCATGCTGCCGGTCACGCTGATCTTCGTGCTGTCGGCCTCGCTGGTCGTCGCGCTCGTCTATCTGCCCGTGGTGGGCGGCATCGTCGGCCGGGGCGAGCGATGGCTGCGCCAGCGGATCGAGGCGATCGCGCGCCTGCCGCTCCTCGCGCATCTCCTGCTCCTGCCGGCCTCGGTGCTGCCGATCGGGCTCGCCGCCATGGGCGTGCCGCTGGCCGTGGCCGGGATCGGCCGCGTCTTCGCCACCATGGACACGGGCAACCTCCTGGGCTCGGTCGTGCCGGTGCTGCTCGCCGTCTTCGCGGGCGGACTGGTCGTGGCGCTGCTCGCGGGCGTCGCGGTCGTGGGCGCGGTGGCGCTGATCCTCGCCGCGGTGGCGCTGCCCGCGCGCATGGGCCGCGCGGCCGGCGCCGGCATCCGGCGGCTCCTCGGGCGCGGCGACACCGGGCGCGTCGCCTCGGGCTACCGCCGCTCGCCCTTCGGCCACCTGATCGCGCTCGTCTCGCAGAACCCGGTCGGCCCGCTCGTGGCCATCGCCGCGGTCTTCGTCTTCGTCGGCACGACCTACTTCTACTACGGCGAGAACCAGAACGGGACGGAGTTCTTCGTCGAGAGCGAGCCCGAATTCGCGCTCGTCTACGTCCGCGCCCGCGGCAACCTGAGCCTCGCCGAGAAGGACGCGCTGGTCGCCCGCGCGGAACGGATCGTGCTCGAACACCCGGGCGTGCGCTCGGCCTTCGCCTTCGCGGGCGAATCCGGCCTCTCGAACAATACCGGCGGCGCCGCCGCGCCCAAGGACACGATCGGCCAGGTCCAGTTCGAGACCATCCCCTGGGAGGAACGCGCCGACCGTCCCGATCTCGACGGCGACGTGGTCATCGCCGAGCTCTCGGCCGCGCTCGCCCGCATCCCGGGCATCGAGACCGAGATCCTCAACCTCGCCATGGGTCCGGCCTCCGCCAAGCCCGTGCACCTGCGCATCATGGGCGAGGACTGGGACGACCTCCTCACCGTGACCGCGGCGGCGCGGGCGCAGTTCGAGGCGACGCCGGGCCTGCGGCTGATCGAGGACACCCGTCCCCTGCCCGGCATCGACTGGGAGATCGCGGTCGATGTCGAGAAGGCGGGCCGCTACGGCGCCAACGTGGCGACCGTGGGCGCCATGGTCCAGCTCGTGACCCGCGGGCTCCTGATCGGCACCGCCTCGCCCGGCGACACCTCGGACGAGGAGCGCGACATCCGCGTGCGCCTGCCCGAGGAGGACAGGCTGTTCTCGACCCTCGACACGCTCAAGGTGCGCACCGCCGACGGGCTCGTGCCGCTCTCGAACTTCATCACCCGCCGCCCGGTCGAGAAGCTCGCCGAGATCAACCGCGTCGACCAGAAGCGGCATTTCGACGTCAAGGCCGACGTGACGCCGGACCTCTTCAAGGCGGTGGACGGCACCGACGCCATCGTGGCGACCCTGCGCAAGCTCGACGGCCCGGGCGACGACGCCGCGGTGACGGGGCCCGACGGGGCCTACGCGCTCTTCGACGCCGGAGCCGGCCTCACCGCCGGGGAGCTGACCCGCGGGCTCGCCGCGGGAGAGCTCCGCGCCGTGCCGATCACGCCCAACGAACGCATCGGCGTCCTCACCGACTGGATCGGGGCGCAGGACCTGCCCCCGGGCGTCGCCTGGGAATGGACCGGCGACCAGGAGGACGAGGCCGAAAGCCAGGCCTTCCTCGGCCAGGCCTTCGGCGCGGCGCTCGGGCTCATGTTCGTGATCCTGCTCGCGCAGTTCAATTCGGTCTACAACGCGGTGCTGGTGCTGCTCGCGGTGGTGCTTTCCACCGCGGGCGTGCTGATCGGGATGCTGGTCATGGGCCAGACCTTCTCGATCATCATGACCGGGACCGGGATCGTCGCGCTCGCCGGGATCGTGGTGAACAACAACATCGTGCTGATCGACACCTACCAGGAATACGAACGCTACATGCCGCGGACCGAGGCCATCGTGCGCACGGCCGAGGCGCGCATCCGCCCGGTCCTCCTGACCACGATCACCACCATGGCGGGTCTTGCGCCGATGATGTTCGGCCTCAGCCTCGACTTCTTCGCCGGAGGCTACACGATCGACAGCCCGACCGCGCTCTGGTGGAAACAGCTCGCGACCGCGGTGGTGTTCGGCCTCGGCATCGCGACGGTGCTGACGCTGATCTTCACCCCGGCGATGCTCGCGGCCCGCGCCTGGGTCGCGACCTATGCCGACTGGACGGGCCGCGCGCTCGGCGCGCTGTCCCTCGGCCGGGCAAGCCGCGCGGCCCAGGACTGGGCGGTGATGCGCGCCGCGCGCCGGGTCGGCGCCCCGACGATCCTCTGGGAGGAGACGGCGGGCCCGCCGGCGGCCGGCGACGCCACCGGCGCGGCGCCCGGCCGGCCGCTCCG
>NZ_JAME01000095.1 GCF_000521865.1 Roseivivax isoporae LMG 25204
GCTGGTTGCGGGGGTAGGATTTGAACCTACGACCTTCAGGTTATGAGCCTGACGAGCTACCGGGCTGCTCCACCCCGCGGCAGGGAAGGTATCGTGAGAGAGATACGATCGAACGGCGCTGTCTTTCCAGGTTTGGCGGCGACCTACTCTCCCACGTCTTGAGACGCAGTACCATCGGCGCGACGGCACTTAACGGCCGGGTTCGGAATGGAGCCGGGTGTTTTGCTCGTGCTATGGCCACCAAACCGGGGAAGACAGCGCGGCCCCTGTTTCGGGGCGTTGCATGATGTTGTCCAGGTCAAGGATGTCTTGGGATGTATGCTTTCCGAACGGTATGGCATGTCTGCCTTTTACCGGATCGGATCAAGCCTGTCGGGCCATTAGTACCGGTCAGCTGAGCGCATTGCTGCGCGTACACCTCCGGCCTATCGACGTGGTCGTCTACCACGGCCCTCAGGGAGACCTTGTTTTGAGGGGGGCTTCCCGCTTAGATGCCTTCAGCGGTTATCCTGTCCGATCATAGCTACCCTGCACTGCCGTTGGCACGACAACAGGTCCACCAGTGGATCGTTCAACCCGGTCCTCTCGTACTAGGGTCAACTCCTCTCAAGTCTCCTACACCCACGGCAGATAGGGACCGAACTGTCTCACGACGTTCTAAACCCAGCTCACGTACCTCTTTAAACGGCGAACAGCCGTACCCTTGGGACCTGCTCCAGCCCCAGGATGAGATGAGCCGACATCGAGGTGCCAAACACTGCCGTCGATATGGACTCTTGGGCAGTATCAGCCTGTTATCCCCGGCGTACCTTTTATCCGTTGAGCGATGGCCCTCCCACTTGGGACCACCGGATCACTATGGCCGTCTTTCGACTCTGCTCGACTTGTCAGTCTCGCAGTCAGGCTGGCTTCTGCCATTGCACTCAACGAGCGATTTCCGACCGCTCTGAGCCAACCTTCGCGCGCCTCCGTTACGCTTTAGGAGGCGACCGCCCCAGTCAAACTACCCGCCACAGAGGGTCCCGGACCCGGATAACGGGCCGCGGTTAGACACCAAGCGAACGAAGGGTGGTATCTCAAGGATGGCTCCACGAGAACTAGCGTTCCCGCTTCGACGCCTACCACCTATCCTGCACATCGCAGGCCTGGTGCCAGTCTGAAGCTGTAGTAAAGGTGCACGGGGTCTTTCCGTCTAACCGCGGGTAGCCTGCATCTTGACAGGCAATTCAATTTCGCTGAGTCGACGTTGGAGACAGCGGGGAAGTCGTTACGCCATTCGTGCAGGTCGGAACTTACCCGACAAGGAATTTCGCTACCTTAGGACCGTTATAGTTACGGCCGCCGTTTACCTGGGCTTCAATTCGGAGCGTGAACCCCTCCTTTTAACCTTCAGGCACCGGGCAGGCGTCAGACCCTATACGTCGTCTTGCGACTTCGCAGAGCCCTGTGTTTTTAGTAAACAGTCGCCACCCCCTGGTTTGTGCCCCCGGCCTCTGCTTGCGCAAAAACCGGGCCTCCTTCTCGCGAACTTACGGAGGTATTTTGCCGAGTTCCTTCAACGTCGTTCTCTCAAGCGCCTTGGTATTCTCTACCAGTCCACCTGTGTCGGTTTAGGGTACGGTCCTATGGAGGGCTATTTCCAGGGACTGCTAAACTGCCCGCCCAATCCGATAAGGGCGAACAATCCTCGCAATCCGTCACCATCTCCTGGCCCAGGAATATTCACCTGGTTCCCATCGACTACGCCTTTCGGCCTCGCCTTAGGGGCCGGCTTACCCTGCTCAGATTAGCTTTAAGCAGGAACCCTTGGACTTTCGGCGGGAGTGTCTCTCACACTCCTTGTCGCTACTCATGTCATCATTCTCGCTGGTGATCTCTCCACCGGATCCCTCACAGGCCGGCTTCACAGAAAGCTTCTCTCCTCCAGTGATCCCGAAGGATCGAAGGAGGAATGAAGCTATGTCACACCACGCTCCGCTACCACGCTCTCGCGTCCTCAGCTTCGGCTCATGGCTTGAGCCCCGTTACATCTTCGCCGCAAGACAGCTTGTTTAGACCAGTGAGCTGTTACGCTATCTTTAAAGGATGGCTGCTTCTAAGCCAACCTCCTG
>NZ_JAME01000096.1 GCF_000521865.1 Roseivivax isoporae LMG 25204
ATGCAGAGATTCAAGAACGATCCGGACGAGATTGTTGACGAGACGGTTCGTGGTTTTGTGCGGGCGCATCGCGACCTTGTGGGGCTGCATCCGGGCAACGACCGGGTGGTGGTTGCGCGCGGGGTTCCGCGGCGCGGCCGGGTCGGCATCGTGACCGGCGGCGGCTCGGGCCACGAGCCGGCGTTCCTGGGCTATGCGGGCCGCGGCATGGTCGATGCGGTGGCGGTGGGCGAGCTGTTCTCGTCGCCGACCGCGAAGGCGTTCCTCGAGGCGGTGCGCACCGCCGATGGCGGGGCCGGGGTCTGCGTGCTCTACGGCAACTATGCCGGCGACAACATGAACGTGAAGATGGCGCAGCGCATGGCGGCGAAGCAGGGCATCGAGGTCCTGACCGTGGTGGCCAACGACGACGTCCTGTCGGCGCCGCCCGACCAGCGCGGGAAGCGCCGCGGCGTCGCGGGCGAGATCCTGATGTGGAAGGTGGGCGGCGCGCGGGCGGCCGAGGGCGGCACCGCCGAGGAGGTCCGCGCCGCGGCGCAGAAGGCGATCGACGCCACCCGGTCGGTCGGCGTCGGGCTCGCGCCCTGCACGCTGCCCGCCAATGCCGGCCCGAACTTCGAGATCGCGCCGGGCAAGATGGAGATCGGCATCGGCCATCACGGCGAGCCGGGCACCGAGGTCGTCGACCTGGCCCCGGCCGACGCGGTGGCCGACCGGATGCTCGACGTGGTGCTGGAGGACCACGACCTGTCCGGGGGCGACCGCGTCTGCGTGCTGCTCTCGGGGCTCGGCGCCACGCCGGTCAACGAGCTCTACGTGCTCTACGACCGGATCGAGCGGCAGCTCGAGGCGAAGGGCATCGGCACGCACCGGGCCTTCGTCGGCAACTACTTCACCTCGCTCGAGATGACGGGCGCGACGCTGACCATCATGAAGCTCGACGACGAGCTGACCCGGCTGATCGACGCCGAGGCGGTGTCGCCGGGTCTCGTCGTGCGCAAGGAGGCCTGAGCCATGGCGACGCTGAAGAACGCGGGCGGCGGCGCGATCGTCCGCCGGATGGCGGACACGATCGTCGAGAACCGCGGCTACCTGTCCGAGATCGACGGCAAGATCGGCGACGGCGACCACGGCAACAACATGGCCAAGGGCTTCGGCCGGGCGCGGGACCGCATCGCGGACACCGACACGCTGTCGGGCGCGATGCACACGCTGGCCGACGTGCTCATGGGCGAGATCGGCGGCTCGATGGGCCCGCTCTACGGCATGATGTTCGACGACATGGCCAGCGCGGTCGAGACGCTGGAGCGGATCGACAGGGCGGCGTTCGGCAGGATGCTGAAGGCGGGCCAGGAGGGCGTCATGGCGATCGGCGAGGCGAAGCGCGGGGACAAGTCGCTCCTCGACGCGCTGATCCCGGCGGTCGAGGCCTTCGAGGCGGACCCGGGGGAGCTGTCCTCCGCGCTCGCGGCGATGAAGGCCGCCGCCGAACGGGGCCGGGACGAGACGCGGGACATGGTCTCGCGGATCGGCCGCTCGAGCCGGCTCGGAGAGCGCTCCCGCGGCGTGCTCGACGCCGGGGCGACCTCGTGCTGCATGATCCTGTCGGTGCTGGCCGACGAGACCCGTGCGCGCCTCGCCTGATCGCGTCTTGCCCCAAGCCGCCGGGCCCGCCATGACGGTGTCATGACCGGTGACATCGACTCCGCCCGCATCATCCTGTGGCTCGACCTGAGCGCGCAGGCGCTCGACGCCGCCCGCGCCGCCCTCTCCGACCTCGACGGGGCGGTCGGCGACGGGGACCACGGGCGCAGCATGGCCGAGGGCATGGCCGCCGCGGCGGCGGCCGTCCGCGCCCGCGGCGACGCCGCCCCCGCCGAGCTGTTCCGCGACGCGGGCAGCGCCTTTCTCGGGCGGGTGGGCGCGACCGTGGGGCCGCTCTACGCCTCCGCCTTCTTCCGGTGCGCCGGGGCCGCGCCGACGGTGCCCGCGCTGCTGGGCGCGATCTGCGACGGGATCGCGGCGCGCGGCGGTGCCAAGCCCGGGGACTGCACGATGGTGGACGCCTGGCACCCCGCGGCCCGCGCCGCCCGGGCCGCGTCGGACCGGG
>NZ_JAME01000097.1 GCF_000521865.1 Roseivivax isoporae LMG 25204
CGCAGGTCGGCGGTCGAGGTGCCGCCGATCAGCGTGTCGTTCCCGGCCCCGCCGATCATCGTATCCGCGCCGTCGCCCGCGGCGATGTCGTCGGCGAAGTCCGTGCCTTCGAGGGAATTGCTGCGCGCGTCGCCGCGGATCGCGGGCCCGCCCTCGGGGTCGGTCTCGACGCCGAACCAGACGTGGTAGACGCGGCCGCCATATTGACCGAAGGGCGTCTCGGGGATCTCGACGCCGATGCCCACCGCGCCCCACGAGACCCGCTCCCACACGCCCTCGTTCACGATCACCGGGTCGTGGCTGGGCGAGCCCTGCCAGCCCTCGAGCGCGGCGGCGATGTCGGAATAGCCCACCGCGGTGATCTCGTAGCCGTTGCCGGGATAGGAGGTGCCGAGCCGCTGCGGCGCCTGCCACATGACCTCGGGTTGGCTGTGGTCGGCGAAATAGGGGGCGTCGGACCAGCTGTGCAGGTTCGCGCCCTCGGGCAGCTCGAGCCCCGGTTCCTGGATGTTGTAGGCGGTGTCGAGCGCGTGCCGCCCGGCCGTGACGGTCAGCCCGGCCGAAAGCGGGATCGCCGGCAGGCCTTCCGCCGCGCGGTAGTCCATGAGCAGGTGGTAGAGCGCGAGTTCCTCCGCCGAGAGCGTGTCCTGCGCGGTGGGGGCATAGATGTCGACGGTCACGAGGCGGTCCTTCCCGGTCATCTGTTCGGCGATGCGGCACATGTTAACGGCCGCGGGAGCCGACGTCAGCGCGTCATTCCCGACGCGGTTGACGCAGGGTGAATTCGTGGTTCCTGCGCCTCAGCCTCCGGGCGGATCCGCCGCGAGTTGCCGCAGCATCCAGAGGTTGCGCGACGGGTTCGTGCTCCAGGATTGCAGGTAAAGGTGTGCGATGTGCCGGGCGATCCGCGTGCCGTCGGCCGTTACCAGGATCCGGTCCAGCGCGCCATCCGCTGCAAGTTCGGCGGCATAGCGCCGGGAGGCCGCGAGGTAGTCGGCATCGGGTCCAGATTCCTGTTGTGCGAGACATGCCGCGTCGACCGGTCGGCCCGCGCGGCGGTAGGGCAGGAAGGGTGTGCGATCCTTGGGCGCTTCGTCGAGGCAGCCGACATTCCGGTCGGTCGTGTTCACGATCACACCGAGCGCGGGGCCTGGACGGTCGGGGCCGTTTGCTTCCCGTGTCAGTGTCCAGAGGTAAAGGAGGCGATCGCGGAACCGTGCGCGGGCGCCGTCTATCAGGCGGAAGGGATAGTCGATCACGACCTCCTCGTAGGCCACCGGTGGCACGATGCGCTGCAACGCGTTCCAGGCTCCGAGGGTCGCGCGCAGGTCAGGACCGGTTCCGCCGCCCAATGGCGGGATGTCCATGACCTGCCAGTTGGGCAGGTTCACCACGAGCCGCAGTGCTACCGGCGCACCGCCGGGATTGCCCGCCTCGACGAGACGGCGCATCTCGACGAGATAGGCGTGTACCGTCCGCGCGGCAGCCTCCGGGGTGAGGCCGCCTGGTCCGCTTTTCGCGCAGGACCACCGCTTGCGCGATCCTTCTGCGAGGCGCAGGAACGGCCCGTCGAGGTGCAGCGCCCCGACCGCGACCCCGGCCGCGTGTAGGCGCGCCACGGTGGCCGCGTATTCCGCGCTCGCCGCCGCCGCGCCGCGCGTTTCGGGCGCGAGCGCAAGGTCGCAGCGTTCGGCCGAAAGCCCGCTGCCACCCTCGTAGGCCACCACGAAGCCGTGCCGCGTCACGGCCGCCGCAAGGGCCGCGAGGTCCCCGTCCTCGAGATAGGTGCCCGCCGGCCGGGAGGGTGCGCCGGGCCGCACGATGTCCTCCTGCAAGAAGAAGGTGGCGTTCAGCACGAGCGTGCCGAACCCCGCTGCGCGCAGCGCCGCCCAGTCGGCGGCGGGCGTGTCGGTGAAGAGCGTGCGGTTGTCGAGGGCCCGGGGCGTCGGCCCGTAGCCGAGCGCGGGTTGGGCCGCGGCGCCCGAGGCAAGCCCGCAGAGCAGGACGGCGAGCTGGGCGAGACGGGGCAGGGCCCTCCTCGTGCCGCTCATCCGAACAGGTCCACGGCCTGTTCGGCCAGCTGCAGCATCAGGCTGTCCTCGC
>NZ_JAME01000098.1 GCF_000521865.1 Roseivivax isoporae LMG 25204
AAAGGAGAGCACCATGACCGACCGTCCCATCCTCTTCTCGGGCCCGATGGTCCGGGCGCTGCTCGAAGGGCGCAAGACGCAGACCCGGCGCGTGATACTCCGGGTCGAGCGCGACAACTGCCTTCCGATCGGCAAGGGCAAGCCGCGCTCGCACGTCATGGACGCGCCGCTGCACCCGCATTTGCTGCCGGTTCGCGCCAGCGTCGGCGACCGGCTCTGGGTGCGCGAGGCGTGGCGAACGTGGCTTCAATACGATGCCCGCCCCCCGCGCGACATAACGCCCAATACTGCTATCCACTACATGGCGGGCCCAACCCCTCCAGTAAACCGGCAGATGTCAGACGGAAAAACGCGCCCCGGCATGTTCATGCCCCGCTGGGCGTCCCGCCTGACGCTGACCGTGACCGACGTCCGCGTGCAGCGGGTGCAGGACATCAGCGCGAGCGACGTGGAGGCCGAAGGCGCGCTGGACTACCTTGGACATCCGGGCTGCGGTCCCACCGTGAACTGCTACGGCCCCGCGTGCCCGACGGACGACGCGCGCAGCTGCAATAGGCACGGCTGCTGGGGCATCCGCGAGGACTTCGCCGCGCTCTGGAATGACCTCAACGCCCCGCGCGGTTACGGCTGGGACGCCAACCCATGGGTCGCCGCCTACACCTTCACCGTCGAGCGCCGGAACATCGATGGCGCGCGAGACGCAGGAGCCTGACAGATGCCCGCCGCCGCACCCACCGAAGCGCAGATTGCCCGCGCCATCCGAGCCGCGCGGCGCGAAGGATGCACGTCGGTAGAACTGTGGGGCGGCGCGCTGAAGATCCGGCTGAAGGATGACGAGCCCCTTCCACAAAACGAGGCGAAGCGGCAACCTGAGCCGCGCAGGTGGGGTGAGACAGGATGACAAACGTGCGCGTGAGGTTCCGGGGCTACGTGCCCGAGAAAATGAAGAGTGGGGAGACCCGGCACCGGGTCCGCGTCGAAGGCAATCCGAAGAAGCGCATCGTGATCCCGGTTGGGCCGGATGACCCTTCGTTCAGCGAGCACTACCACGCGGCTCGCGCCGGCCAGAAACTGGCGGCGCAGAAACCCAAGGTAGCGCTGGTAGGTTCTCTGGACGCACTGGCGGACGACTACCTGACCAACCTGGAGGCCCAAGTCGGTGCGAGCCGCGCGTCTCCCCTGACGCTCAAGCAGCGTCGCGCCCTTCTGAAAAAAGCCTGCGATTTCCTCTCACCCGAGGGTGACCGCATGGGAAGCTTGCACCGCGATCTGCCCCGACCCGCGATCCTGCACGTCATCGATCAGTTCGGCGCTAAGACGGGCGCGGCAGACAACTGTCGCAAGGCGCTTTCGGCGATGTACACGTGGAGCGTCGACCGTGGGAAGATGGACCACAATCCGGTCGCCGGCATCGCCCGCGTCCATTCCTACAAAGGCGGCGCGGCGCCCTGGTCGCCGGAGGACGTTCGGAAGTTCATGCGCCACCACCCGGAAGGAAGCGTCGCGCGCATGTGGCTGATCCTGGCCATGCTGACCGGCGCCCGTCGCGGCGATCTCGCGATCCTCGGCCGGCAACACGAGGTGAAGCGCGACGGGATCATGTGGCTCGAGTGGCAGCCCGGGAAAAAGGGCAGCGCGGCAATGGCTCTGCCCATGGCGCCGCAGCTCTACGAGGCGTCTCGTGCAATGAAGGTCCAGGGGCCGACCTACCTCCTGACACAGTACGGCAAGCCGATGGCATCACCCGATGCTCTCGGTAGGAAAGTGGAGAAATGGACCGCGGCCGCAGGGCTCACGCGACGATCATCTCACGGGCTGCGCAAGGCGCTCGGAACGATCCTCGGGGAGCTCGGGTGCAGCGAACTGCAGATCATGGCGATCCTCGCACATACCAATCCGACGACCTCCTCGATCTACACAAAGGGGGCCGAAAGACGCCGCATGGCGGCGTCCGCGATGGAGACGCTCGGCAGCGTGGCGCTGTGGTGATCGGAGGCCAAAGTGTCCCACGCCAGAAACGCGCGGGACAGAACTTCGAAATTATTCTTAGAAAACAGCGCCTCATGTAGATTACCGTAGGCCTGCCGGGCCTACCA
>NZ_JAME01000099.1 GCF_000521865.1 Roseivivax isoporae LMG 25204
CGAAGCTCGCGCCGACCGGCAGGGGCGAACGGCCGATCTCCTCTGCCGCCTCGACTTCCTGATCCTGGACGAGCTCGGCTACCTGCCGTTCGCCCAGACAGGCGGTCAGCTGCTGTTCCACCTCATCAGCCGCCTCTATGAGCGCACCTCGATCATCGTCACGACCAATCTCGCGTTCGGAGAATGGCCGAGCGTCTTCGGCGATGCCAAGATGACGACCGCTCTGCTCGACCGGCTCACCCACCACTGTGACATCGTGGAGACCGGCAACGAGAGCTGGCGCTTCAAGACCCGCACCTGAGCCCGGAAAAGCCGCCGGCCCGAGACGTCTGCGCCAATTGAAAGCTATGCCGCCTCGGCCCGGCTACCCGCGCAACAGAGGGGTCCCGATTGCGCGCCTATAAGGGGGCCCGATTGCAAGCCGATTGACACAGGCGATTGAGATACGCCGCCCCCCGTCGGTGTAACGACACCATGTTCGGCGAGATGGCCGCGCAGTGCATTTATCAGTTGGGTTCGCTGGCGCACGAGCAGGTCTCGGGTGCGGAACAGCATGGCACGCGCTTGCTGCTCTTGGGACTTCACTGTGACAAAGCGCAAAGTGGGGCGTGATGCCGCTCCGGGCCCATCATCAGGCAGCGAGCGCTAAAGGGGGACTCCGCGACAGGGTTTTGGCCGTTCGCGTGGTGGCTTCACGACCAAGATCCACCCCCTCGTCAATGCAGCAGAGCTGCCAATGAGGACGAAGATAGCTGCGGGGCAAACATCCGACTATCTCGTCTTTGATCTGGTCATCGCCGACAATCTGTCGACACCGAGTGTTCTGCTGGCCGACCGAGGCTGTGACGCCGACAGAATCCGAAAATCCATAGGCAAACGCGATGTCTTACCCGTCATCCCCATGCGCACATCACAAAAGAAGCGCGTTGCCATCAACCGCTCCTTGCATCGTCTTCGAAACCTTGTCGAACGGTGCTTCAACAAGCTGAAGAACGCCCGTCGCGTCGCCACCCGTTACGTCAAGAGTACGGATAGCTTCCTGAGCTTCATCGACATCACGTCGATAGGCCTTTGGGTGCGCCATTTGTCAACATGACCTAGCTGACCTGCACCCAGGTCAAAATACTTTGCGCGCAACCTGTCCGCACATCAGCGCAGGTTGCCTATTCGCGATACTTGCCATGTGATCCGCGATACTAAACTTGTGTCTCACGCTACTCATCCTAACATTTTCCTTACTTAGTTTCATTGTCGTTCTCTCGCAAAGCCGCTTCGAACGTACATCTGGAGGTTCATGAAAACGGAAAACCGATACAAGAACCGTAGTGGTCCCGTGCCAATAGACCGACGCACATGGATAGCTGAGGCTTCTCTGGCTCAGGAAATGTCGACACCCATGTTACAGATGAAGCGAGTCCAGGCGAAACCCGTGCACGTAAGACAGCGCTCGAGCATGCGAGGCCGTCGACAAACGAGCAAGGAACGGGCGTCATTCTGGCGCCGCGGGAGCTTTACCAAGCCTGGCTCCGAACCGTCCTGTGAGTCCTTGTAAAACAAGGCGATTCGAAAATCTCGAAAGGATTCTCGAGACCTTCGTAAGAGAAATGTTGAACGAACCCCGCTCGAGCTGGATGGCGACGGGACCTTGGAGCCTTTTCAACATTTTTGTTACTCTTTTAATCATCCGCGATACTTTTTTAGCAAGTAATGGGGAGAGATATCGCAGAGTAAATTTCAACAAGCTCGCAGGACAAACTCCGATTTCCTTCTTCAAGGAAGTATGGGCCCCGTGCATTGCACGCCCCTTTTCATGACAGAAGTCATTCCAAGAGACGAACGATTTCCAGCTCCAGAGGATCACAGACGATGTGACCTGCCCCCGGATTGTCCTCGCTCAGAAGTTAAGCCTTCTCCGGGCTGCTCCGCTCCCCAATTCAGGATCGCCGCCGGCTGGAGTTTCCGGCACTGATCAGGATCACGGGCTGGCTACGCCACCGGGAATTTACAGGTCGATCGGAACTTTGTATCTGGTCTTGCCCCCGTTTCATC
>NZ_JAME01000100.1 GCF_000521865.1 Roseivivax isoporae LMG 25204
CGAAATCAGGACAAGGACGATCCCGATCAGCACGCGGCGCGCCAGGCGCGGCTCCGTGGCGGCATGATCGAGATGGATGAGCGAGGCCTCAGACATTCATGCTTCTCCAGCGGGGGTGCAGGAGGTCGCGAAATCGGCACCTCGCATCGAGACAGGCGCGGCGTGCCAGGTGCTCCCGGACCGCTTGCATGGCTATGACCCCGGCAAGGCCGATCGAACTCGCCAGGAGCCATGTCAGCAGCGTCCAGAGCCAGCTGCCGGAGACGAGCAGCACGCAGGCGGCCAGGGCGTATGCGCCGAGGCCCAGGAGGCTTGCGAGGAC
This sequence comes from Roseivivax isoporae LMG 25204, assembly GCF_000521865.1. Lineage (GTDB taxonomy): Bacteria > Pseudomonadota > Alphaproteobacteria > Rhodobacterales > Rhodobacteraceae > Roseivivax > Roseivivax isoporae. The sequence continues at coordinate 323 of NZ_JAME01000100.1, forward strand.
GAACCCGGAACCCGGCGGAAGCTGCCGGTCGATAGGGCACGTGCAGGGGACTTTGGCGTAATCAGACAAGACCGATCCTCCGTCTGCTCCAGATCTGGATGAGGTTAATGACCAGCAGCATCGCGAAGGAGATCACCAGCATGGCGATGCCGATCGCGGCGGCGGCGTCGTAGTTGTATTCCTCGAGCCGGATCACGATGAGAAGCGGCGCGATCTCAGTTTGGAACGGCAGGTTGCCGGCGATGAAGATGACCGAGCCGTATTCGCCAACCGAGCGTGCGAGCGCGAGCGCGAAGCCCGTGAGCAGAGCCGGCGTGAGGGTCGGAAGGATCACGCGGCGAAGGGTGTAGACGCGCCGGGCGCCGAGGGTGGCGCTGACCTCCTCCACCTCCCGGTCGAGTTCCTCAATGACCGGCTGGACGGTCCGCACGACGAAGGGCAGCCCGATGAAGATGAGCGCCAGCCAAATGCCGAACTCGGTATAGGCGACTGTGATCCCGAGCGGCGCAAGGGCCTGGCCGAAGATGCCGTTCGGTGCGTAGAGCGCGGTGAGCGCGATACCGGCCACGGCCGTCGGCAATGCGAAGGGCAGATCGACGGCGGCGTCAATCAGGCTGCGACCCCAGAAGCGGTAGCGCACCAGCACCCAGGCGAGCAGCAGCCCGAAGACGAGGTTGAAGAGCGACGCGACCAGGGCCGCGCGGAACGAGAGCGCCAGCGCCGCCCAGATGCGCCGGGAGTTGATCATCTCCCAGAGATCGGCTGGTCCGATTGCCAGGCCGCGCCCTAGAAGCGCGCCGATCGGCAGAAGCACCACGATGCTCATGATGGTGACCATGATGCCGAAGCTCAGCCCAAACCCCGGAAGGGGTGAGGGCGAGCGCAGGATGCCCGCCCTCATGGCCTATTGCTCCGAGTAGATCTGGTCGAAGACACCGCCTTCGCCGAAGAATTCGGGCTGAACCTCGGCCCAGCCGCCAAAATCGTCGATCGACAGGCGCTCAACCTCGGGGAACCTTTCGACATCTTCCTGAGCCGCAGCGGACGTGTCCCAGGCCCGATAATAATGCTTGAGCGCGACCGCCTGCGCCTCGGGGCTGTAGAGGTGGTCGAGATAGGCCTGAGCCGCCTCCCGCTGAGCGTCGGAGGTGATGTTGCCCTCGACAAGCGCCACCGGGAGTTCTGCGAGCATCGACACGGAGGGCACGACAATGTCGAAGGCGTCCTCGCCCTGTTCCGCGAGCGCAAGGAACGCCTCGTTCTCCCACGCGAGCAGCACGTCGCCGATCCCACGCTGCGTGAAGGTGTTGGTCGAGCCGCGGGCACCGGTGTCGAGCACGGGCACGTTCAGGAAGAGATCCGACATGTAGCTGCGCACCTTCTCGTCGTTGCCGCCGAATTCCTCCTCTGCCCAGGCCCAGGCGGCCATGAAGTTCCAGCGCGCGCCACCCGACGTTTTGGGGTTCGGCGTGATGACCTGGACGTCATCCCGCGTCAGGTCCTCCCAGTCGGAAATGCCCTTCGGGTTCCCATCCCGAACGAGGAACACGATGGTTGATGTATAGGGCGACGAATTGTGAGGCAGGCTCGACTGCCAGTCCTCGGGCAGCTTGCCGGTGCGCTCCGCGATGGCCGAGATGTCAGCCGACAGCGCAAGGGTCACCACCGTCGCCTCGAGACCGTCGATCACTGCACG
>NZ_JAME01000101.1 GCF_000521865.1 Roseivivax isoporae LMG 25204
AGCTGTTCCAGCAGCTGACCACGGCGGAGACGCCCGTGCGCGAGGTGCGCGTCCTGCGGGTCGATGAGCGGCTCGAGATCGGCCCGGAGGGCCTTCGCGTCGTCGAGATGCCGGAACCCGCGACACCCGGCTACGCGACTGCGCTGCACGCCTTCGTCGAGACCTGGCTTGGCCGGATCGCGACGCTGCGGGCCGATCCGCGCCTGACGCTCGTGTTCCACCTCTCCGGCGGGATCGACAGCCGCGTGGTGACCGCGTTCCATGTCTGGCTCGACCGTCACGGGCCGGCGTCCGTCGCGGCCACCGGCATCCGCAGCCTGACGAACAGGTCGCACGCGGCCGATTTCGAGATCGCGCGGAAGGTGGCCGCGGCGGGCGGCGTGGCGCTCAACGGTCTCGGCCCGTCACGGCCGCGCCCGCTCGACGTCGACGAGGCGCTCGCATCCTGGCGGGCCACCTCCGCCGGCGCCTATTCCCCGGTCCGCACGCCCGTGTCGGTCTCGCCGCCCTCCGAGATCCACTTCTCGGGCCACGCGTCGAACGGCCTGAAGTGGATCGTGGACGCGCAGGCGGCCCGGCGCCGCGTCCGGACGATGAGACGCTCCTACGGCGTCTTCGGCAAGGGGGACCGGTCCCGCTGGCAGGCCGCCTTCGAGGCCGAACTCGACCGGCTCACGGCCCGCGCGGGAGGCGATATCGGCCGGGGGTGGCGCCGCTTCCTGCGCACGGGCCGCGCCCGGTTCCACGGCGGGCAGGCGGCCTCCTACAAGACGCAGGTGGCGATCCTCGACAGCAGGCTCGCGTGGCAGGCGGCCGAGGCGCGTCCCGATGTCGGCAGCGACTTCCAGTTCTGCCAAGACGTGCTGCACGCGCTCGCCCCCGATCTTCTCGAGGTGCCGTTCGACAACGCCGCGAAGGCCCTGTCGGCGGATGCGAGAGACCACCTTACGACGCTCGGACCGCTGTCCCCGAACTCCGGCAGGGTCTTCGGCACTTTCCCGGACCACGCCCCGACGGACGCGGCGGCAACGACCCGCGGCGCCGCGGTGCGACACCTATTGGCCGAGATCGACAGGGGCCGGCGCAAACTGCCGCGGGGTCGGCTCAACCTCCTCTGGCACTGGCACGACTGGCGGATCCGCCGGCGCCTCGCGCGCGATCAGGTCCCGCACCCGGTCGCTCTCCGGCACCTGCACGCGGCCTGGCTGCTCATCCGGTTGAACGAGCTCGGCGTCGAGCTGGTGCGTTAGTGGGCGAAGCCCTCGAGCGCGTTGGCAGACGTCTCCCAGATGATCCGCATGTCGGTCGCCGGCTGGCGGCAGCGCGTGCACCTGGTGCGCGGCAGGATCTCCGAGCGCAGCGTCGGCCGATCCATGGGCCACGCCACCTTGGCCTGACGGCCGCAGGGACATTCGAGGTAGAGGACGCGAACTATTCAGCTGCGCAGGAAACCTGGTCTGTAAAACTTGTCTTCGGGAATTTCTCCCGGCTCCAAATTTCCAACAAACAAAAAGAACAGCAGCGTTCTGAATGTTACGTAATGCCCCGAAATGTTCTCATACTCGGCATATTTGCTTGAGAACATTATAATGTCTTCCACGCTAAACTTTCCCTGCGCTAAAGAGGCAGGCTCGGGAAGATAATCAAAAAGCTGTTGAGGAGTGCCTTCTTCAAGATGTTGCGCATTGGAGCGCATAATGACCATGATCCTATCACTTTCAGAAGCAATTTTTCCACTGGCGCGGTAGTGAAGAGCAAGTGCACACTTTGCACCGAAACCTTCCAGCAGCTTGGTTGCTTCAGGACCTATACTGAATGCGCCCATTGGTTGACGTTGACCAACGCGAGCCAATAGCCGCATACCCCTTAGCTTATCTTCTAGGTTAGGCTGAAGTTCCGCGAAGGCTTTAGGCGAGTTGTTTCGGACAGAGCGAAGCTTTTCCTTAAAGTGCTGTGAACTGGCCCCGGTTTCGA
>NZ_JAME01000102.1 GCF_000521865.1 Roseivivax isoporae LMG 25204
CCGGCATCACGCGCGAGGCCATGATGCGCGCCGACGACGCCACCGACCGGATCATGGACCGGCTGATCGACGACGCCGCGCTCTCGGGGGGCGAGCGCGTGGCGCTCCTCGTGAACTCGCTCGGCGCGACGCCGATGCTGGAGCTTTTCATCCTCGCCCGCCGCGCCACCGCGCGTCTCGCCGCGCGAGGCGTCACGCTGCACGACACGCTGGTCGGCCACTATTGCACGTCCCTCAACATGACCGGTGCCTCCATCAGCCTGCTCCACCTCGACCGGGAACTCGAGGACCTCTACGACGACCCCTGCGACGGGTTCGCGTGGCAGAAGGGCGCGGCGCAGCGGTGACGTCCGCGCGCCGGGCGTTTCCCGACCATCCGGTCAAGGCTGGGGATGCCGGGCGCGGCAGCAGCGCGGGTCCGGCGACGACCGACACGCGGATCGATCTCGTCGGCGGCATCATGGATGAACCGCGCCGGCCTTTGAGCGCAAAGACGCTCTGCCCTGGGCCTTGTCGATCTCCGGCCCGCGACTGCGCCTCGACGACGCAGGTGACGCATCTGAAAGCGGCGGCGGTCGAAACCCGCCGCGCATTCGGCGGCAGGTCCCCCTTCTGGCTCACGGCGCGGTCAGAACGGTGTTTTCACACCGAGCCGAGCGGCCCCCTCGGACAGATCCCGCAACACGTCTTCGGGCAGCGCGATCCCCTCGCGAAGGGCGCGTTCGGCGTGTCGCGCCTCGAGTTCGCCGGGATAGAAGATCTCGTCCACGCCGGGCGCGCACGGCGCGCCCTTCATCGCGGCGATCAGCGCCTCCATGTCGGCGTCGAACGCGGCGCGCGGACGGCAGGCTTCGATATCCACGGCCATCACGAAATGACCCGCGCCGCTGCGGCCTTCGGGAACGTAGGGACCGACGACCGAGGGCGCGAAGGCACTGCCGGAGAGCACGCCCGACAGCACGTCCATCGCAAAGGTGAGCGCGTAGCCCTTGTGCCCGGCCATCGGCAGGATTGTCCCCGCGATCCCCGCCTCGGGATCTGTGGTCGCGCGACCCTCGGCGTCGATGGCCCAGCCCTCGGGGATTGCCTCCCCCCGGGAGCGGGCCACGTAGAGCTTGCCGCGCGCCACCGCGGTATGCGCCATGTCGACCATCATCGGCGCGTGCCGCCCGGCGGGCGCCGCCCACGACGCCGGGTTGTTGCCGATCCGTTTTTCCCGCCCGCCCCAGGGGGCCATGGCGGGGCTGGCATTCGTCGAGATGAAGCCGATGCAGCCGGCTTCGGCCGCCATGCGGGTGAAATACATCGCCGTGCCGAAATGCCCGGAATTGCGCACCGCGACCGCCCCGATGCCGTGCGCCTTGGCGGCCCTGATCGCCCGGGCCATCGCCGCCTGCGCCATGACCTGACCTACGCCGTCACGCCCGTCGAGCACGCTCAGCGCCTGCGGTGCGTGTTCGGGTTCCGGCAGCGCGCGGCCATCCATAGCGCCGCTCTCCAGCCGCTTTCCGTACCAGAAGACACGCATGACGCCGTGGGACGAATGCCCCCACAGGTCGGCCTGCACCAGGGTGTCCGCCACGCAGGCCGCCGAGGCCTCCGGCAGGCCGAGCGCGAGATAGCATTCGGTCACGAAGTTCCGCAATGCGCCGGCGTCCACCCGGTTCATCCCGTCACTCCGGTTGCGGGGGTCGCGCCGTCCCGGCACGCCGCCGTCGTCCTGATTGCAGCGAGCATCGTCACCTCCGTTTTCGGGACCTTCTGGGCGATGCCCCGAAAGGTCAAACACGCGCCGGTTCGGCTGCGGTGACCTTGCAACACGCGGTTTGGCTTAGGGCATGAACATCCCGCCGCTCACATGCACAGTCGGCCCGGTGCAGACCGCGCGACAATCCGCTTTCTTTCACGTGCGCCTTCTCAATACAGGGGGATAGCGTGGTCTGCTGT
>NZ_JAME01000103.1 GCF_000521865.1 Roseivivax isoporae LMG 25204
TCACCCCTTGTTCATGCGGTTTTCGATGAGGTCGTCGACGACGGCGGGGTCTGCGAGGGTCGAGGTGTCGCCGAGTGCGCCGTAATCGTTTTCGGCGATCTTGCGCAGGATGCGGCGCATGATCTTTCCGGAGCGTGTCTTGGGCAGGCCCGGGGCCCACTGGATGAGGTCGGGCGAGGCGATGGGGCCGATTTCCTGGCGGACCCAGTTGCGCAGCTCCTTGCGGAGGTCGTCGGAGGGCTCGACGCCGTTCATCAGGGTGACGTAGCAGTAGATGCCCTGTCCCTTGACGTCGTGGGGGTAGCCCACGACGGCGGCCTCGGCGACCTTCTCGTGGGCGACGAGGGCGCTTTCGACCTCGGCGGTGCCCATGCGGTGGCCGGAGACGTTGATGACGTCGTCGACGCGGCCGGTGATCCAGTAATCGCCGTCGGCGTCGCGGCGGCAGCCGTCGCCGGAGAAGTAGTAGCCCTTGTACTGCTGGAAGTAGGTGTTCTCGAACCGCTCGTGGTCGCCCCAGACGGTGCGCATCTGGCCGGGCCAGCTGTCGCGGAAGGCCAGCACGCCGGTCGCCTCCGTCGCCTCGATCTCCTGTCCGCTTTCGGGGTCGAGCACGACGGGCTGGACGCCGAAGAAGGGTTTCATGGCCGCGCCGGGCTTGGTCGCGTGCGCGCCGGGCAGCGGGGTCAGCAGGTGGCCGCCGGTCTCGGTCTGCCAGTAGGTGTCGACGATGGGACAGCGGTTCTGCCCCACCACCTCGTTGTACCAGGTCCAGGCCTCGGGGTTGATCGGCTCGCCCACCGTTCCCAGGATTCGCAGCGAAGATAGGTCGCAGCCGGTTACGAAGTCGTTGCCCTGGCCCATGAGGGCGCGAATCGCCGTGGGCGCGGTGTAGAACTGGGTCACGGAATGCTTCTCGCAGACCTGCCAGAAGCGGCTCGCATCGGGCCAGGTGGGCACGCCCTCGAACATCAGCGTGGTGGCGCCGTTCGCGAGCGGCCCATAGATGATGTAGGAATGCCCGGTGACCCACCCCACATCCGCGGTGCACCAGTAGACGTCGCCCGGATGGTAGTCGAAGGTGACCTCGTGGGTCAGCGCGGCGTAAACCAGATATCCACCACTGGTGTGCACAACCCCCTTGGGCTGGCCGGTCGATCCGCTGGTGTAGAGGATGAAGAGCGGGTCCTCGGCGCCCATCTCCTCGGCCGGGCAGTCGGTCGCGGCCGCGCGCATCGCGGCGGTCAGGTCCACGTCGCGGCCCTCGGTCCAGGTGGTCTGCCCGCCGGTGCGCTTGACCACGAGGCACTTCACGCGGTCGTCGCAGTGGATCAGCGCCTTGTCGGCGTTGGACTTGAGCGCGGTCCGGCGGCCGCCGCGCGGCGCCTCGTCGGCGGTGATCACCACCTTGGCGCCGCAGCCGTTGATGCGCTGGCCGAGCGCGTCGGGCGAGAAGCCGGCGAAGACGACGGAATGGATGGCGCCGATCCGCGCGCAGGCGAGCATGGCATAGGCCGCCTCGGGGATCATCGGCAGGTAGAGCACGACCCGGTCGCCGCGGCCGACGCCGTGGTCCTTGAGCACGTTCGCCATGCGGCAGACGTTCTCGTGCAGCGCGCGGTAGGAGATGTGCTGCGCCGGCTCGGACGGGTCGTCCGGCTCCCAGACGATCGCGGTGCGCGCGCCGTGCTCGGCCAGGTGCCGGTCGACGCAGTTCGCCGCCACGTTCAGCGTGCCGTCCTCGAACCACCGGATCGCCACGCGGCCATGCGTGAAGTCCACGTCCTTGATCCGCTGCGGCGCCCGCATCCAGTCGAGCCGCTCCGCCGCCTCCGACCAGAACCCCTCCGGATCCGAAACCGAGCGCGCGTACATCTCCTCGTACCGCGCACCATCCACATGCGCTCGCGCACGGATCGCATCGCTCGG
>NZ_JAME01000104.1 GCF_000521865.1 Roseivivax isoporae LMG 25204
AACCCGTCGGGCGCTTCGGTCGGCTTGTCGAACGCGACGCGGTCGCGCAGTGCCCCGGGATCCTTCATACCCAGACCCGCCACCGGTCGAGCATCGCGAGAAGCCGCGGGGGCACTTCCCCGGTGCGATGCTCGAACATGTGCGCGACGAACACGCGCATCACCTGGAGGAGCTGCGGCGGCACGTCCGAGGCATTCTCGCCGAACCCGGCGATGAACTGGATCTCGACCGTGTCGCGATCCGTGCGCGGCACCGGCCAGGTGAGCCCGTATTCCGGCATCACCCGGTGGGGATCCCGTGAGGTGATCAACCGGTACCGGGCGGCGTCGAGCGTCTGCCAAATGCCGGAGAAATCCAGCCAGCGGATGCTCACGATCTCCTGGACCGGCGACACTCCGAGGTCGATGCCGCCGCAGCCGAACCCGTCGAGGCGCAGCTGCAGCGTCTGCGTGATCATCCGGCGGCGGGTGTAGTCCTCCGCCAGCTGACGCGCCGCCGCACAATAGCCCGCGAGGGCATCGTCCTGGTCGGTCTCGTCCGCCTCGAGCCGCAGGTGCTGACGCAGGAGCGCATCGCTGGCGACGAGGGGCTCAGCCTCCGGCGGCGTCACGACGGACAGGGTCATGGATCAGTCGGCCTTCCCGCCGCGGACGTAGACCGCGGAGCCGCGGGAAACGAAGTGCTCGGCCGAGCGGATCGGGAACGACTTGCGCTGCCCCTTGGTGTAGCGCTCCTCCTCGGCCGTTCCGGCGCGCTCGTCCTGCACCACGTGATCGCGGACGAACTTGACGATGCAGGTGTCTTTTCTGGTGGCCATGGCGGGCCCTCCTGGTCAGGGGGCCGCCCCGCGCGCGGCGAGGCGGCGCGAGGTCGGATCAGACGGTGACGATCTCCGCCACCGTCGCCGCATCGCCGTCGGACGCGGGGCCGTAGCGCGGGTCGAAACCGAGAACCACGGCACCGCTGTCGCTGGTGGCAGTGCCAACGGTCATCGACAGGCGGACGTGGGTGAAGCCGTTCGCGAGGTCGAGGTCCTCGCCCCAGCACTCGATGATCGCTTGCTTGTCGCTGTCGGTGCCGGCCTGCGTCAGCTGGGCGATGGCCGAGGCCGGCACGTCCTTCGCGCCGGTGCCGGAGCCGTCCTGCGCCTGCTCAAGCTTCGCGTCGAGGGTGCCCGAGGAGCCGAGCGTGCCGGCCAGGATGATCGCCATGATCGACGACCAGTCGGCCATGTCGATCCAGGCGGTGGTGTAGGTCGCGGCGGCGTTGGCGTCGGGGTCGATCACGCCGACGACCGCCGAAACCTGCGACGGGTTGAGGGTCTTCATTGCCATGTCTCAGGCCTCCGGATGAGATGGTCGAGGTGGGGCGGCGCGGCAGGGCGCTGCGCCGCCCGACGGATCAGGCGCGCTCGGCTTAGGCGCGCTCGGCGAGCGTGACGAAGTGGGACTTGGTCGCGTTGCCGTTCTTCGGCGCCACCGGCTTCGACAGGTGCGGCTGGCCGCCGTAGCGGAAGGTCCAGCGGAACGCTTCGGTGGCGTAGTCGAAGTAGAGGTGAATCGAGGACGCGAACTTGACGCCGGAGGCACGGCGCGCGCCGTAGTAGCCCCGCGGCGAGATCAGCTGCAGGTCACCCTTGTCGCCGAGGGTCTGCGCGAACTCACTGAAGCGCACCGGGCGGCCGAGGAGGAAGCCGCCGGGTGCGCCGCTGAGATCGCCGCTCGGCGGCGTCCAGATCGGCTTGTCCCCGATCGTCATCGTCATGAGCTGCGGAAGGGTGTCCTGGTTGGTCATCCAGAACGGCCGGTCGCCCGGGATCATCATGAGCCGCGAATACATCG
>NZ_JAME01000105.1 GCF_000521865.1 Roseivivax isoporae LMG 25204
ACAGCAGACCACGCTATCCCCCTCCGCTACGGCGACGACGCGCTGCTCTGGGCGGCGTGGCTCTATTACGAGGAGGGGCTGACGCAGCACGAGATCGCCACGGAGATGGGAATCTCGCGGCCGACGGTGAACACCTACCTCGCCGAGGCCCGCGACACCGGCGTGGTCGAGATCGCCATCAGCGCCGACCGCATGCGGTGCCTGTCGCTCGCCCGCCAGGTGGCGGAGCATTTCGGGCTCGACGATTGCATGGTGATCCCCTCGCGCGGCGGGCCGCGCAGTCTCATCGACCGGCTCGGGTCTGCAGGGGCGCAGGCGGTCTCGAGGCATCTGCGGTCGGGCATGACGCTGGCGGTCTCCTGGGGCCGGACCATGCACGCGGTCGCCGCCGCGATGGAAGCGGACGGCAACCTGCGCGACCTCTCGGTGGTGCAGACCACGGGCGGCACGACGGGTCGCGTCGACTTCACGCCCGAGGCCTGCGCCCGACTGATGGCCGACCGGCTGGACGCGCGGTGCATCCCCATCTCGGCCCCCGCTCTGGTGTCCACCCGAGCGGTGCGGGACACGCTCCTGTCGGAAGGGGTCATCGCCGAGCAGATCGAACAGCTTGGCCGCGCCGATTGCATCGTCTTCGGGGTGTCGTCCCTGCGGCCGGAATCGACGCTGCACGTCTCGGGCCTGATCGACGAGGCGGTCCGCCAGCACCAGACGTTCTCGGACGCCGTGGGCTCGGTGATCGGGCGGCTCATCGACAGCCGCGGGCAGCCGGTCGACGGCCCGCTGGACGCGCGCATCATCGGCCTGCCGCTGGACGACCTCAAGCGCCGGAAACAGAAGATCGCGGTGGCGGGCAGCGTCGACAAGGTGCCGGCGATCCTCGCAACCCTGCGCGGCGGCTATGCCGACATCCTGGTGACCGACGCCGAGACGGCGAACGGCCTCCTGCGCGCCGATGGCGTGGAGCCGCGCCCGCCCCGGCCGGGCTCCCGCCGGGCGCCGCCCGCGCCGGCCGACGCCTCCCCCGCGGGCCCCCGGCGGATCAAGAAGTTCCTGAACGCCCCCCGCGACGCGGTGGACGAGGCGCTCCAGGGCGCGCTCGCATCCTATCCGGGCCATCTGCGCGCACTCGACGACAGCGGGCGCTCCCTCGTGTCCGCACGCGACAAGGCCGCGGGCAAGGTCGGGATCGTGATCGGCGGCGGCGCGGGGCACGAGCCGTGCTTCCTGGGCTTCGTCGGCACCGGCCTGGCCGACGCGGTGGCGGTCGGCAACGTCTTCGCCTCGCCACCGCCCGACCGGGTGCTGCTCTGCTCCGAGGCCGCGCATCGCGGCGCGGGACTTCTCTACATCTACGGGAATTACACCGGCGACATCATGAACTTCGACATGGCGGCCGAGATGGCCGCGGCGCAGGGGATCGACGTGCGCACCGTCCTGACCACCGACGACGCTGCCTACTCGGCCGAGAGCGACCGCGCCGGGCGCCGCGGCACCGCCGGCAACCTCTTCGTCTTCAAGATCGCGGGCGCCGCGGCCGAACGCGGCCTGTCACTGGACGAGACCGAGCGCCTGGCCCGGAAGGCCAATGCCAATTGCCACACGATGGGAATCGCGCTCGATCCCTGCTCGATGCCGGAAAGCTCCGGCCCGAGCTTCCCGCTCGGCGGGGACGAGATCGAGGT
>NZ_JAME01000106.1 GCF_000521865.1 Roseivivax isoporae LMG 25204
TCATCCATTTCGCGGACGGCTCTACACGTGCGCCCGGACTGGACCTCTCGATCGATCAACCGGACGTCACCCCAGGCGCCAGGATCCAGTGCTGGGGAGACAGCCTGACGTTCGGCAACCAAGACGGCACGGGCACGAGCTTCCCCGATGAACTGGCCACACTGACCGGCATCCTCATCTTCAACCGCGGCATCGGAGGCCAGACCTCCAAGCAGATTGCCATGCGGCAAGGCGGGAACGTCGCGCGTGTCACGGTGACCGGCAACACGATCTCGAGCGGCGCCAACACGATCACCCATATCGATGCGGTCGAACTGTCGACCTCGGGCGGCATGGCCGCAGATAAGGACCAGCCGTTCCCGTTGTCCTCGCAGGGGAACAACACGACGATCGCGGCGCGGGTGCGAATTCAGGGGGTATCAGGCACCTTGCGGCGCAGTGCGGCGGGCGGGCCGCCGTCGACCTCCGAGAGTTACACCTTCACGCCGGATGCCGATGCCACGTTGCCTGCAAACTGCCCGGCGCAGTCGCCCATGTTGTTCCTGACCGAAGAGCTGCAGGGCGATATTTCAATCCTCTGGCTTGGGCGCAACGATCAGACCGAGACTGACCAGATCAAGGACGGGATCGCGGCATGCGTCTCGCGCATCGAGCGCAAGGGCGGACGCTATCTCGTCCTGTCCGTCCTGACCGGTGACTACGATCCGGAGGAATACGGCCCCAGTGGAAGCCGCTATCTGACCACTGTCGGGCTGAACAACGACCTCGAAGCGCTCTACACCGATCGCTACCTCGACGTCCGTCGGCTCCTCATCACGGAGGGCCTTCCACGTGCCGGCATTACGCCGACGGCGCAGGACACTATCGACATCGGAAACGACGTGCCGCCGGACAGCCTGCGCCACGACGCGATTCACCTGAACGCCGCCGGCTACGGCGTCGTTGCACAACTCATCAACGAAAAACTGCGCGCGCTCGGCTGGATTCCCGGCTGGGTCACCGCCGCCTGATCCCGGAAAGGACGGAACATGACCGCGATCATCCTGCGCTCCTCCAGTGCCATGACAGACCTCAGCCGACAGCGCCTCGAGCGCGACCCGGTTCTGGGTCTCGAAGAGTGGCTGTGGTGCTTCGACTTCACCAATCCGGCCTGCAACCCCACCACGGCCACCACCCCAGCGAACGGCACCGAGTTCGTCAATCTCGCGCGCGACTTCGATCTCCCCGAAACGCTCGCGCCTGTTGGCACGCTCAGGAATGCCGGCGGCACGATCACCCAGAGCGCGTCGCGCGAAGGCCTGATCTTCCCGTCGGGGACGAAGGACGTCACCGACTTCTTCGAGATCGGCGGCAGCTACATGGACTTCTCGACAGACAACGATGACTATCTCGCCATCGTCTGGGATGAGCAGCCGCTTTCCGGCTTCAACACGGCCAACTACCAGCCGATCCTCTGGGATACCTCCAACAACGCAAACACCGCCTCCCTCTGGATCGACAGCGGTCTTGGCGGTGAAGCGGTGCGGGGCGTCCTTGGGACAGGCGCGACCAGTTTGGCCGCTATCGCGCCGGATCGCCTCGGCCAGGGAGAGCCACGCCAGATCGCGTTCGCGCGGATCGGGACCACCGGCTACTTGTACGTCAACGGCAAGCTCGTGGGCACCAACGCGA
>NZ_JAME01000107.1 GCF_000521865.1 Roseivivax isoporae LMG 25204
CACCAACTGGCGCGCCGCGGCGCCTGCCACACGGAACCGTCCATCGGCATGGCCGATCTCGCCGATCCCGGTCGAGAGCCGGATCTCCACCCCGCCCCGGCGGCATTCCTCGAGCAGCATCGCGACGATCTGCCGGGCGCTCCCGTCGCAGAAGAGCTGTCCGAGCGTCTTTTCGTGCCAGGCGATGCCGTGTCGCTCCACCAGCGCGAGGAAGTCCCACTGGGTGTAGCGGCTCAGCGCGGATTTCGCGAAGTGAGGGTTTTCGGACAGGAAGTTCTCGGGGTCGGTCCCGGTGTTGGTGAAGTTGCAGCGGCCGCCGCCGGAAATGAGGATCTTCTTGCCGGGCTTCTCGGCGTGGTCGATCACGAGGACGCGCGCCCCGGCCTGTCCGGCGATCGCGGCAGCCATCAGCCCCGCGCCGCCCGCCCCGAGCACGATCGCGTCGTAGTCCTGGTCCCTCACGCCCACGGCAACATCAGACCCCGTCAATCCTAGCGTTCCACGTCCGACGGGCTGGCAATCATGCCGATTGGCCCTCGACGTGTCGCCGCAGATACGTGCCATCTCTCCAAGAGGAAAGGGGGCAGGCCAGGCGAATGAGCCCGGAAAAGCCGCCGGCCCGAGACGTCTGCGCCAATTGAAAGCTACGCCGCCTCGGCCCGGCTACGGATGCGCCTTCGCCCAGGCGATGAAGCGGTCCAGGAGCCAGGCATTGAGTTCGGCGTAGCTCTTGAACCGCGGGCGCGGCACGAAGAACCGGCGGCGGATCACCCCGACCTGGTTCTCCACTTGGCCCTTCTCCCACCCCGATGCCGGGGTGCAGGCGACCGGCTTGACCAGATAGTGCCCGCACATCTGCTGGAAACGACGATTGTAGGCGCGGTCTCGACCCACGAAGATCGTGTCCACCGCCGTCTTCATGTTGTCGTAAATGCCCCTCGAGCAGGCGCCCCCGAAGAAGGCGAATGCCCTGTCGTGGGCGTCGAACACCATCTCCTGGGTCTCGCGAGGATACGCCCGGACAAAGAGCATCCGGCTGTGACAAAGCCGGACATGGGCGACCTTCACCGTCGTGGTCGCCCCTTCGATCACCACGATCTCATGGCTCCAGTCGAACTGGTAGGCCTCACCGGGATCGAAACTCAGCGGCACGTATGCCGCTGCCGAAGCCTCGCTCTCCGACTTTACCCATGTGGCCGCATAGCGCCGCACCGCATCATAGCCGCCCTCGTAACCGAGCGCCCGGAGTTCCTCGTAGATTCGGATGCGGGTCAGGCGCTCGCGTTTTGCCCGACGTGCGTTCTCGGCCAACATCTCGTCGAGCTGGCCGCGCCAGGGCCCGATCTTCTGTTGTGGCTGAACGCTGCGCTCGTAGGAGAACTCCGTCACCCCCGACCGGATGACCTTCCGCACCGTCTTCCGAGACACCCGAAACTCGCGGCAGATCTGCTTGATCGGCTTCTTGTCTTGAAAATACGCCCGACGGATCTTCGCGATCGTTTCCACCACCAGCATCCCAAACTCGGCTCCCGACTTCCTCGGGAGCACGATGGACCACCCGCATCAGGGGGTCCCTTTTGGGAGCCGATCACCACGATACGGGGTCCTTTTTCCACGCTTGTTCACATCGCCTGGCCGCAGCGGTCAGC
>NZ_JAME01000108.1 GCF_000521865.1 Roseivivax isoporae LMG 25204
GTCCTGCGCGGCTGCGACTACGGCGCGCCGACGATCCGTAAGCGCATGTTCTGGATCGCGCGGCGCGACGGACGCCCCATCGTGTGGCCCGCGCCCACGCTTGGCGACCCGAAGAGCGCGGCGGTCCGTTCCGGCCGGCTGCAGCCATGGCGCACCGCGGCCGAGTGCATCGACTGGTCGCTGCCCTGCCCGTCGATCTTCGCCACCTCGGCCGAGATCAAGGCGAAGCACGGGCTCCGCGCGGTGCGCCCGCTGGCGAAGAACACGCTCGCCCGGATCGCCCGCGGGATGAAGCGCTACGTACTCGAGGCGGAGCGGCCGTTCATCGTGAACCTGACGCACGGCGCGCGCGTCGAGGATGCCGCCGATCCGCTGCGCACGATCACTTGCGCGAACCGCGGCGAGAAGGCCGTCGTCGCGCCGTCGATCACCAGGTTCAACGGCGGCGCGACCGGACAAGATGCGCGCGATCCGCTGGCGACCGTGACCGCGAACAGCTGGATCAAGCGGCCGGGCGGCGCCGCGCCCCTCGGCGTCGTCGCACCCACGCTCGCTAACGTGGCGAACAGCAAGACGACAGGCCGAGGCCCGAACGCTTGGACACCCGAGGAACCGCTGCGGACTATCACGTCCGCCAACGGGCACGCGCTGGTCGCGTCGGTCCTGACCTACGCGCAGCAGGGCGGCGGCAACCGCGACATCCGCGATCCGCACCACACGATCTGCGCCAGCACGAAGGATCAGAACATGGTCCTCGCGCCCGGCCTCGTGCACATCGGGAACGGCGAGCGCCCCGGCCAGGCGCCGCGCTGCTACGATCCGGCGGCGCCCCTCGGCACCATCGTCGCTGCCGGCCCGCGGCAGTATCCGTTCGCCGCCTTCCTCGCGCAGCAGAACAACGACAGCCGCAGGATCGGTGGCGTGAACCCCGGGCGCCCGGCCCTCTGGCCGATGTCTACCGTCACCGCTTCGGGTTCGCATCAGACGCCCGTGGCCGCGTTCATCGCACGGCAGTTCGGCGCGAGCGTCGGACACGCGGCCAGCGCCCCGCACGGCACCATCACGGCGGGCGGTCAGGGCAAGTCGGCACCCGTCGCGGCGTGGTTCGCGAAATACTACGGCACCGGCGACGGCGCCCGGCAGGACGAGCCGTGCCACACCGTGACCACGCGCGACCGCTTCGGCCACGCGCAGGCCGAGCTGGCCGCGCCGCCGTTCACCGATGCACACGCCGCCCGAGCGCGCGAGGTCGCCGAGTTCCTGCGGGCGCATGACGCCTGGTCGGGCGGCGAGTTCGTCACGCTCGAGATCGACGGCGAGACGTTCGTGGTCGTCGACATCGGCCTGCGCATGCTCACGCCGCGCGAGCTGTTCAACGCGCAGGGCTTCCCGCCCGACTACGTGATCGAGGGCGTCTGGCGTCAGGACGAGGCCGGAGAATGGGCATGGCACCCGTTCTCGAAGGACGTCCAGATCTCGTGCTGCGGCAACAGCGTGTGCCCCGACGTGGCCGAGGCGCTCGTCTCGGCGAACTGCGCTCATCTCATGGCAAAGGAGGCCGCGGCATGAGCAGCATCGAATGGACCGAGCGCACCTGGAACCCAATCGCGGGCTGCAGCGTCGTCTCGCCCGGATGCACCAACT
>NZ_JAME01000109.1 GCF_000521865.1 Roseivivax isoporae LMG 25204
CGTCGCCGCCGATCAGCGTGTCGCTCCCGTCACCGCCCCGCAGGGTGTCGTTGCCCGCGCCGCCGATCAGGCGGTCGGGGCCGGCGGTGCCGTCCCGCACGAGGTCGACCGGTCCGGGCAAGCGCTCCGGCACTTCGAAATCCGCCGCGTCGGGCCGCGCGCCGCCGTCGTGGCGGATGTCGATCCTGCTGCCGTCGGACAGGCTCAGCCGCCAGACATTGAGGAACGGCGCTGTCACCGCCTCGGCCGCCGCCGCAGGATCCGCGAAGTCCGTGCCGAGCACGCGGATGCGGTCGAGGCCCGGCTCGAAGTCGTAGACGATGAATCGCCCCTCGCCCGGGCCGATCTCGAAGATGTCGGCGCCGGCCCCGCCCTGCGCGCTGTCCTCGCCGCTGCCCGAGGAGAGCGTGTCGGCGCCGTCGCCGCCCGACAGGAAGTCCTCGCCCGCCCCGCCCCCGAGCACGTCGTTGCCGGTCTGCCCGAAGAGCGTGTCGTCCCCCGCGCCGCCGAGGAGCGTGTCGTCGCCCGCATCGCCCTGCAGCTGGTCGTTGCCGCCGAGCCCGTCGATGAGGTCGGCGATCACCGTGCCGAACACGGTCACGTCCGGCCCCTCGGTGACGAGGTCGGGGGTCGTGCCCTGGGTCTCGAAGCCGTCGATCCGGTAGCCGATGTCGGCCAGCATCGCGAGGTCCACGCGCGAGGGCAGCGTGCGGGTGCCGCGCAGGCTCGCCGGGTCCATGAGCACGCCGTCGCCGTCGAAGCCTTCCTCGACATGGCTGAGATCGGATTCGAGCGGCACCCCAGCGCCAGCCGTCAAGGCGCGGGCATTCGGCCCGAGGAAGACGCCGTCCACGACCCATGCCTCGAAGGCCGGGCTGCTGCGCGAGATGCCGAGGATGTGGCCGATCTCATGCAGCGCGGTTGAGATGAAGTCGGACCGGTCGGGCGCGGGCGCATCGAGGGCGAAGGACCAGTCGGCGCCGGTGTCGAAGGCGACCTGACCGGCCCAGGGCTCGTAGTTGGTCACCGGGCCGGTGCCGCGGAAATCGTCGTCGTCGCGGATGTTGAAGAGGTCGCCCGCCACGCTGCTGCCCACCGCGCCGGCCTGCGCCAGCGTGCTGCCGGGGATGTCCCGGGCGCCCGCGAAGACCAGGAGGTCGTCGATCGGCGCGTCGAGCACCACCTCCTCGGTCAGCCGGGTCGAGGGATTGGCGAAGGTGAAGGAGATGCCTGCCGGCACGTCGGGGAACTCGTCGCGGATCAGCCCCTCCCAGATCCCGCCCGCCGCCTCGAGCGCGGCGCGCGCCTCGGGGTCATCGAAGAACCCGAAGGTGTCGAAGCGGTAGTCGAAGACGATGTTGAATGACATGCGGGGAAAGTCCTCCGTGCAATATGGTCGGGTCAGAAGGTCAGGTCGTGGACCGCGCTGCCGATCTGGAGCGGGAGCGACGGTGCATCCGCCCCGTCGACCAGCGCCCAGAGGATCTGGCCCGTGGGGCGGTAGATCACGAAGGCCTCGGCGACGTCCGGAGCGCCGGCGCCCGACGTGGTGGCGACGTTGACCTGGAACCGGGCCGGCGTCGCGCCGGCGTCGCCGAAGACCAGGATGTCGCCGGCGAAGTCCTGGATCCAGTCCGAGCC
>NZ_JAME01000110.1 GCF_000521865.1 Roseivivax isoporae LMG 25204
CGCCCCACCAGCCGGCATGCGCGTCTGCCTCGGCATGGCGGTCGCGCCACCGCGACATCAGCACGAAGGCGCTGATCGAGCCCATGAGGGTCAGCATCTCGAGCCCGAAGAGCGACCAGCTGGCGGCCATGTCGACGGTCAGGCCGAAGGGCGCCAGCGTCTCGGTCGCCCGCCACCAGGCGTAGCGCAGGGCCAGCGCGATGGCGATCGCGAAGAGCACGATCCGGTGGGACGCCCGGCGCGAATCGATGAGCGACGGCAGCACTAGCGCAACGCCCGCCGCCAGCAGCACGTACATGAACGCCGATCCGAGCTCGCTCAGGTGCGGAAAGGCGAACATCTCAGCTCCAGAGGCCGCGCAGCCAGTCGAGCGGACGGGTATCGAAGAACGCCCGCCCGGTCCGCCCGATGGCGCAGCCGAGGTCCGGGTCGGCGGTCAGCTCGGGCACGAGCAGCGTGACGTCGTAGCGTTCGAGGTGCTTCTGGCTCGGCGCGACGGCGAGGTGTTCGTAGATGGTCGCGGCGCCGCTGCCGGCCAGCCGGCTCACCGTCGCGTCGAAGACGCGCGACTGGTTCTCGAAGCGGAAGGTCGCGGCGTCGCCCACCTGCAGGTCGTTGTAGACCTGCTGGGGCACCGACAGGGTGACGATGGTGCTGGCGCAGTCGACGATGCGCAGGATCGGGTCGCCGCGCTGCACGGTCACGCCGTCCGCCTCGAGCACCTCCCAGAACCGGCCGGTGACGGGCGACATGATCTCGCCCCCGGTCAGGCCGTTGACGTGCACCTGCTCGCGGCCGATCCGGGTCTCGACCGCGGCGACGCGCGCCGCCGCCTCGGCCGCGGCGGCCTCGAGCGCGGCGATCTCGCTCTCGAGTTGCGTCGCGCGCTGCTCGGCATTGGGGGAATCGTTGTAGCCGTCGCCGAGGAAGACACCGGCCTCGGCCGAGCGCAGCGCGATCTCGAGCGTCTCGACCCGTTCGCGCGCATGTTCGAGGACGAGCTCGGTCACCAGCGGCTCGGCCGGCAGGCGGTCGGGCGTCGTCTGATCGACCGCATCGACGCGGCGCTGCGCCTCCTCGCCTTCGGGCACGCCCCCCTCCTCAAGGATGGCAAGCCGGTTGCGCGCGCGCTCGAGCCGGGTCCGCAACTCGGCAATGCGTTCGGTCCGGTAGCGTTCGGCGCGGTCCGACAGCGCCGCGCGGATGGCCTTGGTGTCCTCGAGCGCGGAGCCGAGACGCTCGGCCTCGGCCTGTTCGAACGCGAGCTCCATCAGCAGGTCGTCGAGCCGCATGCGGTCGACCAGCGGATCGGTCACCGTGGCGACCACCTCGCCCTCCTGCACGCCCGCGCCGAGCGCGCGCTCGGGCATCTCGAGCGTGCCGGCGACGTCCGAGCGCAGCGTGACGACCCGGGCGTTCAGCACGGCATTGGCGCTTGCCCCCGTCATCTGCTCGCCCACGATCACCCACAGCGCGACGACGATGGCGACAAGTCCGATGATGAGGCGCGTGTATTTCATGCAAACGATCCCGATTGTGGTGTGGTGGCCGGTACGGGAATGCCGCGTTCCCTCACCGCGAGCAAGTCATGCACGCGGGGG
>NZ_JAME01000111.1 GCF_000521865.1 Roseivivax isoporae LMG 25204
CGCCATCCTGATCGCGACCTACAACGAGGAACTCGAGGTGCTCGAGCGCACGATCGTCGGCGCCCGGTCGCTGCGGCACCCCGAGAAGGAGATCATCGTCCTCGACGACGGGCGGCGCGACTGGCTGCGCGAGTACTGCGCGCGGCAGGGCGTGGGCTACATGATCCGGCCCGACAACAAGGATTCGAAGGCCGGCAACATCAACCACGCGCTGGCCCGGCTGAACGAGCGGGCCGAGCCGCCCGATTTCGTCGCGGTGCTCGACGCCGATTTCGTGCCGCACCGGGGATTCGTGTCGCGCACGCTCGCGCTCTTCCACGATCCGACGGTCGGGCTCGTGCAGACGCCGCAGCACTTCTTCAACGCCGACCCGATCCAGCACAATCTCGGGCTCTCGCGCTCCTATCCCGACGAGCAGCGGTTCTTCTTCGACCACCTGCAGCCCTCGCGCGACGGCTGGGGGCTCGCCATCTGCTGCGGCACCTCGTCGATGATGCGGCTCTCCGCGCTGAACGACCTCGGCGGCTTTCCCACCGAGAGCGTGACCGAGGACTTCATGCTGACGATCGCGCTGCAGACCCGCGGCTGGAAGACCGTGTACCTCAACGAGCCGCTCACCGAGGGGCTCGCACCCGAAGGGCTCAAGGAATACGTCACCCAGCGCGCGCGCTGGTGCCTCGGGCTCATGCAGATCATCCGCTCGTCACTCGGGCCGCTGTCACGCGCGAACCTGCGCCTGCGCGATCGCTGGAGCCTTCTCGATTCGCTGTTCTACTGGCTCACGACCTACATCTTCCGCGTGGCGGCGATCGTCTATCCGCTGCTCTACTGGTACTTCAACGTGACCGTGGTGGACGCGGAGCTGCCGGACGTGCTGGCCATCTTCGGCACCTACTATGTCTGGACGGTCGCGGCGCTGAACCTCTCGACCAAGGGCATGATCGTGCCCATCATCCACGACGTGAGCCACCTGATCGGCGCCATTCCCATCGCGCGCGCGGCGGTGACGGGGCTGCTGCGGCCCAAAGGACACCCGTTCTCGGTGACCGCGAAGGGCGGCGACCGCAGCCGCGTGGTCGTCCAGTGGCGCATGATGGCGCCGTTCCTGCTGCTGTTCCTGCTGACCCTCGGCGGGCTCCTCATCGGGATCGTGTCCGACAGCTACGCCTTCAACGACGCGGGCGACGGCAAGTGGGTCGTGCTGTTCTGGACGCTCTACAACCTCGTCGTGCTCTTCATCACCATGGTCGCCTGCGTCGAGCTTCCACGCCGCGAGCGCCACGTCACGGACGCGCCCGAGCGCGCGATCTTCGTGGCCGACGGCAAGCCGCGCGGGCTCTGGATCACCTCGCTGACCGCCGACACCGTGCGCCTGCGCGGCCACGTCTACGCGACGGGCACGCGCGGCACGCTGCGCCTGCGCGACGTGGGCGACGTCGAGGCCTACGTGATCGCGTCGACCAAGGACGGCGCGCGGCTCCACATCCTGCCCACCAATGCCGAGCGCGAGGCGCTGTTCCTGCGCTTCTACGCGGCCGACGACGCGACGCCGGGCGTGGCGCGGGTGCGGACGGGTGCGCTC
>NZ_JAME01000112.1 GCF_000521865.1 Roseivivax isoporae LMG 25204
TCCTCGGTCGTGATCACCCACGTCCCGGCCGAGGCCTCGCGCCAGTGGTTGCCCGGATCGACATATTCCGGCGCGATCTCGGTCGGCGCGTCCGAGCCGGTCTCGCCCTGGCTGACCTGGACCGAGAAGAGATCGTCGGGCGTCAGCGTGACGGTGGGTTCGATGTAGCGGCCGACGCGGAAGCCGACCTTGCCGTCGGTGCACTCGAAAAGGAAGGCGTCGCAGGCCGCGGCCATCTGCGCGCGCTGCGTCTCGAAGTCCTGGTCGTCGCTGATCGTCCCGTTGATCGTCCACTTGGGCTGCGTGCCGCCCTCGGCGTTCGCCACGAGCGCGTCGGCGGCGTCCGCCTCGACGGCGACCTGGTCCCAGTCGACCTCGCGCCCGAGGATCTCGGTCAGCCAGTGCGCGAGCACGAGTGCCGCGTTGTTGCTGTAGCCGGTCGTGTCGCTGCGCGGATCGTAGATGCCGTTGTGGCCGCGGAACACCGGCGTGTAGGCCCATTCCCGGCCGTTCGGATAGTCTTCGCTGAACTGCTCGGGGTCGGTCGCCTTGGCACGGAGCTTGCCGTAGCAGAGCCCGGCATAGTCGTGGGCCGCCGTGATTTCGGTGAACGTCGCGTCGAGGTCGGGGTCGACCACCTGACCGGGCCCGCCATCGTAGAACCGCACCTTCGCCTCGTCTCCCGGCGGACTGGTCGTGACCTCGCCCGAGCCGTCGACCTCGACCGGCCATTCGTCGAGGTAGTGCTGCACCAGGCCGTCGCAGGGATGCGCCGCGAGGATCGTCGTGTAGTGCCGGTACGCGCCGCGCATCTTCGAGAAGCCGAACGGCCCGCCCTTGCGCACCTCGCCGTATACCGTCTCGAGGTAGCTGACGGGCTGGGCATAGTTCACCATGCGCGCGCCCGGCTTCGGGATCTGCGGCGCGGGTCGGAGCGCGTTCGCGAGCGCGGCCAGCCCGATGCTGATCACGGTGTTGATGATGAACCCGCCCAGGGCCGACGAGGCGAAGGCGAAGCCGGCGGCAGTTGCCCCGCCAATGGCGGTTGCGACAGCGCCCCCGGCCGCGCCGTAGGCGCCGAGAGCGGCTGCGATGCCCTGCACGAACGGTATCACCGGCCCCGCGTCGGCGCGGGACGGCGTCACGAGCGCGGTCGTGCCGAGGAGCGCGATGGAGACCAGGCTACGCCGCATAACCCACCCCCCAGATCGCCAGCGGCTGCACCATGGCCGGGCGCAGGATCGTCACGCCCTGGTCGGCGAGGCCCGCCCACCTGGTGCCCGTCCAGAGGCCGCCATGCGGGCGCAGCGGGCAGTCCGCGCGGCGCAGCACCGCGATGTCCCCTGCCCCCGGCGCCTCGACCCGCGGCAGCCCGCCAATGGTCGCGAGCGCGCGCTCGAAGGCGCCCACCGGGTCGCGCAGGAAGCCCGTCGCGCGCTCGCACGACATCGGGTCGTCATAGAG
>NZ_JAME01000113.1 GCF_000521865.1 Roseivivax isoporae LMG 25204
GCGCGCGCGCACCTGCTGCCGCCCTCGACGCTGACGCTCGACGACGACGGCGCGCTCGGCGTGCGGATCGTGACGGCGGAAGACACCGCGCAGTTCGTCCCGGTGACGATCCTGCGCGACACGGTGGACGGCATCTGGGTCACCGGCCTGCCCGAGAGCGCGGACATCATCACCGTGGGACAGGAATTCGTGACCGACGGCGTCGCGGTGGCGCCGTCCTTCGAGGACATCATCCAATGATCGGCATCGTCGACTGGGCCGCCTCGCGCGCGCGCATGGTCTTTGCCTTCGTCGTGCTGTCGGTGGTGATCGGCACGGTCGCCTATGTCTCGCTGCCCAAGGAAGGCGAGCCCGACATCGAGATCCCGGCGCTCTTCGTGTCGGTGCCCTTCCCCGGCATCTCCGCCGAGGATTCCGAGACGCTGCTCGTCAAGCCCATGGAGAAGGAGCTGTCCGATCTCGACGGGCTCAAGGAGCTCGGCGGGACCGCCGCCGAGGGCTATGCCGGCGTGTCGATGGAATTCGAGTTCGGCTGGGACAAGACCAAGGTCATGGCCGACGTGCGCGACGCCATGACCCGCGCGCAGGCGGACTTCCCCGAGGGCGCCGAGCAGTACTCGATCAACGAGATCAACTTCTCGGAATTCCCGATCATCGTCGTGAACCTGACGGGCCCGGTGCCCGAGCGCACCATGGCGCGGGTGGCCAAGGACCTGCAGGACCGGATCGAGAGTCTCGACGCTGTGCTCGAGGTCGGCATCGCGGGCAACCGCGACGAGATGATCGAGGTGCTGATCGATCCGCTCCGGCTCGAGAGCTACAACGTGACGGCGGGCGAGCTGATCGACGTCGTGAACAACAACAACCAGCTGATCGCCGCGGGCGAGATCGAGACCGAGGGCGGCGCCTTCTCGGTCAAGATCCCCGCGACCTTCGACGGACCGCGGGACCTCTACGACCTGCCGGTCAAGGTGAACGGTGACCGCGTGGTGACGCTGGGCGACATCGCGACGATCCAGCTGACCTTCGAGGACCGCACCGGCACCTCGCGCTTCGACGGCGTGCCGTCGGTCGCGCTGCAGGTGGTCAAGCGCAAGGGTTTCAACCTGATCGACACCGTGGCCGAGGTCGAGCGCACCGTCGAGGCGGCCGAGGCGGAATGGCCCGACCAGCTGCGCGCGGTGCTCGACGTCGGCACCTCGAACGACCAGAGCCGGCAGGTCGAATCGATGGTCACGCAGCTCGAGGGCTCGGTGCTGACCGCCGTTGCGCTGGTGATGATCGTGACGCTCGCGGCGCTCGGGCTGCGGCCCGCGCTGCTCGTCGGCTTCTCGATCCCGACCTCGTTCCTCCTGTGCTTCGCCTTCCTCGCGCTCATGGGCGTGTCGATCTCGAACATCGTGATGTTCGGGCTGATCCTCGCCGTGGGCATGCTGGTCGACGGCGCCATC
>NZ_JAME01000114.1 GCF_000521865.1 Roseivivax isoporae LMG 25204
TCCTCGGTCGTGATCACCCACGTGCCGGCCGAGGCCTCGCGCCAATGGTTGTCCGGATCGACATATTCCGGCGCGATCTCGGTCGGCGCGTCCGAGCCAGTCTCGCCCTGGCTGACCTGCACCGAGAAGAGATCGTCGGGCGTCAGCGTGACGGTGGGTTCGATGTAGCGGCCGACGCGGAAGCCGACCTTCCCGTCGGTGCGCTCGAAGAGGAAGGCGTCGCAGGCCGCGGACATCTGCGCGCGCTGCGTCTCGAAGTCCTGGTCGTCGCTGATCGTCCCGTTGATCGTCCACTTCGGCTGCGTGCCGCCCTCGGCGTTCGCCACGAGCGCGTCGGCGGCGTCCGCCTCGACCGCGACCTCGTCCCAGTCGACCTCGCGGCCGAGGATCTCGGTCAGCCAGTGCGCGAGCACCAGCGCGGCGTTGTTGCTGTAGCCGGTCGTGTCGCTGCGCGGATCGTAGATGCCGTTGTGGCCGCGGAACACCGGCGTGTAGGCCCATTCCCGGCCGTTCGGATAGTCTTCGCTGAACTGCTCGGGATCGGTCGCCTTGGCGCGGAGCTTGCCGTAGCAAAGCCCGGCATAGTCGTGGGCCGACGTGATCTCGGTGAACGTCGCGTCGAGGTCCGGGTCGACCACCTGCCCGGGCCCGCCATCGTAGAACCGCACCTTCGCCTCGTCGCCCGGCGGGCTCGTCGTGACGTCGCCCGAGCCGTCGACCTCGACCGGCCATTCGTCGAGGTAGTGCTGCACAAGCCCGTCGCAGGGATGCGCCGCGAGCACGGTCGTGTAGTGCCGGTACGCGCCGCGCATCTTCGAGAAGCCGAACGGCCCGCCCTTGCGCACCTCGCCATAGACCGTCTCGAGGTAGCTGACGGGCTGGGCATAGTTCACCATGCGCGCGCCGGGCTTCGGGATCTGCGGCGCGGGTCGGAGCGCGTTGGCGAGCGCGGCCAGCCCGATGCTGATCACGGTGTTGATGATAAACCCGCCCAGGGCCGATGAGGCGAAGGCGAAGCCCGCCGTGGCCGCGGCGGTGGCGCCCGCCGCCAGGGCCCCGCCGCCGAGCGCCGCGAATACCCCGCCGACGAAGGCCGCGACCGGTCCCGCATCCGCGCGCGATGGCGTCACCAGCGCGGTCGTGCCGAGCAGCGCCGCGACGAGCAGCCTACGCCGCATAGCCCACCCCCCAGATTGCCAGCGGCTGCACCATGGCCGGGCGCAGGATCGTCACGCCCTGGTCGGCGAGGCCAGCCCACCTGGTGCCCGTCCAGAGGCCGCCATGCGGGCGCAGCGGGCTGTCCGCGCGGCGCAGCACGGCGATGTCGCCCGCCTGCGGCGCGTCCACCCGCGGCAGCCCGCCGATGGTCGCGAGCGCCCGCTCGAAGGCGTCGACCGGGTTGCGCAGGAAGCCCGTGGTGCGCTCACACGACATCGGGTCGTCATAGAG
>NZ_JAME01000115.1 GCF_000521865.1 Roseivivax isoporae LMG 25204
GTTTTGCGCATGCGGGATGCGCCGCCAAACTGCGGTTTTGTGTCTTGTACACTTGATCTGCCTACCTTCTCGACAGCCTTCGTCTGAGATCGACCCGGGTGCATGCTTCGGTCCGTGGTCAGCGCTGTGGCCGCCAACATGATGCTGGTTCAATGCAATTCCGATGTGCCCATCTCATTGGCGTGCTCGATACGATCGGCATCAGTCCTGAGCACGGCATCACCGGAACCGCGTCCCGTGGGGACCTCGAAGGCCCGCGATTAGGCGGGCAGCAGTCTGGAAACCGTATCTTCAGCCGGCATGAAGCACCGGAATGTCGAAGCGGAATTCGGTGTCATCCTTCCACATGCGGTGCAGGATCACGGCGATGCGCCGGGCCAGTGCAACCATCGCGCGCTTGGCACCACGTCGGCGCGCGATCTTCGCGGCCCATGTTCGCAGCCATGTCGCCCGCCCGCGATGCATCATCACGGTTGCCGCCTGGCACAGGGCACGGCGGAGGTTGACGTCACCTGCCTTGGTAATCCCGCCCGAGATGTCGCGCTCTCCCGACTGGTTTCGCGACGGCGTCAGGCCAACCCACGGCCCAACCTTCTTCGAGGAAGTGAACCGGGCGGGATCATCGACCGCAGATCGATAGGTCAAGGCCACGACAGCGCCGATCCCGGGCATCGACATCAACCGGCGGCAGACCGGATCTTCCTGCGCGAGTTGCCGGACACGGCGTTCAAGACCCGCCAATTCTCGCCGCAGCGCCGACCGCGCGCTGAGCATGGGTTCGGTTGCCGCTTCCAGCATCGGATTACCTGCTGCCAGTTCGCGGATACGCTGTTCGAACCGGCCACGTGAAATGGTGCCGACCTTGAGGCCGAAGTTCCGAAGTAGCCCCCGCAGTGACATCTCCAGTGTGATGAACCCTTGTTGCACAGCCTTACGGGCGCTGAGCACAGCGCGAACCTCCTGTGCAGACACCGATTTGCAGTGAACTGGCCGGAACCAGCCGAGGTGCAGCAGACGCGCGATACCTTCGGCATCACGCCGGTCCGTCTTGATCGGCATGGCCTTCAGGGCTCCTTTGACCTGCCGAGTTTCCATCAGCACGACAGGTTGTCCTGCCTCTGATAACCCGCGATGCAGCCACTGCGACAAGGGACCGGCCTCCAGCCCGACAGCTGCGATCGCGCCGTCCTGATCGTTGATCCAGCGCAACAGCGACTCCGGCTCGCTCGCCACCTGCGCCTCCTTCAAGATCTTCCCATGCTCGCTGATCACGCAGATCGCGGTCATCTCCAGTGACACATCCAGTCCGACAAACAGCTTCATCTCGCAGCCCTCCCAGTGGATCCGATACGGGAATGGCGCCAGCTTGCCCTCGATTCTGCAACGGTAACGGGCGGGTCGCGACGCAGGCCCCGTTACGGCATCTCAT
>NZ_JAME01000116.1 GCF_000521865.1 Roseivivax isoporae LMG 25204
CGTCGGCGCGCCGCAGTCGCGCCGCGACCGCACTGACCGCAACCATCGGGAGGTCCCCCATGAACGCCCCGCACCGCGACACCGGCTTTTTCAGCGAGAGCCTTGAGAGCCGCGATCCCGAGATCTTCGCCGCGATGACGCGCGAGCTCGGGCGGCAGCGCGACGAGATCGAGCTGATCGCGTCCGAGAACATCGTCTCCCGCGCCGTGCTGGAGGCGCAGGGCTCGGTGATGACCAACAAGTACGCCGAGGGCTATCCGGGGCGGCGCTATTACGGCGGCTGCGACTGGGTCGACGTGGCCGAGGAGTTGGCGATCGACCGCGCGAAGCGGCTGTTCGGCTGCGGCTTCGCCAACGTGCAGCCGAATTCCGGCTCGCAGGCCAACCAGGGCGTGTTCACCGCGCTGCTGCAGCCCGGCGACACGATCCTCGGCATGAGCCTCGACGCGGGCGGCCACCTGACCCACGGCGCGGCGCCGAACCAGTCGGGCAAGTGGTTCAACGCGGTGCAGTACGGCGTGCGGCGGGACGACAACCTCATCGACTACGACCAGGTGGCGGCGCTCGCGGCGGAACACCGGCCGCGCATGATCATCGCCGGCGGCTCGGCGATCCCGCGGGTCATCGACTTCGCCCGGATGCGCGAGATCGCCGACAGCGTGGGCGCGTGGCTGCTCGTCGACATGGCGCATTTCGCGGGGATCGTGGCGACCGGCGACTATCCCTCGCCGTTCCCGCACGCCCACGTGGCCACCACGACCACGCACAAGACCCTGCGCGGGCCCCGCGGCGGCATGATCCTGACCGACGACGCGGCGCTGGCGAAGAAGTTCAACTCGGCGATCTTCCCCGGCATCCAGGGCGGCCCGCTCATGCACGTGATCGCGGCCAAGGCGGTGGCCTTCGGCGAGGCGCTGCGCCCCGAGTTCCGCACCTACATGCGGCAGGTCGTGGCGAACGCGCAGGCGCTCTCGGCGCGGCTCGTGGCGGGCGGGCTCGGCACCGTCACCGGCGGCACCGACACCCATCTCGTGCTCGTCGACCTGCGCCCCAAGGGCGTGAAGGGCAACGCGACCGAGAAGGCCCTCGGGCGCGCGCACATCACCTGCAACAAGAACGGCGTGCCCTTCGACCCCGAGAAGCCGACGGTGACCTCGGGCATCCGCCTGGGCTCGCCCGCGGGCACCACCCGCGGCTTCGGCACGACCGAGTTCGAGCAGGTGGCCGACTGGATCGTCGAGGTGGTCGACGGCCTCGCCGCCCATGGCGAGGACGGCAACGCCGCCGTCGAGCGCAAGGTCCGCGACGAGGTCGCCGCCCTCTGCGCCCGCTTCCCGGTCTATCCCGGCCTCTGACCCTCCCCACCCCGCGGCGCCCCGACAGGCGCCGCGGACCGCAGGGC
>NZ_JAME01000117.1 GCF_000521865.1 Roseivivax isoporae LMG 25204
ATTGGCCAGACGCGTCAGCACGTCCGGATCGATGGGCGCTTCCGGCGCGCCCGGCACGCCGCCGGCCAGGGCGGCGAAGCTTGGAGAGGAATCGGCGACAGCCATCGTGCGGCCTATTTGTAGGTGTCGGGATAGTCGTGGTACTTGCCGATCTCGACATCGTCGAGCACCGCCAGCGCGTCGTCGGCCAGCAGCGCCAGCGAGCAGTACAGCGAGATCAGGTAGGACGCGATGGCATGGTTGTTGATGCCCATGAAGCGCACCGACAGGCCCGGGCTCTGTTCGCCCGGCAGGCCCGGCTGGTACAGGCCGACCACGCCCTGGCGCTTGTCGCCCACGCGCAGCAGCAGGATCTTGGTCTTGCCATCGGCCACCGGCACCTTGTTGGACGGAATCAGGGGAATGCCGCGCCAGGTGATGAACTGCGAGCCGAACAGGCTTACCGTCGGCGGCGGCGTGCCGCGCCGCGTGGCTTCGCGGCCGAAGGCGGCGATGGCCAGCGGATGCGTCAGGAAGAAGGCCGGCTCCTTCCAGACCTTGGTCAGCAGCTCATCCAGGTCGTCGGGCGTGGGCGCGCCGGTCAGCGGGAAAATGCGCTGCTCTTCCGTCACCTGCGACAGCAGGCCGTAATCGGGGTTGTTGATGAGTTCGCTTTCCTGGTTTTCCTTGATGGTCTCGATGGTCAGGCGCAGCTGTTCCTTGATCTGGTCGTGCGGACTGCTGTAGAGGTCGGAGATGCGGGTGTGCACGTCCAGCACGGTGCTGACGGCGTTCAGGAAATACTCGCGCGGCTGCTCCTCGTACTCGACGAAGGTGCGCGGCAACTGGTTCTCGGCTTCGCGCGCGGTGCACGTCACCTTGATGTTTTCGGGATTCTTGACCTTGTTCAGGCGGTAGATGCCTGCTTCGACCGGCGCCCATTGCAGCAAATGCGTCAGCCAGCGCGGGCTGATGGTGGCAAGTTGGGGTACGGTCTTGGTCGCATTGGCCAACTGCCTTGCGCCGTTGTCGCCCAATGCGACGGTCCCGCCTACGGTGGCACTCATTGAAATCTCCGAAGTGAACAAACACGCAAACAACACAGACAAAAAGAAAGGGCCGAAGCCCCTGGGGAAATAGCGGTCAGGCGGCGCGCTCGCGCGGGCGCGCCTGACCGGCGTCGGCCTGCGGCGTGCTGCGCGGGCCGGCCTGCGTGACGGTGGCGCCGGGCGCCACGTCGCTGGTGATCCAGACGTTTCCGCCGATCACCGCGCCGCGGCCCAGCGTCACGCGGCCCAGGATGGTGGCGCCGGCGTAGATGACGACCTCGTCTTCCACGATCGGATGGCGCG
>NZ_JAME01000118.1 GCF_000521865.1 Roseivivax isoporae LMG 25204
CATCGCGTCACCCCTTTCTCAGCATGATCCCCGGCCGCCGCCGGGCGCCCGTTCCGTGGTCGTCCGTTCCTCTTCTCTCCTTTTCTCTTCTCTCGTTTCCTTTCCTTTCCTTTGGCTGGAACTGTTCCGTTCTGTGGAAATCTGTTCCGGAACAGTTCGGAACTGTTCCGCCCACAAACGGGCCGATTTTCCCTTTCAGATCAGGGCACGTTGCCGCCGCGGCCGATCCAGCCCTGCTGCGTGGCGTGGTTGAGCGCTCTCCGGAGCGACGTCTCGAACTGCGGCCAGCGCCTCTGCCCGTGGTGGTTCTCGACGAGCCAGCCGTCGAGGCGCTCGAGGAGCACACGGTCCTGGCACATGCGCTCGTCGCACTTGAGCCGCCGCATGTCCTCGGCGAGGCGGACGAGCCGGGCGTAGACCGCCTTGTCCGCGTTCGAGGCCTTGCGCTTCTCGCGCTGCGCCAGGGCGTCGAGCGCGACCTCGATCACCACGTGATGGCCGAGCACGACCTCGTCGCGGTACGCGTAGCGCTCCCACTTGTGCAGCGGTCCGATCGGCTCGCGGCAGAGCCGTTCCCACTGGTCGAAGTCGATGCGCAGCATGCGCGCCAGCGTGCGCGGGCTGTCGGGCAGCGATCCGACCGGGGTCTGCTTGCGCGAGAAGAAGTAGAGGTTCAGCGCCGCGCCCTGGACCTCGAGCGGCGCGTTCATGTGCATGTCCGAGGCGAAGAACCGGTCGTGCCAGAACATCGTGAAGTAGTCCGTGGAGAGCCGCGCGTCGCAGAGCTCCTCGGGATACTGCGGAAGCTCGGAGCCCCCGACCGGTCGCAGATGTGTCGCGCCCATGCTCGCGTTCCTCGTCGTTGGCGGCCCACCCTCTGCGGGACAGAACCGGGATGGTGCGGCCCCACGCGGATGTCGCGCGGGGCCGGAAGGCGCCCTGCCCGGGCCAGCCGTAATCGTGCACGTCAGTCGCGTGCACCTGGTCGAAGGCCTCGGCCAGCACGCGGGCCATGTGGCCGCGGTTGCAGGCGGGCTCCCACGCGTGCTGAAGGTGCAGGGGTTCGCCCTGCTCTTTCAGGAACCGCAGGAGCGACCGCGTCGCCCAGGGCGGCGTCGGGAAGTCGTCAAGGCTGTCGTGCGCCTCGTGGCGCTGCGCCATGACGGCGGAGGACCGGTTCGCGCTCATGCCGCGGCCCTCACGCGGTGGTACCAGCTCTGCACCCGCGTCGTGCTCTCGCCCCAGCGCTCGGCCAGCGCGGCGAGTTCACGGTACCGGCCGCCGGTCTCCACCAGCGCCGCGACGCGCGCGGCGGGGATGTTC
>NZ_JAME01000119.1 GCF_000521865.1 Roseivivax isoporae LMG 25204
CCATAGGGCACGTTGTCGCCGCCATAGCGTCGGACGCGGAGGTTGCACTGCTCGGCGTGGCCGACGAAGCCCTCGAGCATGCACAGGCGCGAGCCGACGCGGCCGATCTCGGCGGCGGCGGCGTCGGTGGTGACCTTCTGGTAGCTGTGCGTCTTCAGGAACTTGCCGACCCAGAGCCCGCCGGTATAGCGGCCGGCCTTGCGCGTGGGCAGCGTGTGGTTGGTGCCGATCACCTTGTCGCCGTTCGCGACGTTGGTGCGCGGCCCGAGGAACAGCGCGCCGTAGCTCGTCATGTGCTCGAGGTACCAGTCGTCGCGGTCGGTCATCACCTGCACGTGCTCGGAGGCGATGTCCTCGGCCACCGCCAGCATCTCGTCGTGGCTGTCGCAGAGGATGACCTCGCCGTATTCCCGCCAGCTGACGCGGGCGGTCTCCGCGGTGGGCAGCACCGCCAGCAGGCGCTCGATCTCGGCCAGCGTCGCCTCGGCCAGCGCGCGGGACGTCGTCACCAGCACGGCCGGGGAATCGTAGCCGTGCTCGGCCTGGCCGAGCAGGTCGGTCGCGCACATCTCGGCGTCGACCGTGTCGTCGGCGATCACCAGCGTCTCGGTCGGCCCGGCGAAGAGGTCGATGCCCACGCGCCCGAAGAGCTGGCGCTTGGCCTCGGCCACGAAGGCGTTGCCGGGGCCCACGAGCATGTGCACGGGGGCGATCGTCTCGGTGCCGAGCGCCATGGCGCCGATCGCCTGGATGCCGCCCAGGACGTGGATCTCGTGCGCGCCGCCCAGGTGCATCGCGGCGATCACCGCGGGGTTCGGCTCGCCGCGCCAGGGCGGGGTCGCGGCGACGATGCGCGGCACGCCCGCGACCCGCGCCGTGGCCACCGACATGTGCGCCGAGGCCACCATCGGGAACTTGCCGCCCGGCACGTAGCAGCCGACCGACTGCACGGGGATGTTGCGGTGCCCGAGGATCACCCCGGGCATCGGCTCCACCTCGATGTCGGTCATCGAGGCGCGCTGCGCCTCGGCAAAGCCGCGGACCTGGTCCTGGGCAAAGCGGATGTCCGAGAGCTCCTGCGCCGAGAGCCGGCCCATCAGGCGCTCGATCTCCGCCTCGGACAGCCGGAAGCTCTCCGGCGCGTAATCGTCGAACCGGACGCTCAGCTCCCGCACCGCCGCATCGCCCCGCGCCGCGATGTCCGAAAGCGTCCGCTCCACGATCGCCCGCACCTGCGCCCCTTCCTCGACGCGCGTCTCCTCGGACTTGCCACGCTTGAGATA
>NZ_JAME01000120.1 GCF_000521865.1 Roseivivax isoporae LMG 25204
ACGCCCAGGCGCTCCTCTCGCTGGTGCAGGGCTACGTGGACGGCGTGCTCTCCGGCCGCTTCCCGGCCGGGACCGCCGGCGCGCCGGCGATCGCGGGGGCAGGGGACCCGGACACCGGCCTGTCGTTCCCGGGGGGGAACCAGCTGCGGTTCTCCGCGGGCGGCGCGCAGCGTGCGCTGCTGTCGTCGTCTGCGCTGAACCTCGACGTGCCGATCACCGGCACGGCGGTCCAGTCCAGCCCGACAGACGCCACGCCGGGGAAGCTCCTGAAGGCGGCTGCGTTCGGCCTCGGGGACGTCGTGGGCTTCCTGTACAACTCCGGCAACGACTATGACGACAATGCAGGCGTCGGCGGATTTGTCGGCAACAATTCCGGCAGCAGCCTGCCCGCCAATGCGCCGTCGGTGAGAGGGTTTGTCGGTTGGCAAGCCTTCACGGCTGGCAACCGTGGCGCCCAGTTTCTCATTGGGGCGCAAGGGGCAAACTCGGACGGCTCGCAGGCCTATTTCCGAGGGCTAGACGGTGATTGGGCCGAGTGGCGCCGCCTGATCGATGACAAGAACCTCCTAGGCACCGTCTCCCAGTCCGGAGGGGAGCCGACTGGCGCGATCATCGAGCGGGGCGGCAATAGCAACGGCCAATATGTGAAGTTCGCGGACGGAACGCAGCTTTGCTGGGCTTATTCATTCGGTGGCTACACGCCGGACGTCGCAATTGGCGCCCTGTATCTAAGTGACAATCTCGTGTGGACTTATCCCGCGACATTTGATGCGACCCCGTCCGTGTTTGGAGGCGCGATAAATTCGTCTCGTTGGCTTTCCCTCGGCAGCAGGACGGCAAGCTCCTGCAATACGTCGATGTACGCGGCGACGCAGCAGTTCACGCCCAGCCCGGCGAGCCTGATGGCTATTGGCCGGTGGTTCTAAGGAGAGCCCTGATGCATCTGATCCTTTCCCCCGTTCGCCGGGACGAGCCCCTCGTGCTGTCGCGCGCGGACGACGTGCTGACCGTCAACGGCCAGGTCCTGGACTTCGGCCCGCTGCCGGAAGGCGCCACGCTTCCCCGCGAGGCCATTGACTGCCGTTGGATCGCCGGCGACGTCGAGCGCGCGGCCGACGGCACGCTGACCGTGCCGCTGATCCTGCCGCACGGGCCGGACGCGCCCGAGGTCACGCGCTTCCCGGAGCCCATCACCCTGACCGCCGACGGGCCGGTGACCCTGCCGCCCTTCGATGTCGCGCCCGAGGAGGACCCCGCAT
>NZ_JAME01000121.1 GCF_000521865.1 Roseivivax isoporae LMG 25204
CCGCGCCGCCGGCCTCCCAGTGCCAGAAGTCCGTGCCCTCGTCTGCGAGGAAGCGGTTCAGGACCATCTGGTGGACCTCGTCCGCGCCGTCGACGAGCCGGGCCTGGCGGGCGTAGCGGTAGATCCATTCGAGCACCGTGTCCTGCGAGTAGCCGCGCGCGCCGTTCACCTGGATCGCCGTGTCGGCCGCCTTGTGCAGCAGGTTCGCCACGTGGATCTTGGCCATCGACACCTCCTTGCGGGCAAAGCTGCCGCGGTCGAGCGCCCAGGCCGCCTTCATCACCAGGAGCCGCCCGACCTCGATCCCCATGGCGAGGTCCCCCATCCGGATCTGGATCGATTCCCGGTCCGCGAGCCGCACGCCGAAGCCGTGGCGCGCCGCGGCGTAGTCCCGCGCGATCTCGGTGCAGCGCTTGGCGAGGCCGAGCCAGCGCATGCAATGGGTGAGCCGCGCCGGGCCGAGCCGCATCTGCGTGAGCTTCAGCCCCTGCCCCTCGCCCAGGAGCACCCGGTCCGCCGGCAGTTCGAGCCCGTCATAGACCAGCTCGCAATGGCCGCCATGCTCCTCGGGACCCATGATCGGGATGCGCCGCTCGATGCGCCAGCCGGGATCGTCGCGGTGGTGCAGGAAGGCGGTCAGCCCCCGGCGCGGGTCGTCCGAGGTGCGCGCGAGCAGGATGAAATGCGCCGCGTCCCCGGCCCCGGTGATGAACCACTTGCGGCCGCGGACGACGTAGCCGTCGCCGCGCCTCTCCGCCGTGGTCAGCATCATGCCGGGATCCGAGCCCCCGCCCGGATGCGGCTCGGTCATGGCGAAGGAGGACCGCACGCGCCCCTCGACGATGGGGCGGAGCCAGCGCTCCTTCTGCGCCGCGGTGGCGGCCCGTTCCAGCACCATCATGTTGCCGTCGTCGGGCGCCGCGGCGTTGAACACGACCGGGCCGAAGATCGAGCGGTTCATCTCCTCGTAGCAGACCGCCATGCCCACCTTGCCGAGCCCCTGCCCGCCCGTCTCGGGGCGCAGCTGCAGGCACCAGAGCCCCTCGGCACGCGCCCGCGCGCGCAGCCGCCCGAGCGGCTCGGCCGCGATGTTGCCATGCGCGTCCCACGCGCCGCGATCCGCCTCGACCGGCAGCACCTCCTCCGCCACGAACCGCGCGATGCGCGCCCGGAACGACTCGATCTCGGGGGAAAGCGTGAAATCCAT
>NZ_JAME01000122.1 GCF_000521865.1 Roseivivax isoporae LMG 25204
ACGCCCAGGCGCTCCTCTCGCTGATCCAGGGCTACGTCGACGGCGTCCTCTCCGGCCGCTTCCCGGCGGGCACCGCGGGAGCGCCGGCGATCGCGGGGGCAGGGGACCCGGACACCGGCCTGTCGTTCCCGGGGGGCAACCAGCTGCGGTTCTCCGCAGGTGGCGCGCAGCGCGCGCTCCTGAGCGCGGCGGCGCTGCAGGTGGACGTGCCGCTCACAGGGTCTGCTGTGCAATCGTCCATTCTGGACGCGACGTCTGGGCGCGCCCTCCTTACGCGAGCGTTTGGACTCGGGGGCCAGGTGGCCGTGATCAGCGGCTCGACGCCGCTCAACCAGCGGAACCTCGAGACCGGGTTTTACACCTTCGTCGGTTCCGCAACGCCCGGCGGTCCGGATACGCAAGCATTCCGATACACCCTGATCGTGATGCGAGGCTTCGATGACCGCCGGCAATTCATCTGCATGCGCGACGCCTCCAGTCCGACGTCGGCGAGAATCTGGGTCGGCCATCAGACAGGGAACGATGCGACGGGGCCGATCAATTGGTACGATATTGGTGTCGAGCGTGGCAGCAACTCGAACGGTGAGTATATACGCTTCAGCGACGGGACGCAGTTCTGCACGCAATTCCTGCTGGCTTCCGCTTCCGGATCGACCCCTTGGACTTTTCCAGCAGCGTTTGTCGAGGTCGATTCCGCGTCGGTCACGCCTCAATCCGGGTCACCGCGCTCTGGCGTCATTGATGGCATCGGCCTGACGAGCCTCTCGTTTTCCACTTACGACCAAAGCGGCAATCGCCAGGGCTCAACTGGCAGACTCATGGCTATCGGCCGCTATTTCTAAGGAATCCCCAACATGCACCTGATCCTTTCCCCGGCGCGCCGGGACGAACCCCTCGCGCTGTCGCGCGCGGGCGACGTGCTGACCGTCAACGGCCAGGTCCTGGACTTCGGCCCGCTGCCGGAAGGCGCCACGCTTCCCCGCGCCGCCATCGACTGCCGTTGGATCGCCGGCGACGTCGAGCGCGCCGCCGACGGCACGCTGACCGTGCCGCTGATCCTGCCGCACGGGCCGGACGCGCCCGAGGCCACGCGCTTTCCTGATCCCGTCACCCTGACCGCCGACGGGCCGGTGACCCTGCCGCCCTACGACGCCGCGCCCGAGGAGGACCCCGCAT
>NZ_JAME01000123.1 GCF_000521865.1 Roseivivax isoporae LMG 25204
TCCGGAAGCGACCCGGCATCGACGGGCGAGAATGTCAGCGGACGGCTCATGGCGTTGTCCTACCCAACCCGCTTCACGATCCGTGGAGACAATGCCCCGATGATGCGCTTCAAGCGCGCCTCGTGCTCTTTGGCTCCCTGGTCGAGTTCGGCGACCCGTGACGCATGGTCCGCGAGCCGCTGCCTGACTTCCGCCAGTTGCTGGCGAAAGCTCACAAGCTCCTCGAGCAACCCCTGCATATCCTCGTTGCCACCGTCGGGTCCGAAGAACTCCTCCCGCAGCGCAGAGACCCATGCCGGGCGAACGCCCAATGTCTCAGCGATCACGTCGTCGGTATCGGCGCCGTTGTAACGACCTGCCTCGACATCGTAGCAATCCTGCAGCAGCTGCAGGATATCGCGCTTCTGAGCCTTCGACGGTTCGCTCTCCGCCGCACCAACGTCTGTGTTCTTAACCACCTTGGTAGCCTTTCTCTTGGCTGAGCAGGCCGGGCAGATTTCAGAGCCTTTCAGGACCTGCCAGTTTTGCCCGATGATCTTCTTCCGCACCTGCCCGACATTCGGATTCCACACGTTCCCCGGAGAGCGGATGTAATCGCACGTGAGCGTTTCCGTCCGACCGCACTCATCGCAGCTGACGTTGCAGCGATTTACGCCCTTGCCCTCGATCGTCTCGATCATTTCGGAGAGCCCCCCATCACAGTAGCGCCCCCTCGGGCGGGCGCAGGTGGTCGGGCACGGGCGGGTAATCGCCCGGCCGGGTCAGCTCGCGCCGCCAGGGCGGGATGCGGACGAAGCGGGTGTCGGTCTCGAGCCGGCCACCCGCGTCGTTCCGCCAGACGAGCCAGGCGTAGCTCGTGGCCGAGGTCGGGAACTTCATCGTGCCGCGCGCGGCGTCCCAGACCTTCACGTCTGGATCGAGCAGCACGCCCTTCCACATGGCGACCCGCTCGACGAAGGGCAGCACGAAGGTCTCGGGCGCCGGGCGGAAGAGCGTGTCGTACCGCTCCGCCCCCTCGACGAAGGAGGTGCGCACCAGCACCGCCACCCCGCGCCGGGCGAGCTTCAGGGCCTGCAGGATGAAGGCCGCGCCGAGGCGGAACGGCGGATTGGTGATGATCCACTCGACGTTCGG
>NZ_JAME01000124.1 GCF_000521865.1 Roseivivax isoporae LMG 25204
GGGCTTACTCGATGATCTTCGAGACGACGCCCGAGCCGACGGTGCGGCCGCCTTCGCGGATGGCGAAGCGCAGGCCGTCTTCCATGGCGATCGGCGCGATCAGCTCCACGAGGAACTTCAGGTTGTCGCCCGGCATCACCATCTCGGTGCCCTCGGGCAGGCCGACCGTCCCGGTCACGTCCGTCGTCCGGAAGTAGAACTGCGGGCGGTAGTTCGCGAAGAACGGCGTGTGGCGGCCGCCTTCCTCCTTGGTCAGGATGTAGACCTCGGCCTCGAACTTCGTGTGCGGCGTCACCGATTTCGGCTTGCACAGCACCTGGCCGCGCTCGACCTTGTCGCGGTCGATGCCGCGCAGCAGCGCGCCGATGTTGTCGCCCGCCTCGCCGCGGTCCAGCAGCTTGCGGAACATCTCGACGCCCGTGCAGGTCGTCTTCTGCGTCGCCTTGATGCCCACGATCTCCAGTTCGTCGCCCACGTTCACCACGCCGCGCTCGACCCGGCCCGTGACCACGGTGCCGCGGCCCGAGATCGAGAACACGTCCTCGATCGGCATCAGGAACGGCTGGTCGACCGCCCGTGCCGGCTGCGGGATGTACTCGTCCACCGCCTTCATCAGCTCGCGGATCTTGTTCTCGCCGATCTCGGGGTCACGCCCCTCCATCGCCGCAAGCGCCGAGCCCGCGATGATCGGGATGTCGTCGCCCGGGAAGTCGTAGGCCGACAGAAGCTCGCGCACTTCCATCTCCACGAGCTCCAGAAGCTCCTCGTCGTCCACCTGGTCGACCTTGTTCAGGAACACCACCATCGCCGGGATGCCCACCTGGCGGCCGAGCAGGATGTGCTCGCGCGTCTGCGGCATCGGGCCGTCCGCCGCGTTCACCACGAGGATCGCGCCGTCCATCTGCGCCGCACCCGTGATCATGTTCTTCACGTAGTCGGCGTGACCCGGGCAGTCCACGTGCGCGTAGTGCCGGTTCTCCGTCTCGTATTCCACGTGCGCCGTCGAGATGGTGATCCCGCGCGCCTTCTCCTCCGGGGCGCCGTCGATCTGGTCATAGGCGCGGAACTCGCCGAAATACTTCGTGATCGCGGCCGTCAGCGTCGTCTTGCCGTGGTCCA
>NZ_JAME01000125.1 GCF_000521865.1 Roseivivax isoporae LMG 25204
CTTTCGGTTGCGCCGATGATGGACTGGACCGACCGGCATTGCCGGGCGTTTCACCGGGCCTTGTCGAACGGGGCGCTCCTTTACACCGAGATGGTGACCTCGGCCGCGCTGGTGCGGGGCGGGGCGGCGCATCTGCTCGATTTCGGCGCGGGGGAGCATCCGGTCGCGCTGCAGCTCGGCGGGTCGGATCCGGGCGAGCTGGCGGAGGCGGCGCGGATGGGCGCCGCGCGCGGCTACGACGAGGTCAACCTCAACGTGGGCTGTCCGTCCGATCGCGTGCAGTCGGGCACGTTCGGGGCCGTCCTCATGCGCGATCCGGAGCGGGTCGCCGCGTGCCTGCGTGCCATGGCGGACGCGGTGCAGGTTCCCGTGACGGTCAAGTGCCGGATCGGCGTCGACGACCAGGATCCCGCGGCCGTGCTGCCCGATTTCCTCTCGCGGATGCGCGACGCGGGGGTGACGCGGATCGCGGTGCATGCGCGCAAGGCCTGGCTGCAGGGCCTCTCGCCCAAGGAGAACCGCGATGTGCCGCCGCTCGACCACCCGCTCGTGCAAGCGATGAAGGCGCGGTTTCCCGACCTGCACCTGTCGGTGAACGGCGGGATCGCGAGCCTCGACGCGGCGGCGGACTTCCTCGAGGCCGGCATGGACGGCGTCATGATCGGGCGCGCCGCCTACCAGCGGCCGTGGGACATCCTCGGCCGCGCCGACAGCCGGATCTGGGGCCGGGCCGATCCCTGCGCCGGACCCGAGGACGCCGTCGCCGCGATGCGGCCGCACATCGCGGCGCATCTCGAGGCGGGCGGCCGGCTGCACGAGGTCACGCGCCACATGCTCGGCCTGTTCGCGGGGCGTCCGGGCGCGCGGGCTTGGCGGCGGATCCTGTCCGAAGGTGCGACGCGCGGGGGCGCGGGGCTCGCGCTCGTGGACGACGCGCTGGAGGCGGTGGCGGCGGGCGGCGTGGCGCAGGCCGCGGAATGACGCGCCTAGCGCCGGCCCGGCATGGCGGCGCGCGCGTCCGGAGACAGGAGGTCCGCGCGCGCCGGCAGGTCCGCGAGGACGGCCCGCCGGGCCTCCGCCGACAGGCTTCCCCAGGCGGCGATCTCGTCGAGCGTGCG
>NZ_JAME01000126.1 GCF_000521865.1 Roseivivax isoporae LMG 25204
TCGCGCCGCTGGATCCAGAAGGCGGGCACCGCCGGGGAACACTTTGACATCTCGAAGTCCAAGCGGGCCGCAGCGGTCGCAGCGGGCGCGGTCGAGATCACGATGCGTGAGCTCGCGATGAAGATCCGGGAAAGGAGAGCACCATGACCGACCCGCGGAAACCCGAATACCGCTTCGACGAGGAGGAGTCCGAGCGCTTTCGCCGGATCGCAGAAGCTCACCTGATGGAGTGCGTCGAGGACGGCGCTCGCGCCATCGGATGCACCGCCGAAGCGTTCATGATCTTCGGCCTGAGCACTTGGGCAGCCGAACTGGATGACCTCGATGGACCCGCAGCGCGCCAGTTGCAAGGCACTCGCTGTGCTCTTCGACCCCACCGTGAGCGACACAGAGAAGGTACACGAAAAGCGACGGATG
Source organism: Roseivivax isoporae LMG 25204 (assembly GCF_000521865.1). Lineage (GTDB taxonomy): Bacteria > Pseudomonadota > Alphaproteobacteria > Rhodobacterales > Rhodobacteraceae > Roseivivax > Roseivivax isoporae. The sequence continues at coordinate 418 of NZ_JAME01000126.1, forward strand.
AATGCTGCCATCGAGCGAATTCGGGCGGCCGCCGAACTGAATATGGCACAACCGCGCGGGAGCGCCTGACATGAGCTGGGGAATAGCGTTCTTCCCGGACCCGCGCACTTGGCGCATCGGGAAATGGGAGCCGACATACACCGATGGCAGTCCCGTCGGCGTCATGTGGTGCTTCGGCCCGATTGCACTGCTCTTCGATGACGAACCTTCCGAGTAGGGCTCAGAGTCCCGGGGCACAGCCGAGGTTCTACGACATGGCCGACGATAACTGCCCGAACTGCGGGGCTGCCCCGGCGATCATGTGGCGCGAGGACGGCGCCTTTAAGCAGCGCACCGAGTGCATCTGCGGTCGTGTGACGCGGTGGGTGCATTGCGGGCACGACGGCCGTGCGTCGGCATCCGATGACGCGATCGACAGCACAGATTAGGAGCGGGGCATGCCGAAGAGAGTGCAGATGCGGCGCGACCGGCCTTGGCGGAAGGACCACCCTGATGCCGTGATCGTGGCCCGACCGACGAAATGGGGAAACCCATATCGGGTCGGAGACGGCATCATGACGGCCGCCGGGGGCCACAGGAAGATCAAGGATCGTCAGGAAGCCGTCGACCTGTTCCGGCGCAAATTCAGCATGTGGGCGACGTCTTACAGCGCCGAAATCATCCGCGA
>NZ_JAME01000127.1 GCF_000521865.1 Roseivivax isoporae LMG 25204
CGACCACGATCCAGGACACGTTCCATGCCAATGCGAAGCTCCTGGCACGGCACGGGGTGATCTACCCCGACCTGGGGCCCGGCCACGGTCATCACGGGCTCTCGGCGGAATGGTACGGCGACCTCGCACCGAACCTGCGCTACCGCGAGCCGCCCGAGAAGAGCTGGGCGCGCGTCGCAGAGCCGTGGGCCCGCCGCGACGTGACCGTGTTCCTGTCCACCGAGACGCTGTCGATGGGGCACCCGAACGGGGCGCCCGACTATGCCGCGATCCGCCGGCGCCTCGATGCCTTCGACGAGGTCGAGGTCGTCTGCGTCCTGCGCGAGCAGCGCGCCTTCATGCAATCCACCTATCTCGAAGTATCGCGCAAGGCAGTGCCTCCGACACCGGCGCAGATCGCGCAGGCGGCGATGACCGGGGGATATTGCGCCGGGCTCTGGACGAACTACGCTGCCTTCCATGACCGCCTGCGGCAGGGCTTCGGCGCCGAGGAGATCCGCTTCCTCGACTACGGGCGCGCCTGCGCCGCGCCGGGCGGCATCCTCGGGACCATGCTGGACGTGCTCGGCGTCACGGAGCTGAAGGCCGAGGATCTCACACAGGTCTCGGGCGGACGGTCCAACCCTTCGCCGCCGGCCCTGCCGGTGTGGGCCGCACTCGCGGTGAGCCAGCCTGTGCCGCCGCAGCCCTGGCTGGTACGGGAGGCGACCGAGACCTTCGAACAGGAGTTCGGGCCGGATGCCCGCTCCTGCATCTTCACCCGCGCGGAATACGAACGGCTAGGCAAACGCTTCGGTCAGCTCGACGCGGCCCTGGCCGAGCGGCTCGCGGCACACCAGCCCGGCTTCTCGCTGTCGCCGGCCCCGCTGCCCGACGGCACGGTCTTTCGCGAGGACTTGGGCACGAGCTTCTGGGTGCAGTTCACCCGTCGGCTCCGGCAGCGGATCGAGGCCTCGACCCGGGCGCCTGCCACAGGGTAGACCCGCACCTCGCCCCGCACCGGCGCCGCGCCGGCTGGCGGCCTTCTCTTTCACGACACGGGATTTCCCACATGTCCAAAGTCGTGCTGCACA
>NZ_JAME01000128.1 GCF_000521865.1 Roseivivax isoporae LMG 25204
CGGCCGCGTCAATACGTGACGACGGCGCGGATGGACTTGCCCTCGTGCATGAGGTCGAAGCCGTGGTTGATCTCGTCGAGGGACAGGGTGTGGGTGATCATGGGGTCGATCTCGATCTTGCCCTGCATGTACCAGTCGACGATCCTGGGCACGTCGGTGCGGCCCTTGGCGCCGCCGAAGGCGGTGCCCTTCCAGACCCGGCCGGTCACCAGCTGGAACGGGCGGGTGGAGATCTCGGCCCCCGCCGGCGCCACGCCGATGATGATGCTCTCGCCCCAGCCCTTGTGCGCCGATTCGAGCGCCGTGCGCATCACGCCCACGTTGCCGGTCGCGTCGAAGGTGTAGTCCCCGCCGCCGCCGGTCAGCTCGACCAGGTGCGCCACGAGGTCGCCCGTGACCTCCTTGGGGTTCACGAAGTCGGTCATCCCGAAGCGCGTCGCCATCTCGACCTTCGAGGGGTTGATGTCGACGCCCACGATCTGGTCCGCCCCCGCGAGCCGCAGCCCCTGGATCACGTTCAGCCCGATGCCGCCCAGCCCGAACACGATCGCCCGGCAGCCGATCTCGGCCTTGGCGGTGTTGATCACCGCCCCGATGCCCGTCGTCACGCCGCAGCCGATGTAGCAGATCTTGTCGAACGGCGCGTCCTTGTTCACCTTCGCCAGCGCGATCTCCGGCAGCACCGTGTGGTTGGCGAAGGTCGAGCAGCCCATGTAGTGGTGCAGCACCGTGCCGTCCGGCAGGCTGAAGCGCGACGTCCCGTCCGGCATCAGCCCCTTGCCCTGCGTCGCCCGGATCTTCTGGCACAGGTTCGTCTTGCCCGACAGGCAGTACTCGCATTCCCGGCATTCCGGCGTGTAGAGCGGGATCACGTGGTCCCCCGGCGCAACCGACGTCACCCCGGCGCCAACCTCCAGCACCACGCCCGCGCCCTCGTGCCCGAGGATCGACGGGAACAGGCCCTCGGGATCCGCACCAGACCGCGTGAACTCGTCGGTGTGGCACAGCCCCGTCGCCTTGATCTCGACCAGAACCTCGCCGGCCTTCGGCCCCTCGAGGTTC
>NZ_JAME01000129.1 GCF_000521865.1 Roseivivax isoporae LMG 25204
CGATCTTCAAGGAATAGCAAGTTTAGCCAATAGTCGTATTCTTTGGCAAAGTTCTCTTCAATTCCATTTCGCACTCCATCGAGCTTCGATCTAATTTGGTGAAATATGTCTCTATGTTGACTTTGAACAAATTCTGGGACCTCAAACTTTCCAGATTTACCCTTGACTACACGGAATTTCGTAAAATCCAGATATAGGTTATCCGATATCTCTGACATAATGGAAGAGTCGTGCGCGCCGGAAAACAAAATCGGAATCAACGCAAATGGTCTTGGTGAATTTCCATTTTTTACTGCATCTAGATAGGTTTGATATCTTGAAAGAATTTGCCCATACTCTCGATGTACGCCGCCAGCCCTTTCTTTCACCTTTTTGTTGTACTTGGGCGTGCATATCAATATCACTGCATCAGCCTGATGGATTTCGGCTTCGTGGTCAGATATCAAGCCGCCAACAGAGATATTTGATTTATCTCGGACTATGCGGAATGCTCCGGATATTTGCTTTTCAATTTCTTCTTCGAACGCCTCTAGTGCAGGAAAATCAGCATCGTCGTGGCAATAGGAAATAAAACATATTGGTAATTTTTGCTTGGCCATTCTTTTCCCGCCTCATGTCGTTTGGCTTGCCTAACGCTAGCGTAGTGTGTGTCGCTGGCCAAGAGTCTTGAGATGGCCCAACCTCAGAGATTACATTCTCGGATCGCTCAGTTCCTTCTATTCAGCCCCCCTCAGGCCGATCCAAAACCCTGCAAACCTTCTAGGGTTGTCCCTGACGCGGCTCAGCCGCCCATCTTATCATGGGCTTATGAAACGCAAACTCACCACCAAGTTCATCGAAGGGCAGAAGCCCAACCCGTCGAAACGTCTCGATTTCCTTGACGAGTTGATGCCGGGTCTCGTCCTGCGCATCAGCACGTCCGGCACCAAGACGTTCTGCCTGCACAAGCGCATCAATGGCAAGATGCGTCGCCTGACCATCGGGCGGTTCGGCGTCGTGTCGCTGGCCGAGGCGCGGAAGCGGGTGCAACAGGTTTGACCTGCTCCCCTGAAAAGT
>NZ_JAME01000130.1 GCF_000521865.1 Roseivivax isoporae LMG 25204
TTCTCTGCCCGCCAGACAGGGAAAAAGAACGGGTTCGCAGCCATGTTGACCGTCCCGAACTCCTGGAACTTTGCGTAGAAGGCGTCGCCGCCGCCCGCGTAGATGGTGATCGCGATCCGGTCGTATTCATTGCGGGCGACCTTGCCGACAGTGATCGCGCCCTTGGGCGCGTCGCCCCACGTCCAGCCGATGCTCTCGACAAGCTGCCGGGTCGCACCCTTCGGCGCGAACGCCTTCATCAGCTTGACGATCTTGTCCGCTTCCTTCTCCAGCTGCCGGACCACCTCGAGGCGGACGCTCAGCGGGATCGCCCGCATCCGGCGCTGGAATTTGGCGAGGTTCTTGACCATCTTGGAACCTATCAACCAGAGGATGCCATGAAGCCGATCATCGCTGCCGTGCTGACCGCGGCCCCCTTCGCCAGCTTTGCCCAGGTCGACGAAAACACCGACATCAAGTGCTCCGGGTGGGAACTGGACCGGCATTTCATCCTCCAGTCCCTGGAAGAGACCCAAGAGGTTGCGGGCGACTTGATCTCCGATCCCGCGAATGTCAGCGACGAAGCCTTGCGAACGGCTCAAGCGATCACTGCCGCCAACGAAAAGGCCATGTCGAACTTCATGGAAACGAAGCGCCTTTTCGTCGATCAGTGCGGCGAGTGAATGGCTACAGCTCGACCCGCGCCTCGACAATGACGATGCCGTGGCCAGTGATCCCATCCGGATCACGCATGGTCCGGGTGCTCGTCACGCGGATGAACGCGAGCGCGTAGGGGTCCGGCAGCGTCAGCGCTGCGTCGTGCAGAGCTGCCTTGACCGCGCCGGCGATGCGCTTTGTCGGTGAAAGGCGCGCCTGCGAGCGGTCCCACACGTCGATCTGGAAGACGTGCTCCTCGCCGTCGATGCATTGCTCGTCGTCGGTGATCTCCTGAGTCGGCCCGAAGGAGACATACGGGAAGGTCACGCCGTTCGGCACGTTGTCATAGATACGGTCGCTGACGAGCGCGCCGACGCCGGCGTCCGCCACGAG
>NZ_JAME01000131.1 GCF_000521865.1 Roseivivax isoporae LMG 25204
AGGATCGCGAAGGTGATGCCGAGCGACCATGTGGGCGGGAACTTCTCCCATCCCATGAGGTCCGCCACGAAGATCTTGGATCCGATGAAGACGAGCAGCACAGACAGCGCGTATTTCAGGTAGGCGAAGCGGTGCAGGATCGCCGCCAGCGCGAAGTAGAGCGCCCGCAGCCCGAGGATCGCGAAGATGTTCGAGGTATAGACGATGTAGGGGTCGGTTGTGATGGTGAAGACCGCCGGCACGGAATCCACGGCAAAGACCAGGTCCGCCACCTCGATCACGATCAGCGCGAGGAAGAGCGGCGTGACGTAGCGCGTCATGCGCCCGGTCTCGGGATGCCGCTCGCGCACGAAGAAGGCGTGGCCCCGCGGCCCGCCCGTCACGTGGAAACACCGCCGCAGGACACCCACGAGCCTGTTGTCCTCGAGGCTGTGCGGCGCGTCCGAGGCGAACAGCATCTTGATGCCGGTGAAGATCAGGAAGATCGCGAAGAGGTAGAGCACCCAGTGGTACTGTTCGACGATGGTTGCGCCGAGCGCGATCATGATGCCGCGCAGCAGGATCACGCCGAGGATGCCCCAGAAAAGCACCCGGTGCTGGTACTGACGCGGGATGGCGAAGAAGCCGAAGATCAGCGCGATGACGAAGATGTTGTCCATCGCCAGCGTCTTCTCCACGACGAAGGCGGTGAGGTACTGGGCCGTCGCCTCGCCGTCCATCTGCCACCAGATGAACCCCGAGAAGCTGACGCCGAGCGCGATGTACATGGCCGACAGGCGCAGGCTTTCGGCGACGCCGATCTCGTGGTCGTCGCCGTGCAGCACGCCGAGGTCGAAGGCGAGGAGCGCGACAACGACCCCGACAAAGACGAGCCACATCCAGAGCGGCTTGCCGAGAA
>NZ_JAME01000132.1 GCF_000521865.1 Roseivivax isoporae LMG 25204
TGCGGATCGGCGACGCCTTCGACCGCATGGAAGCCGCCGCCCGCAAGGCTCACGTCCAGGCGAACGCTCGGCGCAAACGGGAAGGCAAGGATCCGCTTCCGTTCGTGCCGCCGTTTTCGATCGGGCAGCAGGAGATGGGGCGTGAGTATGCGAGGCTGGTCGAGCGATGCGAGGCCGCGGGCGTCAAGTGCTCGTCGCTCGAAACGGTCGGCGGTGGCGGTGGCGACGCGGACGCCCGCGAGGCGGCGATCATCCATGATCTGCAGCGCCTGCGTCTACTACGCCGTCGGGTCGGCGATGGTCTTGCACGCGAAGTCCGGCGGCATCGGCCGAGTGCGACAGGTGGCAAGCGGACGGCCATTCGCATCAGCTGTCTCGTCGACGCGGTCTGCCTCGGCGACATGTCCCTCGATGATGTCTTCTCAAAGTATGGCTGGGGCAAGGTGGACGCGAAAATGCGCGGAGAGCTGCGGAGCGCCCTATGTGGTGCCCTCGACAGGATGCGGGGCTTTGACTTGGCCCGACCCCAACATGCGGCTTGACAGCTAACCTCGCTGCAGGCAGAGACTATGTCATCATCACGAAATGCGCCCGGGGCAGAGATGCCGCCGGGCGCACTGCTTTCGTAGTCCTCGATTGTTTACGAACATTCGAGGACGTCATCGTTACGAGCCGAACAAGTATAGTTCGACGATCGCACGAATAATCTGGCGGATGAGCCAGCGGGCGAGCGTGAGCATGATTCACCTCCTTTCTGGCTTGGAGGTGTGTCTGATCTTTAAAATCGCGTAAGCGCCGACCTGCGCGATAGTGACAGGCCAGCTGCCGCGACGGGGCGGCTAGCCGACCATTCATCAGAGCGGGGGACGCATGGGCGCGC
>NZ_JAME01000133.1 GCF_000521865.1 Roseivivax isoporae LMG 25204
CCCCGCAAGCCAGTGGACGGCCGCGCGCAAGGGGCCGGCCTTCTTTGCCTATTCCGACAACTACCTGATCGACACCGACCACGGGATCATCATGGACGTGGAGGCGACGAGATCGGTGCGGCAGGCAGAGGTCGGGTCGGCCCGCACGATGCTGGATCGCACCGAGCGGCGCTTTGGTTTCCGCCCGGACTGGCTGGCTGCCGACACGGCCTACGGTTCGGAAGAGAACCTCGTCTGGCTGACGCTGAAGCGGCAAATCCTTCCCTTCATCCCGGTCTTCGACAAGTCCGAGCGCACGGACGGGACCTGGTCTCGGTCCGACTTCACGTGGGACGAGGAACGCGATCGCTACCTCTGCCCCGAGGGCAAGGAGCTTCGGCATTCCCGGCGCAACTATTCCGATCCGGCCCGCTCGGCGACAGGGATGAGGCCGCGCCGGTATCGAGCTCTGAAGGCGGACTGTCAGGCCTGCCCGTCAAAAGCCAAGTGCTGCCCGAAATCCGACGTGCGGAGCATCAATCGTGAGAAATACGAGATCGTCCGAGACTTCGTCCGAGCCTGCACGGCTTCCGCGTTTAACGAGGTGGCACAGCGGCGGCGGAAGAAGGTCGAGATGCTGTTCGCTCACCTGAAGCGGATCTTGGGTCTCGGAAGACTCCGGCTCAGGGGCCCGCTCGGCTCAAAGGACGAGTTCACACTGGCGGCGATAGCCCAAAACCTCCGGAAACTGGCGAAACTCCGGCCACAGAGCACCAATGGAGCGGCGTCCGCCTGAGGCGGACGAGTGCATCCCATCGAAATCCCCGATCCTATTGCTCACCCGTCATTCCGCGGCCAACTCGACCAGCGCCACGGCAGGCGTTTTTCAACGGCATCGGC
>NZ_JAME01000134.1 GCF_000521865.1 Roseivivax isoporae LMG 25204
TCCGCAAGCACGGCCTGGAATTCAAGGTGGGTGAGGCCGCAATCGCGGTTCGGGACGACCAGGATCCGGAACGGCATCGAGGGCCGAATGTGGTTGCGCCAGAGGACGACGCCGCGCGGTCCCGCCTCTCTGACCCGCCAGCCCTGAACCTCGATACCCTCGATCCAGCGAGCTCTTCCGTGGCGCAGGAGGGCGGCGGACGGCGCCGCCGTCGTGACATAGGCGAGCATCCGCCCCAGAGCCACGGGAACGCCGCCCGCGCGCGTCATGGTCGTCAGGCCGCGGTAAAGGTCCGCACGAACTCGCTGGCGGGTTTCGCGCGGATGTCCGCAGGCGGGCCAACCTGCTCGATCCGGCCCATCGACATGACGACGACAAGGTCGGCGAGTTCCATGGCCTCCTCCTGGTCGTGGGTCACGAAGATCGTCGTCAGGCCGGTGCTGTCGTGGATCTCGCGCAGGCCCTTGCGCAGCTCCTTGCGGACCTTCGCGTCGAGGGCGCCGAAGGGCTCGTCGAGGAGCAGCATGCGCGGATCGATGGCGAGCGCCCGGGCCAGCGCCACCCGCTGCCGCTGGCCGCCGGAGAGCTGGGTTGGATACCGCCGGCCGATGTCGGGCAACTGGATGAGATTGAGGAGCTTGGTCACCCTGCGCCCGATCTCCGCTTCCGTCGGCCTCTCGTCCCGCTTTCGCGCCCGCAGGCCATACGCAACATTCTCGAAGACCGTCATGTGCTTGAAGAGCGCATATTGCTGGAACAGGAAGCCGGCCCGCCGCTCCTGCACGCTGAGGCTTGTCGCATCCTCCCCGTCGAAGCGCACCCGGCCGGATGTCGGGAATTCCAGCCCTCCGAGGATCCGCAGGAGCGTGGTCTTGCCC
>NZ_JAME01000135.1 GCF_000521865.1 Roseivivax isoporae LMG 25204
TCGGGGGAAAGCGTGAAATCCATGGACGTCTCCTTCGGCCGGCGGGGCCCTCTGCCCCGGGGCCGAGGCTGCCCGCGTCGGCGGCGGGCGGCAACAGGGCATCGACGCCCCGCGGCCCCCTGCGCCGGTGGACGTGGCAGGCCATGGGCGCGTATCACGGGACGGACCCGCCATGGCGGCGGGGAAAGGAGATCGAGATGAAGATCACCCGTGCAGGAGAGCGCCCCTCGGGCGCCGGACCGGCGGACTATTTCACCGGTGCCGTGCGGATCGACCCGCTGTTCTCGGCCGAGGCGCCCGGGCGCGCGGTGGGCGCGCACGTCACCTTCGAGCCCGGGGCGCGGACGGCGTGGCACACCCACCCGGCCGGGCAGACGCTGATCGTCACCTTCGGACGCGGCCGCGTCGCCCGCGAGGGCGGCACGGTGGAGGAGATCCGGCAGGGCGACGTCGTGTGGTTCCCCGCGGGCGAGAAGCACTGGCACGGCGCGGCGCCCGACACCGCCATGAGCCACATCGCCATCCAGGAAAGCGTGGACGGCACGACCGTCGACTGGCTCGACCCCGTGACGGACGCGGATTACGGCGCCTGATCCGGCGCAGTCGGGGCGGCCGAGGGATCGCCCTGCATGCGCACCACGAGTTCCATCCGGTTGCGCACGCAGAGCTTGCCGAGGATCGCCGAGACATGCGCCTCGACCGTGCGGACGGAGCGTGACAGCGCCTCGGCGATGCGCGCGTTGCTTTCGCCCGACACGAGGAGATCCAGCACCTGCTGTTCCTTGAGCGTCAGTCCATGCGGATGGTGCCGTGCGGCGCGGGACGGCCCGCGCCGCCGCCG
>NZ_JAME01000136.1 GCF_000521865.1 Roseivivax isoporae LMG 25204
ATGCCCTTCATCTCGAGGGCCTTGAGCAGGTTCTCCCGCTGCGTCATCACCCCGATCGAACCCACCACGCCCGACGGCGTCACGACGAGTTCGTCGGCCTGGCTGGCGAGCCAGTAGGCGGCCGAGGCGGCGACGGTGTTCGCGACAGCGATGATCGAGCGCTCGGCCCGCCGCGCGCCGCGGATCATCGCGGCGGTCTCGGGCACCAGGTCGACCATGCCGCCCGGGCTGTCGACATCGAGGACAATGGCGCGCGCGGCGGTATCGCCTGCCGCCTCGCGGAACGCCCGCTGGAACTGTTCCATCGACGCGCCGCCGGACATCCTGCTCATCATGCCGCCCCGCGGCGTGATGGTGCCGTGCAGGCGCAGGACGTGCACGTGGCCGCCGGAGCGCGCAGGCACCGGCGCCGCGGCGTAGCTCGGTTCGCTTTCCTCGCCGTCCCAGCCCGGCGAGTGACCGCCGGCGCGCAGCGCGAGGAAGTTGACGATCTCGGCCGCCTTGCCCGGCTCGATCAGCCAGATGCCGTTGGCGACGGCGCCGAGGATGCGGTCGATTTCATGCGGCATCTTTCACAAGCTCCAGTCTGGGACGGCCGCCATTGCGCTCGGTGGACTCGCGCAGGAACGCGATCGACCGGGCGATGGAGGCCTGCTGTTCGGGTTCGCGCTCTCGTGCGCCGGCGCCGACCGGCACCATGTTGAGCGGCTCGATGTACCGGTCGCCGGCCGGGCCGATGCCGTTGCGGTTTTCCATGCGCAGGACGTCGTTCACGCTGAGCCAGCCCCACTGGCGCCCCTTGGCGTAGGCCTCGTAGCG
>NZ_JAME01000137.1 GCF_000521865.1 Roseivivax isoporae LMG 25204
CGGCCGAGGCCGGCGCGCGCGAGGCGCTCGGGGTGCGCCTCGGGGACACGGCGGCCGCGCTCGAGACCGAGCGGCGCACGCGGGTCGACGGCGATGCGGCGCTGGCCGAGAGCATCGCCTCTCTCGAGGCGGAGCTCGCCTCGGCCGAGGCCGGGATCACCGGCAACGCCGCCGCGCTGTCGACGCTCTTCACCAATGTGGGTGCGCAGGGCGATGCGATCGAGGCCCAGGCGGGCGACATCACCGACCTGCAGGTGCGCATGACGTCGGCCGAGGGCGACCTGATCGCCGCCGGCACCGCCTTCTCGGGCCTGCAGACCACCGTCACCCAGCAGGGGGGCACGATCACGTCGCTGTCCTCGAGCGTGACGCAGCTGACCTCGCGCGTCGGCACGGCCGAGGCGAACATCTCGAACCTCTCGACGACCCGCGTCACGGAGTCGGGAGCCGTCTCGGCCGTTACGCAGGAGATCAGCGCGAGCTATGGCAGCCTGACCGCACTCGCCAGCGCCACGGCCTTCGCCGAAGCGACCGCGGAGGGGATCAGCGAGAACTTCGTGGTGCGGCTCGGCGGCGACGATGTCCTGTCGTTCGTGCGGGTCTCGGACGGTGGAGCCCCGGTGACCACGGCGCGGATCCGGAGCGACTACATCCGCCTCGACGGCGACACCGAGATCGCCGGCAACTTCCTTGTCCGGGGGCAGAACATCGTCCTCGACGGAAACACCGCGGTCACCGGGGCCTTCAAGGTCACGAATGCCAACATCGCGGGAACCCTGCAGTCGACGAGGCAGAGCGCCAATGCCGGCTGGA
>NZ_JAME01000138.1 GCF_000521865.1 Roseivivax isoporae LMG 25204
GGCAGGTCGTCGTAGCCCACCTGGGGCAGCAGCGTGGCGAAGTAGTCGTTGCCGTCGGGCCAGGTCTCGCGCGTGGCGGTCGCGGTTCCCGCCCGGGCGGCGCGGAGGATCTGCAGTTCGGCGGTTGTCGGGCGTTCGCCGGTCGTCGCAGCGATCACCGAGCCATCCGCGCCGATCAGGAACAGGTCGAGGCCAAGGCTGTCCGCGGTCTCGGACAGGAACCGCGTGGCCCAGTCGAAGTCGATGTGCACCGCGACGACGCCGGCGGCCTCGCCCTCCGTTGTCCGCACCGGCAGCGCAAGGTCTATGAAACGTGGCGGCTCGCCGGTTTCGGTCTCGGGCAGGAGCGAGGCGAGCAGGACCGCCTCGTGCACGTCGCCGGCAAAGCCGCCGCGCAGCCCGTTGCGGAACCAGGGCCGCGCGCTCACGTCCGCCCCGTCGAGCAGCCCGTCCGATGCGGTGCGCACCACGCCGTCGGTGCCTGCCCAGCCGATCCACGAAATGCGCGTGCCGTCGCCGCGCATCCCGTCCATCAGGCCCCGCACCCGATCGAGATCGCCGCGCCCGGCCTCGGCGGCGAGATATGTGAGATCGCTCCAGTCCTCGTGGATCGCACGGGCATAGGCGGCGGCGGCTGCCTGCGTGCGCAGCCGCACCGCCTGGTCAAGCGCCTGGTCGGCGAGATCGCCCGCGCGCGAATAGAGAAAGAGACCCGCGGTCAGGCTCACGAGCGCCATCGTCACCAGGACGAAACCGTAGGCGGCACGCGGCAGCGTCAGGCGCGGCAGGCTCGAACGGGG
>NZ_JAME01000139.1 GCF_000521865.1 Roseivivax isoporae LMG 25204
AATTCCGGTCGAGGCTCCACCGCCACCGGCGAAGCTGTCGATGATCATCGGCGCAAGACTGGTCATCAGGCCATCCCGAGCGCGGCTTTATACATCTCGAGCACCGCCTCCTCCTCGGCGATGTCGTCCGGCTCGCGCTTGCGCAGCGCGATCACCTTGCGCAGGACCTTGGTGTCGTAGCCGCGCGCCTTCGCCTCGGCCATGACCTCCTTTTGCTGGTCTGCGATTTCCTTCTTCTCGATCTCGAGCCGCTCGAACCGCTCGACGAACTGGCGGAGCTCGTTCGCTGCGGCGCCGTACACCTTGTCCGAAACCGCCCGATCCTCGTCGGTCTCCTTCATGCGCGGTCCGGCGTCCTTCGCTGCGCCATGGGTGTTCGGACCGGCGCGCATGCTCACGCCCGGGCCGAGATCGAAATGCCCGGGGTCGTCAGCCTGGATGCTCCTGACGATGTCCTGAATGCGCGCGGTCTTGTCCTCGGCGCTTCTGATCGCGTCCCAGTGGGGCACGATCCCCGCCCAATAGGCGTTGACCTCCGACATGCGGTGAAGGTCGGCGCGAAGGCCGGGCACCATTTCCAACAGGCGCTCGCAACGGCCGAAGTCTGCCGCGTCGTGCGGGTAGTCGCCCATCTGCCGGCCGTGCTCGGCGAGATGAGCCGCGATGGACTCGGCTGCAGCGCCCGTGGTGCCCGAGCTGAACCAGGCGAGAAGCTGAGATTGCATGGTATCGTCGAGCATTGCGGGTCTCCTGGCTGCGAGCTCGCGGTGGTCGATGGCC
>NZ_JAME01000140.1 GCF_000521865.1 Roseivivax isoporae LMG 25204
GTCATGCCGGCACCTCGTCCCAGTTGCGCCCGTCCAGCTTGCGGCCCGCGGCGCGCTTGCCGACGTGCAGATACTCGACATGCCCCGGCGGAAATTCGACCGAGCGAATGTCTTCCGGGCCGATCTCGTCTGGTGCCCACGCGCCCCATTGCTTGAAGAAGAAGGGCACGCCCGCGGCGGTGCACTGGTCGCGCAGGGACCGCGCCCAGTCCGGGTGCATGGGACGCGCTCCCGGGCCGCTCTCGCCGCCGACGATCACCCAATCGAGGCCGAAGCCCATCGTGTCGCCGTCACCCTCGAGGCCGCTCCACCGCGTCAGGCCCACCGGCCCCAGCAGCGGCTCGGCCGAGACGAACCGGACCACTGCCGGCGTTGCCAGCAGGTGCGGCACGCGCTCGTCGGCCCGCCGCTGATCCTCGGCCGAGACGCCCAGCCACACGTTCGAAAGAGGCCATCGGCGCATAAACCCATCTCCGTCAGGGAAATGACGGTCCTGCCATTCAGCCGCTGCAATTAGCGCTTGTCCCGGCGCTCTCGGTAAAATCTCGCACATGGCGGAATGCGCTCGAATGTGCGCTGCCGGTGTCGCAAACCAGGCGCCATCGTCTGCGACCGTGGTGTGTCGTCCGGTGGGATGCAGTCGAGTTAGGAAATCCCGCATGCGCTCCGCGCGCTTTGTCAGCACCTGGAACTTGTGCTGCGGGGAGAGGGCCATGACGGCGAACACGCGGTCGATCACCTCGTCGGGCACAGCCTCGTGGAAAAGGTCTGACAT
>NZ_JAME01000141.1 GCF_000521865.1 Roseivivax isoporae LMG 25204
CGTCGAGCTGAACGGCTTTGGCGAACTGGCGCGCGGCGTGCGCCTGCTGGGCGGCGTCACCTGGCTGGATGCGAAACAGCGCAAGACCCAGGGCGGCTTGAATGACGGCCGCCACGCCGTCGGCGCGCCCGAGCTGCAGGCCAACCTGACGCTGGAATGGGATACGCCGTTCGCGCCGGGGCTGACCCTGATGGGCCGGGCCATCCACACCAGCCAGGCCTATCTCAGCGCCGACAACAGCCAGCGCGTGCCGGCTTGGACGCGCTACGACTTCGGCGGCCGCTACAAGACCCGCGTGGCGGGCAAGGACGTGACGCTGCGCGCGACCGTGACCAACCTGCTCGACAAGCACTATTGGGAGGCCAATCCGACCGGCTACCTGATCAGCGGCATGCCGCGCACGCTGTGGCTGTCGGTGGCGACGGAGTTCTGACGACGGCGCCGGGCCGCCCGCTGGTGGTCCGGCCCGGCCCTCACGCCGCCAGCGCGAACAAGCAGTGGGCGTTGGCGCGGATCAGGTATTTCTTGACAGTGCTGGGCGAGATGCGCAGGCGCTCGGCGATCTGCGCGTAGGTCAGTTCCTCGATGTGCGCCATGATGAAAGCGCTGCGCGCCGCTTGCGGCAGGCCTTCCAGCGCCTGGTCGAGCTGCTGCAGCGTTTCCACCGCCAGCGCCACGCTTTCCGGCGACGGCGCGGTCGGGGCCGGCAGGCAGGCCAGCGCTTCGAGGTAGGCGGCTTCCAGCGCCGCC
>NZ_JAME01000142.1 GCF_000521865.1 Roseivivax isoporae LMG 25204
CGTCTCGCGGGTACCGGTGCCGGTGCCCGATCCCGCGCGGGCCACGCGCAGGATCTCGAGCTCGGCCGAGGTCGGCCGCTCGCCGGTGGTGGTGGCGATGACCGCCCCGTCCGTGCCGATGAGGAACAGGTCGAGCCCGAGGCTGTCCGCGGTCTCGGACAGGAACCGGGCGGCCCAGCCGAAGTCGATGTGCATGGCGACGACGCCCGCCGCCTCTCCCGCCTCCGTCCGCACCGGCATGGCGAGGTCGATGAAGCGCGGCGGCTCGCCGCCTTCGCTTGCGGGCAGGAGCGAGGCGAGCAGGACCGCCTCGTGCACGTCGCCGGCAAAACCGTGGCGCAGCCCGTTGCGGAACCAGGGCCGCGCGCTCACGTCCGCCCCGTCGAGCAGCCCGTCCGATGCGGTGCGCACCACGCCGTCGGTGCCTGCCCAGCCGATCCACGAAATGCGCGTGCCGTCGCCCCGCATGCCGTCCATGAGCCCGCGCACCCGCGCCCGGTCGCCGCGCGCGATCTCGCCGGCGAGGTAGGACAGGTCGCGCCAGTCGGAATGGATGGCGCGGGCATAGGACGTGGCGGCCGCCTGAGTGCGCAGCCGCACCGCGCGGTCGAGCGCCTGTTCGACCATGTCGTCGGCGCGCGAATAGAGGAACAGACCCGCCGCCAGCGCCACGAGCGCCATCGTCAGCAGGACGAAACCGTAGGCGGCGCGCGGCAGCGTCAGCCGCGGCAGGCTCGAACGGGGATC
>NZ_JAME01000143.1 GCF_000521865.1 Roseivivax isoporae LMG 25204
TAGGAGACGTTCAGGATCTCGACCTGATCCTGGGCGAGCGCCGACCCGGAGCCGAACCCGGCCAAACCGATCGCGGCCATCGCGGCAAGCGCGCCACGGCGGGCCACCGCCCCGGTCACGGCGCACGGACCGGTCGCCGCCATGGCCCACCCGACCTTGGTCAGAGGTGGTGCGTCAACGCCGGCCGTGACCCGATCGCTTCCGGATGGCCCCGCATTGGAGGCATTGGCGCCGGATAGATTGGTGCGAAACATGCTTCTGTTCCTCGCTGAACCCTGTCGAACTCTCGTGCCAGGTCGGCGGGGCGCGATCTTTCTCTGTCGAGTGACAGCCCCGCGCCAGCGCCGCCTGACACCAGAATAACGACAGAGTTAGTCGTGTTTAGCAAAAGCATCATCGCGTTCTTTTTGAGCGCGAGTGTGGAAGATTATTCTCCCGCTGACGCCTCGAAGAGACCGAAACGCTCCAGCGGCCGGGAGTCCTCCTGGAGATCCGCAAGCGTCAGCGACTCGATCATCAGGAGATAGGCTGCATAGAAGCCGCCGAAGACCGCCCGCACCGGGCAGGTTGCCTCGTCACAATTCTCGCACCGCTGATAGGCTCGTCGCGACAGGCACGGCAGCGGGGCGAGCGGTCCGTCGATCAGGCGGAGTACTTCTGCCAAGGAGATCCGGCGGGACTCCTTGATCAGCTCGTACCCCCC
>NZ_JAME01000144.1 GCF_000521865.1 Roseivivax isoporae LMG 25204
CGGCCGAGGCCGGCGCGCGCGAGACACTCGCAGTGCGCGTCGGCGATACGGCGGCCGCAGTCGAGACCGAGCGGCGCGTGCGTGCCGATGCGGACGAGGCGCTGGCGCAGAGCATCGTCTCGCTCGAGGCGGAGCTGTCCTCCGACATCGCAGGAAACGCATCGGCGTTCTCCGGTCTCTCGGCCACGGTCACGGAACAGGGCGGCACGCTCACGGCGCTGTCCTCGGACCTGGTGGAACTCACGGCTCGAGTGGGGGATGCCGAGGGGGAGATTTCGACGCTCGCCGCCACTCGTGTCACGGCCACGGAAGCCGTCTCGGCCGTGAACACCGAGATCAGCGCTACTTACGGCGACGTCAAGGCGCTCGCCGGTGCCACCGCCATCGCGGAGGCGACACTGGACGGGATCAGCGAGAGCTTCGTCTGGAGCCTCGGCGGCAGCGATGTCCTGTCGCTCGTGCGGGTCTCGGACGGCGGGGCCCCGGTGACCACGGCGCGGATCAGGGGCGACTACATCCGCCTCGACGGCGACACCGAGATCACCGGCAACTTCCTCGTCCGGGGCGAGAACATCGTCCTCGACGGCGACACCGCGGTCACCGGGGCCTTCAAGGTCACCAACGCCAACATCGCGGGCACCCTGCAGTCGACGACGCAGAGCGCCAATGCCGGCTGGA
>NZ_JAME01000145.1 GCF_000521865.1 Roseivivax isoporae LMG 25204
GATGGTGTTGAAAAACTCCACGCTTGTCGGGGGCCGAAGCTTCTGATTCCCTTTATTTACGGGAGCGGGAGGGCACGGAATGCTGGGAACTCAAAAGGCGCATGCGCGGCTGTTTTACGAGTTCGATCTCGAGACGCATATTCCGGAGAACCACCTCGTGCGCGGGATCGACCGCTTCCTCGATCTCCGCGAACTGCACGCAGATCTTCGCGGCTTTTACAGTCACACCGGGCGGCCGTCGATCGACCCGGAACTCATCATTCGCATGCTCGTCATCGGCTATGTGATGGGGATCAGGTCGGAACGCCGGCTGTGCCAGGAGGTCCATCTCAACCTGGCGTATCGCTGGTTCTGCCGCCTTGGTCTCGAAGACAAGATCCCCGATCACTCGACCTTTTCGAAGCTGCGCCACGGCAAGTTCCGGGAGAGCGACCTGTTCCGCCGGCTGTTCGAGGACGTCGTCGCGACGTGCATTGCCGAGGGCCTCGTTGGCGGAACCGGGTTCGCCGTCGATGCCAGCCTGATCAGTGCGGATGTCCAGAAGCAGAGCTCCAGCAGAGCCGAGGACTGGGACGCCGCAGTCATCGATCCCTCGGAAGCCCCGCGCGCTGTTCGCGAGTATCTCGACACGCTCGACGAAGCGGCGTTCGGCGCGGCCACCACGGTGAC
>NZ_JAME01000146.1 GCF_000521865.1 Roseivivax isoporae LMG 25204
CGGGCGCTGTCTGCCGCCAGGCCAGCGGCGCCTGCTGGGCCTTCCTGGGCGAAAAGATGCGCCAGATCCTGTTTGGCATCTATCCCCCCGGCGAGCAATGGCGGCCCACCGTGGTCTGCCTGTTCATCCTGGCGATGACGGTGTTTTCGCTCAGCCCGCGCCAATGGCGCGCGCGCACGGCGGCGCTGTGGATCGTCGGCCTGGCGGCCGGCCTGCTGTTGATGCAGGGCGGCGTGTTCGGCCTGGCGCGGGTGCCGACCTCGTCGTGGGGCGGCCTGCCCATCACGTTGCTGCTGGCGGTGTGCGCGCTGGGCGCCGGACTGCCGCTGGGCGTGCTGCTGGCGCTGGGACGCCGCGGCAGCCTGCCGACGGCGCGCTTCATCAGCATCGGCGTGATCGAGTTGATCCGGGGACTGCCGCTGGTCAGCCTGCTGTTCATGGCCTCGATCGTGCTGCCCATCATGCTGCCGGCCGGCATGACCATCGACAGCCTGCTGCGCGCCGGCATCGCGCTGACGGTGTTCTCGGCCGCCTACCTGGCCGAGGTGATCCGCGGCGGCCTGCAGGCGATCCCGCCCGGGCAGGCCGAGGCCTCGCGCGCGCTGGGCCTGTCGTGGTGGCAGATGACGCGGCTGGTGGTGCTGCCGCAGG
>NZ_JAME01000147.1 GCF_000521865.1 Roseivivax isoporae LMG 25204
GCCGTCTGCGAGCACGAAGCCAGCATCGCCTGCGGACTCTCCGGTCACGGCGTTCAGCTCGGCAAGGGTGTCCCGGTAGAAGCTCCGCCCCGAGAGCCCGGCGGACAGCGCCAACTCGTTCAACGCCTGCCCGATCTCGATCGCATCTGGCTGGTGATAGGGCGAGCGGGGGTTGCCCGCGAACAGGTCGAGGAAGTCAGTCATTCTGATACTCGCTTTGGGTGTCAGTAGATACGGCGCAGGAAAGGCCCGACCGGATCGCCGTCGACGCCACCAGGCGACACGGGGACGAGCCAGTAATTCCACTCGCCGAGTGGCTCGGCCTCGGCGCTTTCCGCGACGAGGCGCACCGACAGGACGTCACCGCCCCAGTTGCCATCCACGCGAATCCGGAGGTGCGTCATGTTTGCCGGGGCCGCCAGCGTGCCGGTGAATGTACCGTTGCTGCTGATCGGCGCCCCGTCGGCATTCGTGTCGCCATCGAGGCGCACAAGCGCGGTACCGCCCTGGCGGTTCGCCAATTCGACCGTGTACCGCGCGACCTGCCCTTCGGCGAGCGTCAACTCTTGCGAGAGGAAGGAGCCGACACCCACGGTGTGGGTCGCCTTCCCTCCCGCAATCGAAA
>NZ_JAME01000148.1 GCF_000521865.1 Roseivivax isoporae LMG 25204
CCCCCCTTCCGCCCCCGGCGGCTGCCGATCAATCCGGCGCGCTTCAGGTCGAGCAGGATGTGCTCGAGAAACCGCTTGGGCGCACCCGAGCGTTCGGCGATTTGCTCGATCCTGAGAGCGTTGGCATCGCCTGTCTTCTCGTCGGCCAGGACCGCGAGAGCCTTCAGGGCATACTTCGTCTTGTGGGTGATCATCCGCGGCAGTGTTCCTTGGAAAGTGCGACCAACGTGGTCGACATTAACAGCCTCGCCGGCGAAAGCGAGGCCTATCCCAAATACACGATAAACATGATCGACATTTTAGTGAATCGTGTCATGCTCACCCCTGACTGCGTCGAAGCAAGGCCGCCATGGCCGGGGAGGCACGATGAAGTTCGATCGTATAGACCTGAAGATCCTCGACCTTCTGCAACGGGACGCGACAATGCCGGTCGCGCGAATTGTCGAGCAAGTTGGCCTGTCCCAGACGCCGTGCTGGAAGCGCATCCAGAAACATGAGGAGGCCGGAACGATCAGCGGGCGTGTAGCGCTCCTCGATCCGGACGCCTTCGGTTTCGGTTTGACGGCGTTCGTCATGGTCGAGGCCATGGAGCACACGCCCGAGTGGCGCGCGG
>NZ_JAME01000149.1 GCF_000521865.1 Roseivivax isoporae LMG 25204
GACGTGATGGAAGAGCAGGCGCGACGGGCGCACGTGCAATCCAACGCGCGGCGCAAGCGTGAGGGCAAGAAGCCAATCCCATTCGTGCCGCCGTTCTCGATCGGTCAACAGGAGATGGGGCGCGAGTATGCGAGGCTCGTCGAGCGATGCGAGGCCGCGGGCGTAAAGTGCTCGTCGCTCGAAACGGTCGGCGGTGGCGGTGGCGACGCGGACGCCCGCGAAGCGGCGATCATCCATGATCTGCAGCGCTTGCGACTTCTACGCCGTCGGATTGGGGACGGCCTTGCCCGCGAAGTCCGCCGACATCGGCCGAGTGCGACGGGCACCAAGCGGACTGCCATCCGCGTCATGTGCCTTGTGGACGCGGTCTGCCTCGGCGACCTGACCCTCGACGGTGTCTTCGCGAAGTATGGATGGGGCAAGGCGGATGCGCAGATGCGCGCAGAGCTCCGGAGCGCCTTATGTGGTGCGCTCGACAGGATGCGGGGCTTCGACCTTGCCCGACCGCAAGATGCGGCTTGACAGTTAACCTCGCCGGATCCATCACTTGTGACATCATCAGGAAGTGCGCCCGGGGCAGAGATGCCGCCGGGCGCAACTCGTTC
>NZ_JAME01000150.1 GCF_000521865.1 Roseivivax isoporae LMG 25204
CCTTGCGGCGGGGGATTTTGAATTCACGCGAGTTTGTTCCCGACCAACCACTTGGCGTGGATCATTGCCCACGAACAAAACAGGGACTTACAGAGAAAGTGGGCTGCCCTCGACCGATGTCGGTGATTATGCTGGTGCCGCCCGAGATGTTGGCCGCTACTCGGTAGTCCACCTGTTGAGGATTCCTTGAGACTCGGGCATCCAACGAAACGTTGATTGCCTGAGCCTCGGCGTGACCATGATCTCGGACCTCCTGCTCGATCCCGAAACGCTGCCCGCGGACGGGAGCCACCTCCTGGGCTTCGCCTGGTCCGGCACCGATTTCATCGTCGAGACCGAGGGCCTCGCGGCATACGAGTCGGCCGGCGGCGCGCTGCCCTGGGGGGCCGACGGTCATCACGTCCTGATCAGACGCACGGGCGACCGGATCCGGATCGGGGCCGATGCGGCCGGCTACGCCCACCTCTTCTACTGGTCGGACGGCGCGGACTGGGCCGTGGCCTACAGTTTCATCGGGCTCGTCGCGCACCTGCGGTGCCGCGGCGTGCGGCTCACCGAGAACCTCGCAGAGACGGGGGCGTTCCTGTCGCGCAAGCAGCTGTT
>NZ_JAME01000151.1 GCF_000521865.1 Roseivivax isoporae LMG 25204
GCAGAGCGCCAATGCCGGCTGGATCATCCGTCAGGACGGCTCGGCCGAGTTCAAGGGCGTGGTGCTGTCGCGGCAGCTCGCGGTGGCCACCGGCACGCTGGCCTTCAACCGGCCCTCGCTGTCGCCGACGCCCGGCTACGAGGAGATCACCTCGATCATCGTGCCCACCGGCTACGACATCCAGCCCTGGGAGAATGTCGGCGAGACCTTCGTCGCCACCGCCGGCATCACCAATGCCTCGGTCAGCGCGCAGAGCGGCGCGCCGCCGGACGTGGACTGGGGCTGGTCGACCGAGGTCATCGCCAACACGAACTGGTCCGGGACCGCCCGGATCCTCCTGAAGATCACCCTGCACGCCAAGAACGTCGTCGCCATCAGCGGCACGCTGCGCTGGCGCCTCTACAAAGTCACCTGAGGAGACACCCATGCCCACCTGGTACCGCACCGGCAGCATCGCCGTGACCAATGGCAGCACGACGGTCACCGGGACCGGCACCGCCTGGGTCGCGGTTGTGAATGTCGGCGACGCGCTGCACGCCCCCGACGGCCGGAGCTACGAGGTCGCCGCGATCAACAGCAACACCTCGCT
>NZ_JAME01000152.1 GCF_000521865.1 Roseivivax isoporae LMG 25204
TTGCGCGAGTACTGGCTCATGCCGTTGGTGACCACGCCGCCCGGCTCCGAGGCGGCGGCGACCACGGTGCCGCCCGGGCACATGCAGAAGCTGTAGACCGCGCGGCCGTTGCCGGCGTGATGCACCAGCTTGTAGTCGGCCGCGCCGAGCACCGGATGGCCGGCGCTGGGACCGAAGCGGGCCCGGTCGATCACGGATTGCGGGTGTTCGATGCGGAAACCCAGCGAGAACGGCTTGGGCTCCATGAACACGCCGCGCGCGTGCAGCATGCGGAAGGTGTCGCGGGCGCTGTGGCCGACCGCCAGCACCACGTGGCGGGCGGCAATGAATTCCCCGCCCGCCAGGCGCACGCCGCGCACCCGGCCGTCCTCGATCTCGATGTCGTCCACGCGGCTCTCGAAGCGGAACTCGCCGCCCAGCGAGGCGATCTGGGCGCGCATCTGCTCGATCATCTTGACCAGGCGGAAGGTGCCGATGTGCGGCTTGCTGACGTACAGGATCTCGGGCGGCGCGTCGGCGGCCACGAATTCCTGCAGCACCTTGCGGCC
>NZ_JAME01000153.1 GCF_000521865.1 Roseivivax isoporae LMG 25204
AGGCCGCCCACCAGGCCCTCGTCCCCGAGGACACCGTCGAGAAGGCCACCGCCTTCGTCTCCGTCGGGTGCGGATCCGCCCGTGCCATTGCCCAAGGTGCCGGTTCCCGTCAGATCACCGACAAGACCGTCGCTGCCGGTGATGTCACCGAGCTGCCCGTCATTTCCGACAAGGTCGCCGAGCAGGCCCTCAGACCCGGTCAATTCGCCGAGCACCCCGCCGTTTCCGGTGATGTCCCCCAGCAGGCCCTCGTCGGAGATGAGGCCGTCCACGAGCCCGATCTCGTCCGTGACCTCACCGTCGCCGAGCAGCGGCTGACCGAGAAGGTCATCGGCGACATCACCCAGGGGACTTTCGGGGCCGGCCAGATCTCCGAGCAGTCCGTCCGACCCGGTGACGTCGCCGAGCAGACCGTCATTGCCCGTCAGATCGCCGAGCAGGCCCTCATCGCCGATGACAGGATCAAGTAGCCCCTGCTGGACCCCGTCCGTCGGGTCCGTGACTTCCGTGCTGTCCGTCGGCTGCGTGCCGTCCGTCGGGTCGGTGC
>NZ_JAME01000154.1 GCF_000521865.1 Roseivivax isoporae LMG 25204
GTCGATGCCGGGTCGCTTCCGGACTACCCGCTCTCGGTCGAGGAGCGGATCGACAGCCATTACTTCCTGACCTGGGAGCGCCGCAGGTGGTTGTCGAGCGACATGCGCCTGCGCGGCACGCCGGAATGCCGTGCCTACTACTTCGACCTCATCTGCCTCAGCTTCGACCATTCGCCGCTCGGCACGCTGCCGGCCGACCTCGCGACGCTCGCGCGGATGCTGATGGTCGACCCGACGCACTTTGCCCAGCTCTGCAAGCTCGATTACGGGCCGCTGCACCGCTGGTCGCTCTACCGCTGCGACAACGGCGAGGTCCGGTATGGCCACGCCTACGTGACGAGGACGCTGCAGGAGGCGCTGTCGCGGCGCGAGGACAACCGCGCCCGCACCGAGGCCGCCAACGTCGCCAAGCGCCTGCAGCGCCTGCGGGCGACGGTGGCAGGCCTGCATCTCGATCTCTCGAAGAACGACGCCGCGATCCGCTGGATGGACGAGTGGCTGACGCAGCAGGGCTGCGCCAAGCGCAGCACCTCCTGG
>NZ_JAME01000155.1 GCF_000521865.1 Roseivivax isoporae LMG 25204
AGCACCAGCGGCCAGTTCTTCCGGTCGCGCCAGTAGCTTTCCTCGCGCTGGAGCTTCTCCGGGAACTCGTAGAGCACCGGCAGCATGATGGGCGAGGGCCCTGCCCGGCCGTCGCGGATGGCGCGCGCCTTCTGGATCTCGGCCTTCAAGATGCCGGCCGGTTCCTTGTCCGACTGCGTCGTGATCATCAGCAGCTGACCGCCGGTCTGGGTGATGCCCCCGCCCCGGATCTGCTGCATCACCTGCATGGCGCCGTTCTTCTTCCCGAGCTCGTGCAGCTCGTCGATCGTCGTGGCGATCGGGATCTCGCCGGTGACGATCGAGGTGTCGAACGTCTTCACCTCGACCGAGGTCCCGGTCTTGTACCGGGTGATCGTCTTCAGGTGGTCCTGCACCCGGAAGACCTTGGTCAGCTTCTCGTCCAGGCGGATCATGCCCTGCGCCTGGTCGAAGAGCCGGTTCGAGATGTTCTGCGATGGCCCGATCAGCAGCATCGTGCCGTTCGGGACCTCGCACATGTAGAGCAGCGTCAGCTT
>NZ_JAME01000156.1 GCF_000521865.1 Roseivivax isoporae LMG 25204
GACTGGAACTATTGGCGCATGCAGGGCGGCGCCGACGTCGGCCAGCGCGACAGCGGCCTGAACTTCTCGGATCCGGGGCAGTTGCTGGACGCCGCCAGCCAGGGCCTGGGCATCGCCCTGGTGGCGGCGCTGCTGGCGCGGCGCGCGAGCGAGGCCGGCCTGCTCGCGCCGATGACGCCGCAGACCGTGCGCGGCCCGACCTGGCGCTGGCTGGTGCACCGCGACAGCCGCAACGCGCTGGCCGCGGGCTTTTGCGCCTGGCTGTGCGAGAACCTGGGGGTGGACTGGCAGCCCTGGCGCTGAACGCCGCGCCAGGGCCCTCCCGGCCTACCAGCGATGCTGGTAGGTCAGGGTCAGCACCGTGCCCGGGGCCGGCAGGCGGCTGGTATTGGTGCTGGTGCGCATCAGCTGGCTGTAGAGCGGGTAATAGTCGCGGTTGAACAGGTTCTCGACGCCGACGATCAGCGTGTCCTTCGGCGTGACCTGGTAGCGGCTCATCAGGTCCACCGTGAAGTAGCTGCCCAC
>NZ_JAME01000157.1 GCF_000521865.1 Roseivivax isoporae LMG 25204
TGATCGCGCCGCTCACCAATACCGCCATCGTGATGATCAAGAACACCAGCCTGGTGCTGATCGTGGGCCTGTTCGACCTGCTCAGCTCCGGGCGCGCGGCGCTGACCGACCCGGCCTGGCCCACGCCCTACGTCGAGACCTATCTCTTCATCGCATCGATCTATTTCTGCATCTGCTTCGGCCTGTCGCGCTATTCGATGTGGCTGGAGCACCGCTACAAAAAAGGGGAACTCCGATGACCACGCCTTCCGCCGCCACGCCGCCCGCCATCGCCATCGCCGGCATGCACAAGTGGTATGGCGACTTCCATGTTTTGCAGGACATCAACCTGCAGGTCCGGGCGGGCGAGCGCCTGGTGATCTGCGGGCCGTCCGGCTCGGGCAAGTCCACCATGATCCGCTGCATCAACCGGCTCGAACGCCACCAGCAGGGCTCCATCGTGGTCAACGGCGTCGAGTTGAGCGACGACCTGCGCGCCGTGGACGGCGTGCGCACCGACGCCGGCATGGTGTTCCAGCACTTCA
>NZ_JAME01000158.1 GCF_000521865.1 Roseivivax isoporae LMG 25204
CTGCGACCGACGGAAGAGAAGGACCGCCGATGCTCGAACGCCTGACCGCATGGCTTGCGGAGAACGTCTGGATGGTGGTCGCGGTGGTCGGCGGGATCGTCGTCTCGATGGTCACCAGCGAGGAGCACGACCTCAAGAGCAGCGCCGGGCGCATCTGCTCGGGCCTGTTCTTCGCCATCGTGTTCCCGGACCCGATCCTGAACTTCCTCGAGCGCGACCCGGAGACCTACGGCAACGCGCTCGCCGGCCTCCTCGCCATGACCGGCTACGCGATCGCCAAGGCGATCGTCACCTCGGGACCCGCCGACTGGATCGCCGCATGGAGGGGCAAGAAGTGAAGACCGACCTGTCGAACCGGACGATCGGCGTGATGCTGTTCTTCGGGTGGATGACCTGGCTCCTCGCGGAGCCGATGGCCGACATCGTCGACGACTACACCACGCCGCAGCCGTGGTTCCA
Source organism: Roseivivax isoporae LMG 25204 (assembly GCF_000521865.1). Taxonomy (GTDB): domain Bacteria; phylum Pseudomonadota; class Alphaproteobacteria; order Rhodobacterales; family Rhodobacteraceae; genus Roseivivax; species Roseivivax isoporae. Next base: position 460 of record NZ_JAME01000158.1, read on the forward strand.
CGCCGAGCTGACGGTCGGCGAGGACGTCGTCCACTACACCCGGGTCATCGAGCGCTGGATGCG
>NZ_JAME01000159.1 GCF_000521865.1 Roseivivax isoporae LMG 25204
ATCGCGACACCGGAGGCGCTGCGCCTGAGCTGCGAGCCTGCCGCTGATTGCGCCAGATGCGACAGCCTCAGGAGACCCGACCATGGAAAGATCGCAGGTGCTGGATGCGATGGGCCAGCTCAAGCTCTACGGCATGAAGGCCGCCTATGACGAGATCATCGCCACCGCGGGGAAACGCCAGCACGAGCCACAGAAGATCGTGGGCGACCTGCTGCACGCAGAGATCAGTGAGAAGCAGGCACGCTCGATCAAATACCAGATGACGATCGCCAAGGTGCCGCTGGCCAAGGAGATCGACGAGTTCGAGTTCGCCGATACGCCGGTCAACGAGACGCTGGTGCGAGATCTCGCTGGCGGAGACTTCCTCGAGCACCAGCGCAACGTCGTGCTGATCGGCGGCACAGTCCCATCTCGCGGTCGCCATTGCGCGAGCCTGCATCCGCAGCGGCGCCCGCGGTCGGTTCTTCAACGTGGTGGACCTGATGAACAAGCTCGACGCCGAAGCTCGCGCCGACCGGCAGG
>NZ_JAME01000160.1 GCF_000521865.1 Roseivivax isoporae LMG 25204
TGGGTCGGCGCGGACCACTGGGAAAAGGCCGCGCGGCCGGGCATGGACCTCGCCACGATCATCGAGACCTCCGAAGTCTGTGTCGTCGGTCTCGACGGGGGCGGCCTCGACGACCTTCTCGGAATCAGCGTCCTCGGCCGGCATGCCGAGACGAAGGCCTGGCAGCACTGGGGCAAGGCGTGGGCCGATCGCGGCGTGCTCGAGCTGCGCAAGTCGATCGCGCCCGAGCTCGAGGACCTGGCCGAGGCCGACGAGCTCGTTTTCGTCGACAACCTCGAGGCCGAGGCGATCCCCGAGATCGTGGCGATCTGTCAGCAGATCGACGCGGCGGGGCGGCTGCCGGAAGAAGATGGCATCGGCATGGACCCCGAGGGCGTGGGCGCCATCGTCGACGCGCTGATTGAGGCGGGCTTCTCGATCGAGGACATCCGCTCGATCAGCCAAGGCTACAAGCTGAACGCCGCCATCAAGACGGCGCCGGTCAAGCTGAAGAACGGCTCGATGGTGCATTG
>NZ_JAME01000161.1 GCF_000521865.1 Roseivivax isoporae LMG 25204
AGCGCCGAGGCGTCGGTGATCAGGCCGTCGCAGCGGCCCGAGAAGAACGCCTGGCGCGAGGCCGCGACGTTGTCGAACAGCACGGTCTTCAGGCCCAGCTTGAACTTGCGCGACAGGTCGGCCACCGTGACCTCGTTGGTGGAGCCGGTCTGCACGCAGATGGTGGCGCCGTTCATGTCCTTGGTCTGGGTGATGCCCAGGTCCTTGCGCACCATGAAGGCGTCGTACTCGTAGTAGTTCGGATAGGTGAAGTTGATGCCGTTGGCGTCGCGCCGCAGGGTCCACGAGGTGGTGCGCGGCAAGACGTCGATCTGGCCGGTCTGCAGGGCCGTCAGGCGCTGCTGGCCGGTCAGCGGCACGAAGCGCGTCTTGCTGGCGTCGCCCAGCACCGCGATGGCGATGGCGCGGCAGGTGTCGACGTCCAGGCCCTTCCAGTTGCCGTCCTTGTCGGGCGCCGAGAAGCCGGTGGTGCCGTGGCCGGAGCCGCAGATGACATAGCCGCGGGC
>NZ_JAME01000162.1 GCF_000521865.1 Roseivivax isoporae LMG 25204
AGCGCGCGTTGCCATCGCCGGTGCCGGCGGTCAGCTCGTACAGCGTGTCGGCGTCGGGCGTGAAACCCAGCGCCAGGTCGGCGTTCCACTTGTCCCAGCGCGACGGCACCTTGTTGCCGTCGCCGTCCTTGTAGTCCTGGGCATGCGAATGGTTGGCGGTGATGCGGGTGTAGACCTTGTCGTTGCCCACGGTCAGGTCGGCGGCCTGGTCGTTGCGGCCGTTTGATCCGCCCACCAGGCTGCCGTCGAAGCGCACGCCGGGCTCGGTGAAACGCGGCGTGTCGCGGTCGAAGCGGATGGTGCCGGCCGAGGCGCCCGGCCCCCACAGCACCGTCTGCGGGCCCTTGATGACGGTCAGCTTGTCGAAGTTCTCGGGCGAGATGTACGAGCTGGGCGCGTCCATGCGCGCCGGGCAGGCGCCGGGCATGGAGGTGCCGTTGGTCAGGATGTTCAGGCGCGAGCCGAACATGCCGCGCAGCACCGGATCGCCGTTGGTGCGCGG
>NZ_JAME01000163.1 GCF_000521865.1 Roseivivax isoporae LMG 25204
GCCGGAAGCCGCCGGACGGGTCTTCATTCGGCCCACCGGGGGCCTGCACCACGCCGTCCAGGCTGGTGAAGAGGGAAACGATGAGTTTGCGCATGCCGTTCTCCAGGAGAGGGGATCGAGAGGACCCCTGGCACTACGACGAACGAGCCGGGCGCACATCGACAGGGCCGATGCAATAAATGTCTTCGAACCGTCCGGCCCGGCGTCCGCTGGCGGATGCCGGGCCAGACGCGGCGCGTCAACCCGGATGCGGCTGATGCTCGCCCCGCGCGCCTTGCCCGCGGGTGCCGATCAGCGCCAGGATGAAGACGGCGGCCAACACCACGACGATGGTCGGGGCCGGCGCGCTGTCGAGGAAGAAGCTGAGGTAGGTCCCGGCCAGGCAGGCCGCGAGCGACACGGCGACCGCGACCCACAGCATGGCGCTGAAACGCCGCGTGAGCAGGAAGGCGATCGCGCCCGGGCCGATCAGCAGCCCGATC
>NZ_JAME01000164.1 GCF_000521865.1 Roseivivax isoporae LMG 25204
CCGAGGCGCTGCTCGATCCGACGCAGCTGCCGGTGCTCGACGACCTGCAGCTCAGGATCAGCACGGCCGAGGCGGAGCTCGACGCGGTCGCGGGCGCCATCGCGCTCAAGGCCGACACGGTGCGGGTCGACGGCATCGAGACCGAGCTCGGCTCGGCTACGGTCCGGATCGGGAGCCTCGAGACGACGATCGCGCTCAAGGCGGACCGGGCCACGCTCGAGGATGCCCTGACGCGGCTCTCGACGGCCGAGGTGCGGATCGAGACGCTCGACGGCGCGAACATCACCCAGACGGTGCAGGACACGCGCCGGCAGACCGACGAGATCGACACCTCGGCCTTCCAGACGTTCAACGACCTCTGGCAGGGCTTCCGGGAGCGCGAGGCGCTGCGCGAGGGCATCGCCTTCGCCCAGTCCGAGATCTACGCCAGCGTGAACGAGCAGTTCGCGGCCGAGGCCGGCGCGCGCGAG
>NZ_JAME01000165.1 GCF_000521865.1 Roseivivax isoporae LMG 25204
GCCGATGTCGAAGCCCGGCCGCGCATTGCGCATCTGCACGCCGATGTCCGGCAGCTGGAAGCCCTGGCTGAAGTTGGCGTACAGCTCCTGGCCGCGGACCGGCGCGTAGGTCAGGCCGGCGTTGAACAGGAAGGCGTCGTAGCTGACCGAGCCGCCCTGCACCGAGGCCGGCGACGCCACCCGCGACTGCGACAGCGGCACGAAGTCGCCGAAGCGGGCCGTGGCGTACTCGTAGCGCGCCCCGCCCTGCACCGACCATTGCTCGTTGAAGCGGTGCTCCAGCTGGCCGAAGATGCCGGTGCTGCGCGAGGTCAGCTCGGGCATGTAGGTCAGGCGGCCGGTCTTGCGGAACACCCGGCCGCCGCTGGCGTCGTAGGCGGCGGCGTCGAACACGTCGATCGGCATGCCGCTGCGTTCCTGGTTGAAGTCCATGCCCCACAGCAGTTTCGACTGCTCGCCCA
>NZ_JAME01000166.1 GCF_000521865.1 Roseivivax isoporae LMG 25204
CCCAACAAGGAAGTGGTGACCCTGCCGGAGATGGTCGACCGCATCAAGGCGGCCGTCGACGCCCGCACCGATCCGCATTTCGTCATCATCGCCCGCACCGATGCGCTGGCCAGCGAAGGCCGCCAGAGCGCGCTGGACCGGCTGTCCGCCTGCGTCGAGGCCGGCGCCGACATCGCCTTTCCCGAAGCGGTGCATGACCTGGAGGGCTTTCGCGATTTCGCCCGCGCGCTGCCGGCGCCCATCCTGGCCAACATCACCGAATTCGGCCAGACGCCGCTGCTGACGGTGCAGGAACTGGCCGCCGCGCAGGTCGGCATGGTGCTCTATCCGCTGTCGGCCTTCCGCGCCATGAACCGCGCGGCCCAGCGCACCTACGAGGCGATCCGCCGCGACGGCACCCAGCGCGGCGTGCTCGACCAGATGCAGACGCGCATGGAACTGTATGA
>NZ_JAME01000167.1 GCF_000521865.1 Roseivivax isoporae LMG 25204
GGCCCCTGCCCGGCTCAGGGCCAGAGGGCGTCGTCGGTGTTGTCGTCGGGGCGCGGGTCGAGGGCCTTGATCGCCCAGGTCGCGGCGTAGATCGCCGAGGCCGCGACCTTGCCGCGGTCGGCGAGCTCGATCATCTGCTGCGGCGTCAGCATGTGGTCGGCGTTGGCGCCGTCACGGAACGGCAGGACGGGGTCGGTCACGCCGGCGGCGTGCATGTCCCGCGCGGTGTCCTTCAGCGCCAGGAGGTTGATCCGGTCGGCCGGGCGGCCCTGCAGCGGGATGTCGCCGTAGCCCGTCACGCTGACCACGGTGCCGAGGGCCAGGCGCCGGTCGCGCTCGGCGTTCGCGCGGTCGTCGAAGGCGCGCTGCGCGGCGGCCGCCTTGTCCTCGGCCGAGATCACCTTGGAGAAGTCGATGCTCATGCGGGGTCCTCCTCGGGCGCG
>NZ_JAME01000168.1 GCF_000521865.1 Roseivivax isoporae LMG 25204
GCGCCGATGATGGATTGGGCCGACAGTCCAGATTAATAACTTGTAATAAAATACCTTTCTTGACCCCCAATTATCTTTGGGGGACGTTTTGGGGGTCATCGAGCCTCTTTCTCGGCCTCCCGATGGCGCTTGTCGATGTATCGCGCCAGGTCGGACACGTGCACGTAGCGGGGCGCCTTCTGGCTCTCGGTCATGCGGATCACGGGCAGATTGATCTCGCCGTCCGCATGCTTGCGCAAAAACACCTTCACCAGCATCCCGCCAAAATGGTCCTGGCAAACCGTTTCGAGGGGGATGGTCGCCGCGCCACGATACCGAGCCATCAGCATCCAGAGCGTGTCCGAGGTCTCCTGTGTACCCATCTGTCAGGCTCCTATCTCGCCTCGACCGACCCGATCGGTCGGTTCGCCATTTCAAGCAGCACGTCGGCGTGGCACGG
>NZ_JAME01000169.1 GCF_000521865.1 Roseivivax isoporae LMG 25204
ATCAATCCCGACCCGGTGGAGCGCATCGAAGTGCTGCGCGGCGCCGGCGCCTTCCTCAACGGCATGCTGCCGTGGGGCAGCGTGGGCGGCAGCGTCAACATCGTGACCAAGCGCGCCGACGACGCGCCGCTGACGCGCTTCACCACGGAATACGCGTCCGACTCGCGCTGGGGCGGCCACCTGGACCTGGGGCGCCGCTTCGGCGACCAGAACCAGTACGGCCTGCGCGTGAATGGCGCGTTCCGCGGCGGCCAGCCGCGCATCGACGGCCAGTCGACGCAGAACGGTTCGGGCTCGCTGGGCCTGGACTATCGCGGCGACCGGCTGCGGCTGTCGGCCGACATCGTCTACCAGGACGACTGGATGCGCGCCGCCGCGCGCGGCTACACGGTCGCTCCGGGCGTCAAGGTGCCGGGCGCGCCCGATCCCAAGATCAACC
>NZ_JAME01000170.1 GCF_000521865.1 Roseivivax isoporae LMG 25204
CGATGAAACGGGGGCAAGACCACTCTTATCCTTCAGATTGGTGATGTCTGCAATAATTTCTGATACGCCTTTCGAGTTGGCACCCTTCGCTTCTTCCTCGATTAACGTAAGGCCACATTGCAAGTAGATGTAGCACCGCCACACGGCCTCAAAGTATGTTTCCACTCGGAGTACATTCTGAAGATCGCTGCTATGCGGCGCCGTGAAGACATGGTTATAAAGAAACCCAAGATCAAAATTATCTACAATAATCTGAATGGGTGGTTTGTATTTCTCGTCATTTCCTCTATGGAAGTGATCTACAATAGTTGATTTTCCGCTGCCCTTCCTACCGATTAGGATGCATTTATCTCCATCTACAATCCGATTGTAGGATCTGGTTTTAACAAAAAGTTCGTTTAACAGGTCTTCAACGTTGTTGAAGCGATTTTTTTTT
>NZ_JAME01000171.1 GCF_000521865.1 Roseivivax isoporae LMG 25204
AGGCGCTGGTCGATGCTGCCACCGACACGGTTTGCCTGGACGGCGCCATGCACCGCGACCGCGAACTCGCCGATGTCCTTGAAGCCGGCGGTGGTCTCCGGGTCCTGGTCGCGCACGGTCGTGTGCCCGGCCGGGGTGAGCGAGGTCGATGCGCCCATCGTGCGGCGGCGCTCGGCGAGCTTCTCCTGCGCGGCGATCGCGGCCTGCACCTCGCCGATCTCTTCCTCGAGGGCGGCGAAGCGGTCTTCCTGCGCCTCGGTGAACTCACCGGATTCGCTCGCCTCCGCCGCGGCGACGATGTCCTGACCTTCCTTCTTGAGGGCGGCCAGGCGCTTTTTCAGTTCTGCCAGCTTGTTCATGCGGGCTCTCTCCTGTGCGCCGGGTCGAAAACGTGCCGAGGCCGCGCGCCCGGCGCGCGCAGCCTTTGGCGACCAA
>NZ_JAME01000172.1 GCF_000521865.1 Roseivivax isoporae LMG 25204
TCGATGTTCGAGAACGTCGCCCGATCGAGGATCCCGACCTTGTGGGGCGGCACCCGCCAGAGCCGCGCGATGTCGAGCCAGAGCTCTTTCCGGGTCTCGAGAAACTGCGCCTCCTCGGCGGTCAGGCCCATCCGGTGCGGCTTCATGCCGTACTCGGCGATCCCCGGCTGGTGCCGGTTGCGCCCCGTGGTCCAGCGGCGCCACGCGGTGAGCCAGTTCTTCTTGTCCTCGGACCCTTTGAAGTTGCCGTCCATCGTGAAGATGTACGGCGGCGTCGCGTCGTTGGTGAACAGCCGGTTCGCGTATTGCTGCAGCGCGATCGCCACCGCCACCGCCTCGCGGCCATCCACCAGGATCGGCGAGGTCCCCCGCAGGTCGTCCTGCAGCGGCGGCATCATGACGTGCCAGAACTCGCCCTCGACGAGGACGG
>NZ_JAME01000173.1 GCF_000521865.1 Roseivivax isoporae LMG 25204
GAGGTGGTCCTCGACCGGGCCACCGATGCCATCGCGGAGCTGCGCCGCATCCCCCGCCCCGACACGGTGCGCGTCGAGGAGTTGTCCGACGGCTCGACCCGAATCCGCTTCCGGCGCCGCGACGGCACCGAAGCCGTCCTCGTCGAGGGCGAATTCTGGCACGTCATGATGCCGCCGCTGCAGGACGACCTGCGGGGGACATCGCCGATCCTGGTGGACGGCCGAGAGGCGGTGGCGGTGGCGATCGCGCTGCAGCAATACGCGAACCGGCTGTTCACCAACGACGCGACGCCGCCGTACATCTTCACGATGGACGGCAATTTCAAAGGGTCCGAGGACAAGAAGAACTGGCTCACCGCGTGGCGCCGCTGGACCACGGGGCGCAACCGGCACCAGCCCGGAATCGCCGAGTACGGCATGAAGCCGCAC
>NZ_JAME01000174.1 GCF_000521865.1 Roseivivax isoporae LMG 25204
AAGCGCAGCCTCGAGAGCTACGTCTACGGCTCCAATACCCCCGGCGCCCCCGCTCTCCTGACCCTGTTCGGGTTTCTCGGTCCGGGCTTTGCGAGCGAAGTCCTCGGCGTCTGCGGTCTGGTCGCGACCGACGAGAGCGAAGAGGCCGCCCAGTATGCCCAGGTGATGACGGCGATCTGCGCCATGGCGTCGGACCTGGCCGCAGCTCTCGAGGATGGGCACGTCGATCACCGCGAAGCCGCGCAGCTGCGCGAGCCCGCGCGCGAGCTGATCGAGCGCCTCGAGCCGCTCGCCCGCAGTGAACCGAGCAGGCGGAGGGGCGCATCATGAACCCGCGCAACGAAACCATCGCGTTTCGCCTCTGGGCATACTGCGAGCCGATCGGCTGGGACTGCACCCTCCGCGAGGCCGCCGATGCG
>NZ_JAME01000175.1 GCF_000521865.1 Roseivivax isoporae LMG 25204
CCATTTGACGATGTCGAACCAGCGGTCGTCGCCATGGCGCACCGACGGCGTCAGCGCCTCGCTGTGGCCGCTGGCGGGGAAGATCACGTAGTCGTCGGGGTTCTGCGCCTGGGTCGCGCGCACCGCCGCCAGCGCCGAGGCGTCGGTGATCAGGCCGTCGCAGCGGCCCGAGAAGAACGCCTGGCGCGAGGCCGCGACGTTGTCGAACAGCACGGTCTTCAGGCCCAGCTTGAACTTGCGCGACAGGTCGGCCACCGTGACCTCGTTGGTGGAGCCGGTCTGCACGCAGATGGTGGCGCCGTTCATGTCCTTGGTCTGGGTGATGCCCAGGTCCTTGCGCACCATGAAGGCGTCGTACTCGTAGTAGTTCGGATAGGTGA
>NZ_JAME01000176.1 GCF_000521865.1 Roseivivax isoporae LMG 25204
AAGGCCCTCGAGATGAAGGGCATCCAGCGCACCGTGATCGCGTCCGGGCCCCGCAAGGCCGAGGGCCATCCGTTCGGGGCGCCGCTCGACGACGCGGCCCGCGCGGCGATCCAGGCCGAGACCGACGAGGTCTATGCGATGTTCACGGCCGACGTGGCGAAGGCGCGCGACGTGCCGGTCGCGACGGTCCGTGCCGACCCCGAGGCGGCCGAGACCCATTTCGGCGGGGGCCGGGCCTACCACGCCCGCCAGGCGGTGCGCCTCGGCATGGCCGACCGCATCGGCACGCTGGAAGACACGATCGCGCGCGCCGCCCGCGGCCGCGCGCCCCGTCAGGCCGCCTTGGCGCGTCGGCGCCTCGCGATGCTCTGACCACCC
>NZ_JAME01000177.1 GCF_000521865.1 Roseivivax isoporae LMG 25204
GGAGCGCACGCGGCCCGAGGACCTCGACTTTCCCGACATCGCTGACCTCGTCGCGCGCTGGCGCGACGCGGGCGCGGACCTGGCCGAACGCGCGGCGATCGCCACGGAATCGCTGCGCCGGACCACGCGGCTCCGGGGGCCCGCGGACGACCCGACGGAGGCGCTCGGCATCACCCTCGGCGCGCTCGGCGTCGCGCGCGCACACACCGGGTCGGCCCGCGCCCTGGTCTTCGCGCCCGGCACCGCGCCCGCGCGCGCCGCGGCGGCGCTCGGCGCGGCGGGATTTTCCTGCGTCGTGACCTTCCGCACCGGGGGCGGGACATGAGTCTGGCCGGCGCGATGCTCGTGGCGCTCCTCGTCGACGGGGCGGTGGGCT
>NZ_JAME01000178.1 GCF_000521865.1 Roseivivax isoporae LMG 25204
GATGCCACAAGTGATGAATCCGGTGAGGCTTTCTGTCAAGCGGCTTCTTGTGGGTAGACGAGCCCGAAGCCCTGCATGCGGTCCAGAGCACCACATAGAGCACGTCGCAGACCATCCCTGCACTTGGCATCGACACCCCATCCGTGCCCGCGCAGCACGTCAGTGAGCGTTCTGTCCGCGCAGCAGACCTGATCGACGAGGTCCCGCAGACGGATCGCGCGGCGCCGGCCGCCGGGGCGGATGTGGCGCACCTCCTTCGCCAGCCCGTCCCCGATGCGGCGGCGCAGGACGCGCAGGCGCTCGATGTCGCGGAAGATCGCGGCCTCGCGGTCGCCGGGCCGGCCGCCGCCGCCCGCGCCCTGCGTCTCGATCGAGG
>NZ_JAME01000179.1 GCF_000521865.1 Roseivivax isoporae LMG 25204
TCGTCGACAGCGACCTACGAGGTGCAGGTGCGGTTCGTCCGGGGGTTCGCCCGTGTCAGCGACTGGATGCCGGACCCCGCGATCGAGATCACCCCGACGGCGGAGCTGCCGGCCGAGCCCTCCGACGTGACGGCGACGGGTGAGCCGGCGCGCATCCGCTTTACCGGGACCGCCGGCCGCCTCACCACGGGCTTCCGCATCTTCCGCGGCGCGACCAGCGACTTCGGCGCGGCGACCGACATCACCGGCGTCTTGCCAGCGACTCCGCTTGCGGGCTTTGACATCATCTCGGGCGACGCCAACGCCGCTCAGGAGCTGCTCGACCCGGAAATCGATGATGGCGCCGACTGGATTCCCACCGGCGGGTTTTCGAT
>NZ_JAME01000180.1 GCF_000521865.1 Roseivivax isoporae LMG 25204
GATGAAATCCCCACTTCGACCTTCGCTCCCGATGCCGCCATGCTGACTGTCCCGACACCCGTGGAATCCGACCTGGCGGCGCTGCCGCGCATCTGGGCCGTGGGCGTGGCGCGCATCGCCCGCACCTTCGCCCAGATCCTGCCCAGTTACGCCCAGCGCGGCGAATTCAAGCTGATCGAAGCCGGTTTCGACGCCGCCGCCAGCGTCATCAACGAGGCCGCGCGCCAGGGCCGCGTCGACGTGGTGGTGGCGGCCGGCCTGAACGGCAGCTATCTGCGCCGCCACGTCACGGTGCCGGTGGTGCAGGTCAAGATCAGCGGTTTCGAGGTCATGAACGCGCTGGCCACGGCGCGCCGGATCTCGCCGC
>NZ_JAME01000181.1 GCF_000521865.1 Roseivivax isoporae LMG 25204
GGGGGTCAGACCGCGCCGCGCTTCTCCTGCGACTGCTTCTCGCGGTCGTGCCAGGCCTTCGACACCGACTGCAGGTTGCCCTCGTCCCAGAACAGCGCCGGGTCGCCGCGATGCGGGACGATGTGGTCGACGACCGGGCTGTTCGGCGCCGGGTATGCGCCGATCAGCGCGACGCCGGTCTGGCGGCAGACGTAGCCGTCGCGCTCGAGGATGCGCAGGCGCAGCTTCTGCCACCGGCTCGTGTTCAGCCAGTCCGTCGACCGCCGCCCCGCGCCGTCCGGCTGGACCGAGCGGCGCAGGCGCGACCGGTCACGGCCCAGCCGTGATGGCAGACCACGTCCAGCCAGCGCGCCCATGCGTACCCCG
>NZ_JAME01000182.1 GCF_000521865.1 Roseivivax isoporae LMG 25204
CCAGGGAAGGGCGGGCGCCGCAGGCCGCCGGCTACCTGACCGGCTACCTGGGCGCCGACGTGATCGACCCGTTGACGGTGGCGCTGCGCTTCGACCATCCCAAGGCCGGCTTCCTGCAGGCCCTCACCGAAAAGACCCTGGCGCCGCTGGCGCCCGCCACGCTCGCCAAAACGCCGGAAGAACGCTGCCAGGGCGCGCTGATCGGCACCGGCCCGTTCGTGATCGCGCAGGTGGTCAAGAATGACCGCATCGTCCTCAAGCGCCGCGCCGACTACCAGTGGGCCTCGCCCAACGCCGAGCATCAGGGGCCGGCCTGGCTCGACCAGGTCACGTTCCAGACCGTGTCGGAAGGCAGCGTCCGGGTCG
>NZ_JAME01000183.1 GCF_000521865.1 Roseivivax isoporae LMG 25204
GTGATGAGCAGTCGACGGATGTCGCGCTGGCCCATCTTCGATGTTGCTCCGAGCCGCTGCTTGCCGCCTGTAGAGTGCTGCCGCGGCACGAGACCGAGCCAGGCGAAAAAGACGCGGGATCGACGGAAGACGGTCATGGGCGGCGCAAAGGTCTCGATCGCCATCGCCCTGATCGGCCCGACCCCTGGCATGGTCTGCAGCCTGCGGGTGCTGTCAGCTTCGGCAGCGGTCTTTCGCATCTGCCGATCGCGGCCAGCCACACGGGCGCTCAAAGCCTCGATCTGTTCAAGGTAGAGGGTGCCGAGTTCACGAACGGGTTCCGGCAGGACTGCCTTGTCGTCGCTGACCGCTGCGGCCAGGCGAT
>NZ_JAME01000184.1 GCF_000521865.1 Roseivivax isoporae LMG 25204
TTTCGATAGCTGCTAAAGAGAAAGCCGGGTGCGAACCTGGTGAGACCTGAAGAGGTCGTAGGCAAGGCAGCGAAGTGAATCAAACGAAGCTGACTTGACAAACGATAAAAACTTCTTCATAATCTCGTTTCTCTGCTGCTGACACAGCGATCGACGCGAAAGCGAAAGCGAAATCGCTGAAGAAAGCAGAAGATGCAGTAAGTAGTGCAGAATTTAGCAGTGCCGCTCTTTAACAATTAAACAACCGATAAGTGTGGGCGCTTGATGCGAGTGCAGAGTGACTTCGGTCACAAGCACAATGAAATCAAGTGCTCACTAGAAGTGAAGTACCTTAGACGTCAAGTTTAAGAACAT
>NZ_JAME01000185.1 GCF_000521865.1 Roseivivax isoporae LMG 25204
GCCATGCTGGGGCCGGGGGACGACCCGGTGGGAAAGCCGGAGGGGGCGACGGAGAGCCCCCCGGAAAATGGACCTTCTCCGGCATCTACGGAAACGGCGCCGTGATGGGCTTCACGCCTGCGCAGGTCAACGCGATGACGCTTTGGGAATACCTCGCGTGCGTCGATGGATACCGCGAGGCGCATGGCGGCGGCGATCGCAAGGGTGGCGGCGAGGGCATGTCGGAAGACCGCATGCGGGATCTGGGGATACTCTGATGGCACAACCCTCAGCAGATGAGGCGCTTCTCATTGAGATGGGCCTCACGGAGCGCGAGTATCTCGCGGCTCTGAAGCGCATCGAGACGCAGACC
>NZ_JAME01000186.1 GCF_000521865.1 Roseivivax isoporae LMG 25204
AGCCGCACCGATGCGGGCTGCGCGCCGGCGGCGCGCACCTGGCGCACGTCGGCGCCTTCGATCAGCGTGGCGCCATGCGTCACGGCCGCCGAGGCGAAGGCGCGCGTGGCGACCGTATGGTCGGCGATGCCATCGTTGGGGCTGTAGAGCGCGTAGATGACCTTGTCGGAGACGTGGGGCAGCTTCTCGCGCACGCCGGCCGCGTCCAGGATCTCGGTGCGGGCGCCGAAGGCGTTCTGCACCGCGGCGCGCGCTTCCAGGGTCACGCGGCCGTGCGTGCCGCCCACGCGCTCCAGTTCGCCCAGGCTCAGGCCGCCCAGCGGCTCGAAGCCGCTGTCGGCGCCGAGTTCGC
>NZ_JAME01000187.1 GCF_000521865.1 Roseivivax isoporae LMG 25204
GGCCATATTTGCAGCGCCCGCACGGCCAGGGGCAGTTCGCGCAGGTCGCGGTTGTTGGCGCGCACCCCGCGGTGGCCGGGGCCGCCGGAGGCGCCGCTGGCGACGGCATGGCGCTCCAGCAGGGTGACGGAATGGCCGGCGCGCGCCAGCGTCCAGGCCAGCGAGGCGCCGAAAATGCCGGCGCCCACGATGACATAATCGCTCGAGACTTCACTCATGATGATCCAGGAACAGGTACGGGGAAATGGGACGCGTCAGGCCGCGAAGCGCGCCGGCCGGAAGTCGGCCAGCAGCGGCGACGGCGTGCCGTCGATGATCTCGGCGGCCAGCAGTTCGGAAAGAATGGGCGC
>NZ_JAME01000188.1 GCF_000521865.1 Roseivivax isoporae LMG 25204
GGTTCTTGACGTCCCTCGACGAGAGGACCTGAGCCGACGCGAGCGGAGCCGTCTTTGTATCCGACAGACGCCGCCCTTCCTGTTTCGTCCACCTCCGCTGTGAGGACCTGGTTGCCCTCGTGGAACCATTCTCCGGAATAGTCGACCGGCGCGCCCTCGGGACCGATACGCGCGTCCAGTGCCGCCTCCTGAAGGGTCGACAACGGCTTCTCGAGGTCGGAAGTATTGTCAACGTTTCCGAGGCCGATGTCGGACTTGGTCAGGTTGAGCGCCTCGAACCCGGCCGGAAGCTCGGCGACCTTCGTCCACGTCGATCCATCCGTGCTGTAGACACCATTGTTCGACGAGG
>NZ_JAME01000189.1 GCF_000521865.1 Roseivivax isoporae LMG 25204
ATCGCCTCGGCCTCGAGGTTGTCGACGAAAACGAGCTCGTCGGCCTCGGCCAGGTCCTCGAGCTCGGGCGCGATCGACTTGCGCAGCTCGAGCACGCCGCGATCGGCCCACGCCTTGCCCCAGTGCTGCCAGGCCTTCGTCTCGGCATGCCGGCCGAGGACGCTGATTCCGAGAAGGTCGTCGAGGCCGCCCCCGTCGAGACCGACGACACAGACTTCGGAGGTCTCGATGATCGTGGCGAGGTCCATGCCCGGCCGCGCGGCCTTTTCCCAGTGGTCCGCGCCGACCCAGCGCTCCGAGTGCAGCCCGAGGCCGATCTCGATGTTGAGGTGCTGCGACATCCAGATGC
>NZ_JAME01000190.1 GCF_000521865.1 Roseivivax isoporae LMG 25204
ACCCGCTCCAGCGTGAAGGCGCGCGCCTGCGCGTCGTCGCCGAACACCCGCTTGCCCGGCCCCAGCATCACCGGATAGACCAACAGGGACAGATCATCCACCAGATCCGCCGCCAGCAGCTGGCGCACCATGTCGCCGCTGCCGAACGTCAGCAGATCCGCCCCGCCCTGGCGCTTGAGCGCCCGCACCGCCTCGGCCAGGTCGCCGGACAGCGCCCGGCTGCCCTGCCAGGACAGGCCATCGGGCCGGTGCGTGGCCACGTGCTTGGGCGCGCTGTTCAGGCGGTCCGCCAGCGGGCGGCTGCCCGAACCGGCCGGCACGTGGGGCCAGTAGCCCGCGAAGATGTC
>NZ_JAME01000191.1 GCF_000521865.1 Roseivivax isoporae LMG 25204
CGCAAGGCGTCGGGCAACGGCGGCTCGCCGGCCAGGCCCAGGTTCTGCCGCACCCGCTGGTACAGGTTCTGCGCCAGCAGCCAGATGTCGTCGCGCCGCTCGCGCAGCGTCGGCATGTCGATGCGCAGGATGTTCAGGCGGAAGAACAGGTCCTGGCGGAAGGCGCCGGCCGCGACCATGGCCGCCAGGTCGCGATGGGTGGCGGCCATGATGCGCACGTTGACCGGCACCGGTTCACTGCCGCCCACGGGCATCACCTGCCGTTCCTGCAGCACGCGCAGCAGGCGGATCTGCAGCGCCGGCGGCATGTCGCCGATCTCGTCCAGGAACAGCGTGCCGTTGTGG
>NZ_JAME01000192.1 GCF_000521865.1 Roseivivax isoporae LMG 25204
GGGATCAGTTCGCGCGCGACGAAGGGAAAGGTCACGAACATCGTGGCGAGCACGATCCCGGGGAAGGCGAAGATGATCTTCATGTCGTTCGCCACGAGCCAGGCCCCGAGCCCCGAATTTGCCCCGGCGAGCAGCACCAGCGACAGGCCCGCGACGACAGGCGAGACCGAGAACGGCAGGTCGATCAGGGTGATCAGGAACGCCTTGCCGCGGAAATCGAACTTGGCGATGGCCCATGCGGCCGCGATTCCGAACACCGCGTTGAGCGGCACCGTGATTGCCGCCACGATGAGCGTCAGCCGTATTGCCGACCGGGCCTCGGGCAGGGTCAGCGCCTCGAGCGC
>NZ_JAME01000193.1 GCF_000521865.1 Roseivivax isoporae LMG 25204
GCTCGCGCCCATTCTTTCCGAACTGCTGGCCGCCGAGATCATCGACGGCACGCCGTCGCCGCTGCTGGCCGACTTCCGGCCGGCGCGCTTCGCGGCCTGACGCGTCCCATTTCCCCGTACCTGTTCCTGGATCATCATGAGTGAAGTCTCGAGCGATTATGTCATCGTGGGCGCCGGCATTTTCGGCGCCTCGCTGGCCTGGACGCTGGCGCGCGCCGGCCATTCCGTCACCCTGCTGGAGCGCCATGCCGTCGCCAGCGGCGCCTCCGGCGGCCCCGGCCACCGCGGGGTGCGCGCCAACAACCGCGACCTGCGCGAACTGCCCCTGGCCGTGCGGGC
>NZ_JAME01000194.1 GCF_000521865.1 Roseivivax isoporae LMG 25204
GCGGCCTACGGGGATTACCGGCTGCTCGAGGGGCGGCCGTCGCTGCTCGACCGGGTCGAGGGTCTCGTGCCGGCGCAGGACGGTCTTGCCGACCGGCTCGAGACGGTGGCGCAACAGGTCTCGTGGGGGCTGTCGCGGCTCGCGCAGACCGACCAGCGCATGGCCGATGCCGGGATCATCGTGAACCCCGAGACCGGGCTCGTGGAGATCACGGCGGTGCACCGGATCGACCAGCGCATCGGCGAGGTCTCGATCACCGCCGACGCGGCGCTGGCCGAGCTGTCGCTGAAGGCGAGCTATGCCGAGGTGAACCAGGCGATCACCGAGGCGCTGCTCGA
>NZ_JAME01000195.1 GCF_000521865.1 Roseivivax isoporae LMG 25204
CGAAAAGCCGGGAATGGTCTTGAGGTAGTCGGTGCCGTCGCTGGCCGGCAGCGGCTGGCGCGGGATCTTCGGGTCGGTCGTGAAGGTCAGCGGCGCGCTCGGGGCGACGCCGGTGATCACCACCGGATCGGTGGTGGTGATGGCGTCGGCGCCGGTGGCCTGCGGCCAGGCGGGAAACGACGCGGCCAGGGCGGTGGCCAGGCAGGTTGCCCGCAGGATGTCCTTGTTCTTGTGCATGAGAGTCTCTGGATCTGAACGGGCTGGACGCGCGCGCGACCGCGCGGGCCGCAAGCAAGGCGCGCCAGCAACAACGGAAACGGGTGGGGTTCAGGCCAGGA
>NZ_JAME01000196.1 GCF_000521865.1 Roseivivax isoporae LMG 25204
GGCGGACCGCCTGAACAGCGCGCCCAAGCACGTGGCCACGCACCGGCCCGATGGCCTGTCCTGGCAGGGCAGCCGGGCGCTGTCCGGCGACCTGGCCGAGGCGGTGCGGGCGCTCAAGCGCCAGGGCGGGGCGGATCTGCTGACGTTCGGCAGCGGCGACATGGTGCGCCAGCTGCTGGCGGCGGATCTGGTGGATGATCTGTCCCTGTTGGTCTATCCGGTGATGCTGGGGCCGGGCAAGCGGGTGTTCGGCGACGACGCGCAGGCGCGCGCCTTCACGCTGGAGCGGGTCGACGCCACGCCGGGCGGCGTGCTGGTCAGCCG
>NZ_JAME01000197.1 GCF_000521865.1 Roseivivax isoporae LMG 25204
TTCCCTGTCTGGCGGGCAGAGAAACGCCGCGCTCGGGCGGGGATAAAGCGCGCCGTGACGCGCGCGATCAAGCGGGCCTGACGGCCCACACCCTGGCCGCCGCGGGGCGTGCCGCATCAGTGAAAAGGACAGAAGCATGGCTCGCGCAAAAACCGCGAAGTTCGAGGAGTTCATCCTCGAGGTGGAGGTCGATCCGACCGGGGATGCCGGGACCTACGTCCCGCTCTGCGGACTGACGGACGTCTCGATCAACCGCAGTTCCAACATCGACACGACCGAGGTTCCCGACTGCGACGACGAGAGCCTGCCCTATGCCATCGA
>NZ_JAME01000198.1 GCF_000521865.1 Roseivivax isoporae LMG 25204
GCTCGGCGCCGACGAGACCACGCCGTGGGGCACGTCGGGCATCAAGGCCTACTGGCGCTCCGAGGGCAGCCAGATGACGCCGACCCAGCTCGCCGACGAGGGCCGCAGCGTCCCTCTGCACGAGCTCTACTGCCTGGCGCTGGCATCCGAGGAGCTGCTCGAGGACGCCATCCGCCTGCGCAACCGGCTGTCCAACAAGGCGGCCATGGCCATCGCGTGGAAGAAGAACCTCGCGATCGTCGAGGGCAGCGGCGTCGGCCAGCCGCTCGGCTGGTTCAACTCGCCGGCGATGCTGACGGTGCCGAAGGAAAGCGGCCAG
>NZ_JAME01000199.1 GCF_000521865.1 Roseivivax isoporae LMG 25204
CCATCGCGGCCTGCCCTGGGTGCAGGACTGACATGGCGGCCTTCGATCTGGAGGGCGTGGTGCGCGCCCTGGACGGCATCCGCGCCCAATGGCGCACCTCGCAACAGCGCGCCCGCGAGCCAGGCGAACGCGAGTTTCCGTCGCGCGAGGCGCTGGCCGACATCTTCGACAAGTTCAAGCGCGCGCTTTTCCCCATGCGCCTGGGGCCGGTGGACATGCGCCACGAAAGCGAGAATTTCTATGTCGGCTACACGCTGGACGCGGCCCTGCGCAGCCTGCTGGAACAGGCGCGGCTGGAGCTGCGGCGTCAC
>NZ_JAME01000200.1 GCF_000521865.1 Roseivivax isoporae LMG 25204
GCCACGCGCTGCCGCTGGCCGCCCGACAGCGCGGCGGGCCGGCGCGCCGCCAGGGCGCGGTCCAGCGCCACCTGGTCCAGCAACTGCAAGGCGCGGTCGCGCCGCTCCTCGGGCCGGCCGATGCCGAAGGCCCGCAGCGGTTCGGTCAGGATGTCCTCGATGGTGTAGCGCGGGTCGAGCGAGCCGTAGGGGTTCTGGTGCACGAACTGGATCCGCCGGCGCAGCTGGCGCAGCGGCTCGCCCCGGAGCGCGCCGATATCGCGGCCGCCGAACCGCACCTGGCCGGCGCTGGGCGTCTCCATGC
>NZ_JAME01000201.1 GCF_000521865.1 Roseivivax isoporae LMG 25204
GGATCTTCGCCACCGGGCTGTCCGACCATCTCAAGCAGCCCGTCATCATCGACAACCGCCCCGGCGCGGGCGGCATCATCGGCTCGGACATGGTGGCCAAGGCGCCAGCCGATGGCTACACCTTCCTGGTGGCCGGCAATGGCGCCATCACCAACAAGCTGCTGCGCAGCAAGATGCCCTATGAGGACAGCGACCTGGTGCCGGTCGGGCTGCTGTTCGAATCGTCCTCGGTCATCGTCGTCAGCGCCAACAGCAAGATCCATTCGCTCAAGGACTGGCAGCAGCAGGCCGGCAAGGAGAAGC
>NZ_JAME01000202.1 GCF_000521865.1 Roseivivax isoporae LMG 25204
GGTCAGAACGTGTTGATCGCGAAGCCGAAGAACACTTCCTCGGCCTCGAACCGCCAGCCGGCACGGGCGATGAAGGGACCATCGTTCAGCCGCTGCGTGACCGCGAGCGTGGTCTCGCTGTAGGTGTCGCTGCCGCCGGTCGAAAGCTCTGCGCCGAACCCAGAGGCACCGAACCCGGTCTGCGCCAGCAGGAACCAGCCGCTTTCGACCGAGGACACCTCGCCGAGAAGGTAGAGCCCGCCGAAGCCCGTCGCGCTGTACCGCTCGACCGAGAGCTTGGCGCCCGCTTCGGTGTCGGTGTCG
>NZ_JAME01000203.1 GCF_000521865.1 Roseivivax isoporae LMG 25204
ACGTGGGTGATCACGACCGAGGAGCGGCGCAAGCGCGACACGCCGCAGCTCTTCATGGTCAACAGCCACAATCAGGTGTCCCGGATCGCGAAGCGGCTGGCACGCGTGGCGCGGCCGGAGCGGCGTCTGCAGGCGACCTTGGGCCTCGTCGGGTATGAGCTGATCGGCGAGCGGTTCTTCCGCTTCCAGGACCCGGAACTCGGCATCGACCAGGTGTTCGAGGTCGGGCGGCTGATCCGCGAATCCGCCGGGTCGTTCACGCTGGAGGCGGTCTCGGTCGAGGCGGAGGATTTCGCGTTCGT